>JAFUQX010000033.1 GCA_017472145.1 Ruminococcus sp. | reverse complement strand
GAAAAAGTCAGATTTTCCGCACAAGGCTCCCCTTAGCAAGGGGAGCTGTCGGCACGAAGTGACGACTGAGGGGATTGAAAAAGTACGCAAAACCGTAAGTTTTCTCATGCCTTACAATCCCCTCCGTCACGCCTTCGGCGTACCACCTCCCCTTATTAAGGGGAGGCTTTCAAAGGTTTTTCGACAGTCTGAGGGCTGCTGCAAAATCACTTGCAGCAGCCCTTTTTCTATTCGCTCAGATAGGCAATGGGATCCACATAAATATCGTTCTTCAGCACCTCAAAATGCAGATGAGAATCCTGCTTGCTCTCCATATCCGCTGTGTTGCCGATCGTACCGAGAGTCTGTCCGCTCTCCACTGTATCTCCGTTCTTCACAGCAAGACTGGCACTCAGGCCGCAGTACCGGCTCACTACGCCATTGCCATGATCCACCGTCACGCAAATACCCCATAGAGCATCCTTGGTCACATCCACTACCGTTCCATTGTCAATGGCCCTGACAGAAGCCCCCTCCTCACCGGCAATATCGGCGCCGTTGTGGGTCTGCCATGTACCGGTGGTTTCCGACTTCACAAGCTCTCCATTGCTGAAGGGCTGAACGACCTCTCCCTCCAGCGGCTTCACCAGCACATGGGCAAATTCACCCTGCTGCTCCGTCTCCGCAGCAGTCATTTCGGAAGTCTCCGCCGGCTCTGTCTCCTTGGGAACGTCCGTTTTTACGCCCACAACTGCATCGTAGGATTCCTCCTCCGGCTGCATGTAGGCCTTGTAGGAATCCTCTGTAAAATCGGTGGCTTCCGTTTCCGCCTGGGAGGAGAGATCCTCCTGTAAGGATTCCAGGTTATCCTCCAGGGTCACTGTGGTGGCCTGAAAAGCATAGGCACAGGCTGCACCAATCATAGCAAGGCTGATCAGCAGGGCTGTGTAGAAGCTCCTCATGCGTACTTTTTTCGTTTTGTTTGTTTCTTGATTCAAATCAAACACCTCCGACTCTATTTTGCGCCGGAGGTGTTGTTTTATACCAATATTTTATAATTTTTCCGAAAGAAGCTGCTCCAGGGCAGAAAAGGCCTCCTCTGAAGGGCTTTCCTCCCTGTACCGCACACGCTCATAGCCGCTTGTTGCCAGCTCCCATAGAGAAGTGCGTGCTTCCTGCTCCGGAAGACTTTTCAGAATTTCCCGGGGACTGAGGGAGGGTCTTACCTCCATACCGCTGCTGCTCAGACGATAGAGCAGCAGACCGTAGCCCAGGCGGTACTTTTCTGCGCTCCTTTCCATACGGCGGAATTTCCGGTATTGTTTTCCATAGTGAAATCTCCTGCGCAGCGGCTCATCCGGCCAATCCGTTTCCTGTACAGATAAATCCATGATATAGTCCGTATAGCCGCCGGATTCCAGATGCCTTGGTTGCTCATAGCTGCGCCCGAACAGATGCATCACCCAGTCCTGGAGCGTGCGGATGAATCCTGTAAGCCCCTCCAGGATTTTCCGTCGATACCGCACCAGGAGAAAGGTCACAAGCGCCGCCAGCGCAAGGGTGCAGATCAGGGTCACCCATTCATTCTGCTGAACTGCGGTCTGCTGCAAAATTTCTGGTTCATCCGCAGGATCGACGCCGGATTCCTGCTCCTTTCCGATGAAAAGTCCGGCAAACCAGTACAGGGCTTTTCCGATGAAATGCACTGCCGTTTTCACCAGTGTCCAGAGCATATCCCCGATGAAGGAGCGCAGCAGCACCAGCAGCAGAACGATCACCCCAAGGCCGCACAACAGAAGCCGGTTATACCGGAGAAGCCCTTTGGGAAGCTGCTCGTCCTCTGCGCCCTGACTTTGCAGGGCCACATCCATTCCGCTGAAATTCCGGGCAATGGCAAAGACACCGCTGACCGCCAGAAACAAGATCATCTGCCACAGAAAGGAGGCCTGATGATCGCCGATCCAGATGATCACTGAAGGCAGGATAAAGGCCATACATACACCGGTGTATACATATGTATGAGTGAGCACGTCATATTCTACGAAGAAAAGCCTTGCTCCGGCCTGATAGACACCGAATACGGCCAGTGCAGAAAGCACGCCCATAAAGCCGCCCGGAAGGGGTGTCAGCATAAATCCAGCCGCTCCAAGCAAAATTCCCATCACAAAGAAGGATGTATTTACCAAAGCAGGCTTTTTGCGGTACTTCCGTCGGATGAGAATGGCATGGATCAGAGCTATAAGGCTGACCAGAAGCAGAAACCCTTCCGCCAGCCAGAGCCGGCCCGGAGACTGCCCCATATAGTGAAACACCATGGCCAGAATGGGATAAAGACTCAGTCCCAGAGCTGCAAAGGCTGCAAAATGCAGGAGCGTCCGCTGAATCACTCGCATACCTCACGCCCCCTTTCCGGCTCCGGAATCACAGCGTCTGCAAGACCCATCTCATCCGTTCCATAGGCCGACACGATCACAGCCGCTTCCGGATTCTGTGCTTTCCATTCCGCTGCCGCATCATCTGTATAGGGCGTGAGCAGAACGGCAGACATATCCGGGGAAACGATACGATACTGCCGCAGCAGTGTCCGGAAGGGCTTCTGCTCCGATACAGACAGCTCCGCAAGCGCATAGAGCTGCCGCTCTAGTGCAGAGTCTCCGCCCATTTCCTCCATATAGAGCATCTCCCCGTCCGGTGCAAGACCATTGCTGCACAGAACCACCGTATATTCCTCCCGACAAGCCTCCTCCAGAAGCTGCACACACAGCCGGATGGTATGCTCTGCCAGTGCTTCATCGATGGTACGCACGCCCTGGTACTCCGAAGCAGTCTGAACATTCAAAAGTACAAGGAGACACCGCCGTGCCGTCTTTTCCTCCTGCCGCACCATCAGCTCCTGCATATGGGCCGTGGCCTTCCAGTGAATCCGTCCCATAGGATCGCCCGGCTCATAGGCCCGCACACCGGCGGTGAAAAAGGGATCGGTCACCAGACTGCTGCGAACCAGCTGTTCTCCGGTTCTCCGGCGCAGACGCTCCGGCAGAACGGACTGAGTCTGTGCACTCCGGGGCAGTACAGTCAGCGTCCTGCCCGTGTCCGATGCCGAAAGGGAGATCCGCACACCGCCCAGAATATCCGATGTCTGTACGCGTGCAGCAATTATGGAATAAACACCTCTCCTAAGCGTCTTCACCCGGCGTACCCGTCGGATCCCGCTGTAGCTTTTCACCATGAAAAAGCCTGTGACAAAACGGTCCTTTCCGGTGACCACGCTTTCGCCGCCTGTGGGTCTTATAAATTTCGGGATCGTCAGCTCCGCCTTCAGCCATGGTATGGGCAGGAGCTTCCGGTTTTCCACAATTTCCACAAGCTCGGTCTCCTCACCCTCGGTCAGGGTTTCCGCAGAGAAGCCGCACCGGTAACGAACCTTTTCCGCACCCAGACGGGCATAAAGGGACTGCTCGGCAATCACCGCTGCCGCAATAATCAAAACCAGAATCAGCAGTTCCATAGCTGATCCTTCGGTACGGAAACCTGCTCCATAAGCTCCATGGTGAGCCGGCGCTTTTCCTCCAGACGGTCGCCATAGGATGCGCCCTTCAGCACAAGACGGTGTGCAATGACATCGGCAGCAATGGCCTTTATATCATCCGGGGTTACATAGTCCCGTCCATGAATGGCCGCATATCCTCTGGCCGCATCTGCCAGAGCCAGAAGTCCTCTGGGACTGACGCCGGCCTTTATCTGTGCACTGTCCCGTGTAGCCTGCACGATATCCAGCAGATATTCCTTTATGGCTTCTGCAATGCGAACCGACTTCAGCTCCTCCTGCGCCTTCAGAAGCTCCTCACAGGTGGCCACGCTGCTGAGTGCAGCTACACCCGCAAGAGCACGGCTCAGCATCTCCTGCTCCTGTCGCCGCTCCGGATAGCCCATTCTCAGACAGAACAGGAAACGATCGATCTGGGCCTCCGGCAGAGGGAATGTCCCCTGCATTTCAATGGGATTCTGGGTGGCAATGACAAAAAACGGCGCAGAAAGCGGATAAGTCACACCGTCCACCGTCACCTGCTGCTCCTCCATGCACTCCAGCAGCGCCGACTGCGTACGGGGCGCTGCACGGTTGATCTCATCTGCAAGAAGCACATTGGTAAAGACCGCCCCCTTCCGAAACACGAAGCACTGCTCCTTCTGATCATAAATATTCACGCCGGTAATATCCGTAGGCAGCAGGTCGGGGGTAAACTGTACCCGGCGGTATTCTCCGTCCAGAGAGGCCGCCAGTGCCTTGGCAAGTGTCGTCTTGCCTGTACCCGGCAGATCATCCAGCAGCACATGTCCTCCGCACAGAACTGCGATCAGCACCCGGTCGATGACCGCGTCCTTTCCTACAATGCGCTGTGCCATATTCTCATGAATTCTTTCTGCAAGTTTCTGTATCTGCACCTTTTTTCCTCCTCTATCAGAAAAAGGGGCTTTGGCAAGCCCCCTTTCAGGCTGTAGAAAAAGTCGAATTTTCCGCACAAGGCTCCCCTTAGTAAGGGGAGCTGTCGGCACGAAGTGACGACTGAGGGGATTGAAAAAAGTGCGTAACCTCAAACTTTTTTCACACTTTGCAATCCCCTCCG
>JAFUQX010000032.1 GCA_017472145.1 Ruminococcus sp. | reverse complement strand
GAGTGTAGAGCATATTTGGTTCTCCTATCTGTTATGGTTTCTTTTCAATTCCATTTTAACAGATTTTACCCGAATATGCTCTACTTTTTTGCTTTTTTTCTGTAGGCTCTATTGGCTTTCCCCAACTTTTAGTATAGAGCCAAGAAAACCTGCGTCTCTTTGAGAAACGCAGGTTTTATCGTTTTATGCATCTTTCGGTGCATTCTGATAGGCTTCCTCATAGAGGTATTCCTGAGCGTTGATCTCACGTCCGGATACCGCTGCACGCTGATAGGTGCCATCTGGCTGCTGAATTCGGGCCTTTACGTTATCCTGCATCATCAGATGGAACATGGCCAGAATCCGCTGTCTGATTTCCGCATTTCTCACAGGAATGCCAATTTCCACACGGCGAATGGTGTTTCGTGTCATGAAATCAGCTGAGGAAATAAATACCCGTGCTTCATGCTCGCGACCGAAGATATAGATTCTATGATGCTCCAGAAAGCGTCCTACAATGCTTCGGATGGTGATGTTTTCTGTTTCACCGGGAACACCGGCAATCAGACAGGAGATTCCCCGGATGATCATTTCGATCTGAACACCGGCCGTGGAGGCCTCGACCAGCTTTTTGATCAGCTTCTTGTCCGTCAGGGAATTCACCTTCACGCCGATATAGGCCGGTTTTCCAGCTTTAGCCTTGGCGATTTCTTCGTCCATCATTTCCAGGAGCTTATTCTGAAGGCAGTTGGGTGCAACCAGAAGATGCTTTGTCTCGTTTACGGTCTGTCCCATGCAAAGAGCGTTGAACACCTGGCTGGCCTCCTGACCGATCTCCTGATCAGCTGTCATGAGGGACATATCCGTATAAATTTCAGATGTTTTCTCATTATAGTTGCCTGTGCCGATCTGCGTAATATAGGAAATCTCATTGTCGGCCTTTCTGGTGATCAGGCACAGCTTGGAGTGCACCTTCATCTGATCGAGACCATAGATGATCCGGCATCCGGCATCCTCCAGACGTCTTGACCACTCGATGTTATTTTCCTCGTCAAATCGTGCACGCAGCTCCACCAGAACGACAACATCCTTACCATTCTCGGCAGCTTCGATCAGAGCTTCCACGACCTTGCTGTTGGTAGCTACACGATACAGCGTCATCTTGATGGAAACTACATCCGGGCTGGTGCTGGCTTCACGGAGCAGCTTCAGGAAGGGCTTCATGCTTTCATAGGGGAAGGACAGCAGACGATCTTTCTGTTCGATCTGTTCCATCATAGAAATGCCCGGTTCAATATCTGCCGGCTTCTGCGGAACTCTTCTCTGGAAGAAAAGGCTCTTATCGTGGCGCAGCATATCCCGTACCTTGGAGAGGAAGGACAGCTTCAGAGGCGCTTCGGAGTGGAATACCTGCGACTCATCCAGCTTCAGATATTCGCAGAGACGGGAGATTACGGCCGGATCCATAAGCCGTGAGAATTCCATCTTTACCGGCTGAAGACGGCTGCGCTTCCGGATGAGCTTTTCCATTACCTTGCGGAAGTCCTCCTCCTCGCCGATTTTATTTTCATCTGTATCGATGTCTGCACTGCGGATGATCCGGATGAGTGTCTTGCTCTTGATGGTATGCCGTGAGAAGATATCCGGCATAAAGTGGAGGATCAGCTCCTCGGAAAGAATGAAGCGGCGGCCATCGCCGGGAAGAGGGATCAGCTCAGGGATGACCGTGCTTGTACAGGGGACGATACCCAGCTTTTCGCTGCCCTTTTTCTCCAGAACCACAACAGCGTAGATGGCCTTGTTGTGAAGGAAGGGGAAGGGCTGTTTTTTTCCGACGATCTGAGGAGAGAGCAGCGGCTCGACCTCGGCTTTGAAGTAACGTTCCAGATAGGACGCTTCGCTTTCGGAAATGGAATGGAAATCTACGATTTCTACGCTGTGCTCCCGGAGCTTTGCGCAGAGAGCCTTGTAGGTCTGATCCTTTTCGTGGAGCAGCTTTCTGGATTCCTGGAAAATGGCATCGAGCTGTTCCTGGCTGGTCATATATGTTTTATTTTCTCTGGCTTCGGCCGGGGAATCGAAAAGAGAACCGACACGAACCATGTAAAATTCATCCAGATTGCTCTGAAAGATGGAGAGGAAGGACAGCTGCTCACAAAGGGGCACACGTTCATCCTGTGCTTCTTCGAGAACACGATGATTGAATTTCAGCCATGAAAGCTCACGGTTATCGTAGCAGGAATGATTCGGCATAGTTTAAACCTCCGTTTTCTGCAAATTCAAATACAGCAAGCAGATATGCTGTCTCATTATTTATTATACACGCAAATCCTGTGATTTACCACACGTTTTTTGTAAATTGTATGTTATTTTTGCGTTAATATAGCACACGCAAAACGTTTACATGGAAGAAGGAGCGATATTCTGAACGAGAATGCAAAAAAGAATTTTTTCGGGCTTAAGCTTTAAGACGCCCCGCAGTGCAGGGCATTTCATTCGTTTAAGGAGGTACAGTAAAAATCGGGTGACGATTCGTCACCCGAAAGAGAAAAAATATATCTTATTGGAATGTATTACCTTACATACACGCTGATACAAAAGATAGATCGCAGCGCTTTTTATTCCACAATCAGGTCAATATAGGCCCGGAGTGTATCCTCATCCATAGCACCCACATGGGATTGAACGATATTGCCGCCGCTGTCAATGAAAACCGACAGGGGAATGGAGTAGGCCCCATAGGTGTAGGACGCAATGTACTCCGTGTCAAAATAAACCGGGAAGGTATAGCCGGTCTCGCTGAGATAGGCCTCGACACCTTCGATGGTTTCACGGCTCCCGTCGGTCAGATTTACCATCAGAAAATGGATCTCATCACCGTATTCCTGATAGAGATTATCAAAGGCCGGAAGCTCGGACTTGCACGGGCCGCACCAGGTCGCCCAGAAATTAATAACAACGGGCTTGCCGAAGTATTCAGAGAGCTGAACCTCATGGCCGTCTCTGTCCAGTACGGTGAAATCCGGTGCAGCCGTCTGCTCCTCCTCGTTGGACTCCGATCCTTCGGAAGAAGCTTTTTCAGAAGGCGTTTGTGCCTTATATTGTTTGGAAAGGGCATTGTAGCCAATGATCGCAGCCACAAGCAACAGTGCAAATCCCAGCAGAAGAATGAGATATTTTGTATTTTTCATATCATGCACCTCATGAAAAGAATGCCATCAGCCGGTTCATCCAGCCCAGAGCGATGGCCAGGCCCGTTACAATCAGGAATATTCCGCTGATGAGATTGATGATTTTATAATGCTTCTTGATAAACAGAAAAGCGGTGTTCAGCTTTTCAATCAGGATAGCTGAAAGGAGGAAGGGCACGCCCAGTCCCAGAGAATAGGTCACCAGCAGCAGTACGCCCTGCAATGCAGTGCCTGAAGCGGAGGCCATCATCAGGGCTGATCCAAGGAATGCACCCACACAGGGAGTCAGGCTGACGGAGTAGATCACGCCAAAGAGGAAGGCTGAAAAAATGCTGTTGATTTCATGGCTTCCCTGGATGCCCTTGAAGAAGGGGATTTGGAAAACATTCAGATAGCTCAGGCCAAAGGCAATGACAAGCAGGCCGCATACGATATTGACGGCGGTTTTGTATTCTGTGAGAAAGGCTCCCAGTGTTCCGGCAAAAAGTCCCAGCAGGCTGAAAACCACTGTAAAGCCGAGTACAAAAGCAGCAGCCCGGCTGAAGGTATGCTGCTTTTTATCAGCGTTTCCGGCAAAATAGGAAATGTAGACGGGCAGCATGGGCAGCATGCACGGGGATATGAAGGAGATGATCCCCTCCAGAAAGGTTATGAGATACTGCATATTTGATTCTCCTTGATTGGGTTTGACTGTGAAGCACAGCAGCTTCATCCTTTACATTATACCATCACAGGCTGATATTGTAAAGCGGCCAGAATATGGCTGAAGGTTGGTTTAAGCGGTACGGCCTCTGATCCTCTGAATCAGGCTGGCGATCGTGCTGCTTAAAAGGATTCCCAGGAATGCGCCTGTACTATCAATGAAAACATCCTGTATTTTTCCGGTACGTCCGATGGAATAGCGCTGATGCAGCTCATCGGATGCGGCATACAGCACACAGAAGGAAAAGGCTGCTGTTTTCCGGAAGCGGCTGAGCAGTGAGTATGCACTCCAATAGGAGCAGAAGCCCAATGCAAAATAGATGATAAAGTGAGCCATTTTCCGTATCAGACGGGAGTATCTTCTCAGTTCAGCGTTGGTGATTTCCGTCAGGGGCACATCCCGCCAGAAGGCCAGCAGCCGCCGGAGAAGGCCATTGCTGATCCGTATGGAGTCCATACCGCTCTGACGGGAGAACATAAAAATAGCCACAGCGCATGCAATTGTCAGGAGCAGGGGCAGAATCCGGCTGAGAATACTGCGGTTCATGGGCACACACATCCTTTCCTGTTTTGTGATTCAGTCATTATAACATATTTTTCTGGCCTTGTAAAGAGGGGATTTCCGCACAGCTTGACAGAAGGTGGAATGTGTGCTATACTTGTGATAACGTAAAACAGGGGCTGCTGTATGAATTGGACAGCAGCCCTGTCGTGTAAAAATATGAGGTACGGATTATGTTTAAGAAAAACACATTTAAGGATACACTTCTGGAAAGCTCGGATATTGAGGCATGCTTTGAACGGGAAGCCAGTGATGAGACCGATTCCCGACTGCATCAGTTCCAGAAGCTCATGGCCTACTACCGCTGTGCCATTATGGAGGTGGCAACGAAATTCAATGTCCTCAATGAGGAGTTTTCCCTTCAGTATGACCGGAATCCCATCAGCGGCATTAAGAGCCGTCTCAAGCAGCTGTCCAGTATGAAGGAGAAGCTGAAAAAGAAGGGGCAGCCCTTTACGATCGAGGCCATCGAGGAGCATCTGAATGATGTTGCAGGTGTAAGAGTGATTTGTTCCTTTCCGGATGACGTCTATATGTTGGCTGAGGCCTTGCTGAAGCAGGATGATGTCATACTTATTTCCCGAAAGGATTATATTGAAAATCCCAAGCCCAATGGCTATCGCAGCTTGCATCTGATCGTAAATGTTCCCATCTTTCTGGCCCATGAAAAGAGGATTATGAAGGTGGAAATTCAGCTGAGGACCATTGCCATGGATTTCTGGGCCAGCCTGGAGCATCAGCTCCGGTACAAGAAGGATACAGAATTCACAGACGAGATGGCAAGGGAGCTTCAATGCTGTGCGCAGCTCAGTGCAGAGCTGGACGCCCGGATGGATGCGCTGCGTGAAATGGTGCAGCTGGACAGCCGGTGCCGTACGGATCAATTTTAGAAGAATATGATTGCGTTAGTATTATATATAGTAATAGTATAAGAGAGCAGTCCCGGGGTGCATGGCCGGGGCTGCTTTTCACTTGTGCAAAGTATCTTATTTTTACATGCCAATGATTCAAAATGCAATAAAAACTGCATAATTTGTCATTGACTTTCCCCTGCAAAAGGAGTATACTAATTACAGGATGGTTTAAGTAAGTAAAACGTCAACACTCAAATTGCCTCAGGATGCGCAACAATCCTGAGGTTTTCCCCTTTTATGATGAAAAATGCAACAAAAATGATTCAACTTGCAATTGAAAACTGTGCAACAGCATGATATAATAAAAGATAGAAAGAAATATCTCCGTGTAAAATGCGAGAGATATACGTGCAGTAAACAAAAATGCATACAGATTAGGGAGGATTTGTGCTATGTTATCAAAATTCAAAAAAGGCCTGGCCTGGCTGACCGCTTTTACCATCGGTCTGGCTGGTATGGGCGGACTGAGTAATATTGCCAGTGAGGAGAACGTTGTATCCGCAGCAGATACCGGTTCGAGACTTCTTGTTGATATCAACAAGAATGACGGCAGAAAAGTTTCTCATGCGAGAAATGCTAAGAACTGGATCATTGATGATACTGCAAGTACAACCATCAATGGAATCTCGTTCAAGCTCACTGCAAACGGCGGCGATCTGAGAACGGAAAACAACAAGAATCTTCAGCAGCAGAATATGACGCACCCGTTTCTCACCATGGATGGCGTAACCGTTGATACAGACAACGGCGGTACGCTTACACTTACAATTTCAGGTCTTTCTTCGGGTACCCATTCGATCAAGACCTATCACAGCAATACGAACGCAAACGGCAGTACCGGTGCTATTACGCTGAAGGTAAACGGTTCTACAGCGATGACGGGTATCGAGTGCCCGAATGCTGTAAAGGACGCGGAGGATGCCGGTATCGGTTATGCCACATTCAGCGGTACATCTGCTACCATTGAAATTTCAAGCGCAAGCGGCAGTGCATGGCTGAATGCGTTTGAGCTGGACGGCGGCGATCCGATCAAGGGTGTAAATCATGTTTCACCCGTTGATCAGGATGCACATCATGAGGCCGCAAGTGGTCTTTCATGGCAGGCTGGCAATGGCGCAAAGAGTCATGATGTCTATATCGGCACAAGCTATAACAGTGTGTTCAATGCAACTACAAGCTCTTCTGAGTTTAAGGGCAATCAAACTGGTACTACCTATGCGCTGGACGAAAGCTATCAGTCAGTAAATACGTATTACTGGAGAGTAGATACTATTGATGGCAGCGGCAATGTGATCAAGGGCTCTGTAAACTCCTTTAATGTAACAAGACTTGCATTCCCCACAGCAGAGGGCTACGGACGTTATGCAAGAGGCGGTCAGGGCGGTCAGGTTGTACATGTAACCAATCTGAATGACAGCGGTGAAGGCTCTCTCCGTTGGGCTTTGTGTGATTCACAGTGGGCCACAGAGGATAAGAAGGGCGTTCCGAGAATCGTCGTTTTTGATGTCGGCGGTGTGATCGAGCTTCAGAGTACGCTCTGCATTCCGGAGGACTGCGGCAATGTATATGTGGCAGGTCAGACAGCTCCTGGTGATGGTATTACTCTGATCAATTACGATTTCGGCGCAATGGGTTCTTCCGATGTTATCATCCGAAATGTTCATGTACGTGTCGGCGATATGAACGGCAAGTCTACAGGCGGTATGGGTCTGGGCAGCTGTAACAATTCGATTGTAGACCACTGCTCTATTTCCTGGGCGACGGACGAGGGCTTCAGCTCCAGACAGGCTGCCAATATCACATTCCAGTGGAATATCATTGGTGAGTCTCTGAATGAGTCTGTTCACTACAATGCAGATGACAGAACACAGACAGAACCGCACTCCTTTGCAGCCTCCATCGGCGGTAACATCGGCAGCTTCCACCATAACCTGCTGATTGACTGTACGGGCCGTAACTGGTCTCTGGCCGGTGCTATGGAAGCCAGCTCCAAGGTTTACGGCGGTCAGCTGGATATTCGTAACAACGTCGTTTACAACTGGCGTGATCGTACAACCGACGGCGGTGCAAGACGAGTAAACTTTGTAAATAACTATTATAAGGCTGGCTCAGTCAGCAACACCAATATGCATATCTTCTCCATTGACGGCAATGAGCTTTCCGTGGATGACATGCAGATGGGCTATGTATCCGGCAATGTAATGGTAAAGACAGACGGTTCGTATGCGCTGAAGGCTTCTGACGATGCATGGGCTGTCGGCAAGGCTGTCTGCGGCGGCAAGGGCGGCGCAACTGTAAACGATGTAAGAAGCAATACTCAGTTCTTTGAGCCGTATGTAGAAACACAGAGCGCAGAGGAGGCCTATCAGAGTGTTATCAAGGCTGCTGGTGCCAATGCGCTGAATGATACAGGCTGGGATTACATCGACTCCCGTTATATCAAGGAAGTTACAAACGGCTCCTATACACATACAGGTTCCAAGGCTGGTCTGAAGGGTATCATCGACAGCCAGAACGATGCAGGCGGCTATCCGAGCAAGTCTAATTTCGAGCACAGCACAAACGGCGTATGCAGCTCTGCAAATGATACGGACCGGGACGGCATGCCCAATACATGGGAAACCGAGCATGGTCTTGATCCGAATGATGCATCGGACGGCTGCATCAACAGCATGTCTCCGGATGGTTATACAAACGTTGAAATGTTCCTCAATGAGCTTGCAGGCGATGATATAAATATCGGTGAAGCTCCGATTACCGGCAAGGAAGGCGCTGTAATCGATACCGCTTACAAATACAGCATTACCAATGTAGGCAGCGGTCTTCAGCTTGAGGTTCAGAATGCAGCTGCTGAAAATGGTGCCAAGATCGTACAGGGTACAACCGGTGCAGACGGCTGGACATTTGAGGATGCAGGCGACGGCTATTACAGAATTTATTCTGAAGTGGGCGATGGAAAGAGCTATCTTCTGGATGTTCCCAGCGCACAGACAGACAATGGCGTAGAAATGGGCATCTGGACAGATACCGCTCATGATGCACAGCTCTTTAAGCTGGTGGACAATGGAGATGGTTCCTATACCATCTGTACAAAGGTAACAGAGGATCAGAGCTGTCTGGGCGTAGCCGGCGGTTCTCATGATGAGGGAACAAAGGTTGTTCAGTGGGTATGCGATGGTACAGATTCTCAGAAGTGGATTCTGAAGATCATGCTGGATCCCATCAGCGGCAGTCTGATCCAGGAGCTTCAGCCGAATGATGCAGCGCTCTATAAGTACTGGTCTATCGATACAAGTCTTGAAAAGGATGATCAGGTATTCGGAGACCGTACAGGCGAAAAGCTTGTAACCTTCGCAACGATTCCTGACCAGCTTATTGGAGCCGAATATGTAATTACACCTTGTGATGCAAAGAATCTCACAACAGATGTTGCAACAGTTACAGCAGGCGATGACATTACACTTTATGTTGGTCTTGATTCAAGAACGATTACACAGTATGGTGTTCCTTCCTGGATGAGCACGTGGAATGAAACCGGCATGAGTATTGTAAACAGCAAGGATGTAAACTTCACGCTGTATTCGATCGATCTGGCTAAGGGTGAGACCATTACACTCGGTCAGAACGGCGGTTCATCCGGCTGTGTATTCTATACGGTACTGGCCACAAAGCAGCAGGAGGTTGTTCTTCCGGAGGCAGTGATCTATGATGTAACCTGTGACAATAAGATCAATATATTCGACCTGGCCCTGCTGAAGTCTTATATCGGCGGTGAGACTGAGCTGAGCGATGCGGCTATTCTGAATGCCGATGCAAATGAAGATGGTAAGATCACAATTGCAGATGCAGTGGCACTTCAGAAGAAGCTCCTTGGTCTTGCGTAAGAAAAGGCGGTGTTTTGAATGCTGAAAAAAATAAAAAGAGGTCTTGGAGTGCTCATCAGCTCAGCGCTGCTGATGACATCCGGTATCGTGGCCGAGCCTATGGAAACACAGGCGGCTGACAATATTGTTGCATTCCCAGGTGCTGTCGGCGGCGGTAAATACGCCACCGGCGGACGCGGCGGTGAGGTAGTACATGTTACCAACCTCAATGACAGCGGTGCCGGCTCCTTCCGTGATGCGGTAAGTCAGCCGAACCGAATCGTTGTATTCGATGTAAGCGGTACGATCGAGCTTACAAGCAACGTTGTTGTCAAGGATAATATTACGATTGCCGGACAGACCGCTCCGGGCGGCTCTGGCATCACACTGAAGAACTATAAGCTGGGACTGGGCGGAACAAACTGTATTGTCCGGTTCATCAGCTCCCGTCCCGGTCCGGATAAGGCCACCAGCTCTGGTAATGATGCACTGGGCGGTGCAGGCGGCTCCAATTCGATCGTGGATCACTGTTCCATCGGATGGGCCTCGGATGAGCAGTGGGGTCTTTACTCTAAGAATGATAACTATACCTGTCAGTATACGGTTATCGGCCCTGCAAACTCATGGGGCGGTCATGCCAAGGGTGTTCATGGCTTTGGTATCATGCTGGGACGCTCCAATGTTTCCTATGACCATAATCTGATCATTCACAATGTCTCCAGAAACTTCCGAGGTAAGGTGCCGGATCAGAATGCGGCTGACTTCACCAACAACATCATCTATGACTGGGGCTATCAGACGACCTATGGTACGATCGGTCATATCAACTACGTGAACAATACCCTCAAGGCTGGTAATTCTACCACCAGCGGTTATCATTATGCGCAGGTATCCAACAGCGATAACTTCAAGGTGTATCTGTCCGGTAACAGAATTCTGAATAAAGATAATTCTGTAAGGAATGATACAAACAATAACTGGTCTGCTATGACTTATAAGAGCGGTAAGACTGAGGATACAACCAGAGTAGACACTCCTTTCCAGATCCTAACAAACGGCGAGGATGTTTCAACCGTTCACGATGCAGAAAGTGCAGAGGCCTCCTACGAGCATGTTATCAGCTATGCAGGCAATGGTATTTCTCCCACACAGAGAACAGCCATCGATCAACAGTGTGCAGAAGAAACCAAGAATGGTACAGGTTCGTGCAGCGGCACAGCAGCGTATGATTCATCTGTTACAGATTTGGATAAGTACAATATTGCGTGTGGTGTAACCTATGACTACCCCGATCCGGTTCTTGAAAAGACCATCACGGACAATGATAACGATGGTATGGACGATGAATGGGAGCTGCTCCGCGGCCTTGATCCCAATGATCCGTCTGATACAAACGGAGACTACTGCGGAGAAGGCTACACCAATATCGAGTACTATATCAATGACCTGACCGTAGATGCATTCCCTCCGGGTGTTGTAACGCCTTCTCCGGAGACCGCGAATGTTCCGGCTATCTCTGCATTTGAAACCATCGAGGCCGAAAGCTTCACCAGCCAGTCCGGTGTCGTTGCAGAGGACTGCACAGAGGGCGGCCAGAATATCGGCTATATCGAAAATGGTGACTATATAATGTTCCGCAAGGTTGACTTTGAGGACGGTGCACGTAGCTTTACAGCAAGAATTGCAAGTGCCGGCGAGGGCGGAACGATCGAGCTGTATCTGGATAAGCTAAGCGATACGCCCGTGGCCACATGCGCTGTTACCGGTACAGGCAACTGGCAGGAGTATATAGATGTCTCATGCAATGTGGGAACGATAACCGGGACACATAGTCTGTATCTGAAGTTTGTGGGCGGTGAAAGCTATCTGTTCAATATAAACCACTTTGTATTCAGCAAGGAATCGATTCCGATTAACGGTAGGTTGATTAAAAATCTGCTGGTTTATGATACGCTCAGCCCGTCTGACTGGAAGATCTCAGATGGAGCTGCAGTTGGTTCGCTTATATTTGCAGATCGTGAGCAGGTGACTTATGCAACGCTCTCAAGTGAACTGCAAGGTGCAGAAACCATTCTGACAGCCTGTGATTCCAAGGGATTGACAGACGAAAAGGTTATCACCTTTGAAGCTGGTGCTGACATTACAGTTTATGTTGCTCTGGATTCCCGAGTTACAACAACTCCATCCTGGTTGAGCAGCTGGGAAAAAGCGACCCTTGATATTATTGGTTCTAACCAGGTTACCTTTGTTCCATACCAGAAAACCTTTAAGACTGGGGAATTGGTTACCATTGGCGGTAATGGTCAGTCATCAGGATGTGTAAACTATGCACTTCTTGTCAAGGAAACATCCGTTGTAACGACAACTACTTCAGTTACAACAACAACTACTACCACTACCACTACAACTACTACAAGTCCGGCCGCTGTTATTGGCGATGTAAATGCAGACGGTGCTCTGAGTATGCTGGATATTGTGGCCATGCAGAAGTATCTGCTCCGCATGGGTTCTCTGACCGATGTTTCGGCTGGTGATGTGTGCACAGACAATACACTGAATGTCTTTGATCTGGCCACAATGAAATCCTTACTGCACGATCATGCTTAACAGCGAAATCATATCTTCTCCCTGAAAAAAAGCATTCCTCAGTGAGCATGTGATAAAGATGTTTTATCACATGGACGGAAAGACTGCGCAGCAATGAGCTGTGCAGTCTTTCTTTTTGTTATAAACTGCATTATCAGCGGTAATTGCAAGTGAAGGTCGATATGTGATGGGGAACGAATCTGTAATCTGGATCGTATGCAAAAAGTGCTTGCAATTCAGGAGAAAACGTTGTATAATATAAATACAATTTAACAGACGGGAGCTTGTATTACAGGCTGAGAGGAAGGTGCGACCTTCGACCGATAACCTGATTTGGATAATGCCAACGTAGGGATGCCTGATACATATGTATTTTTGCGGGAAGTTACCAGATTGGCGGCTTCCCGCTTTTTGCCTTTTCTGTTAAAAATAATATTATGGAGGAAAATAATGTACAAAACACAAATGGAAGCGGCAAGAAAAGGAATTGTCACAAAGGAAATGGAGGCTGTTGCGAAAAAGGAATACCGTACGCCTGAGGAGATTCGTGAGCTTGTGGCCAAGGGACAGGTCGTGATCTGCGCCAATAAACTTCACAGGTGCATAGAGCCAAACGGAGTAGGCTCTATGCTGAGGACAAAAATCAACGTAAATCTCGGTGTTTCAAGAGATTGCAAGGATTACCGCATTGAAATGGAAAAGGTTATGGCGGCGGTGAATATGGGTGCAGAGGCCATTATGGATCTGTCTTCTCACGGTGATACACAGCCTTTCAGACAGAAGCTTGTTGCGGAATGCCCTGCAATGATAGGTACAGTGCCTGTTTACGACAGCGTCATTCATTATCAGCGTGAGCTTGCGGATCTTACTGCAAAGGATTTCATTGACATGGTACGTCTGCACGCTGAGGATGGTGTTGATTTTGTTACACTGCACTGCGGTATAACTCGAAAAACCATTGAGCAGATCAAAAAGCACAAGCGAAAGATGAACATTGTTTCAAGAGGCGGCTCGATGGTATTTGCATGGATGAGCATGACAGGCAGCGAAAATCCTTTTTACGAATACTACGATGAAATTCTGGATATCTGCCGTGCGTATGATGTTACAATTTCTCTTGGCGATGCCAGCCGCCCGGGCTGTCTTGCAGATGCAGGCGATGTTTGTCAGATCGAGGAACTGGTTCGTCTTGGTGAGCTGACAAAAAGGGCCTGGGCCAAGGATGTACAGGTTATGATTGAGGGGCCGGGACATATGCCGCTCGATCAGATTGAAGCGAATATGAAGCTTCAACAGACGATCTGTATGGGAGCTCCGTTCTATGTTTTAGGTCCGCTTGTTACAGATATTGCTCCTGGGTATGACCATATTACTTCTGCAATCGGCGGCGCTGTTGCAGCGGCTTCGGGTGCGGCCTTCCTTTGTTATGTAACACCTGCGGAGCACCTTGCACTGCCAAATATAGAGGATGTGAAGCAGGGGATCGTTGCTTCAAAAATTGCAGCACATGCGGCCGACATTGCAAAGCATATTCCTCATGCAAGAGATATTGACGATGCAATGGCTGATGCACGAAGAACCTTTGACTGGGATAAACAGTGGGAATGCGCCATTGATCCTGAAACGGCAAAGAAAATTCGTGAAGATAGAAAGCCGGAGATTGAGGAAAGCTGCTCCATGTGCGGAAAATTCTGCGCAGTAAGGAGTATGAACAAGGCGCTTGAGGGCGAATATATCGACATTTTGTGAGGTGAGGAAATGATTACTGTAAACGGAGCAGGTGTTGAAAATGCCCAAGGGAAGACCATTGCGGAATACCTTGCGGAAAGCGGATACGATAAGAAGCGTGTAGCAGTTGAAAGAAACGGCGGCATTGTCCCGAAATCAAGCTATGATACCACGATTTTGCAGGACGGCGACAGCGTAGAAGTTGTAAGCTTTGTAGGAGGCGGCTGATATGACAAGAGAGGACTGGTTCAGAGCGCTTGAACAGCGGCACAGTGCGGACTTGCAGGAGCGCTTTTCACAGGCTTCTGTGGCAATCTGCGGTCTCGGCGGTCTTGGCTCAAACGTGGCCATGGCTCTTGCGAGGGCTGGTGTGGGAACGCTGTATCTTATTGATTTTGACAGGGTGGATATTTCAAATCTTAACCGTCAGCAATATAAAGCTTCTCAGCTTGGCCTGTACAAAACCGAGGCTATGAAGCAGAATCTTGCGGAGATCACGCCTTATTGCAAGGTGATGATCAATACGGTAAAGCTGACGGAAGACAATCTTTCGCTTTTAGGCGATTATGAAATTATATGTGAATGCTTCGACAATGCGGAGTGTAAGGCCATGCTTGTCAACGGTACTGCGGAGAATTACCCTGAAAAATATATCGTTGCGGCTTCGGGAATGTCGGGCCTTCATACAAGCAATAAGATCCGAACAAGAAAGCTGGGTCAAAGGATATACCTATGCGGTGACGGTGAAAGTGATGTTCAAGCGGATGGCACGCTTTTTGCGCCGAGGGTAATGCTTTGCGCCGCTCATCAGGCCAACGCTGTTCTGCGTATCATAGCAGGGAAATTTGAGGTGTAGAAAGGATTCATTATGAATAACGATAAGCTTATTTTAGGCGGTCACGCGTTCCATTCGCGATTTATTCTCGGTTCGGGGAAGTATTCGCTGAACCTTATCAAAGCGGCTGTCCGTGATGCAGGCGCAGAGATCATCACCCTTGCCGTGCGCCGTGCAAACACAAAGGAAAAGGAAAATATTCTCGATTATATTCCGAAGGATGTAACGCTTCTGCCTAACACTTCGGGCGCAAGAACCGCAGAAGAGGCCGTCCGTATTGCAAGACTTGCAAGAGAGATCGGCTGCGGTGATTTTGTGAAAATTGAAATTATGCGCGACACGAAATATCTTCTGCCAGACAACAATGAAACGATCAGGGCTACGGAGATTCTTGCGAGAGAGGGCTTTGTTGTACTGCCGTATATGTATCCGGATTTGTATGCTGCGAGAGATTTGGTCAATGCAGGAGCGGCAGCAGTAATGCCTCTTGCAGCACCGATCGGCTCAAACAAGGGTCTTGCTGCAAAGGAGTTTATTCAGATACTTGTTGACGAAATTGACCTGCCGATAATTGTGGATGCAGGTATCGGTAGACCGTCACAGGCCTGCGAGGCCATGGAAATGGGTGCAGCGGCCATTATGGCGAATACGGCTCTGGCTACGGCTGGGGATCTGCCTCTTATGGCCGCAGCGTTCCGTCAGGCGATTGAGGCCGGACGAAAGGCCTATCTTTCGGGGATGGGACGTGTACTTATGAGAGGGGCTTCTGCATCCGATCCGCTGACAGGCTTCCTGCGTGATTAAGTCGGAGGTGAAAAATTGGATAACAGATTTTTTGTAGACGGTGAGCACCTTTCACCTGCGGCGCTTGAAAAAAAGCACCGCCTTGAAACAGATCCTGCAATCCGTACAAACCATATGGAGTATATGGAGGGTATGGAGCAGATTCGATCCGATATAATGGACAGGGTTCTGACGGAGATGGATTGTTATAATTATACACATTATACTGCAAAGGATGTCCGTGCGGCGCTGGAGCATGAAACCTGTTCAATTGAGGACTTCAAAGCGCTCTTATCACCTGCGGCCGAGCCATTCCTGGAGCAGATGGCGGAGCGGGCCAGGCTTGAAACCAGCAGGCATTTCGGCAATACCGTCTATCTTTTCACGCCCCTTTATATCGCCAACTATTGTGAGAATTACTGCGTTTACTGTGGGTTCAACTGCTATAACGACATCAGCCGGATGAAGCTGAATACAGAGCAGATTGAGCGTGAGATGAGAATCATTTCCGAAAGCGGAATGGAGGAAATTCTGATTCTTACGGGAGAAAGCCGTGTACAGAGCAGTGTGGAGTATATCGGAGAGGCCTGCAGGCTGGCCAGAAAATATTTCCGTATGGTCGGACTGGAGATCTACCCCGTGAATGTTGAGGAATACCGCTATCTTCACGAATGCGGTGCAGATTATGTTACGGTTTTTCAGGAGACCTACGACAGCAGCCGCTATTCCGAGCTTCACCTGCTGGGACCCAAGCGTGTTTACCCATATCGCTTTGAAGCACAGGAGCGTGCGCTGATGGGAGGAATGAGAGGCGTGGCTTTTTCAGCCCTGCTGGGCTTGTCCGATTTTCGCAGGGATGCTTTGGCCAGTGCGCTCCATGTTTATTTTTTACAGCGGAAATATCCTCATGCGGAAATGTCCCTGTCCTGTCCGAGACTGCGCCCGATTATCCATAACGATAAAATCAATCCCCTTGATGTACATGAAACACAGCTTTGCCAGATTATCTGTGCGTACAGAATTTTTCTTCCGTATGTCGGGATCACGGTGTCGTCAAGGGAGAGTGAAAGCTTCCGCAACGGTATAGTAAAAATTGCTGCAACAAAGGTATCCGCAGGAGTTTCTACGGGTATAGGAGATCACGAAAGCAAATACACAGGCCAGGAGCAAAGCGGCCCGGAGGGGGACGAGCAGTTTGAGATAAACGATGGACGAAGCCTTGATGCGATGTATAAGGACATTGCCGCAGAAGGATTACAGCCCGTTCTTAATGACTATATTTATATGTGAGGTGTATTATGAAAAGCTTCGATACAACATTGTACTTTATTACCGACAGTACAGGATATTCCGAGGAGGAATTTCTGCGCCGTGTTGAAGCGGCCTGCAAGGGCGGTGTGACGCTTGTTCAGCTTCGTGAAAAGGACAGAACAACGAGGGAATATCTTGCTCTTGCTGAAAAGGTACACGAAATTACACAGCGGTACGGAATCCCTCTGATCATTGATGACAGGGTCGATGTTGCTCTTTGTGTCCATGCAGAGGGTGTGCATGTGGGACAGTCGGATATGCCTGTTTCAATGGCACGGAAGCTTATGGGCGAAGAGAAGATAATTGGAGCAACTGCAAAAACGGTGGCGCAGGCGATTGAGGCCTATGAACAGGGTGCGGACTATCTTGGAGTAGGCGCTATTTATCCGACGACAACGAAGGTGAAGACGGTACGGACTTCGGTTGACACGCTTAAGGAAATTGTGAAAGCAAGACCCATAAAGGTCAATGCGATCGGTGGTCTGAACAAGGAGAATATCCAGATCCTGAGAGGCAGCGGAATTGATGGAATTTGTGTTGTTTCAGCAATTATGAAAGCGGATGATCCGTGTATGGCTGCAAAGGAGCTGAAGGAGGCCTTTGATGCGCTGCGAAAATATTAAAACGGTCCTCACGATTGCAGGAAGCGATTCAAGCGGCGGTGCAGGGATTCAGGCGGACCTGAAAACGATGCTTGCAAACGGCGTATACGGAATGAGCGTAATCACTGCACTTACGGCGCAAAATACGCTTGGAGTAACAGCGATTTACGAGATTTCTCCCGAATTTCTGAAGCAGCAGCTGGATGCTGTGTTCATGGATATTTTCCCTGATGCGGTGAAAATCGGTATGACTGCAAATGAAAAACTGATTGAGGTGATTGCAGACAGACTTGCTTTTTATAATGCCAAAAAAATCGTTGTG
Organism: Ruminococcus sp.; assembly: GCA_017472145.1. Classification (GTDB taxonomy): domain Bacteria; phylum Bacillota; class Clostridia; order Oscillospirales; family Ruminococcaceae; genus Ruminococcus_C. The sequence continues at coordinate 14,322 of JAFUQX010000032.1, read as the reverse complement.
GATCCTGTTATGATCGCTACAAGCGGAGCACGGCTTATTTCGGAAAAGGCCGTTACGGTACTGACAAAAAAGCTTCTGCCTCTGGCCGTTGCTGCAACGCCGAATATTCCCGAAGCAGAGGTAATTTCAGGAATCATAATTAAAAGCAAAGAGGATATGATTGCATCAGCCCGGTACATCAGTGACACATACGGTTGTGCCGTATTGCTCAAGGGCGGTCATAATGTAAATGATGCGGATGATCTGCTTTTTGCGGAAGGAGAAGCGACATGGTTCAGCGGAGTGCGTATCGACAACCCCAACACCCATGGAACAGGCTGTACGCTTTCCAGTGCGATTGCATCCAATCTTGCGAAGGGATATGATTTAAAAGCTTCTGTGAAGCGGGCGAAGGCGTACATTTCCGGGGCGTTGGCCGCTATGCTTGATCTTGGCCGCGGAAGCGGCCCGCTTGATCACGGATTTGATGGAATCAGCCGCTTTGCAGAGTAGATTTTCCTGAGGGTCTTGCTTTTGCAAGAATTCATTCTAATAAAGGCCGTTTTGCGGGATGAAGTTTTTTTCATTGCCGAATCGGGAAGGATGTGGTATAATAACAGTATAAATTGGAAGGGGGAATGGCAGTGAAAGTCAATCGGAAGGGAGACAGGACGCCGTTTGATATGAGAAGAAAGCCCTGTGCACAAAGATGGTATCTGATGCCGATCATCTGGGGCTTGTCCTGGCTGCAAATGCGTCGGTTCAGGCTGAAGATCGAGCGGGTGAATATGAAGAAAATCAAACCGCCCTATCTTGTATTGGCCATGCATCAGGGAGAGTCGGATTATCGCATAGCTCCACTTGCGCTGTTTCCGAATCGTGTCAATTATGTATCCGATATGGAGGGCTTTGCAGCCTATGGGGAGCGGTTGTACCGTGCGATCGGCTGTATCGGAAAGCGGCGGTACGTGCCGGAGGCTTCTGTTATCTGTAATGTCCGGTATGCGCTGAAAAAAGGACATCCGGTCGTTATCTATCCGGAATCCCGTCATTCCAATGTGGGCACAACGGCTCTGCTTCCGAAGAATCTGGGACGACTGGCCAGGCGCATGGGCGTGCCTCTGGTGATTTTATCTGTGCATGGATGTTATCTTGCCAACCCCTTTTGGGATGAAAGGCATACCCGTAAGGTTCCCATACAAGCCAGGCTGGAATGTATTTATACAGCGGAGGAGCTTTGCCATGCGGATGAAAAGGAGATTCAGAAGAGGATCGAGGAAAAGCTGCAATATGATGAATATGATTGGCAGAAGCAGAAAGGGATTCTGATTCCAGAAGAAAAACGTGCAGAAGGACTGCATAAGGCTCTGTATCAGTGCAGAACCTGTAAAGCGGAGTTTTGCATGGAAACGAATGGAATTATTCTGTGCTGCAAACGGTGCCGTTCTGAATGGACGCTGGAAGAAAACGGACAGCTTTACAGCGCATCCGGAAATGTCCACATCCCGGATTGGTATGAATGGCAGCGGCAGAATGTGCACGCTGAAATTGACGCAGGTACATATTTTCCGGAATTTTCGGTGTATGTGGAAGCTCTTCCCAATGCAAAGGGCTTTATTCCTCTGGGAAAAGGCACGCTCTCCTGCACGGAAAAAGAATTTCTTCTTACGATCTGCGGACAGACGTTCCGATTTCCCCATGTATCACGGGAATCCGTTCAGACAGAGTATGATTACAAGGGACGGGGAATGTGTATTGTTCTGTCACACCGGGATTGCTGCTATTACATCTATTCAGATGATGAGCAGTTCAATCCCACCAAGCTGCAATTTGCAGGAGAGTATTTCCACGATCTATGTAATATGTGTTAAAAGGACAAGCGGCCGCATCGCATGCACGATGTGACCGCTTGTTTGCTTTTCTCAGGATATAAGCTGCTTGAAATAGACAAGATCAAAAACATTGACCGAACCGTCTCCGTTTGCGTCCATGTTGCGTTCCGATGGTGTTTTTTCTACAAGGAAATCGGCTGTATTCTGGATGAGTGTTCTGGCTTCATCCCTGGAATAGAAGGATGTCCCTAGTTCGTTTAGTCCGGTGCTGAGCGGAGTCAGCTCTACAGAAGCATCTCTATTATAATAGTATAAATCATAGGATCCATTCTTCGTACTGCTGTAGAACATCGTACCATCTGCAAGAGGGAATGGGTCTGAGCAATTGAAGGCCTCGTTGTTAAAGGGCAGAGCCTGGAGCTGGCCATCTGTATATTTCACGATACTGTCATTCGGCAGATCAGCAGAGATCCATCTGGTGAAATACAGATCGTCTCCGGCTGTCATGGGATAATAGGCGGAAAGGCCGGACTCATGAAAAAGACACTCCTGGGAGAAGGCCGGGTCCGTACAGGAAATCCTGTAAATTCCGCTTTCGCCGGTTTCAAGGTGGACAGAGTAATATACAGATTCGCCATCCGGTGAATAGACTGGCATGGCCTGCTCCTGTACATCATCCGTCAGCATGCGGATCTCACCTGTCAAAAGATCCATTTCGGCCAGGTCATAAATGAAACGATCTGCCTCCTGACTCCAGTACCCTCTTTTGAACAGGATGCTTCTTCCGTCCGGAGAAAATTTCGGGTCTTCGTTCCGATATCCGCTGTTTCGTGTCAGATTGGTAAAGCGGCGGCTGATCGTGTTATATCGATAGATGTCCCATTCGTCTGCGGCCGGGTCAATGGCCATAAATACAATATCATATGGGTGACTTCCGAAATCCGCATTCATCTCGTTTACAAAAACTGAGGAGGTGATGTTAAAAATTTCTCCGGTGTTCAGATCATAGTAATGAATTTTACTGTCCATGGCTGTGTAGGAGGAATAGCTGTGACAAAGAAGCTGTCCCTTTGGAAGATCGCTTTCTGCGTATGCAATGGATGATGAATGTATACAGATCAGTCCCATGCTGATCAGTCCTATGAGCGGCTTGATTGTTTTCATAGTTGAGTTCCTTTCCGGCCGGATGGGCCAGGTGTCCCTTATTCTTTCTATGATATATCATACCACAAAATCCCTTTATGTGCAATTATTTTTTTCATCATCTGACTGACGGTACCGGATGAGGTAAATCTGTAAAATATACCGGAATTGCGTTGAATCCGCTTTTTCAGAAAGGGCTGTCCGGGGCTTGGATGATTATGCTTCAGTATATGAAATGATGAAAAATGCAACAAATACGGTCTTATCTGCAATTGTATTTTAGCGTATAATGTGATATTATTACAATGTAGGATTAGAGAAATTGTGCATTTGCTACAACGGAAAAAAGAAAAAGGTAGCATATGACTTGTGAGTCATGCACATTCAACGGCAAGTTCTATTTAGGGAGAGGAATTATCATGAAAAGAGTAAAGGCAGTCCTGGCAGCTGTTATGATGCTGTCCACGCTTCCGCTGGTCTATCAGGGAAGCATTGCAAGTGCGGCTGATGCGCCGTCTGTTCCGGAAGGAACCTATCTCATTCGCAACGTAAACAGCGGCATCTATCTGGATGTCGAAGGCGGCACCGCAGCGGATGGAACAAACGTTCAGCAGTGGGGCGCAGATTCTGCGATGGCCAGCAACGTGTGGAAGGTCGTTGCAGAGGCCGATGGCTACCATTCCATTTATTCCATGCTGGGCGATGGAACAGAATATCGTCTGAATGTGGGTTCAGCTGATAATGCGGAAAATATCTGCATTGCAGAAACCGCGGAGACCGATGCACAGCTGTATCGTTTCCTTGGCAATGAGGACGGCAGCTATCGCATTGTAACCAAAAGCTCTCAGTGTGCAAAGGCTGTTGAGGTAATCAATGCTGAGACCTCAGCAGGTGCAAATGTGCAGCAGTGGATCACCAATGGTGTAAGCTGCCAGCATTGGGAGCTGATTCCTGTTAGATATGGTACAGATGGTCTTTCGGAAACTGAAAGCACGGTTACCGGTGAAGTATTTCGTGCAGGCGACCTGAATGACGACGGCCAGGTGAATGTATTTGACATGGTTCTGTACAGACAGCTTCTCGCAGACAATTCCGGGACACAGAAGCAGAAGTATGCTGCAAACGTAAATGGGGATGAAGATTTTACACTGGCCGATGCAGTTGTAATGCAGAAGTACCTGATAGGAAAGGCTGATCTGAAGAAGCAGGCCGTTGATGTGGCAAGAAGATATACAGGCTCTAAGGCGGAATGCACAGGTGCTTATATTGAAACCAGCAACGAAGGCTTTGAGAGTGACGCCTATCTGAATATGTATAATGAAAAGGATGTTTTTGCATCCTGGAATATTATGGCAGAGGAGGATGGCATATACGCACTGACTGTCCGTTATGCAAATGCAAATGCCTCCACACGTGATGTGCTGTTTTATATGGACGGAGAAATCACAGGCTACAGCACAGCCTTTCCGTCCACGGGTGCATGGACTGCATGGCAGACGGTTACAGTAAATGTCAAGCTGAAGAAGGGCCTGAATATTCTGACTGCACGTTCTCTGACAGCAGACGGTGCTCCGAATATTGATCATATTACGGTTACAAAGACAGAGGAGGCTGAATCCGCAGCGACATCGATCCCGGCGATCACAGCCACTCCGTCCGAGCTGCCCGGCCCGAATTATGGTACAGTCGGCACAGGAAAGCAGATGGAGTATCTGAACAGAGGTGTTTGTGCCGTTGTTTCCGGTAATGGTATGCTGGTGTCCTGGAGATCTCTGGCTACCGATCCTGAAAATACGACCTTCAAGCTCTATAAGAATGGTGAATTTGTAGCAGAAATCGGTAAGGACGATCCCACCAACTACTTTGTTGATGGTGCGACCGCAGCGGACTCCTTCACCATCGATACATTCATGGACGGAATCATGGCGGAATTCGCACAGCCGGCAATCATTCTGGGTACAAAGAACAGCGGTCAGTCCGGCGGTTACATGGAATTCAGCGTAGAAAAGCCTGCGGATCAGACTATGCCGGATGGTACTACATGCAGCTATACGCCCAATGACTGCTCTGTGGGTGATGTAGACGGTGACGGACAGTATGAAATTTTCGTAAAATGGGATCCGTCCAACTCCAAGGATAATGCAAACGAGGGCTATTCCGGCAGCGTGTTTATTGACTGCTACAGACTGGACGGCACTCGTCTGTGGAGAGTGGATCTTGGCAAGAATATCCGTGCCGGTGCGCATTATACGCAGTTTATGGTATATGACTTTGATGGCGACGGCCAGGCTGAGATGATCTGCAAGACAGCGGACGGCACAGTGGACGGCCAGGGTACTGTAATCGGAGACGGCAGTGTAGATAACCGTGGTACAGACGGAAGAATCATCAAGGGCAATGAGTATCTGACGCTGTTTGATGGCCTGACAGGCCAGGCGAAGGACACCATCAACTTTGAGCCGGCCCGCGGCAATGTCGGCGACTGGGGCGATACATGGGGCAACCGCTGCGACAGAATGCTGGCAACAGTGGCCTATCTGGACGGTACAACACCTTCCGTTGTCTTTGGCCGCGGCTACTATGCAAAGACTGCTGTTACAGCATATGATGTAGAAAACGGCAAGCTTGTAAAGCGCTGGAGCTATGACACCGGAACCAATTCATCTGACCCGGCCTTCAACCAGGGCAATCACAGCCTTATTCCGATGGATGTGGACAGCGATGGCAAGGATGAGATCCTCTATGGTTCTGTTTGCTTTGATGATAATGGCACCGTTAAGTGGAGCACAGGCCTGGGCCACGGGGACTGTATGCAGGCTGGCGATCTGATTCCGGAGCGTGAAGGTCTGGAGGTATTCCAGGTACATGAGCATCACTATGTGGCAGAAGTACATGATGCTGCAACCGGTGAGATCATCTGGCAGGTTGAGGGCACAGGTGACGTAGGCCGTGGTATTGCACTGAATCTGACTGCAGATTCTGCCGGTGCAGAGTTTACAAGTATCGTAGATGGTCTGGTATATGCATACAACCCGTCTACTGGTAAAATCGAGTCTCAGGGCTATGGCTGGAACGATCGGATCAAGTGGAGCATGAACTCTGCAATCTGGTGGGACAGCGATCTGGAGCGTGAGGCTATGGATCGTACGATGATCGAAGATACAAACGGCCGACTCTTCACAGGTGACGGTTCTTATAATAATGGTACAAAATCCAACGCTTGTCTGACAGCGGACATCTTCGGAGACTGGAGAGAAGAGGTGATTCTCCAGGCAGATGGCGGCACAAAGATTCGTATTTTTGAGACGACCTTTGAAACAGATACCAAGCTGTTTACACTGATGCATGATGCGCAGTACAGATGCGGCGTAGCCACTGAGAATACAGGCTACAATCAGGCGCCCAACACCAGCTTTTTCCTGGGAACAGGCTATGATCTGCCTGCGGTTCCCACGATTTACACCTATAAGGCGAATCAGTAAGATTGAAGGAGGCGTGCATTATGAGTCATACAAAAACTTTTTTCCAGCGCATGGCCGCCCTGCTGATGGGCCTGGTACTGACCTTGTTCTCTTTCAGCGGTCTGACACATGAAGGTCTCGGTTTTACTGCGGACGCAGCAGCAACGAACTGGAAGTTTGATCTGGGTGCGAATGCGGAAAGCGGCTATACAAGTGTAAGTGCATCCACCGGCTACAGCTCCGGTACCGGCTATGGCTTTGCCAACACATCGGGTGTGAAGGATGTTTCGGCACCGGGAAGCGGTGCATTGAGCGATGCGGTACAGTTCACAGATGTATCCAACGCAGACAATACTTTTAATGTAGACCTGCCGAATGGTTTGTACAATGTCACGGTAACACTCGGCAGCTGTAATCGTACCAGCGTGCATATTGAGCATATGCTGCAAATTGTCAATATGACCGGCGGCAATGCGGTTCATACACTTCAGGTACCGGTGACAGACGGACAACTGAATATCCGGGCAACGGATGGCAAGTCCGGCTATCCGCACACCATCAGCGCGATTGAGATCTCACAGGCCTCTGCCGATCCTACGCTTCCGAATACGGTATGGATGTGCGGAGACTCTACTGTATGTAACTACTATCCCCTGGAAAGCAGCGCCCAGGCCGGCTGGGGTCAGGTTCTGAGCCAGTATCTTCCTTCTGGCTGGAATGTGCAGAACATGGCCGCAAGCGGTCAGTATGCAAAGGGCTTTGTGGATGCGGGTCAGTTTGATGTAATCGAAAAGAACGGCAAGCAGGGCGATGTATTCATCGTATCCATCGGCATCAACGACACGAACTATTCCAATGCGGACGAATACTATGCAACTGTAACAGATATGGTTACCCGGGCCAAGGCCAAGGGCCTGGTTGTAATCCTGGTGAAGCAGCAGGGCCGATGCAGCGATCTGAATCGTGAAAAGCTGCTCTCCGGACGCTGGTTCGGCGGTACGCTGGATACCATTGGCACAGAGCAGAATGTTCAGGTTATTGACCTTTTCAATCTGTTCCAGGACTATTGCCTGGCCAACGGCGGCTATGATTCTACTCTTAGTCTTTATTGTGAGGGCGATGACCTTCATCCGAATCGTCAGGGTGCACTGAAGCTGGCTGAGCTTGCTTCTGCACAGATCGCATGGGATACCATCAAGGTCACAGGTGAGAATCCGGCAACCAGTACCGGCGCAGTGATCGATACATCCCTGACTTACATGATCCGCAACCTGAACAGCGGCTTGTACATGACCGTTGAAGGAGACGCTCCCACAGACGGCAGCAATGTTTCTCAGCAGAGCAGCAAGAAGATGAATGAGAATCAGCTCTGGACATTCAAGGAGGCTGAGGGCGGTTATTATTACATCTACAGTAAGCTGGAAGGCGGAGAGCGCTATCTGCTTGATCTTGCAGGCGGGAATATTGCTGCGGGCACCAATATCGGAATCTGGGGCGATACAAATAATGACGCACAGCTGTTCCGACTGAAGGAGAATGAAGACGGCAGTTACCTCATTACAACGAAGAACACCTCCAATGGCAGCTGCGTTGAGGTGAAGGATGCTCTGACTACAGAGGGCGGAAATATTCAGCAGTGGGGCATTAACGGTCATGCATGCCAGTCCTGGGTCCTGGAGCGTGTGACACTGGCTGAAGAAAGCGATACCGTTCTGGGTGATGTAAACAAGGATGGCCGGATCAATGTATTCGATCTGACACTGATGAAGCAGCATCTCCGGGAAGCGCATCTGGATCGCAGAGGCAGGAGAAATGCAGATACCAATGCAGACGGCAGCGTTGGAATTGCCGATGCGGTTTCCATGCAGAAGTATCTGATGAACGGAAATGAATTTGAAGCAAAAAGAGATAAGAAGAGTGTTTACTATGCGATCGATCAGTCCTATAATCGCGGCCTCTATGAGGATTACAATAAGGGCTACAAGGACGAGGCTTATGTAAACCTGGACAATACCATAGGCAGCTTTATTGATTGGGTTGTGACCGTTCCGGAGTCCGGCAATTATCTCTGCACCTTTAATACGGCCAATGGCGGTGCCAATAACCGTCAGATGAAGATCGAAGTAAATGGTGCGGACGACTATTGGGTACAGGACTTCCTGACAACAGGCGGATGGACTGAATGGACAGAGCGGGCCATTGTCCTGCCCCTGAATGCAGGCCGGAATGTAATCCACATGAGTTCTTTCACTGCGGACGGCGGCCCGAATATGGATTATCTTCGTGTGGAGCTGACCGATGAGCCGATCGCAGAAACCTATGTTCCGCCGGTGGCAGAAGAACCGGAGGAGACAAAGCCTGTTGTATACATTGCAGGGGACTCTACTGTACAGACCTATCGTGCAAGCTATGCGCCGCAGCAGGGATGGGGTGCGTTCCTGGCCGATTATCTCACAGAGGATGTAACCATTGCAAACCACGCAATTGCAGGACGCAGCTCTAAGAGCTTTTATGACAACGGACGGCTGGACACCATTCTGAATACCATCAAGGAGGGAGACTTCCTGCTGATTCAGTTTGCGATCAATGACTCTGCGGCTTCTCAGGCTGAGCGTTATGCGCCGGTATGCGGAAGCATTCCAGGAACAGAGGGCAGCTATGAATATTACCTTGCCAAGTACATCGAGGGTGCACAGGCCAAGGGCGCCACACCTGTTCTGGTTACCACTGTACCGGGCCTGAAGTCCTATAATTCCAGCACAGGCAAGTTCCAGAACAACTACGACAATTATTGCAGTGCGATGAAGAATCTGGCTTCCTATTACAACATTCCCTGTGTTGATCTGAACACATTGGTTGTCAATCATTACAATTCCATCGGCTACGATGCGGCCTACCAGTACCATATGTGCTCTGCTTCAGAAGGCGGCACAGATATGACACACTTCACAGAGACCGGTGCAGCAGCTGTTGCAAAGCTGGTTGCTGAGGAGCTTAGCCGTCAGGGTCTCATCAGCCTGAAGTAATTTTGCTGAATCCCCCCTTTAATAGATAACGAAATCCCATGGAAAGCGGCCAGGCCGCCCGATACAGGAGTATTCCTGCCGGGCGGCCTTGCCGTTTCTGTTTTTCTGATTTTATTATATAATATTTCCCGGGGAATTACAAGCAGAATGCTTGGATTTTTCCTGAATATCCCCTTAATTTATACAAATTATATTGACTTCATATTCCAGAAAATGGTATTATAATATATGAATTTGAAAGGTGATTTTCAGGAGGGGTATATCGTGCTGTCATTTTATCTATCGCTGATTGATTCCAATGCGGATAAAATACTTTTTGAGGAGATCTATGAGAAGAACAGAGACCTGCTGTACAACTATGCATACAGGATCCTGCATGATTCAAGGCTGGCGGAGGATGCCGTACAGGAGACTTTTTTTGTGTTAATAAAAAGTTTACATAAGATTCGGGATGAAAACTGTAACAAAATCCGGGGCTATTTGATTGTTATAATTAGAAACGTATCTTTCAGGATCTATAATCAAAGTAAGAAACTGACTCCTATGGAGGATGATGCGTTGGACTCAATCGCAGAGGATCGCTATAGCCTTGAGAAAGACATAGAGATCCGTGACATGAAAGAAAGGGTGATGGATTTGATTAAAAAAATGAATCCCAATTATGGAGACGTGATCATGCTGAAGTTCTACCATGGATATTCAGACGAGGAAATCGCCAACGCTTTGGGTATCACAGTAGACAATGTCCGTGTCCGTCTGCATCGTGGACGGGAGAAGCTCAAGGCGATGATGGAAGGGATGCTGGACCATGACGGATCAGGAACTTGATGATCTGATTTTACGTGCTGTCCGTGCATATGGTTCTGAGTATATCGATGAATCGGAGCTGGACGACACGCCGCATATCTTTTCCAGGCGATTTGAAAGGCGTATGGCCCGGATTCTGAGCGGTCGTGTTGTGTGGATGCCTTCCAGAAACATCAGTATGAAAAAGCGTCTGCACTATTACTTCATAGCGGCTATACTTCTGGCCTTCTCTGCGCTTTTACTTGGAGCTGGTGTAAAGCTCTATGATTTCTTTACATTTGACGACCAGGGAACGCATACGAATGTAGGCGTATCTCTGGAGGAAGGTGAAACTCTGCCATCAGCGGAGGAGCCGTTCCAGACCTATGAAATTACAGAGGGACTCGAAGGCTTTGAGCTTGAATGTGCTTTTTCCGATTGTGTCCTTAATCAATATGAATATATAAACGATGAATTCAGGTTTACGTTTGCACAGTTCAGGAAGGAATATTATAATGCAACAATTGATACAGAGGGCTATGAATTGGTAAACCAGAAAATCAATGGTGGTGAAGGCTTTTATCTGGACAGAAACAATGAGCTGGAAGGAGAATTTGAAAAATTGCTTGTATGGACTCAGGGCGCATATACGTATGAGCTTATGATCGTACCATTTGAGCTTGAGAAGCCCAGTATCGGTATCGATGAAATGATCGTAATGGCGGAGTCCATACAGCCTACAGACTGGGACATGATCGGGCTGCCTTACAGACTCACGTCAGATCGTCTGGAATTGAGTTGGTCCATGAACAGGGTCACCTCTTGCAATGCAGAATATTGGATGGATACAGATGATGATATGTATACAGACTATTTAGTAGAATTTGACTGGTGCTCAGAAGAGGATTTTCAGCCGTCCTTTACGACTCAGAACATGGTGACTGTTTCTGTAAACGATCAGGAGGCGCTTTATAAGTATGTACCGAAGCTGGGGAAGGAATATCTGATGTGGTCGTCAGACGGTTCTGTATTTACCATTAAAACAGAGATCGTGAATGGAGAGCCTCTTGGTGAAAATGCACTAATTGAGATGGCAGAATCTATGCAAAAGAGAGAATAAAAAAATTCTCCGAAAAAACTGTAATGTTTGGGCTTCTTCCTTGATTCTATAAGTAGGAAAACGGATTCTGTCACATTGCACAAGTATTGCATATATAATTTGTGCAAAAGGGAGAATTGAAAATTTTTCCGAAAAAACTGTAATGTTTGGCCTCTTTCCTTGATTCTATAGGTAAGAAAGGATAATTTTGTAAAAAGAAGGATGATACACATGAAAAAGATGATTTCCATGCTGACTGCGGCTGTTATGCTGGCGTGCTCTGCGGCGTTCCCTGTTTCTGCGGAAGAAACGGTTGCCGCTGAGACCGTTAGCTATTCCGATGCAGTGCCTTTTGGCGTGAGTGATTTTCGTGCTAACGCTTTCTTGACGATCTCATCAGGGACAGCGACCTGTACCAGTACAGCTTATGGCGATTCCTCCGTTACAAGAATCACGGCCACACAGTATCTGCAGAAGGAAACCAGCACAAACAACTGGAGTGCCATCGCATCCTGGAGCGCCACAGCAGACGGCAGCTCATTCTCTCAGAAAAATACAAAATCTGGTCTGGGCAGCGGTACATACCGTGTGTGGACGGTTTACAATGTATACCGTGGAACCACTACTGCTCAGCGTGTTGAAGCGTACAGCAACGAGGTAACGATCTCCTGACCCCATTGCTATCCCCCGCCCTCAACAGCTCCATCGGGGACACTTCGGTGTCAAAGGCGCTGGCGGTGAGATAAACCTTATTCCAACCGCACAGTCGGAAGACCGGCTGTGCGAAGGGATAAGGAAAAAACAGGCAAAACGATTACAGTAAGTGGATTTTATGAAAAAACAACTGTGCGCAGACCCGGTCTGGTCTTTGCACAGGCCCTATAGAACCTTATTCCAGCTGCACAGTCGGGGAATCGGCTGTGCGGAGGGGTAAGGAAAAACATAACCATTGCTATCCTCCGCCCTCAACAGCTCCATCGGGGACACTTCGGTGTTAAAGGTGCTGGCGGTGAGATATACCTTATTCCAGCTGCACAGTCGGGAAATCGGCTGTGTGGAGGGGTAAGGAAAAACATAATCTTTGCTATCCTCCGCCCTCAACAGCTCCATCGGGGACACTTCGGTGTTAAAGGCGCTGGCGGTGAGATATACCTTATTCCAGCTGCACAGTCGGGAAATCGGCTGTGCGGAGGGGTAAGGATAAATGTGAACTTTTCAGGATGGATTTTTATGAAAAAAACAATCGCAGCTTTGACCGCACTGGTCATGGCCATGACTTCAATGTCTGTGTTGACCGCAAATGCTGCACAGGCGTATGCACAGGGCGATGTGGACATGGACGGTCTGATCACCGGCTATGATGCAGCTCTGGTTTCACGTCATGTGCTGGATGACAGCTTCACGCTCTCTGAGGAGCAGGCCGCTCTTGCGGATGTAAACGCAGACGGTGCAGTGACTCAGGATGATGCTGCTCAGATCTATGCCAATCAGGCCTATGCCCTTGGCGATGTTGACGATGATGGGGACTATGATATTTTAGATTCACTCAAGATGATGAAAATGTGTGCTCCCTACTATGAAGGGGTATCCGACGAGATGCTTACCCGGGCGGATGTAGATGCGGACGGTCTGATTACAGCCGATGATGCATTTCTGCTGTTGACTTATTATGCATTATATGGTGGAGCCATGCCCGTTGATTTCTATGCAGAGGGTTACTATTTCAACTGGGATGCTGAGAATGTAGATAAGCCGATGGTTGGCAAAGCAAATCAGAAAGGCGAGCAGGTCTACAATCTTCTGGGTGATCTGAACAACGATGGCTACAAGGATTATGACGATCTGAAGCTGATGAAGCTCTATGTGGAGACAGGCGAGATTGCTGAGGAAGCGCAGCATTGGATCGTTAGTGCAGATATGAACCTGGATGCAGTCATTGACCAGACAGATCTTGACGTCATGAGAGCTGAGTTCGATGCCGTTTCTGATGTGAATCAGGATGGAGTGGTTGACCTCAGCGATGCAAGTCTCGTTCTGACCATGTATGCACAGAAGGGTGCAGGGCTGGAATCTGCTGTTCCGCTTCAGCAGTCCGCAAACGTAGATGCGGACGTTAATGGAGATGGTGTTGTTGGCCTTTCGGATGCAACGGCGGTTCTGACGCAGTATACAAGAAACTGCGCTGGCCTAAACTAATCTTTTTATTGCTTATCCCTGCCCTCAACAGCTCCATCGGGAACACTTCGGTGTTAAAGGCGCTGGCAGTTGGATATATGCTTGATACAAATGCAGTCCGTGTACGGATCTGCGTAGTGCCAAGTGAAATTTGCTAAGTAAAACTGATTTGATTTTTTTCATTTATGCGCATGTGCTTCGGTACATGCGTCTTCTTTTTGCATTTACGCAAAAAATCCCCCTCTCACTGGGAGAGGGGGACGATTTTATTTAGGAATTAGAAATACAGTGTAATGGATTCCAGTTCAACAGTACCCCAGTAGCGGAACAGTGTCAGCTTATCCTGCGGATTGTCTACTGTGAATTCGATTGTACCGTCCTCGGTCATATCAGCGTGACCATAGGAGTTCTGTACAGTCCAGTTACCCAGAACCAGCGCACCGCCGAAGCCATAGCCAACTTCGCCGTCCCACTTGATTACGATCTTGGAGATGTTCTCATAGTCATAATCAGCCAGGGAGTAGGATTCGCCCAGTACAACATCTGTCAGAACTACAGTATCAGCATCCTCAGCCGGAGCAGCTGTGGTTGTAGTGGTGGTTGTTGTTGTAGTCGGAGCCGGTGTGGTAGTTGTAGTAGTGGTGGTAGTTGTTGTGGTAGTCGGAGCGGGAGTTGTGGTGGTGGTAGTAGTTGTTGTAGTTGTAGTTGTCGGGGCCGGAGTAGTAGTGGTTGTTGTAGTAGTGGTTGTAGTAGTGGTAGTGGTTGTAGTTGTGGTTGTTGTGGTGGTAGTGGTTGTAGTAGTAGTAGTAGTAGTAGTTGTT
>JAFUQX010000031.1 GCA_017472145.1 Ruminococcus sp. | reverse complement strand
GTGACGGAGGGGATTGTAAGGCATGAGAAAACTTACGATTTTGCGTGCTTTTTCAATCCCCTCAGTCGTCACTTCGTGCCGACAGCTCCCCTTACTAAGGGGAGCCTTATGCGGAAAATCCGACTTTTCCTACAGACTGAGGCCGCAGAGCATATTCTGCGGCCTTTGCCATTTTACAACAGGTGTTTTGCTTTCTCCATCTCCTCATAGAGTCGGGACAGAATTTCCTCCTCCGGAACACCCGCTTCCAGAAGCGAATTCTGACAGCCGCTTCCCAGAAGAATATCCGGCTTTACAGCAGCCCCGTGATAGTCAGAGCCGCAGGTGCACAGAAGACCATACTCCTCCGCAAGGGCTGTATAACAGGCAATCTCCTCCGGCGTATGCTTGCTGTAGTAGCTCTCGATGCCCCGCAGGCCGTAAGAGATCAGCTCCTCCAGCAGACTGCGGAAGGGCGCTTCCTCCAGTTTCAGCGTATAAGGATGCGCCAGCACAGCCACACCGCCCGCTCTCTGAATCATTGCGATTCCCTCCCAGGCCAGGGGCTTGGGCCGTTCGATCTGATAAAAGGACGGCGTAGCCAGATATTTATCAAAGGCATCCTGTACAGAGTCGGCATAGCCCAGCTCCACCAGCGTCCGGGCAAAATGCGGCCGGCCGCTGCTTTTTCCATTATTGACACGGCAGATATCCTCCAGCGTGATGGGGATCCCCGCTTTATTCAGCATATCCAGCAGACGATCTCTGCGCTGCCGGCGAAAGCTTTGATTCTCCCGGTAAAATGCCTGCAGGCCCTCATCGTCAGGACGAACACCATACCCCAGAATATGCAGCTCCCGTCCGCCCTGCACGCTGATCTCAATGCCGGGAATCAGCTTTATATGATGCTTCTCCGCCGCAGTCTGTGCAGCAGGAAGGCCGTTTATGGTATCATGATCGGTCAGGGCCATGACCGTGACTCCGGCTGCGGCCGCAGCAGAAACCAGCTCCTCCGGTGTATCCTGTCCGTCCGAACAGCGGCTGTGTGTATGCAGATCAATCATTCTTTTCACCTCCGGACTCCGTCTCCTCTGTCAGCCAGAGAAAAGCCTCTGTATTCTGGTAGGTATCCCCGTCACAGAGAATCAGCACCTGCTGATAGGATACAGGATCTGTCAGCTCTGTAACAGGCCTGTCCAGACGATCCATATCGATCACATCGATCCGGGTGTAATGCTGCGTCAGGAAGGGCAGCATACAGTCCGCAGCAGAATCCTTCAGCACCAGCAGCCGCTTATTATTTCCCACATCGGTCTGAATTTCTGTCAGAAGCTGCGGCTCTCCCATATAGAAGTTCTCCGCACGTCCCTGCTCCAGCTCCTCCTGATTATAGAAGGCACGCTCTGTCCAGCTCTCGCCGTCATAGCTCTGCATGGATTTGATCACGCTGCTGTCCTCACAGGTATATACATCCAGAACATCCGCTGTTACTGCATCATACAGACAATCCTCGTACAGATCCCCACGGAAATCATTCTTCACATGCGTGATCGTATAGCTGTCATAGGGTACGGGATAATAGCCCATCTTCCGGATAAGATTCCGGTACAGAACATAAGCTCCATAGCTTGTCCATCGGGAATCGGTGCGATAGTAGATATAATCCTCCTTGAAGGTGGAAAGCACATGATAGGCATTCACCTTGCGGATCTTTGTATCCATGGCTTCATAGAAAGTCTCCAGCTGAGAAAGCTGGGACACAGCCGTGACATGATCCGGAAGGAAATCCGTGTAGATCTCCGCAGCCGCAGGAAGCGCCGCTATACAGGTGGGAATGGTATATTTCTGATAGAATGCATTGAGGATCTCAGCCGTTTCAGTCAAGGCCGCCTCGTCCAGCACCTCCGGCTCACGCAGAAGCCGTTCCTCATGGATATAGATATCGCCAATTTTTTCATTGCCCATGATCAGCGAAAGCTGCGTACGCAGACGAAGGGCATTTTCCTGTCCGGGCAGCATACTGCTCAGAAGGGCATCGGCCTTTTCCCAGCCCGACCAGAGCTGCTGTGTATGGGTCTCCGATCGCACAGGGCCTTCCAGAAGAAATTTTCCTCCGGCGATCAGAAGCCACGCCATCCCGACATGAAGGACCAGGAGCAGCACCCATGCGGAAACTTTTTTCAGCATATTCTGTCTCCTCCCTTCTTACAGCAATACGGCCGCATGATTCTGCGTAGCCAGCACAGCCAGGCACAGAATCAGAAGTACAGCCTGCACAGGCAGCGCAAGAATCCCGATCCCCTTTGAAAGTACGGGCCTGCGTGCTGCATATTTCATCATTTTGGCAAAATGTCCGGTTGCACTATAGAAGGCGATCAGCAGGATGAGTCCGCCTGACTGCAGGAAATACAGATCCGACTCCCGTATGAAGCTGCCGCTGCTCCCGAACAGGAGCGTGAGACTTCGCAGGCCATCCATGAGCGTAGGGGCTGAAAATACGGCCCATCCGCTGAAGGTCGTCAGCACAAAGAGAACCGCTTCAATGGCCGCCGGCGCCTTCCGGAAACGAGTCTTCACAAACTGGTCCAGCCCGATCCAGAAACCCATCCAGATCCCCCACAGAAGCATCTGAACACAGGGTCTGTACCAGCAGCCGAGAATCGCCCAGACGCACACAGTACCCAGCACACACTGCCATCTCTCCGGACGGAGCATGGGGGTAAAGCAGCTTCTGCACCATTTGACCACGCTCATATTCCACCGCTCACCGAACTGCGCCAGAGAGCCGGAAAAAATCGGATAGCCATAGCTGTCCGGCAGGCGGAATCCGAAGCAAAGACCGATCCCCTTGGCCATGTCTGCATATCCGGCTACAGTGAAATAGAGCTGAAGCACAAAGGCCAGAAGCGTGACCCAGGCCATAACCAGAGAAGTATCCCTCTGTGCATTTCCATAGAGAGACGAAAAAACCAGACCGATGGTATCCGCCAGAAGCGCCTTCTTGGCAAGTCCCCGGATAAACCGCCCCAGTCCCTCTCCCAGATTTTCGCTGCACATGACCGCTTCCTGCTGCATAAGCATGTGCCTTTCAAAGGACTGAACCGGCCCCATGACAAGTCTCGGATAAAACAGCAGATACTCCGCTGTCCGGAGACGTCCCTCTGTACCGGAAATTTTTCCTGTATATACATCCGCCACATAGCCAAGGCCCTGAAGTACAAAAAAGGCCGCACCAAAGGGACAGTAGCGCAGGAAGGACTGCATCTGCTCCAGCTCCAGATAAAGATATATGCTCCAGAATGCAAATCCCAAAAGGTAAAGCGCAGTCAGCAGCGCCGTCCACAGCAGAAACTGGATTCGTTTTTTGCGCAAAGTACCGCTCATCCGGCCGTATGTGACCGTGAGCGCAGTCAGCACGCCCATTCCTGCTGCCGAACGGATATCTGTAATCAGCAGAAACAGAATGCTGATTATCAGAAAGGCCCGCTGTCTCATCCTGGCCGGCAAAGCCCAGTATATCATCACCGTCAGCGGCAGAAACAGACAGATAAAGGTGAGTCCTGTAAACAGAAGCCATCCCTCCTTTCTTTTATTCGCGCCGCAGGCTGTCAACCAGCTGGCTGAGCGTTTCTCTTGTCATCATCGTATTGAGCACCTCCAGCAGGGAGCTGGCCGAAAGCAGCTCCGGAAGATGCAGATGCTTTTGCAGGGCCTTCCGCAGAAAACTGCTGCCTTCACAGCCGGAAAGTCCCAGCTCAAATAAATCGGCCTTCGTAATGGGATCGGGATTCGGCGGCGCATCGGAAGCTGTGATCCCGGCCTTTTCAAAGGCGGCCAGCAGCAGCTCCTTGCGGATCCCCTCCACGCCCAGCTTTCCCTCGGCAGAAGCCTTTTCCTTACGGGACTCCTTGCCGTAGATATCCGGTGCATAGACATGGTAGACCTTGCCGTTTTTCACAGCGCCCTTGATATAGTTCCGGATACGGAAGCCGGCCCGGTCGGAGTCTGTCAGAACAATGATCCCTGTTTCCGCCGCATAATAGCGAATGAGCGCCAGCTTTTCCTCGTCCTTATAAATGCGGAAGCCGTTGGTCACGATGATCACGGCCTCCACAATAGAGGACAGCTTGATTTTGTCATATTTTCCTTCTACCACAATGGCCTGTTTCAGCTTGATCATGAACGTATCTCCTGTCGGCCGGAGGCGATCTCCAGCATTTTTACAATGGCGGTTTCCAGCAGAATCCTTTCATCAGCCGCTGAGGAATTCAGGGTCTGCTCCAGATCCCGGAGCACAGAGATGCAGGCCCGCAGCCGTTCCAGCGGAATCCTTCTGCAATCCCGGAAGGCATTCTTCACCACAAAATCATGCCGGTAAGCAAAATCCGACTTCATATCCTCAGGGCTGTGATTGCTCCGCCAAGCAACCGCTGCACGGTACAGATCCAGAAAGGCGGATGCAATGGAATGCACGATAAAGGTACGGTTTGTCCGCATGGCAAAGAGCCGGTCCAGCTCAGCCATGGCCACCGCCGGACGCATGGAAATAACTGCCTTGGCCAGAGCAAAGGTGGTCGTTTCAATAGAGGGGGCAACCAGAGAGACAACCATATCCTCTGTAATTTCGCCGCCATTTGCATGGGCGCAGAGCTTTTCCAGCTCACTCTGAAGCTGAACCGTATTGCCCATACAGCGAGCCGCCAGCTCGTCCGCTGCCTCTTTCTGAAGGAGACAGCCCCTCCGCTGTGCCCCGGAAATCAGTGATCTTGCAATCTCCGGCAGGGTCTTCTGTACCGCTTCGCAGACAATGCCGTGCCTGGCGATGCAGTCGATCAGCTTCTTGTTCTTGCCGGAGGGCGCTTTTTTCCCATCCTTTACATCAAAGCCGGTCACACTGAACAGCAGTACCGTCTGGCCGCTGATATCGCTGCACAGCTCCAGCAGCTGCCTGAGCTGCTCCTCACGGCACTGCTCCGCATTCAGGTCATGCACCCAGATGCAGTTGTAGGGAGCCATCATGGGGAACATCTGAGCCGCATCGGAAAGGGCCTGCATATCCAGATCCTTGCCCTCATATTTTGTCAGGCCCAGCGTCAGATTATCCCCTGCGGCCTTTTTGATGAGCTGGCGGGTCATGGCCTCAACCTGTACCAGATCCGCACCGTAAAAATAATAGAGATTTGCAAGCTCGCCCTTGCGAATCTGTGCACTCACACTTTTGCAGTCCATTACTGCCATGATTTATTCCAGCCTCCTTATTTCAATCGCTTTCTCCTCACAGAGCACCAGCTCCAGATTCCGGCCGCTGCACAGAACCTGCTCCCCGCCCTCAAAGCTCCAGATCTGCTGGCACTTCTGCTCAGGACACCCTGCAATGATGTAATCATATTCATCTATTTCCGGCTTTTCCTCAAAAGAATCGGCAAAAACCGTTTTCCCGAAGGCCGACAGCAAAAGCGTTCCTTCGGATATTTCTATTGTATAATCCTCCGTCTCGATCCGATGGATCTCGTCAGCTTCCGGAATTTGCAGACAGATCGTGTCCTTCTCACGGAGGAAATGGCCCGTTCCGGTGAGCACCTGTTCTACATCGATGGCATGAAGCATTTCGTTATATACCGGGGCCATTGCGGTGACATTTTCCGCAATACAAAGGGTATCGATCCGGGTAAGGCCCTGCTCCGTCAGATACTTCAGCAGATGCTCGGCATTCTTACGCTCTCCGGTCCGGTCGATCACATGCGTATCGCCACCATAGGAAATCACGATCACCTGCTCTGCATTCCGCCCCAGAACCGCCACCCGAAGCTTCTCCCGGAATTCACACTGAACATATATCTGCCTTGCAAAGAGCACGGCGGCCGAGAGCGTCAGCAAGCCATACAGTACACGTCGCCTTCTCAGAGCAAAGAAGGCCAGAATGAGGGCTGCACAAAGCGTGAAGGTAATTTCCGGCAGAGCTTCATCTCCCAGAGGATAAGCGATCGGCAGATTCAGCTCCGTCCACTTCAGAATATCCGCAAGGAACGTTCCTACAGCGTCAATCACCTGGCCGCACAGCTCCGGCAAACCGGGAAGTCCGCCCAGAAAGAAAATAACGATGGCGCATATCATGAGAATGATGCAGAACGGTGCAAGAAGCACATTGGAAACCGGCGCAAGCAGCGATGCACCTGAGAAACAGCAGATGCATATGGGCATGGTGCAAAGAGTGACCAGCACACCTGAAAGAAGCTGCTTTCCCAGCACGCCATACCAATGACAGGGCCGCAGCTTTTCTGTCATATAGGGTGCAAATACGCTGATTCCGAAGGTGCCTGTCACAGACAGCAGAAAGCTTGTATCATGAATGAGATAGGGCTGTACGGCCGTCAGAATGATCACCGATATGCACAGGGAGTTCAGCCCGTCTGCCTTCCGGAAGAAAAGGCAGGCGCTTCGGGACAGAAGAAGCATGATCCCCGCACGAAGCACAGAAATCGGCCACATGGCCACCAGGGAAAACAATATGACCAACAGAACGGTCAGTCCGAACTGAAGCATTCGCTGAAGCCGCGTTTTTCGTCCGATGATCCCACAGAGTCCCGTAAACAGAACCAGATGAAAGCCCGATACGGAAAGCATCGGGCCAAGGCCGGCCTGATAGAAGCCGCTTTCAATGGACGGCTCAAGTCCGGCCCGGCTTCCGAAAAGCATAGCAGCCGCTATACCTCCTCCGGTCTGTCCGCCCAGCGCATAGATCCGCTGCTGAACCTGACTGCGGTAACGGGCCAGGCTCCGTATCAGCTCGTATCCCTCGGTATATGTCACCCTGTATTTACAGTCGGAATCTGCCTGTAAAAATACGGATTTCCCCTGATAGTACCGTGTACTGTCATAGAGATAGTCCCCTTCCGGCGGAGAAAATGTCCCCCATACGGTGAGGATATCTCCATATGCGCAGTCAAAATTATCGCCCATGCACAGGATGTTGGCTTCCGGGCCGCTTTCAAATGCGCCGTCCAGCAGATAGACGGTGAACTCATCATCATAAACCTGGGAGGCCACGACCTTTCCTGTAAAGACTGTGTTCACGCCCTCCAGCTGCAAAACCGGCAAACAGACCGTAAATGAATAATTCATATAAAGCAGAAGCCCCGCAGAAAAGGCGGCCGCAGACAGAAGCAGCACCTTCTCAGACTTATAGAACATCAGAAAGGAAAGATACACACAGCCAGCTGCTATCACCAGCAGCCACAGCCGGGAAAGAGAGAAAAATGAAGCAAAAAACAGTCCCAAGATGTACGAAATCCCGATGATAACCATTTTCCGCTTCATTTTTTCAGATCCTTTAACTTATCAATTCTGCTTATTCAGCAGCCTGGATGACATCCTGTCCCCAGCCCATCTTCACGCCGGCCAGCATGTGGAAGTGCAGGTGGAACACGGTCTGACCTGCATCTGCACCGCAGTTGGTCACCATACGGTAGCCGCTGTCCAGGCCCTCCTGCTCTGCGATCTTCGCAGCAACCTCATAGATATGAGCCACTACTGCGGAATTTTCCGGTGTGATCCTGGCCGCACAGCAGATGTGCTCCTTCGGGATCAGCAGATAATGCACCGGTGCGATGGGTGCAATATCCTTGAATACATAAACGGTTTCATCCTCATACACCTTTGTGCTGGGAATCTGACCCGCCGCAATTTTACAAAACAGACAATCCTCCATGGAAAAGACCTCCTTACTTCTGAATCATATCCGCTACAATGCTTTCCAGAGCCATCAGAGCCTCGTCGATCATATAGGTCTGACCTACGCCGGCCATAGCCGCATCCGGACGTCCGCCGCCCTTGCCGCCGGTGATGGCTGCAATTCTCTGGATGATCTTACCTGCATGAGCACCCTGGGCCTGCGCCGCCTTGGAGCATGCACAAACCAGATTGCCCTTGTCATCGGTCACACCTGCAATAACCGCAATAACCGGCTGCTCCATACCCTTGATGTTGTCACCCATCTTGCGGAGCATCTGAGCGGTCGTACCGGTCATCATCGCAGATACCACCTTGATATCGCCTACCATCTTTGCATTATCAAAAATGGCGCTCATCTTCATATCCGAAATTCTCTGGTTCAGAGCCTCGATCTGACGATCCTTCTCCTTCACCTCAGCAGAAATCGCTGCACACTTTTCAGCCACATCCGCCGCATTGCTCAGCTTCAGGGCCTTTGCAGCAGCATTCAGGCTGTTCTTGTAGGAGCTGAGAAGCTTCAGCACACCACTGCCGGTCACGGCCTCGATACGGCGCACACCGGAGGCTACCGAGCTTTCGGAAACAATACGGAACAGACCGATGTGAGCGGTATTGGAAACATGGGTACCGCCGCAGAACTCTACAGAGAAATCGCCGGCCGATACAACGCGTACCACATCGCCGTACTTCTCACCGAACAGAGCCATTGCGCCCAGGTTTCTGGCTTCTTCGATCGCCATTTCCTGCATGGTTACCGGAATGGCCTCCAGGATCTTCTCATTGACAATATTTTCAACCGCCTGGATTTCCTCAGCAGTCAGTGCAGCAAAATGAGAGAAGTCAAAACGGCACTGCTCTGCATTTACCAGCTGGCCCGCCTGATGTACATGGTCGCCCAGCACCTCACGAAGTGCAGCCTGAAGCAGGTGGGCTACCGTATGGTTGCGCATGGTGGACTTTCTGGTGGAAGCGTCGATATCCGCAGAAACTGTATCGCCTACACGCAGCTCACCCTCCTCCACTGTACCGATATGGAGATAGTGACCGTCCTCATTCTTGTTGGTGGTCTGTACTGCAAAGCTGCTGCTGGGTGTGGAGATCACGCCGCAGTCGCCAACCTGGCCGCCGCTTTCGGCATAGAAGGGGGTGCGCTCCAGAACGACAACGCCGTTTTCGCCCTCGCTGAGCACATCAACCGGCTCCTGGCCCTTGAACAGAGCCACAACCTTTGTGCTTGTGCTGAAATCTGTATATCCTGTGAATACGGTCGCTTCAGAAGCGATCTTCACGCTGTTGTCAGCCCAGGAGGAGCCGGCCTTGGCCAGATAGTCTGCTCTGGCCTTTACACGCTGCTCCTTAACCAGCTCATCGTAGCGTGCACGGTCGATCTCAAAGCCGCGCTCTGCTGCAATTTCCAGGGTCAGATCGATGGGGAAGCCGTAGGTATCCGAGAGCTTGAATGCATCCTCACCGGATACGACCTTACCGCCGCCGGCCTCCAGCTGATTCAGAACCTCGTTCAGCAGTGCAAAGCCATTATCCACGGTCTTTGCAAAGGATTCCTCCTCATTCTTGATCACCTTGCAGATGTAGTTCTTCTTCTCCTCCAGCTCCGGATAGGCACTGCGGTTCTCAGCGATTACGGTCTCACATACCTGATAGAGGAATGCATCCTGAACGCCCAGCATTCTTCCAAAACGAGCCGCACGGCGGAGCAGTCTGCGGAGTACATAGCCTCTGCCCTCGTTGGACGGCATAACGCCATCGCCTACCATAAAGGTCGTGCTGCGGATGTGGTCGGTGATAACACGCAGAGCCACGTCCGTCTTTTCGTCTGTATGATACTTTACGTTTGCGATCCTGCAAACATGATTCATGATATTCTGTACGGTATCCACCTCAAACAGATTGTCCACGCCCTGCATTACACAGGCCAGACGCTCCAGGCCCATACCGGTATCGATGTTCTTGTTTTCCATTTCTGCATAGTGGCCATTGCCGTCGCTGTCGAACTGGCTGAATACCAGATTCCACACCTCAACATAACGGTCACAGTCACAGCCCACTGCACAGTCCGGCTTGCCGCAGCCCTTGGACGGACCTCTGTCAAAGTAGATCTCAGAGCACGGACCGCACGGACCGGAGCCATGCTCCCAGAAGTTGTCCTCTCTGCCGAAATATACCATATGAGAGGGGTCTACACCGATGTTCTTTGTCCAGATATCATATGCTTCATCGTCTGCATCATCGCCGTCCCTGAATACGGAGATGTACAGCTTATCGGCCGGAATTTCCAGTACGCCTGTAAAAAATTCCCAGGCCCATGCAATTGCTTCCTTCTTGAAATAATCGCCGAAGGAGAAGTTGCCCAGCATCTCAAAATAAGTACCGTGACGGGCCGTCTGGCCAACACGCTCAATATCCGGGGTACGGATGCACTTCTGACAGGTAGTCACTCTTACATTCGGCGGTACAGCCTGACCCAGAAAATACTTCTTCAGCGGAGCCATACCCGAATTGATCAGCAGAAGACTCTTGTCTCCCTGGGGTACCAGTGAGAAGCTGGGCAGACGTGTGTGCTGCTTGCTCTCAAAAAATGACAGATATTTTTCTCTCAGTTCGTTTAATCCTTGCCACTGCATGGTTCAAATACTCCTTTTACACTACAAATTTCAAAAAAATACAAAAAGCCCCCGCCGCCATAATGGGACGAAGGCTTTCGTGTTACCACCCAAATTCAAAAGCAGAAGATCTGCTTTCCTCATTGCCTTTAACGCAGTGCATACGTCCGGATTTCTCCGGAAGGCTCCCGGGGAGCACCTGCCGCTGCGCCGAATGCTTTCACCAGCCGCATTCTCTCTTTGGGGCGCATTATGCAGTCATTCCGTTCCACGCCTGAATTTCTGTATATCACATCAGATAGTATACCAGATTTATACCGGATTGTCAAGCAGATCCGCCAGAAATTACTTATTCCGCCTTTCCAGCAGAGCTTTGATCTTCTGGTTCGGATCGATGACATTGCCGATGGAAGCATCGTGGTTCAGTGCGGAAATGAAGCAGGAAATGTACTTGGAGCAGTCTACCTCGTGGAACCACTCTCTCTTTTGCAGCTCCTCTGAACGATAGGTCAGGTTGGTGCCGAATACGGCATCCACATAACCATCCGCATAGGCCTTGTCAAATACCTCCAGACCGTTTACAAACAAGCCATAGGTCGCATAGCAGAATACACGTCTTGCCTTGCGCTTCTTCAGAGCCACTGCAATATCCAGCATAGAATCGCCGGAGGAAATAATATCATCTGCAATGAATACATCCATACCCTCAACCGAGTTGCCCAGATATTCATGGGCTACGATCGGATTGCGTCCATTGATGATCACAGAATAATCTCTGCGCTTGTAGAACATACCCATGGGTACACCCAGCATGGATGCATAGAACATATTTCTGTTCAGTGCACCTTCATCCGGGCTAATTACCATAAACTGATCCGGCGTTGTGTGCAGATCCGGAATCTCTCTGAACATGGTCTTGAGCACCTGGTAGGACGGGATCACATTATCAAAGCCCATAAGCGGAATCGCATTATGTACACGAGGATCGTGTGCATCGAATGTGATAATGTTGGAAACGCCCATTCTCTCCAGCTCCTGCAATGCACATGCGCAGTCCAGGGACTCACGGTAATTTCTTCTGTGCTGCCGGCCGCCGTACAGAATCGGCATAATGACATTGATTCTGTGTGCCTTGCCGCTGGCCGCCTGAATGATCCGCTTCAGATCCTGATAGTGATCATCCGGAGACATGGAGTTCATCGTATCAAACATCTTGTACTTGCAGCTGTAGTTGCCTACGTCAATCAGAATAAACAAGTCCTTGCCGCGAATGGTAGACTTGATCAGGCCCTTGCCGTCACCGGAAGAAAAACGAGGGCATTCGCACTCAATCAGAAATGTATCTACATCGTATCCGCCTTTTTTGGCCCACTCGATCAGATACTGGTCGATCTTCTGAGCCAGCTCCTCTGTACCCTTCATTGCGATCAGACCCAGGGGTGCAACGCTCGTTGCAGGATTAAAAAGGATATCCGATGCCATTGATGATGTTACCATTAGTTTTACTCCTTCCAACCGGCTGCTGCCGGCCTTCTTCATTCCCAATTTATAAAAGCTGCATTACTTGCAGAACTTTTCGATATACTGGTCAATATCATGTGCGATGATCTCCTTTGCCATTGACGCATCCTGGATCTCATCCACAGCAGTAGACTTGTGCTCAAGCTCCTTGTATACCTTGAAGAAATGCACCATTTCCTCGAAGATATGTCCCGGCAGCTCATCGATATTGACATAGGAATTGTATGTGGGGTCATTGCACGGAATGGCGATGATCTTGTCATCGTGATGTCCGTTGTCGATCATCCGGATCACACCGATGGGATAGCAGCGAACCAGCGTCATGGGGTACAAGGTCTGAGAGCACAGAACCAGAACATCCAGCGGATCTCCGTCATCCGCATAGGTTCTCGGAATAAATCCATAGTTGGCCGGATAGTGTGTGGACGTATGCAGAATACGATCCATTTCCAGAATGCCGGTCTCCTTATTCAGCTCATACTTGATCTTGCTGTTCTTTGGAATTTCAATTACGGCTACAAATTCTTCTGTTGAAATCCGCTTCGGATTGATATCATGCCAAATGTTACTCATAGGCTCTCTCTCCTGTTCATAAACTGATCTTGCCGCATATTCTCACTGTAAAATATCCTCATGATTTTACAGCCATTACATTTTAAGTATAACACCTTTTTCTGTTTTGTCAAGGGCTATACTCCTTTTTTCACAGCCGGTACAAAATCCGTCAAAATTCTGGAATGGGAATTGACGGATAAATAAATCTGTGGTAAAATAGAAATGTCAGATAGGCACTGATCATATTATTACCCCAAGAAAGGATTTACTCTATGGAATTTATTGAGATCATCAAATCGATCATCCTCGGTATTGTAGAAGGCATCACAGAATGGCTGCCTGTCAGCAGCACAGGACACCTGATCCTGGTGGATGAATTCCTTCACCTCAATATGACAGAGGATTTCAAGGAAATGTTCGATGTCGTTATCCAGCTGGGTGCGATTATGGCTGTTGTTGTCATCTACTGGAAGCAGCTCTGGCCGGTAAACATTTCAAATAATCCGCAGCCCCTGGCCCGGAAGGGCGTCGGCTCTTACCTGCGCCGTGACATTCTCCAGATGTGGGGCAAGGTCATTGCAGCCTGTATTCCGGCGGCTGTCATCGGACTGCTGTTTGACGACCTGTTCACTGCCCTTTTCTACAACGCAACAACCGTTGCCATTATGCTGATCGTGGTGGGCATTGCCTTTATTTTCATCGAACGCTGGAACAAGAGCCGCACGGCCTCCATCGACAGCATTGATGATATGAGCTATAAAATCGTCCTGCTGATCGGCGTTTTCCAGCTGATTGCAGCCATATTCCCCGGCACCTCCCGCTCCGGCGCGACCATCATCGGTGCACTGCTTCTGGGCGTTTCCCGAAAGGCCGCAGCAGAATTCACCTTCTTCCTGGCGGTTCCGGTTATGGCCGGTGCAAGCCTGCTCAAGCTGGTAAAGCACGGCTTTTCCTTCACCGGCATGGAAATTGCGGTTCTGCTTACAGGTATGATCACAGCATTTATTGTATCCATGATCATCATCCGCTTCCTGATGCAGTACATCCGCAAGCATGATTTCACCGTTTTCGGCTGGTATCGGATCGTGCTGGGCGTTTTGGTGCTCATCTGCGGATTTACAGGTGTGATTGGATAATTCCATATAAAATCAGAGGACATCCGAGAGGGTGTCCTCATTTTTTTGCAATCCCTCTTGCAGATTTTCTGAAAATGAAGTATAATAGATAAAACTGCTTTTGCAGCACGAAAGGAGCTTTTTGCTATGAAACGCTGTTTGATTGTTGTAGACTTTCAGAATGACTTCGTGACCGGCTCTCTGGGCTTTCCGGAGGCAGAAAAGCTGATTCCGGCTATTATACAAAAAATAGAAAGTTGCCGTACATCCGGTGATGTCGTTCTGTTTACCTTTGATACGCACGAGACCTCCTATCTGGACACCCAGGAGGGTACACTTCTTCCTGTGGAGCACTGCATCCGGGGAACAGACGGACACCGGCTGCACCCGGAAATTGAAAAGCTCCGACAGCCCGATGACCTTTGCTTTAAGAAAACCACCTTCGGCTCGGCCGAGCTGATGGACTATCTGAGAGCGCACCGCTTTGAAAGCATCGAGCTGTGCGGACTGGTTTCCAACATTTGTGTGCTTTCCAATGCGGTTCTTGCAAAGACCGCTCAGCCGGAAACGCCCATTCTCATTGATGTGCGCTGCACAGCCGGCGCTGACCCGGCTCTGCATAAGGCTGCTTTGCAGGTGATGCAGGGACTTCAGATGCAGCTCATCGGCATAGAGGAGGATACGGAATGAAACAGGAAAATTACGCAATGCTCTGTGACTTCTACGAGCTGACCATGGCCAATGGCTACTTCAGAAACGGCTTTCACGAACGGGTCCTCTATTTTGATCTGTTCTATCGCAGTGTGCCGGACGGCGGCGGCTTTGCCATTGCAGCCGGACTGGAGCAGGCCATTGAATATCTCCAGGATCTGCATTTTGATGAGGAGGATATCGACTTCCTGCGCAGCAAAAATATATTTGACGAAGAATTTCTTGAATATCTCCGGCAGTTCCGATTTACCGGAGACATCTGGGCTGTGCCGGAGGGAACACCCATCTTCCCCAGCGAGCCGATCATGACGATACGTGCACCGGCCATTCAGGCCCAGCTTATCGAAACCTATCTGCTGCTGGCTTTGAATCATCAGTCCCTGATCGCTACCAAGGCCAACCGCATTGTGCGTGCAGCTGACGGCCGGACGGTACTGGAGCTGGGCTCACGCCGGGCTCAGGGCGCATCCGGTGCGGTACTGGGTGCAAGAGCTGCTTATATCGGCGGCTGCCACGGCACAGCCTGCGTACTGACCGATCAGATGTATGGCGTACCCTCAGCCGGAACGATGGCACATGCATGGGTGCAGTCCTTTGACACGGAGTATGAAGCCTTCCGCACCTTCTGTGAGCTGTACCCGAACAACGCAACCCTTCTGGTGGATACCTACAATACCCTGAAAAGCGGCGTCCCCAATGCCATCCGGGCCTTCAAGGAGGTTCTGCTGCCCAAGGGTATCCATAAATGCGCCATTCGTCTGGACTCCGGTGATATTGCCTATCTTTCCAAGGAAGCACGGAAAATGCTGGATGCCGCAGGTCTTACAGAATGTAAGATCGTAGCGTCCAATTCCCTGGATGAATATCTGATCACCGACCTGCTCCGGCAGGGCGCAAAGATCGACATTTTCGGCGTGGGTGAGCGTCTGATCACGGCCAAGAGCACCCCTGTATTCGGCGGTGTGTACAAGCTGGTGGCGGTGGAGCATCCCGATGGTACAATTGAACCGAAAATCAAGATCAGCGAAAATATTATCAAGATCACAAATCCGCATTTCAAAAAGGTCTACCGCTTCTATGATAATGAAACCGGGAAAGCGCTGGCGGACGAGCTGTGCTTATTTGATGAGGATGCACCGGAAGGGGAAACGCATACCATTTTCGATCCCAACGCCACATGGAAAACCAAGACGCTGACCCATTTTACCGCAAAGTCCCTGCTTGTTCCGATTTTCAAGGACGGGGAGCTGGTGTATGAAACACCGCCGCTGGAGGAGATCCGCCGGTATTGCCTGGAGCAGGTTTCTCTGCTGTGGGATGAGGTCCGGCGATTTGAAAATCCCCACACCTACTATGTGGATCTGTCCCAGAAGCTGTGGGATGTGCGCCATCAGCTCCTGAAGGAAAAGCAGAATCTCCGGAATCAATAACAATAATGAAAGATGTGATACTATGTCAGAATATATGAATTATATCCGCCGGGTAGAGCCGTATGTGCCGGGCGAGCAGCCCAATTTCCCGGATATGATCAAGCTCAATACCAACGAAAATCCCTATCCTCCCTCTCCCAGGGTAACACAGGCACTGGAGCGCTGCACGCTGGAATCCCTGCGGCTCTATCCTGACCCCACCTCCCACAAGCTGAACAAGGCCATTGCCGACCGCTATGGCCTGGAGGAAAACCAGGTCTTTACCGGCGTTGGCTCAGACGATGTTATCGCCATGTGCTTCCTGACCTTCTTTAATTCCCGGAAGCCCCTGCTGTTCCCGGATATTACCTACGCCTTCTATCCGGTGTGGGCGGAAATGCTGCGAATCCCCTATGAGCTGGTTCCTCTGAATGAGGATTTTGAGATCGTGAAGGAGGACTATTTCCGTGAAAACGGCGGCATCATCTTCCCCAATCCCAATGCACCCACCGGGGCTCTGCTGCCGCTGGAAGCCATTGAGGAGATCCTTCAGAAAAATCCGGATTCCATTGTCATGGTGGATGAAGCCTATATTGATTTCGGGGGTGCATCTGCGGTGCCGCTGATTGAGAAGTATGACAACCTGCTGGTAGTGCAGACCTTCTCCAAATCCCGTGCTCTGGCCGGCATGCGCATTGGCTATGCCATGGGAAATGCAGAGCTGATAAAGGCGCTCCACGATGTGAAGTATTCCTTCAACTCCTATACCATGAACCGTCAGGTAATTGAAGCCGGAGCGGCCGCTGTAGAGGATGAAGAATATTTTCAGAGCATTGTACAGAAAATCATCGCTACCAGAGAGCGGGCCAAGAAGGAATTTGCCGCTCTGGGTTTCAAGTTCCAGGATTCCATGAGCAATTTCCTGTTTGTAACGCATCCGGAATGCGAGGCAAAGGAGCTGTTTGAGGCCCTGAAGGAAAAGCACATCTTTGTGCGATATCTCAAGGGCGCACGCACCAACAACTATCTGCGTATCACTATTGGTACAGATGAGGAGATGGATGCACTGTTTGCATTCCTGAGAGAATATCTGAAAAAATGACGAAAACGGGCCGATTGCGAAAATCGACCCGTTTTTCTTTTATGATAACTGCAGACTATATACGCTGACTCCGCCCTTAAGCTCCAGGCACAGCTCATCCCGTCCGCTGAAGCTTTCCAGCGGAATCCGATACACACTGAAATCATCCGGACAGGCCGAGGGCTTTATCTCCGTCTCCCCCAGCAGCCTTTCACCGGCATAGACGGACACCTTCCCCGGATCACAGGGCGCAGCCGCCTGCACCTCTGCAAGGGTGTATCCCTCAAAGGCTGCATTCTTCAGAATCACACTGCTGCCCCAGTCTCCGCTCTGTACATACCAGTCATTCTTTGCAAAGGTAAAGCTAAGCTTTCCATTGCGCACACTGTCGTAATTTTTAAGACGGATCTGTCTGGACAGATCTCTCGGCGGGATCACCTCTCCGCTGATGAAAAGCGACTGGATCAGACGAATATCCTCAGAGGATGCACCAGCCATAAAGGTATAGCATCCCTCCTCCACACAGCGTTTTTCACGGGACACGTCATAGAATTCCAGAGCACGGCGTGGAATTTCAATAGTTACGCATACCCTCTCATGAGCAGGAATATGCACACGCCGGAAGCCGCACAGCTGTTTGATGGGACGCTTTACGCTGGGGTTCTCCGGACGGAAGTAGATCTGCACCACCTCATCCCCATCTGTATCAGAGGTATTTTCCACTGTTACACTCGCCCGAATGCCGCTTTCAACCGTTTCCACAGTAAAACTGTCATATCGGAAGCTGGAATAGGACAGACCATGGCCAAAGGCATACAGCGGCTTTCCGGTATAATACAGGTAGGTGCTGTCTGCTCCGATAATGTCATATTCCAGAATATCCGGAAGCTCCTGCTCACTGCGATACCAGGTAAGGGGGCAGCGGGCCGCCGGATTGTTTTCGCCCATGAGCGTAGCCGCCACAGCCGTTCCCAGCTCTGCACCGGCATGGGTGGTATATACGATGGCTGGAAGCTTTTCCTGTTCCTCACAGATGGAGAAGGGGTAGCTGGCGGCCACCACCAGGATCGTATTGGGATTGGCTGCAAATACCGCACGGATCAGCTCCTGCTGATGTCTGGGGAGTGCAAGGCTCTTTCGGTCATAGCATTCTCTGGCTACCTGCATGGGATGGTTGCCGAGACATACAATCGCATAATCTGCTTCTCCTGCAAGCGCCGCTGCACGCTCTGCACCGTTTTCCACAATCACCTGTTCAAACCGTCGATTCTCCGAGGGACGGGCCGAGGGGACAGCGATCAGATGATCCTCCTCATCTACCGCAATATCCATATCCCAGTCGAACCATGCACGATACCGCCAGGTGCCATCCTCCAGCCGGGTGGGCTTGAACCACTCCCGGATGAACCATTCATAGGGCGTTTCGCTGATGGCCTTATAGGTGCCATTTTCTGTGACGTATTTTCCATTCAGGCAGGATTTCAGATTCAGGCTGCCAAAGTCCCAGTCGTGCAGCTCGAATTTTTCAGCCGCTGTGATCTCTTCACCGCAGACCCGGAGCTGA
The DNA here is from genome assembly GCA_017472145.1 of Ruminococcus sp. Lineage (GTDB taxonomy): Bacteria > Bacillota > Clostridia > Oscillospirales > Ruminococcaceae > Ruminococcus_C. The sequence goes on along the minus strand of JAFUQX010000031.1, from coordinate 48,274 downwards.
CCATCCTCCAGAACAGAAAGATATCTGCCATTTTTACAGGAGCGGATCACCGCAATGTCATAGCCATTATCGAAGAGCACGTTCTCTGCACCCACGGTCTCCTCCAGCCCCTTCCGGATGCTGACTGCATAGGAGAAAACGCCGGTGTACCAGTCACGGTAATTTTCATCTGCAATCGGGCCGATGACGGCGATCTTCTTCCCCTTCTGCAAAGGAAGAATGCCTGTATTCTTCAGCAGGCACATCTGCTCCATGGCGGCACGGCGGTTAACCTTCCGGCTTTCCTCGCTGTCGGCCTCCACCTGCATATTCTTATAAGGATGCACCTCGTCAAATTCGCCCAGACGCATTCTTCCGGCAAGGCTTCTTCCGATGGTGCGGTCAATGTCCTCCTCCGTGAGGAGATTTCGTTTCAGCGCATCATAGGCCGCAGCAGCTACCATATCGGAATTGTCCGTCATCACATCTGTGCCGCTTTTAATGCAGGCTGCCAGGGCTTCAGCATGTGTCCTGTGAGAGCGGTGTGCAAGGACATTCTGGGAGAAATCCGCACCGTCCGTCACCACAAAATCCAGACCCCATGTATCCTTCACAAGGGGCTGCAGATCGGGATTCATGCAGGCCGGAACGCCGCCCAGCTCATTATAGGCGCACATGATGGAATGTGCACCGCCCTCCGTGATCGGAATGCGGAAGGCTTCGTAATAATACTCATGGAGGGTACGCATGGTCACATCTGCAGAGCAGTTGATCCTCTGCTCCTCATTGTTATTGGCGCAGAAATGCTTCAGGGTGGGCACGGTTTTCAGGTAGTACGGGTCATCTCCGGCCAGGCCCCTGGTGTAGGCCTTCGTCATCTCGCCGATGAGGTACGGATCTTCGCCATATCCCTCCTCGGTGCGTCCCCATCTGGGGTCACGCTCCGGATCAACGGTAGGCCCCCAGAGCATCAGGCGGCCATCAGGTCTCTGCTGGTAGTAGCAGCGTGCTTCGTTTCCAGCGATCTCACCAAGTGTATGCATCAGCTCCGGGTCAAAGGTGGAGGCCAGGCCGATGGGCTGGGGAAAAACAGTGCTCGGCTCGTCGGGATTTTTGGAGACAAAGCCCCGTGCGACCTCACAGCCCACATACCACTCTCCGATACCCAGGCGGGGTACGGCGTGCTGATGGGTGGAGAGCATGTACACCTTTTCATCCAGAGTCAGCCGGGAAAGCAGGTCGGCCAGACGTTCCTCCGGCGTGTATTGGTTATTTCTGAATATCATAGTCCATTTCCTCATTTCCAATTACAGAATATGCGTTTATTATAGCAAGATGTGCATCTGAATTTGTAGCCATTCTGAAAATATTTTTGTACCAAAGAGCGGTTCTTTCAGGCTATTTGCCGGAAAATGCTTGACAGGACAGGGCGCTTGTGGTATATTGAAGCAAAGAGGACCATTTGTTGTTCCTGCACCTTACCAATTGTGGGATTGAGACCAGGTACAATTAGCACATGTGTCTCCCAGGAATCCACACATTTTCAAAGACAAAAAAGAAATCGCATTCACCTGTCTGAAAGCAAGTGAATGCGGCTGCTTGTCAAAAACCAAATTTCCTGCACAAGGCTCCCCTTAGTAAGGGGAGGCTCAGCTTGTCGAAAAAACTCTGAAAGCCTCCCTTTGTTAAGGGGAGGGGGACCGCAGCTTGCTGCGGTGGAAGGGATTGTAAGCAGCGAATAAGCTTGCAGCTTGCTGTTCTGCTTGCAATCCCCTCAGTCAGCGGCCGGCACGAAGTGACGACTGATGGGATGCAAAAAGCACGTAAAATCGTAAGCTTTCTCACATCTTACAATCCCCTCCGTCACGCCTTCGGCGTGCCACCTCCCCTTACTAAGGGGAGGCTTAAGCGGAAATTTCTTAAAAACAGGCTTTTTTGACAGGCTGTTCTTTTCATATGCGTCAGAAAATATCCTTCTTATTCTTTATATGCCGCCGGATCAGTACAAACACAACGGTCGCCAGACAGAGCACCAGAAAGGCCGGCATCAGCCATTTGTTGGTCGTCTCATCCTCCGCCGATTTCATCTCCGTCCAAAGATCCTGCATCCGCTTGTTGGCCTCGTCAGAGAGATTCACAAAAACCGTGGTACGCTCTGCGATCAGCTCCTCATCCGGGTAGGAAATCGGATCATTCCGTACCTCCTCATCCAGCATTTCAAAGGCCGCTGAATGAGGTGTGGAATAGCAGATATAGTCGATATTCGCAAAGGCAATATCCGGCTCACACATGAAGTTGATATACATCTCCGCTGCTTCCTTCTGCTTCGCACCTACAGGGATGCACATTGCATCCACAAACAGGTTCGTGCCGCTCTTGGGAACCACGAAGTTCAGAGAATCGTTTTCCTCCATGATGGTCAGGGCGTCCCCGGCATAATAGGGTGCGATCAGCGCATCGCCTGCGCCCATTTTATCGAAGATCTCATCCATGACATAGGCCTGAACGATCCGCTTCTGCTCCTTCAGCTTTTCCGCTGCATCGGCCAGCTCCTCGGGGTTCTCTGTATTGAGAGAATAGCCCAGCAGCAGCTCAGAAATAGCAAAGGCGTCTCTAGGATTATCAAACATAAGGATCTGGTCTGCATAGGTCTCGTCCCACAGCAGATCCCAGTCAATGTCCTCCTCATCCATATCCACCATGGTTTCATCGTAGATGATACCCACCGTACCCCATGTATAGGGTACAGAATAGGCATTCTCCGGATCGTATTCCATGTTGCGGAAATTGTCCATGATATAGCCGAAATTCGGGATATTTTCAAAGTCCAGCTCCTGAATCATGTCCTCCTTGATCATCTTGCTGATCATATAGTCGGAGGGAATGATAACATCATAGGTCGCACCGCCGCCCTTGAGCTTGGCATACAGCTCCTCATTAGTGGCATAGTTGGTATAATTGACCTTGATTCCGGTCAGCTTCTCAAATTCAGAGTTGACATCCAGCGTCCCCTCATCTGCACCGGTGGAGATATATTCACCCCAGTTGTACACATTGATAGAAAGGCCATCGTCCTTAAAACGGGTGTAATAGTCCGGGTCGGACACCGTCAGCGTCTGGGCTGTGATCTCCTCCTCTGCTTCTTCAGCCGTCTTCTCTGAGGATGCACATCCGCTCAGCAGATTCAGCATCGCCGCCGGAAGCAGAAACAGTGATAAAAGCTTTCTTTTCATACCGCTACCCCCTGTACAGTCCGCGCTTCTTGGCCTGTCTGTTTTCAATGATATTCTTGACGATCAGAACGACCACCACAACCACGAAAATCAGCGTGGATAGGGCGTTGATCTCCGGAGAGATCTTTCTTCTTGTCATGGAATAAATCGTAATCGGCAGGGTCTGCGAGGTCGAACCGCTGGTGAAATAGCTGATAACGAAATCATCCAGGGAATAGGTAAAGGCCATGAGAAAGCCGCTGATCACGCCCGGCATGATCTCCGGAAGAATCACCCTCTTGAAGGCCTGAAAAGGACTGCATCCCAGATCCTGCGCCGCTTCGTAGAGATGAGGATCCATCTGCTTGAACTTGGGCATGATGTTCAGGATGACATAAGGCACATCAAAGGTGATATGAGCAATGACAAGCGTCACAAAGCCGAATTCCAGATGCATTCTGGCTGCAAAGAATACAAACAGAAGCATCAGGGATACACCGGTCACGATTTCCGGGTTGATGATCGGCATATTGGTCACGTTCATAATAACGGCCTTGGGAACCTTTCTCATTCCGTTGATGCCAATCGCCGCAAGCGTTCCCAGAATGGTAGAGGCCACACTGGCCAGAACGGCGATGATCAGCGTATTGATCAGAGAGGAGATGATGATGTCATTATTAAAGAGTCTGGCGTACCAGTCCAGCGTAAAGCCGCTGAATACTGAACGGCTTTTTGTCTCATTGAAGGAAAAGACGATCAGCACAAAAATCGGCACATACAGAAACATCAGAATCAGTGCAACATATATTCTACTGAGCTTTTTCATGTATGCACCTCCTTTATATCAGAACCTGGTCATCCGGGCTGAACTGATTCATCACCGTCATGATCACAAGAATAATGGCCATGAGCACCAGGGAAATTGCCGCTCCCAGATGCGGATTATAGGAATTTCCGAGGAACTGCATTTCGATCAGGTCACCGATCAGCAGATTGGAGCCGCCGCCCAGCATTCTGGAAATGATAAATGTGGAAATGGCCGGCACAAATACCATGGTAATACCTGAGGTAATGCCCGGAAGGCTCAGGGGAACGATCACCCGAAAGAGCGTATTTCTGAAGCTGCATCCCAGATCACTGGCCGCTTCAAGAACACTCTTGTCGATCTTCTGCATCACTGAATACAGCGGCAGAATCATAAAAGGCAGGTAGTTATAAACCATACCCAGCACCACTGCACCGGAGGTATTGATCAGCTTCAGCGGCCCGATACCAATCATTCCCAGGAGATTGTTGATAATGCCGTTGTTGCCAAGCAGAGTCATCCAGGCATAGGTACGAAGCAAAAAGTTCATCCACATGGGAAGCATAACCAGCAGGAGCATCGTTCCCTGCTTATGCTTTTCCATACGGGAGAGAATAAACGCCAGCGGATAGGCCAGCAGCAGACAGATCACCGTTGCGATCAGCGCCAGCCAGATGGAACGGACAAAGATGTTGGCATACTGCCCCACATCGGAAATATTCTCAATGGTAAAGGAGCCGTCCTCTGTAGTAAAAGCGAAAAACGCCACCATCAGAAGAGGAACAACAATAAAAATCACCATCCATACCAGGTATGGCAGCGAAAGCACCTTCAGCTGTTTCATTCTCCGTCCTCCTTTGTCTTCTTCATAATGTGAATGTCAAAGGGGTCGAAATCCATACCGATCATTGCGCCCACCGGCTCGGCCTTTGTGGAATGAATCATCCACTTGTGATCCACACCGTCCACGACCATTTCATAGTGAACACCCTTGAATACTACAGATTCCACGATACCGGTGAGCTTGGCTCTGTCTGCCGGAATCACCTTCACATCCTCCGGACGGATGACCACATCCACCGTTTCGTTGGGACTGAAGCCCTTGTCCACGCACTTGAACCGCTTCCCGGTGAATTCCACCACGCAGTCCTCCGGCATGCACCCATTGATGATATTGCTCTCACCGATAAAGTCTGCTACAAAGGCATTTACCGGCTCGTTGTAGATATTCGTAGGAGAGCCGATTTGCTGAATGATACCATTGTTCATAACCACAACCGTATCGGACATGGTCAGCGCCTCCTCCTGGTCGTGTGTTACATAGATAAAGGTCAGCTCCAGGGCCTGCTGGATTTGTCTCAGCTCGGTCTGCATCTCCTTACGGAGCTTCAGATCCAGCGCACCCAGCGGCTCATCCAGAAGCAGCACCTTAGGATGGTTGACCAGCGCTCTTGCGATCGCCACACGCTGCTGCTGGCCGCCGGACAGACGCTGTACCGAACGCTTCTCATAGCCCCGCAGATTTACCAGCTCCAGCATTTCGCCTACACGCCGAACGATTTCCTTTTCAGAGACCTTCTTGATTCTCAGTCCGAAAGCAATGTTCTCATAGACGTTCAGATGCGGGAAAAGTGCATATCGCTGGAAAACGGTATTCACATTCCGCTTGTGCGGCGGCATACCGTTGATTCGCTTGCCCTCAAAGAAAACATCACCGCTCGTAGGCTCCAGAAAGCCTGCAATGATACGCAGTGTGGTGGTTTTTCCGCATCCGGACGGGCCGAGAAACGTTACAAACTCCTTGTCCTTGATATCAAGACTGATATTCTTGAGGATCCGCTCTCCGTCCTCAAACTCCACAACAAGATTTTTCAGACTGACAATATTCTCCATTTAACACGTCCCTTTCCATTATAAAATACCCTTATCCGCCAGCGCAGATCCGGGTCATTGAAATCAATAAATTTCCCTATCATTATAAGGGATATGACCTTAAAAGTCAATAAAAAACAGATTTTTCCCGAAAAAAGAATTTTCGTAAGTCAGGGAGACTTTTTTCTTCCGAAAAACAGATTTTCAAAAAAAGGCCCTCTCTCAGCATATACAGCAATCCGCCCCATTATCCATTCCGTTCTTCTTCGACTGCTTTCCTTTCCCTCTGCTGCTTCCTTCCGAGTACCAAAAAGACAATGGCAGCGGCTATATCTGCGCAGTAAATAAAGCTGCCGATCCCTGTCAGAATTGCACCGGATAAGGGAAGAAGCCCTTCCTTTTTCATTTTGATGCTGCATCCGACTGCACTTATTCCAGTAAGCAGAATAGTAAGCAGATCCACCAATACAGCTATAACAATAAAGCCGATTCCCCAAACACTCATGATAAGGCCGGCCAGCCCCATGAGAAAATGGAGTATATAGGCCGGAATCTGAACGCCCTTTACAATCAGGTTGATTTTTGCTCCGTCATAGGCTGTATACCGTTTTCCGGCAGTGAGAACCGCATTAAAAACGGCAATAAACAGCACGTATACATTATATAAAATAATAACACCCCAGAACAGATATTCCGGTATAACGCTGACAGAAAAAAGCGACAGCACCTCATCCGCTATGTATAGTCCCACCATTCCGATCAGATAGGCGTAAGGATACAGCATCAAGGGAATCAGCTTCAGATATTTTTTCATTTTACATTTTCCTTCTTTCAAACCAAACCGAATAAAGCACCCAGCACGGATCGATCCGATCCATACTGGGTGTCTCCTATTACAGATTCAGCTTTTTATGCAGCTCCTCCAGCTCCCCGGGTGTTTCCACGCTGCTGTCCTCGTGATAAACCGTCATGTAATAATACACATTTTCACTTCCCGTGACGCCATAGAGAAAGCATTTTTCCGGTGCAGTAAAATTGCTCTCCGGTTTTTCCACTTTCTCACGGTGCACAATGTAATGATCCGCTTCACACACGACAACACCATACACCCCGTCCTCAGAAAGCGCAGGCATCTCCTCAGCAAAGGACTCTGTACTTTCATATTTCTGATTATAGTCAAGCCAGATTCCCACAGTTTGTTTCAGCTCAGGATCATAGATCTCATAGTGGCACACACCATTTGTCTCAGTGATGGTACGCCACTCCCATCCGGCCACCGCCTCCTCCGGCGGAAGATACAGGTTCTCCTCCGGATAACGCTCCGCCATATCGGTCACATGCTCCTCAACGGTTTCATAGCTGTGATAATCCGGGTCAACGCAGACATACAGGGTCTGTTCCGTTGATACAGCCGTCTCCGTTGTCTCTGCTGAAGTCGGCCCATCGCTTTCCGCACAGCCGGTCATCAAAACAGAGAATATAATGGCAGTCAATATCCGGAATGTATCCATTTTTCTCATAAAAAGCACCTCCGATCATGGTCAGAAAGCACACTTCCTCTGTATACATTGTACCACATTTTAAACATATCGTCAATGCGGATATCTGCATTGTAACCATTCCGGAACAGAAATGAAAACATATACGCATTTTGTAACTATGAGAAGAGAAAATAGAGTTTCTGCCTTACCCGATCTTGACCAGCTTTACATTCGAGAGCGTCACATTATAATAATCCAGGCCGCCCAGCTGGAACACGATCTCCACGCCTGCATCATCCTGCGCTGCGGTAAAGGTCTCCTCAAAATGGAGCTTATCAGATACCGCCGAAACCCTGCCGCTGAAATATTCCTCATCTCCGCGAACCAGCACAGGGATTTCTGTATCCACAGTCGTGGTGTAGTCAAATTGCAGGCGGTACTCACCCCCGGCCTTCAGAGAAATGCCGGAGATCAGCGCTTCGATATCATCCGCAGAGTCGCCGCCCTCCACCATATTGACCCAGAAGGATTTGTCATAGCCTACATAAAATGCTGCATTTGCGCCGGATTCTGTATTCATGGAAACATCATACACACCGTCTGCGGCCATATCCAGACCGATCTGACTGGACTCCATTCCCAGAGCCTGACAGATTTTATCCGCCAGCACATAGGCACTGTTCTGCTGGGTTATCTCAGAAGGGTGCCAATCCGAACCATAGCCGTCCGCATTTCCGTTCTGTACCGCAGAGGCATAGCACATGATTTTGTCATCCACCTGTGTGCGGAAAGCGGATACGGCCTCCTCAATCAGCGGATAGAGATCAGCTCCGTCCATTGTGCCCAGGGTACAGATGATATAGGCATCCGGGTTCTTTTCACGGATGGTCTTAAGGAAGGCGAGATACCCTTCTGTAAATTCAACAGAGCGTGTTTCAAACTCCGCACTGACATAGTTGATATCATTTGTGCCAAGGTTTATGACGACTGCATCATTGGCCCGGACGGAGAAATCCCACGGCACAGCATAATCACTCTGCTTGCTTGTAAGCGTGTAATAATCCGGCACAAGGCCTTCTGCATTCTTATCGCCGGAGGAATATCCGGAAACAACGCCATGACCGCTGTAGCAGACCGCACTGTAATCCGCTCCCAGCTGCTGAGCCGTCAGGTAGGCATAGGACTTGCTGAAATTCTCTGTTGTGGTCTTGAAGGTCTCATAATTATTCAGGCCCTCCACACCGTAGCCGCAGGTGATAGAGTCTCCGATAAACTCAATGCACAGATCATTCTGAGCAGCGGGCTTCACCGGAACTGCGGCCGAAGAGACCGCCGTGATCCCGCTGATACCAAGGCCGCCGTACATGGCCTCGGACAGGAGCATGACCTTAACCTCGGCTGTCCGGGACAAACTGCCCTCAAAGAGGGTCACGGTTTCGGTTTCTGCATCCATGGTTTTATCCAGGATCAGCTCCCCATCCACATAAACCGCATATCTCGGACGGAAATCCGCTTCTGAATAGATACCGCCGTCTCCGGCCAGAGAGAGCACCGCCGATGTGCCAGTGACTGTAAATTCAGCTGCACTTCCGCTCTGCACCAGCCATGTAATGCCATCCTTCTGCAAATTCCGCCCCTGGAGCTTGACATATTCTGCTGTTGCGGGAACGGTGCTTTCCGCTGCCTCACCTGTGTCCGCCTGAAGCTGTCCCTTGAGAATGCTCAGGTCATATATATTCACATAACCATCCCCGTTGATATCGTCCTCAGGCCGAAGCGCTGATCTTGCTGCAAGCGTCTCCTGAAGACGCTTTGCATCGGACAATGTGTATTGATAAGCCGCTGCTGCGGCAGATACCAGCACGGCCGAGCTGATTACAGATGCAATTCCTGCTGTAAAGGCCTTTTTATTTTTCATGAAGATCTCCCTTTCTTTCACAAATAACAGAGCATATCCTGCAGCCTGATATTTTTCAGTCACTGTACCCTATGGATACATCCAAATCGCAAATAAATATAACTTTACCAAAGCCGGATACAAATATCCAAGCCGAATCTTCCTTTCCCTACACTCCGGTTTCAGAGACCTCCTGCACCTCGGAAGGCTCCTCCTCTGTTGCAGGCTCATTCTCCTCATAGTTCCACCGGATCTCAAAATCCGTGCCTGAGGCCGTTTCCAGCTGATGAATATAATTTTCGATCAGCGTCTTGGCTCTGTTCTGAGCATTTACCAGCAGAGTGGAATTATTCAGAACCGTCTCTCTCATATTATTCTGAGCGGCTTCAATTGCATTTGTCTGATCATCCGCTGTAATATAGTTGGGATTCCAGCTGTCCTCTGAAAAAATGTAGGATTCCTCATTGAGCGAGGCCGGATCAATATTGATGCTCAGAATTTCCGCTTTGGGAATCGTAATGACATATACGCCATTTTCCACAACCATTGTAACGTCCGACATATCTACTCCGATTTTTGCCATACCCTTATACTCGATCCAGAAGGTACGGTCTATTTCACCCCAATGCATAAAGCCTGAGCCCTTCGGCTTCACAGCCTTTGCAACATTGTTATAATAGCATTCCAGAGTAGCCAGCTCACATATAGACCGGATCTGTGTGATTTCAGGAGCATTGACAGGAAGCTCCTGGGCCTGCGCTGCTGCTTCTGAAGAAGAAACGGCCGTGCTGTCTTCTTCGGCTTCTTTGTCCGCAGAGCACCCCGATAAATGTACTGCGCACAGCAGCAAGGTCAGATAGGATATAAACTTCTTCATCTTCGTGCACCTCACTCAATCGAAACCGTATAGTCTTCGTCAACCTGCTCGACCCAGGGCTTGATCAGTGCTTCTACAGCAGCCACTGCATTTTCCCTTGCAGTCACATACAGTTGCTCCTCATTTGCTATTTTGCTTTCCAGATCAGAACAGCTTAAATTATAGGCCTCCTGTGAAACCGTTGCTATATTGTACTTTTCACTGACGAAAATGTAATCCAGCGTTCCTGCATCGATATACATATCCATCACCTGCACCTCCGGAAGCGTCAGTGAAATGGTCTTGCTTTCATTGTCTATCTTCATTATGATATCACTGAAATCCACACCGGCTTTGATCACGCCTTCGTAGGAAACATGATACCGCACCGTAACCCCATCCTCTGCATAGGCCGAAACGATTGAATTATAAGTATAGGATGCAGTGGAAAGCTCACTGGTTTCAAGAATATCCTGCAATTGAGATTCTGTAAATGTAACCTCAGCCTCATAGGTCTCCTGCTCCAGTACAGCCGGAATGACTCCCTCATCCGTATCGTCGCGAAAGAAATGATAAATAATCGCAATGCCTATGGCCAGCAGTCCAATCAGAACCAGAATGGTCAGGACAAGAAACTTTCTGATCTTCCTGTCCCGCCTTGCCTTTTCCTTGTATTTGTGTTCTTCATCATAATACATACACATTCCTCAATTCTACTTCCCCGTCCGCATTATTCTGCAATCACACACTCCGGGTGGGCTTTTTTCGCATCATCACACCTCACCCTCCGGATGCTTTGCTCAGACGATCCAGAGCCGGTCCCGTTCCAAATCAAAGAACAGATCCTTTTAAAAGAATTCGGATTTTTCCTCAGTCAGCAGTTTCAGCCGCCGATAGGCCGGAAATCCGAAAGAAACACCTTCCATTTTTCCAAAGGTATCCACCAGCAGAGAGGGGTTTACATTCACCGCATTCCCAGCCGGCAGACGCAGCAAAAGCATGAGTGCTCCATCACCCTCTGTTACCTCCAGACACTCTGTCTGCGCCTTCAGATCGATCTCACGCAGACCGCGCTTGGTTTTCTTCTCCACCAGGATCTGCGGCTGGGAAAGAAACTCCTCCCACTGCTCATGCAGCGCCGCACTGTCCGCACAGGGCAGAGTGACCCTGTATTCCGCAAATCCCATCTGCCCCATCTTGTGCTGAGGAGCATAGCAGCTGAGAATCTCGATTCCCTCCGGCAGGATGGCCTGCATCCGGGATTTTACCTCCTCAAAGGAAAGCGCCTCCTTCAGCTGAAGCTCGATGATCTCAGCCTGACTCTCAAAGCCCAGGGACAGGGCCGCCGCCAGGATCAGCTGCATGTGAGGATGGAAGCCCTCTGAATAGGCAATGGGCAGCTCCGAGCGGCGGATACACCGCTGAAAGCACCGCATCAGATCCAGATGGGAGATATATTTCGCCCGTCCGGTCTTCGCAAATTTCATTCTGACTGTCGTTTTCAAAAGCAAGCCCTCCCCACTTCACGATTTACGCCGCAGCCGCTGCAATTCATCCGGCAGTGCGGTGTTGTTCTGGCTTCCTTTGCCTTTTCATTCTCACGGATGAGGAACGGCTTGTCCACCAGATAGTTCAGATGATCCCACGGGAGCACTTCGTCATAGCTCCGGCGGCGGCTGGCGTAGAATTCCGGTGCAAGGCCGCACTGGGCAAAGGCCTTCTCCCAGCATTCCCACTGGAAGCGGTCGCTCCAGCTGTCAAAACGGCTGCCGTTTCTCCACGCCTCATAGATCACCTGACTGAGACGGCGATCGCCTCTGGCCAGAACGCCCTCCAGCTGACTGATCCGGAACTCATGCCAGCTCACCTTTACACGCCGTGCATTTCTGGGGCTGATGGAATTCACCAGGTGCTCCTGCTTATGGCGCACCTCCTCCTCTGTAGCCTGTGGCTCAAACTGGAAGGGGGTAAAGGGCTTGGGCACAAAGGTCGCTACGCTGACGGATACCTGCACCATCTTTCCTCTGGGGCGATTGGGATTTTCAAAGAACAGCTCCACGATGCGATCGGCAATTTCGGCAATGCCGGCAATATCCTCATCGGTCTCTGTGGGCAGACCCATCATAAAGTACAGCTTTACATTAAAGTATCCGCCGGAAAAGGCCACCTTGGCCGCACGCATGATCTCCTCGTCGGATACATTCTTATTGATCACATCACGCAGTCTCTGTGTACCGGCCTCCGGTGCAAAGGTCAGGCCGCTCTTGCGGATGCGCTTGATCTTCTCCATGAGCGCATCGGAGAAGTTGTCCACACGCAGGGACGGCAGAGACATGCTGACACGCTTTTCCTCGGTGATATCCAGCAGCTTGGTGAGCATCTCGTCAATTCTGCTGTGGTCACTGGTGCTGAGGGAGGAAAGAGACAGATCCTCATAGCCTGTATTCCGGCACAGATCCTGAGCTTGCTTGCAGATGGTATCCGGCTGCTTCTCACGGAAGGGACGGTAAATAAATCCCGCCTGGCAGAAGCGGCAGCCGCGGATACAGCCGCGGAGCACCTCTACCACCGAACGGTCGTGGACGATCTCTGTATAAGGTACAACAAAGGTCTCCGGATAATACACCTTGTCAAAATCCTTGATGATACGCTTGCGGATGGTCTTGGAGGCGTCTCCCCTTGGACAGACAGAAGCGATCGTGCCGTCCTCATTGTAGGTCACATCATACAGAGACGGAACATAGACGCCTTCGATCCTTGCTGCGGCCTGAAGGAATTCCCGGCGGCCGGCGCCCTCCTTCTTCATCTGTGCATAGAGATCCATGACCTCCAGATTGACCTCCTCTCCTTCGCCGAGAATGAAGAAGTCAAAGAAATCTGCGATCGGCTCCGGATTGCACACACAAGGACCGCCTGCAAAGACCATTTGAGCCAGAGAATCGCCCCTGTCCCTGGCACAGAGCGGAATTCTGGCCAGATCCAGCATATTCAGAATGTTGGTATAGGCCAGCTCATATTGCAGCGTAAAGCCGATCATGTCAAAGTCACGCACCGGCTCCAGGCTTTCCAGCGCATAGAGGGGAATGTCGTGCGCCCGCATAAGCTGCTCAAAGTCTGTATCGGGTGCAAAGACACGCTCGCACCAGAAATTCTCACGCTCATTGGTGAGACTATAGAGAATTTTCATACCCAGATGGGACATGCCGATTTCGTAGGTATCCGGAAAGCAGAATGCAAAGCGTACATCTACCTTTTCCTTATCCTTGATGATGCTGCCCACCTCGCCGCCGATATACTGAGACGGCTTCTGTACCTGGAGCAGCAGCGGTTCAATTTTTGAAAGAATACTGATGATACTCAATCCCTTCCTGTTTGATATACCTCTTTATTGTACTACAAATCGGGAAAAGAATCAACCGCTATCGGAAAATTTCTGCGAACAAAAGATAAATGCACAGCGCATAATATGTAAAATTCCCGACCTCCAGAAGCCATGCTCCGACTATCATGAGCAGCAGAACCGCACAGGCCATCCCTGTTATAAGACGCTCGGTGCGCCACGGCTCATGCTGCACCAGTCCGAAGATACAGCGCAGAGCCGCTCCTCCGTCCAGATGACGACAGGGCAGGAGATTCATAAGTCCCAGCGCCAGATTGGCACCGGCCAGCATACGGTCTCCCTCGAAGTACAGAAGCATCCCCCACACAAGGAGATTGCCAAAAGGCCCGGCCAGCAGCACCAGCAGCTCCTTTCCATAGCTGCACAGCACATGGGCAGGTCTGAGCCGGATGCCGCAGCCATAAAAGGTCACGCTGTGCAGCCGCTGCCGGAGCAGAAGCATCATCAGCAGATGCAGGCCCTCGTGTATCACGATCGCACACACAGAATACCAAAGATAAGCGCCCTGCTCCAGGGTACACAGCAGAGCCAGCACTGTGAAAAAGCCAAAGGACAGCCGCAGGGATATTCCACGGATTTTAAAGCAGATCATCGGCGCAGCCACTGCTCTGCCGCTTCGATCAGACGGGCCAGAAAAGGCTCCGGCGGTGCGCTGACCTTTTGCTCATAAAGCGTAAGCAGCTTCTCCTGAAATCCGGCGTGGATCCAGCTCAGCCCGAACACCGCCAGCACCAGCACCAGACAAAATATGCACTGGGTCAGCATCACATCATCCGAACGATGCTTCTTTTCATGACGCTCACTGTCATGAACATAGACGTCCTCTCCGCTCACCGGAATCAGCTCCTCCGGGCCGGGGACTTCCTCCTTTTCCGGTATCTCCCGTCTTACCTCCTCCTCCATCAGCGTCACCTCCTGATTCAGCTTATGCAAAAAGGGGCTATTGCATGCACAATAGCCCCCTGTGTTATACTTCCTCTACAGGCTCACATTTCATTTTAAATATCACCCGGAACAAACTGGCCAGCAGCTTCGGACTCTTTACAACGACGATTTTCATCTGCAATCCCTCCCCGGCTGACCTGTAAGCCAGCCCCGTTCATAGGTATTTTCCGTTCATCCCATTATATTCGCATGAAGGGAATTTGGTTCGGAATCCCTGGATTCAATCACCAGAAGACACCCCTCACGGAGAGAAACCTCCGCAAATTCCGACAGAATATGATTACTCACACCCAGCGGAAAATCCTGCGAAAGAACCGCCTCCTCCAGAGGATATTCAACTCCTGATATACACACACCAATGCAGCGCTCCGAAAAGGACAGCAGGGAAAAATACCAGCCCTCCCGTCTGGGGTACTGCTGCTTTGTTCCGGCCGTCTGCAAGGTCACCCGGTTGTTTTCAGAAATCAGCATACCTCTGATTCCGTGCTTTGCAAGATATTGCAGAGCCTGAATATTCGCCATCGTATGATCCAGCCGTCCGCCCAGTGCACCATAGATCCAGACCTCCCGGAAGCCCCTTGCGCAAGCCTGCTTCACCGCCAGCATGGTGTCGGTATCGTCCTTTTGGACCGGATGGATAACCACTCCCTCATAGGACGGAATATAGCCCAGAGAGTCAAAGTCCCCCACGATATAGTCTGGCTTCCGTCCCAGGCGCTCTGCATGAAGCAGTCCCCTGTCCGCACAAATGAGATAGCAGTCCTCCGGAAGCGCCAAAGTATCCGGGGAAATTTCGCCGCCGGCAAAAATCACACACAGCTCTTTCACTTTTCCCAGTCCTTCCGCAGCTTTGCTTCCTCATACATCACCGTATAGGAGCTATGACGGCTCTTTTCAATCTGTCCGCCCTTTACGGCCTCCAGAACAGCACAGCCCTTTTCACAGATATGGGCGCAGTCCGCAAAACGGCACGCTCCCGAAAAAGGGGCAAACTCCGGAAAGCATCCAGCCAGCTCCTCCTTCTTTATAATCGCATACTGCTCCGTCTCGAAGGTAGAAAAGCCCGGCGTATCGGCAATATAGCCGCCCAGAATCGGGTACAGTGTAGCCTGACGGGTGGTATGGCGGCCACGCCCCAGCTTCTCACTGACCTCCCCGACCGAAAGCTGCAACTCCGGTGCAATATGATTGAGCAGCGTAGACTTCCCTACACCGGAATTTCCTGTGAAGGCGCTGATCTTTCCCTTCAGCTGCGCTGCTACTGCTTCAATGGTTTCCGGCTTTTCATAATCCACGGAAAAAATAGGCAGCTCCGCTCCGGAATAGACCCTGCGGATGTCCTCATCGGACCGCAGATCTACCTTCGTCAGCACCAGCACCGGCTCAATGCCCTTGAACCGAACCACCGCAATGAACTTATCCAGCAGCTGGTAGTTGGGTACGGGCTTGCACATGGATACTACAAAGAGAATCTGATCCAGGTTGGCCAGGGGCGGACGGATGATGCTGTTCTTCCGGGGCAGCACCTCCTGAATCACACCATCGGAAAAGGCCACCATATCCCCTGCATAGGGCGTGATCCCCTGCTTGCGAAAAATTCCTCGTGCCTTGCATGCAGAAATACCAGAGGAGGACTCTACAGTATAGAGTCCTCCTACACATGATAAAATTCTGCCATGCTGCACCTTTATTGTGTCAGCTTGATTCATATTTTACCCTCTTATCTTATGAAACCGGAACGACCTCGGTCACGGTTACGATTTCTGTCTGTACAGGCGGAGCCTCAGTCGTGGGCAGAATGGTAACGGCCTCAAAGCCGGCATCGATATTCTCTGATACCGCTGTAAATCCGCCGGAGGAGAAGTCAAAGTTGTACGTACCCAGACGGGCCGTCAGGCCGGACTGTGTACCTGTGACGGATACAACCACCTGCTTTGTGCCCTTTTCAGTCAGAGTCACTGCGACCATACCATCTGTGCTCTCTGTTACAAAAGAATAGGACTCAACGATTTCGCCGTCGATGGAGAAATCCAGTGTATATCGTCCGGTTGCAATGGACGGCAGATAAAGACCAAAGGAAACATCTCCCTCCGGTGCAACACCGTTGCTGACCTTGACTGCAATCTCTGTTCCGGAAACCACAATTTCATCCGCTTCGATGCTCTGCTCCAGGATCGTGCCCTCCGGCTCTACAGATTCCACTTCCTCGGGAACGAGAACCAGATTCAGATGCGCACATTCAATCTCCACTTCCTCCATCGTCTTGCCGACCAGCTCCGGTACCTTGACCTCGTCTACTGCAATACCTGTGCTGACATACAGAACGATGGTCTGTCCGGCCTCAGCCTCTGTACCAGCCTTCGGCTCTGTACGGATGGCATAGCCCTTCTCAATGCCGGCTTCCATGGTGCTCTCCTCAGAAACCTTGCGCACAGTAAAGCCAAGCGCTTCCAGCTGGTCTACGGCCTCGCTCTCCGGAATATTCACCACATCGGGCACTGCATATTTCTGCGTACCCTGGCTCACCGCAATCGCCACACGAACCTTGCCGTCCGCATCCTGCTGGATCTCCTGTCCGGCTGCGATGCTCTGATCATAGATAACGCCCTCGGCATACTTATCATTGTAGGCTTCCTTTTCCACATTCAGGACCAGGCTGTCCTCATAGATCTCAACAGCATCCTCATAGGGCATGCCCACCAGATCCGGAATCGTGGTCATCTTCTCGCTGCCCGGACGCCATGCACCTGCAATGATCGCCACTACAATAACGGCGCAAATCACCACAACCACAATTGTTACAGAAGTCAGGATCGGCACCAGCATGGACTTCTGACGGGCCGGTTCTTCATCCTCCCAGTCATCCTCATCGTTCCAGTCTGCGGCCTCCTCCTCATACGAAGGCTGATTCCGATAGCTCTGCTGCTGGACCGGCTCACGCTGCGGAGTCGGTGCATACTGACGCACCTGCGTCTGCTGCGCCGGCACCCGATAGTAACCGAACACGATCTGATTGTTGTTCTTAAAGGCCTCGATATCATGAATCATATCCGTTGCAGTCTGATAACGGACCTCAGCGTCCTTTTCCATTGCATGCATGATGATTTCCTCAAGGCCAGAGGGAATATTCGGATTGATATCACGGGGACGGCGAGCCACATTCTGCATGTGCATCACAGCAATGGCAATGGGGCTGTCTGTGTCAAAGGGCTTCTGTCCGGTCAGCATCTCATAGAACATGACGCCAACGGAATAAATGTCGCTCTTTTCGTCTGTCACATCTCCCCGGGCCTGCTCCGGACTGATATAATGTACAGTACCAATCGCCTGATCCGTTGCAGTCATGCTTTCTTCCCGTGCAAACTTGGCAATACCAAAGTCCATGACCTTGATCGTGCCATCTGTCAGCAGCATGATATTCTGCGGCTTGATGTCCCGATGTACAATACCCCGATTATGGGCGGTCTGAAGGGCACGGAGAATCTGAATGATAAAATGCACCGCATCCTTCCAGTTCAGTACGCGCTCACTGTCTATATAGTCCTTCAGGGTAATTCCGTCAATGTACTCCATGGCAATGTACTGGAGCTTCTCAGAGAAGCACATGTCATAGACCTTTACAATATTCGGATGGGACAGCACGGCAATGGCCTTGGACTCATTGCGGAAGCGGCGCTGGAATTCCTCGTTGCCTGAGAACTGCTTTTTGAGGATCTTGACCGCAACCTCCTTATTATCCAGCACATCGTGCGCCTTATATACCTCTGCCATGCCGCCTTCGCCGATCAGCTCGGTAATCTCATACCGTCCGTCCAGCCGGCTGCCGATAAATTTTTCCATATATATCCTCCTGCCTTATGGTTCCGATACCAATGCTACAGAAACATTATCCCGGCCGCCCTTATCCAGCGCCATCTGGATCAGCTGGTCTACATGTCCCTGTACGTCCTGTTCCTGCTCTAATACATGTGCAAGCTCCGCATTTCCGCAATATCCGGACAAGCCGTCCGAACAGAGCAGCAGATGGAACTTCTCATCTCTCCGATCCAACCGGAAGTAGTCCGGCCGGACCGTTTTTTCCACGCCGACCGCCCGTGTCAGCATATGTCTCTGAGGATGCGTTGCAATTTCCTCCGGACGGATCCGCCCGTGCTCCAGCAGCATATTCACCACCGTATGATCGGTTGTAATCAGCCGGATCGTTCCGCCGGCATAATAATACGCACGGCTGTCGCCCACATTCACTACAGAAATGCCGGACGCATCGATAAAGGCGGCCACACAGGTCGTACCCATGCCAAAATTTCTGTAGTTCATCCGTGCGGTGGTATAAATCACCGTATTGGCTGCGGATACCGATGAAATCATCAGATTCCGGAGCGCATGTGTATCCATGCTTTCCCGGTAGGATTTTTTGAAATGGGTGAGAAATTCCTCCTCCGCAATACGGCTGGCCTCCTCGCCGGCCCGCTCACCGCCCATTCCGTCAAAAACCGCTGCCAGGATGCATTCTCCGAATTTCTGAACAAAAACCCGGTCCTGATTCTCATCCCGCAGACATCCAATATCTGTAGCTGCTGCACATTGCATTGCATTCACCTCCGTGTTTCTTTTTCCAGTGCGTTCCTGCGCAGCTGTCCGCAGGCGGCCTGTATGTCACTGCCCAGCGTTCTCCGCACGGTAGCATTGATTCCATGGGATTCCAGCGCTTTCTGAAACTGTTCCGCTGTTTTTCGCCGTGCATGGAAGCTCCGCTCCGCAATGGGATTTACAGGAATCAGGTTTACATGACACTGCATCCCTTTGAGGAGCCGGGCCAGAGCCGCCGCATCCTGCTGTGCACTGTTGATCCCCTCGATCACTGCATATTCAAAGGTAACTCTCCGTCCTGTTTTCTTCATATAGCTGCGGCAAGCGTCCAGCACCTGGGCAATGTTATATCTCCGGTTGATCGGCATGATCTCGCTTCGCCGCTGATCTGTGGGACTGTGCAGCGAAACGGACAATGTGATTCCCGATGTATCCTCTGCAAGCTGATGGATTTTCGGAACGATCCCGCATGTAGAAAGGGTCACATGACGCAGGCTCAGCCCTGTACCTCTGGGGTCAGACAAAATCCGGAAAAATGCGGTTACATTGTCATAATTATCCAGCGGCTCACCGATTCCCATAAGTACAATACTGCCGATCTTCCGTCCCATATCCCGCTCGGCCTCATACATCTGAAGCAGGATCTCTCCCGGTGTCAGATTCCGCACAAAGCCTGCAATGGTGGATGCACAGAACTGGCAGCCCATCTTGCAGCCCACCTGGGTGGACACGCAGACGCTTACCCCGTGATGATATTCCATCCATACGGTTTCTACGTAATTTCCATCAGAAAGCTCATATAAGTATTTTACCGTATCATCAATAGATGATGCAAGTCTTTTTACAATTTTTAGTCTATTTATACAAAATTTTCTTTCCAGACGCTCCCGAAATGGTAAAGATAACGTAGTCATCTGTCCGAACTCTGTCACTCTCTTTTCGTGAAGCCAGGAAAAGATCTGTTTGGCCCGGAATTTCGGCTCTCCCATCAGGAGAATCTCCTCCTCCAGGGCTTCATAAGTGAGTGATAAAATATCGATACGCTCCATATATCCTCCATCAATTCTTTCGTCTGAACTTCGCCATAAAGAAACCGTCGCTGTTACAGAAGGACGGCAGCAGGGTCATCATGGAAGCCTCCAGCCTTTCGTGCAGCTGAGGAATCAGAGCGGCCGGCTCAAACTCCGGATGCTCCCTCAGAAAACGCTCAGCCACCTGCTGATTCTCCTCCTTCAGGATGGTACAGGTAGAATACACCAAAAGGCCGCCTTCCTTTACATAACGTGCACCATTTTCCAGAATGGCATACTGAAGCTCCGGCAGGCCTGCAAAGGCTGCTCTGTCCTTATAACGGATCTCCGGCTTGCGTCGGATCACACCCACACCAGAGCAAGGCACATCGCACAATACACGATCGGCCCTGGGGAGATTTTCGTTCCACACAGAAGCATCTCCGGCCTCTGCGAAAACATTCTCCAGATGCAGACGCTGTGCTCCCTTCTCAATAAGTCCGGCTCGCTGGGGCTGAAGGTCAAAGGCATAGACCCGGCCTGTCCCCTCCATATGCTGGGCGATGGTAAAGGTCTTTCCGCCGGGAGCCGCACACAGATCCAGCACGGTCATTCCCGGCTTTGCATCCAGTGCCATGGCACACAGCTGGGACGCTGCATCCTGTACATGAAACCAGCCCTTTTCAAAGGCCGTATTCTTCCGGATATTGCCGCCCTTTAATGTATAGGCCATCGGTACGAGGGGATGCTTTTCGATTTCCTCCTCCGCAAAGGCCGCCAGAAGCGCCTCCTCTGTAACGGCCAGCGGATTTCGCCGGATGGTCAGGGGCGGAGCAGCAAGGGCATTCTCCAGAAAGAAAAAGGCCTCCTCCTCGCCGTAGGTATCGGTCAGCTCCTTCACCAGCCACAGGGGTGCTGAATACTGAACCGATGCCTTTTCCAGAGCATGCTCCGGATAATCTATTCTCTTTTCATCCCGCAGAAAGCTGCGCAGCACCGCATTGACAAAGCCCGATGCGCTTGCCTTTCTGCATTGTTTCGTCAGCTTTACGCTTTCGCTGACTGCCGCCATATCCGGGATCTGCTGCATACAGAGCAGCTGATACAGGCCTGTCCGGAGAATCTGCAAAACGATTCCATCCAGCTTTTTCGGCGGTTTTTTGCTGTATTTCGATATGATATGATCCAGCGTCAGCTTCCGCTCCAGAACACCGTAGTACAAGGCCGCACAGAGCCGCTTGTCTCTGGGTTCAAGTCCCGATTCCTCCAGCGCATGATCCAGCAGGAGATTGGAATAGCCCTGATTCTTCTCGGTCTGCTCCAGCAGCGTAACCGCCAGCCTGCGCGCACTCATCGTTCTCTCCTCTTGGCAATGGCAATGAGACGCAGCAGCTGGAGAATGGCATTGGCCACCGCAGCCACATAGGTCATAGCTGCCGCTCTGAGCACCTTACCGGACTGCTTCAGCTCCTCGCCCTCCAGAATGTGGTAGCTTTCCAGCGTATCCAGGGCCCGGCGGCTTGCGTTGAATTCCACCGGCAGGGTTACGACCTGAAACAGAACCACCAGCGAAAAAAGGATAATGCCCGCCCAGACCATACCGATTCCAAAGGAGGAGCTGGACAGAGCCAGACCAACCACGAAAATAATATACCATAATTTCGAGCCGATGTTGGTCAGAGGAATGACGGCCTCACGCACCTTGATAGGCGCATAGCTGACAGCATGCTGCACCGCATGGCCGCACTCGTGGGCTGCAACGCCCAGAGCGGCTACAGAGGTAGAGCTATATACCGAATCCGACAGGCGCACTACATTGGCCTTGGGGTCATAGTGGTCCGTGAGATTCCCGCTGACATGCTCAATAGCCACATGATAGAGTCCGTTGCTGTCCAGAATCTGACGAGCCGTCTGAGCCCCTGTCAGACCTCTGCTGTTGTGCACATCAGAATACCGCTTGAAGGTGGCTTTTACATTGGCCGAGGCGATCAGACAGATGACCATACCAATAAGAATCGGCAGAACACTCGTCCAGAATCCGCTTGATTCAAAATAATAAGGCATTGCAATACTCCTTTACTGCCCCAGAACGATTCCTTTTTCCAGCTTCTTTCCCCGAAGAAAATCCTCTGTTTTCATACGCTTTTTGCCTTCCGGCTGAATTTCAGTCAAGCGCAGACCCATTCCGTCTCCGCACTTGATGACAAAATGCTCTGCATCGGCTACTGCACCATTCGCAAGTTCAGCTCCATTGGAAAGCGCAGCCACCTGAGAGGCATAGACCTTCAGTCGCTTGCCCTCCAGAGTGGTAAAGCCTGTGATGCCGCGAATGATATTATGCAGCTGCTGCGCCGGTTTTGAAAAGTCCAGAGCGGACATGTCCTTTGTGATACGCACCGCATAGGAGGACAGCGCATCATCCTGCGGCTCAGGCCGAAGCGTACCCTTCTCAATGGCCTCTATTGTATCCAGCAGCACCCTGGCCCCCATCTCAGACAAACGGTCATGCAGGCTGTCTGCACTTTCATCGCCGCCGATTTCCGTTTCGGCTCGCAGCAGCATATCCCCGGTATCCAGCCCCTCCGCCATAAGCATAGAGGTCACACCAGTCTTTGCTTCGCCGTTGAGTACGCTCCACTGGATGGGCGCTGCGCCCCGATAGGCCGGGAGCAGGGATGCGTGAATGTTGATACAGTGGTGCTTGGGCAGCTCCAGGATCTCCTTGGGCAGGATCTGACCATAGGCCACCACCACGATCAGCTCTGGATTCAGTGTGCGCAGCGTTTCCATACAAATCATTGCATCCTCTCCCTTGCGCAGAGACAGGGGCTGATAAACCGGAATACCATACTCCAGAGCGGCCGCCTTCACCGGTGTGGGAATCATTTTATAGCCCCTTCCCTTGGGCTTATCCGGCTGTGTGAATACACCAGCCACTTCATGTCCGCCTTCGGCCAGTGCACGCAGACACGGCACAGCAAAATCCGGCGTTCCCATAAATACAATTCTCATTCTTACTCCATATCCTCCGGACGCACAAATTCCTCAACAATATCCACAAACAGCTTGCCATCCAGATGATCATTCTCATGGCAGGCACACTGTGCGCCCAGATCAGTCAGAATCAGCTCATACCACTGACCGTTGCGATCCTGTGCCTGAAGACGGCACTTCTTCGGACGGGTCACATAGCCCCACTTATTCGGGCAGGAGAGACATCCCTCCATGACCTTCTGTCTGCCGCTGGTCTTGATGATCTTCGGGTTGATGGCCTCGATCATCTGATCCCCGCCCAGATCCATAATAAACAAACGTCTGCAATAGCCCACCTGCGGTCCGGCCAGGCCTACACCCTGAGCCTCTCTCAGTGTATCCTGCATATCATCCAGCAGCATGTGCAGCTTCTTATCAAATACCTCCACCGGCTTGCATACGGTGCGCAGAACGGGATCGCCGTCCTTTACGATTTTACGAATTGCCATAAGTTCCTCCATTCATTATACGCCGATATCTCCATTCATATCCGCATAAACGTGCAGCTTTGAAAATTCCTTCTGTGCATAGACCGCTTTGAGAAGCTGACGGATCAGGTCTCGATATTCTCTCGTATTCTTACACTTCAATATCAGTCGATAGCGGTACTTTCCCCCGATTTTTCCATAGGAGAAGGGCATGGGGCCCAGCATGCGCAGAGGCTTGTTAAAACCGGTCTGCCGCACAAGGTCTGTCAGGCATGCTGCTGCATACTGCGCCGCCGCCTGAACCGTTTCCAGAGAAACACCCACAAAGCCCATTACACAAATATCACACACCGGAGGGAACACCAGCGTCCGCCGCAGGGTAATCTCCTCCCGGTAAAAATCTTCATAATTCTGATTGGCGGCCAGCTGCAAAACATAATGCTCCGGCATAAAGGTTTGCAGAATGGCACGTCCGGGCTTATCACCCCGTCCGCCGCGGCCTACGACCTGCGTAATCAGCGAAAATGTCCGCTCATAGCTGCGGAAATCTCCTGCAAAAAGCGCCTTGTCCACCGAAAGCACGCCTACCAGCGTAACTCTGGGGAAATTCAGCCCCTTGCCGATCATCTGTGTTCCCACCATGATGTCATATTCGCCTCTGGCAAAGGCCGCAAACTGCTCCTCATAGGCATACCGGGACATGGTTGTATCTGCATCCATGCGCAGAATTCTGGCCTGCGGTACGGCTTCAGCCAGGGCCTCCTCCAGCGTCTGCGTTCCAAACCCCATTTTCCGCAGACGAGTACCGCCGCAATGCGCACAGGACACAGCCATCTCCTGCGTATGTCCGCAATAGTGACACATAAGGCTGTCATTCACCTTATGATAAGTCATAGGTACACTGCAATTGGGGCAGTATACCGGCTGATTACAGTCACAGCAGCTGATGATCGTATGATACCCCCGTCTGTTCAGCAGAAGAATGGACTGCTCGCCGGCAGCCAGATTCTCCCTGAGTGCAACCATCAGCTCCTGACTGAATTCTGTATCGTTTCCGAGTATGCGTTCCTCATTCATATCCACCACCGTTACAGCCGGCAGCGGCATATTTGCATATCGCTGCTTCATTTCCAGCAGCTGATAGATCCCTTTTTTTGCATAATAATAGCTTTCGATGGAGGGTGTAGCCGATGCCAGCAGCAGGGTAGCCCCATGTGTACGGCAGCGCTTCTTGGCTACCTCAATGGCATGATACCGGGGTGCACTGTCGGACTTATAGGCTCTTTCACCCTCCTCGTCCACAATCACAAGCCCCAGATTTTCCACCGGCGCAAAAACAGCACTGCGTGTACCGATGACGATCTTCACATCACCCCTGCGGATCCTCCGGTAGGCATCGCTGCGCTGTCCCAGAGAAAGCTCGCTGTGAATTACCGTTACCTGCTCGCCGAACAGACTGCAAAATTCCCCTACGATCTGCGGCGTCAGGGCTATTTCCGGCACCAGCAGGATCACCTGCTGCCCCATTCGTATCGTTTCATCGATCAGGCGCTGAAATACACTGGTTTTACCGCTGCCTGTAACTCCATGCAGCAGAAAGCAGCAAGGCTTTTTCTCATGCACCGCCTGCAAAACCTTTTCAAAAACCGACTGCTGTACCTCCGAAAGCCGGATCTCTCCTGGATCTCTGCGCTCCTTCACCTCCGGTACATCCCGGAAGCAATCATCCACATACCGCAGAACCAGTCCGTTTTTGGCTGCGCTGGCTACAACCGCTGCCGTGAGGCCGCAGAGATAACAGGCCTCCTTTTCGGAGAGCACAGGCTGCTCCTCCAGCAGCTGGACGAGCTTTTTCTGCTTTGGGGTAATGCGTACGCTCTGCATCCGCTCCTGATAATCCGCAGACAGCCGGAGCATTTTCACCCCGGCCCTGCCGACCTTCTGCCTGGCGCAGTCCGTCATGAGCAGCACGCCCTTTTCAAACAGCCCGTCTATTACCGCCTGCTTCTGTGGACTCCCCTCCGTCTGGAGAAGCTGGTCAAAGCTGCGCTGATTTTTTGCCGCCTGCAAAAAAGCCACCAGACACTGCTCCTCCTCCGTCAGATCGACCTGCGGCATTTTCTCCGCAAGCATGGCCTGCTGATAGATCTGCACCTGCATTCCCGCCGGGAGAATGGTGCGGATGGCATCGGAAAACGTACAGAAGGTCGTCTCCTTCAGCCAGCATACAAGCTCCAGCTGTTCCCGGTTCAGAAGCGGCTCCTGATCCATGACAAAGGCCACGGGCTTGAGCCGTGTATCCAGCGGCTCATTGGTTTCCTTGGCGGCCATGACCATACCCATTCGCTTGGCATTATTCCGGCCAAAGGGTACAGCTACACGGCAGCCCGGCTGAATCGGTTCAAAAGACGTGTATGTGAACAGCTGGTCAAAGGAATAGGCCGTATCCCAGACAGCTACACCAATTTTCCAGTATGCATTCATCACACACGCCTCTTTTCTTCATCTTTCTGCTTACTTATTATCCTCAACGATCTTATACTTGCCGGCCGCCAGCTCCTCAACAGCAGTCTTGACCGGCTTTTCCTTGAGAACCTCATTCTTCTCTACAAGGTCATCGGCAATCTCTCTTGCACGCTTAGCCACGCCAACTACCAGGGAGTAGCAGCTTTCGTTCTTGGAAATCAACTGATTCATAGATGGTCTGAGCATATTCATGAATTAAGTACCTCTCTTATCTTTTCTTGTTTATTATCAGCGGAAATTCTCTCCGCTTTGATGATGGATGTCACATCGTCAACAGCCTTTTCCAGCTCGCCGTTGATTACAACATAGTCATACTGCTCGGCACAGCGGATCTCACGCTCGGCCTGAGACACACGCTCTGCAATCACCTCGTCAGACTCTGTGCCGCGTTTTCTCAGACGGCGTTCCAGCTCTCCTACCGAAGGAGGCGCAATAAAAATCAGCACCGCATCCGGGCAGATCCGCTTTACATTCGCTGCACCGATGACCTCGATCTCCAGCAGTACATCCTGCCCCTGATTCCGGCGGCTCTCCACTTCATCCTTCAGTGTACCATAATAATTGCCGCAGTAGCTGGTATATTCCAGCACCTTGTCCTCATCGATGAGCTTTTCAAACTGCTCATTGGTCATATAATGATAGTTTACACCGTCCGCTTCGCCCTCACGCATGGCACGGGTCGTAGCGGAAACCGAATAGGACAGTCCCAGCTCCTTGACAATGCCGCCGAGAACGGTACCCTTGCCGCATCCAGACGGGCCGGACACCACGATCAGCAAACCTTTTTTCATTCCACGCACCTCACTCAATATTCTGAATCTGCTCACGGATTTTTTCAATCTCGGACTTCATATCCACAACAAGCCGTGTGATTGCCAGATCCTGCGCCTTTGATCCGATGGTGTTGACCTCACGGTTCATTTCCTGAACCAGGAAGTCCAGCTTTCGTCCCACCGGCTCATCCGCCTCCAGAAGAGCCCGAAACTGCTCGATGTGACTGCGCAGACGAACCGTTTCCTCATCCACAGCAATGCGCTCTGCAAAGACAGCAGTCTCTGTAACAAGACGGGACTCCTCGATCTCACGATCGGCAAGCAGTTCAGAAACCTTGGCATAGAGCCGCTCATAATACCGATTCACTGTATCCGGGGCCAGCGTCTCTACCTGCGTCACCATCTGCTCCAGCAAAGTCAGGCGGCTGCCAACATCATCATGCAGCTTTTCGCCCTCCGTCTCACGCATTTTCACAAATTTATCTACAGCCTCCCGTGCAATCGGCTCAACAGCGGCCCATACAGCTTCTTCCTCCAGCTGCACCTTGCACACCGTGAAAATATCCGAAAAACGCAGGATGGTAGTCAGCGTCACATCATCCTCCAGCCCCAGCTGCTCATTTGCTCCGCGCAGAGCCTGAACATAGCTTTCCGCCAGATCGGAGTTCACATCCACAGCAATTCCATCCGTTCCATGCAGCTGAATGCTCAGGGACATTTCCACCTTGCCACGGGAGACTCTCTGCTGGACCAGCTTTTTCAGCCGATCCTCCAGATAGCTGTAGGCATGGGGCAGCCGCACAGACATTTCTAAATAACGATGGTTCACCGAACGAAGCTCCAGCAGGATGTCCATATTTTCCCCTGCCAGACTCACGCGTCCGAAACCAGTCATACTTTTCGTCAAGATATCCCCTTCTTTCTGGTACACATATATTTTTATTATATCATCTCTGGCTTCAAAAATCAAGGGATGACTTAAAATAAATACAATTCCTGCAAGAATATGCAAAAAAGCGGCACGACTTTCGCCGTGCCGCCATTATTATGCGTTCAGATCAACCCGTCCAGGCCAAACTTATTCAGTTGTCTGCGGCAGAGTATCGATCAGCTCGATGATGAATTCGAGCAGAGCGGTAGCATCTGCAGAGTTGATTCGGCCTTCAGCATCAGTTACGCACTGTGCATTGTACATCTGCTGTTCATTGAAGTTCATGGAACCTGCAATGTACTTGTTCAGATATACAACGTCAACCAGAGATACCTTGCCATCCAGGTTGGTATCGCCGATCAGACCATCAACGATCACTGTATCAGATGTAGTTGCAGTTGTTGTAGTTGTTGTTGCAGTAGTTGTAGTCTCCTCTGTAACAGTTACAGAAACCTCAACCTTGTTGCCGTCTGCATCTGTAACGGTAACTGTTGTGCTGCCGCCAGCTACACCAGTAACAACACCGCTCGGATCTACTGTAGCGATAGAGCTGTCTGCAGACTCGAATGTGCAGTTCTCCTTGTTCGGTGTGATGGTCTCTGTCTCGCCAACGCCGATCTCGATGGACTCCTTGTCAACTGTCAGATCCTCAGATGCAACCTGATCCGGTGTCAGCTCCGGATACAGCTCATACATAGCACCGATAGCCATCAGGATATCGCCTGCATGCCAGAATCTGTGGAGTGTGAAGTAGTAGTCGCCAACGCCGATTGTGCCGTCGCCGTCGTTATCCTCACCCTGACCATTGTAGTAGTTCAGAGCGGTCTGATACATTGTAGACTCCTCATAGCGAGAACGGATGTCAACGAATGCTACGCCAGCCTTGATCTCATCGCCGTTCGGCATCTTACCTGTGTAACGAGAAGCAGAGAGAACCTGACCTTCGCCGTTTGCGATTGTGCCATCCGGCAGAGCCAGCTTGGTCTCCCAGAGTCTGTACAGGTTGGTGTTGTGGTCCTCTACACCCAGACCGATGTTGTCACGGTACTTATCCCACTGACGGTCGATGAGTTCCTTACCGAGGTACAGAGCCTGTACGCCGTACTGGTCAACACCGCCCTTTGTACCCTGTGCGGACTTGTAGGACTCTTCACCAGCAGTCAGATCATCGCCAGTAACGCCCTTGCCCTTTGCATAGTAGAGCAGAGTATTGGCCAGAGAGGATACGCAGCCCAGGTCACCGTCGCCATAGCCAACGATGGTGCAGGTCAGGCCAGTATTCTCAACATATGTGCCATTCCAGTCGCTGTTCGGCTGACCTTCCCAGATCAGAGAAGACGGAATGGAGAAGTTTTCTTCATCGAAGGTTACACCCTGAGTCAGATCCGGAACCTCGAAGTGAGTGGTCTCGGTGTGATACGGCTCATACAGTGCATCAAATTCCTTAGTAGCGTTTGCCTTACCCAGGATGGTGTTGTCCAGGAACCAGCCTACCCACTTGTCCAGAATGGTTTCCAGAGCCTCAGTCAAACTCATGCCGCCAACCTGAATGCCGCTTGCATCGCCTTCAGTCTTAACAACATAGTACAGCTCAGCAATACGCTGCATAGCCCATACCTGGTTACCGATCCAGTGGTTGGAACCCGGGTCAGCGTATACCGGATGCTCAACATAAGCCATATCATAGAACAGCTTCTGGCCAGCCGGATACTCGTCATAACGGCCGTTCCAGGAGTTTGTACAACCACCAGCGATCGGGCCATCGTTGGACAGCAGCCACAGATACAGCTCCATCTGACGCTTGAAGGATTCCTTATAATCCTCAACCGCACCAGAAGCCTTCATAGCAGAACTCAGATTGCTGTCATAAGCCAGAGCATATGCAGCCAGCGGGTTCTGGTAGAATTCGTGAATGTGGGATGCACCGATCTGCCATGCCCATGTACCATCCAGAGCGCCGCCCCAGGATGTGTACCAGTTCATCAGGTAGTGCTTACCCTTGTCTGCGCCGCCTGTGTTCCACTTCTGCTGGCAGCCCAGATCCTTATAATACTTATCATACATATTGTTACGGCATTCGTCACCCATCTTAGCAGCCAGCTGAGTCAGGGACTGAGAGCCGCCCCACTTGGAGTTAACCTGCTGATCGCCTACGCCCCAACGGTTTGCAGCGTATACAGCCTGAATTGCACGGTCCTCAGCGTCCGGAGCGTTGGTGTAAGCAAACTGCTTTGCAACCTGAGACTCAGTATTGAAGAAAGCCTTCATACCATTGCCCGGTACACCAAACTTCAGTTCTTCTACAGATGCATGCGGAATGGTTTCCCAACAGGACTCCTGCTCACCACGCTGGAAGGTGTTGATCAGAGTGAAGCTGCCGCTTACATTCTTCTGCTTATACTGAGAAGAAACGCCAGTGCCGAACTGATACCAGTCATCAACGTCAGCCAGCCAGTTCATCAGGTACAGACCGCCGTCATTACCGTATGCGTTGCAGAAATTCTGGTGGATCGGGTTCTGAGCAGTATTACCGCTGGCCATATTGGTCGGATAATCCTCAACCTTCTGCCACTCGTCAGAATATGTAGCGCTCAGGCCAGAACCCATGGTCATGAACTTGCCCTGTGCATCCGGAACCAGAGTTGCTTCCATTGTCAGCCAAGCCTTAGCAGTATCGCCAACAGTTTCTGTAGAAGCATCCTTCTCGCCCTTAACAGTGATCTCACCGTTCTTGGCATCGTTTACGATGTTATCACGCATTGCTGCCACCCATACCAGGTAGGACATAGCCTCAGATGTGGTCTCGTGACCATAGTCCGGAGCCTCGATACACAGCTCTTCAACAGAGTGATACGGTACACCCAGACCACCGGAAACAGTGGAATCCTTGGACATGTAGCCATTGTCAACGCCGTTGGTGATTACATCATCATACAGAGACATGAAGCGTGCTGCATATGTGTCGTCGCCGTAAGCTTCCGGCTCAGTTCTGTTGCCAGCAGCAGATGCAGCTGTCGGCAGGAGCGCTGTGCATGCTGTTGCAGCAGCCAGGAATGCAGCCAGGAAAGTTTTGCTCTTCTTCATTTGCATTTGAAAAATTCCCCTCTCGTTATAATTAGAATTGGTGAATAAAAAAGCTGACCGTCATCTACCGTTTATCAAGGCGCATCCTTCCCATGGCTTGTGGACCGCACCTTTTCCGTACCTTTCGGCACACGAAAACAACCGCCAGGATAAATCCCATGTATTCCGCTGTATTTTTCACAAAACACACGCACAATACACGCACTTTTATATTTAAAATTATATACCACTTCTCATTTTTTGTCAACCCATAACCCAAACATCTTCCTTTGAAATCCCGTTTTTCGTAGCAATCCACATAATACGGGAATTATTTTTGTACAACTTGCACAAGCAGTTGCGCAAACTAACCAAAAATCGTCCCGGAATTTCTATTTACTGCAATTTGCACACAGCTTTCACGTCAATTACACACAGGCCTGCTACACTTTCCAGGTGCTTAATCAGTTTTGCCATTTTTTTACCCTTCATTTCCCGGTATTTATGGTATTTTACTTTGATTCATGCAATAGTTACCGAATATTCATTACCTGTATATATTATTTTGCGATAATAGAAGTAACTGCTTTTATGCGAAAGCGGAAAGGAGATTTTTATGGTTGAAATCAAACATCTAACCAAATATTATGGACGTAAGGCTGCTGTGAAGGATATCAGCTTTACTATAGAGGATCACGAGATCCTGGGCTTTCTCGGCCCGAACGGTGCAGGCAAGTCCACTACACTGAACATCATCTGCGGTGTAATTCCGTCCACCAGCGGCACGGTCACCATCAATGGCTACAACATTGAGGATCAGCCTGTCAAGGCTAAGCAGTGCATTGGCTTTCTGCCGGAGATCCCGCCTGTTTACATGGATATGAAGGTTGGAGAATACCTCATGTTTGTAGCAGGTCTGAGAGGTGTGCCGGCCTCCAAGCGGAAGTCCCACATCCAGCGTGTTATGCAGAGACTGCGGATCGAGGATGTAAGCAAGCGTCTGATCAACAATCTCTCCAAGGGCTATAAGCAGCGTGTCGGATTTGCGCAGGCTCTCATCGGCGACCCGCAGATCATCATTCTGGACGAGCCTACAGTCGGTCTCGACCCATCCCAGCTCATTGAGGTGCGGAATCTGATCCTTGATCTCAAGCGCGACCATTCTATTATATTAAGTTCGCATATCCTGTCTGAAATCAGTGCCATCTGTGACCGTGTTGTCATCATCAATCATGGTGAGATCCAGGCCATCGACACCATTGCCAATCTGGAGTCCAGCGCCAAGGCCAACACCGTACTGAAGCTGAAGGTTCAGGGCAGCTCCCGTGAGGTTGCACGCACGGCCAGAAGCGTAGAGGGTGTTGTCAGCGTGTCCAACATCACCTTTGTAAAAACCGGTATCTATACATATGATGTGGAGATCAGCGACAGAGAGGTGCGCAATCCGCTGCTGTCTGCCCTGCTCGTCAATAAAATGGACGTGCTGGAGGTTTCTGAGGAGAGAAAGAGTCTGGAGCAGATCTTTGTAAATCTCGTAAACCAGCCGGCCGGCAAGAAGAAATCACTCCAGGATCTCCTTGAGGAGATGGAGGATGTAAACCAGGAGAGTGCTTCTGAGGAACCCTCTGCTGAAGACGAGAACGGGGAGGAATAAGAATATGTTTTCACTTTACAAAAAGGAGCTTCAGGGTTATTTCCTGTCGCCCCTGGCCTATACATTCATCGCACTTGTCATGCTGATCTTTTCCGGATTCTTTATCTGGTGGATCTTTACAGCAACCAGCACCCAGGTGGAGTTCCAGTTTTCCTACTTCTTCTATTATAATATACTGCTGACTACCATCCTGCTGATCCCGATCCTGACCATGCGTGCTTTTGCCGAGGAACGCAAAAACGGCACAGAGGTCCTGCTGCTTTCAAGCCCGCTGAGTGTAAGCAAGATCGTTCTGGCCAAGTTCTTGGCTGTTGCGACCGTTCTGGTCATTGCCATGGTCCTTTCTCTGATCTATCCCTTGATAGCCTCCATCTACGGCTATGTTGTTATCCCGAACCTGATCGCAAGTTATGTGGGATATCTTCTGTATGGTCTGGCCTATATTGCACTGGGTCTGTTGATCTCCTCTTTCATGTCAACCCCGGGCCTTGCAATGCTGGCTTCGGTAGCGGTCTCCCTGATTCTGTTTTTTGTCGAGCTGATGCTCGGTTCCAGCTTCCTGGCTTCACTGCCTGTTCTTTCTGATGTTCTCTACTGGTTCTCCAATCAGGCTAAGTTTGAGAATTTCACACAGGGATTCTGCCAGCTGTCCGATCTGGTCAGCTATGTAACGGAAATCATCGTGTTCCTGCTGTGGACCATCATTTCCATCGAAAAGAGACGTTTCAGCCGCAGCTAAGCGCACGATATACAGAAGTCGGAGGTAATTTAAAATGGCAAAGATCCGTAATGTAAAAAATAAGATTTTTACCAGCTTTGCGCTCATCATCGCAGTCCTGATTCTGGTCATTGCGATCCTCATCAATATTGTAGTTGCAAAGCTGGACTTCAACATTGACGTTTCCGTTCAGAAGCTTTTCAGCCTGAGCGAAACATCCCAAGAATATCTGGATGAGCTGGACGAGCAGGGCGTCTGCGTTGACATGTATCTGCTTATGGATATGGACGAGCTGGCAGATGACAGCTCCACCCGTTCCCTGTACCGTGCTCTGGTTGAATATGATGAGCACGACTGCATCAATCTCATCGATTTCGATCCTGACGAAAACGAGGAGATCATGGAAAAAATCAATCCTGACAATATCTATTCCCTGGGTATCGGTGATATTATGCTGATATGCGGCGACAGCAAGCGCCACATTTCAGGTAATGGCATGTACACGACCAACGAGCAGTACGATGACAGCGGCGAGATCATCGAGAGTGAAGAATTCTTCACCGGTGAGAACATCATCACCAGCGGACTCAAGGCCGTTGTGGACGGCTATCTGCCGGCTGTATATTTCCTCACCGGTCACGGCGAAAAGGAAATGGACAGCAGCTATGTCAGCTTGTCCGCTCTGATGAAAAGCAAGAACTATCAGGCGGCTTCCCTGAATCTGTCCGATGTGGAGGAGGTTCCGGAGGATGCGGAGATCATCATCATCGCAGCGCCTACAGCAGATATTACAGAGCAGGAAATGGACAAGCTCTCGGCCTATCTGGACAGGGGCGGCAACATCTCCGTTATGCTCTCTCCCAACGGCGGCGAATTTGACTATGAAAATCTTCAGAAGCTGCTCGATCCCTTCTGCCTGAGCATTGACTATGACTATATACGTGAAACAGACAGCAGCTACCATGTATCCGGTGAAGATACGACCATTTTGTGTACGATCGTGGAACAGGAAGAGACTTCCGATCTGTATGCGGATATCAACTCTCTTATTGATTCCGGATTCTATACCTATATGCCCCAGTCCAGAAGCTTCTATGTAGATTCCAACAATAAGAATATCCAGTCTGTTGAAGCAGGTGTTCTGCTGAATTCCTCTGCAACGGCTGTAGGCGAACCATACGGCGGCACCTATGACTCGGATCCTATGGAAGGCTCTGAGCTGGCTCTGGCTGTATATTCCGAGGATAAGAGCCGCAATAATGCAAAGGCCGTCCTCTTTGGCAATGCCGAGTTTATTGATGACACACACATCGAGGACGTTTCCTATATGTCCTCCTACTATGTATACCTGTCCACCATCACATGGATGGCCAACCAGAATCTGGATATGGGCATTGGTGATAAGAGTGCTGCTGCTGACTACCTGAGTCTGACAGAGGATACCGCTTACATGCTGATCTTCTTCTTCATTGCGTTGCCAGTTGTCATCATCTCCATCGGAATGGGAATCTGGCTCAAGCGCCGTCACTCATAAGAAAGGAACAGCTGCTCTATGAAAAAACAACTGATTCTGATCCTTTCGCTGATCCTTCTGGTCGGCGTTACAGCAGGCATTCTGCTTCTTGTCAGCAATATAGAAGCGGATAAAAAGGCCGAAGCCGAGCGGGCCGAACAGGAAAAGGTTCTTGTTTCGCTCTATTCCAATGATATTGATAAGATCGAGATCATCTCCGGGGACGATACCTACATTGCCTCTCTCAACGAGAACGGCCAGTGGGTTCTGGAAAATGAGGTAGACTTCGAGATCAATACCTACTATCTGAACAGTGTAGCCAGCCAGCTTTCAACGCTGACCGCTGAGGAGGTCATCGGCCCGGCTGATGAGGAATCCCTCAGTAAGTATGAGCTGGATGAGCCGAACACCACCATCACCCTCTATTCCGGCGATACACCCCATACCATTCATGTAGGACGGCTCAGTGCAACGGAGGAATTCTACTATGTGACCATGGAGGGCCGGGATAAGATCTTTGCGGTTTCCGCAGATTATGCAGATTACCTGACGGCAAACAAGAATTCTCTCAAGAGTATCTATATCCTGCGCAACAGCGATTCCCAGGTTACAGACATCTCCCTGAAGGCTCATGGAGAAATGGTCTATGAGCTGTCTATGGATGAGAGCTTAAGCTGGAATCTGCTCCACCCAGTCACTCTGAAGGAGCGTGTGGACTCCGCTGGCGTCAACCTCCTGCTGACCACCATCAATCAGATGATCGTAGATCGCTTTGGCGATGAATATGTCACTGAGGATCAGTATGCCGAATACGGCTTTGAGGATCCGGAATATATCTTTTCCTTCAAGCAGGAAAACGGAGAGACCACAACGCTGCTGGTTCAGGACTATGATACAGCATCCACGGACTATGTATGCTGCATCTGCAAGGAAACCGGCCAGATCTTCTACATGGAAGCGACCTACACCGATTTCCTTCAGGAGGATGCAAGTGCGTTTGTGCAGGATACCGTTTACAGCTGTCCCATCGGTGAGATCGAATCGATTTCAATTCAGTGGAACGAGCGCGAGAATGCTGAGCTTTTCATCGATGATGAAAACAGCGTATATGAGCTGAACGGCACAAATGTGAAGGAGGCAAATCCTGAAGCGGTCACGGCCGTTGAGAACTTCTATACAAAGATCCAGGCGCTGAAATATGATGCGATGATTCCAGAAAATCCGGTTCCGGACAATGCCGAAATGGAAATTTCCATAACCTACACAAAGATGGACGGCACGGAGACGGTTGTTTCCTTTGCTGAATCCGACGCAGATAACTATGCAGTATTTGTGAACGGAGAATATTCCTACTTCACCGTCAGCAAGAAAAACTTCACTGCAAGAGACGGTATCTATGATTACTTCGATCAGCTGATGGATGCGGCCGGACTTGATGAATAACGCAGAAGCCCCTTTTCCGAGGGGCTTTTTTGCTGCTGAAATTCGCTCAAAAAATGCTCCTTTTTTGTCAGATTGCACATAAATTCAAGATATACTGCTCTTTTATGCCCTCCCTCTATTGACAAATTCCGAGCATCGTATTATAATTAAGATTGATATACTATTTGTTTTTGATGAGGTGCAACATGAGCTTTTTGAAAAAACTGACCGGATCAAACCGGTGGCTGGGTATCCTGCTGGCTGTATTCGGTCTGATTCTTATCTTTTTCATTGTGGCGGTTATCGCTGTCAGCACAAGCAGAACCGACTGGAAGGAAAGCAATACCGCCTTTGGTTCCGGAACATCCGGTGACTCATTGTTTCTCGCACAGCCCGCTACAGATACGGCCACAGAGACAAGCACAGCCGGAAATGAGCCTGTCAGCGCAAATTATCCCACCTTTGCCGAGGAGGCCCTGCGTCTGACAGAGTCCAATATCTACAGCGATTTTGCTGTACTGCTGGATGTGCAGACCAACGAGATTCTTGCTTATAGAGGGGCTGAGCTTCGCATGAGTCCGGCCTCTATGACCAAGCTGATGACGCTTCTGGTTGCCGTTGAAAATATCAGCGATTTCAACGCTACATATACGCTGACCTATGAAATGATCTCTCCGCTCATCGAACAGGATGCAGCCCGGGCCGGCTTTGAGGATCATGAGACAGTCACCATCACCGATCTGCTTTATGCGATGATCCTTCCCTCCGGTGCGGATGCTACCATTGCCATCGTTCAATATGTGGCCGGCAGCGAGGAAAGCTTTGTTGAAATGATGAATGAAAAGGCCAGAGAGCTTGGAATGACTCATACCAATTTCACCAATGCAACCGGCCTTTATAATGAAAAGCATTATTCTACTGCGGTAGATATGGCCATGCTTATGAAGGAAGTAATGAAAAGCACGATCTGCCAGAAGATCCTCGGAGCAGTAGAATATACAACAACGGCTACCCAGCAGAATCCGGGCGGTATCCGGCTGCAGAGTACAACCTTCAGCAGAATGTACGGAACGGAAGTTCCCGGCATTGAAATTATTGCCGGAAAAACAGGTTTCCACGATCAGGCCATGCAGTGCCTGGCCAGCTATGCCCGTGCAGTAGACGGCAGAGAATATGTTCTGATCACCGCTCATGCTCCCACGGATATGGATCCCATCCGGGATGCCTTTGCTATCTATGGAACCATTACCGGTACATATGAAATGCCCACTGATCTGGAAACAAGAACCGAAGCCCCGGCCGAGGATGTCTATGTGATCGTTACAGACGAATACGGCTCACTGGTTACCGATGAAAACGGAAACATTGTAACAGAGCTTGCTTCGTCCTCCGGCAATACAACAGAAACAGAAACGGTCACCGATGCGGTATACTATTAAATAAATTGCAACAGTCCCCAAGATGAGAAAGGAGAACCCCGCTACTATGGCAAAATCAAAACTGCGCCTTCGATTTCCAAATATTATTCTGCTGCTCTGCGGTCTGATCCTGCTGATTTTCCTGTTTGACTTCCTGTGGCGCAATGTACTGGCTCCCACCGTTCCGGGAGACACAGAAAATATCATTACAGCCCAGGGCGATTTCGCCGAAACCAATCCCAGCGAAAAGTCCTCAGATGAAACAGCTGAAAACACAGAGGAAACCAATTCGGATACTACAGAGGAAGTCGAAGCCACTACAGAGGATCTGAATTCTGAGATCATCACGCTTTCGCAAAATCAGATCCATAACGGACCGCTGATCCTGGTCAGCAGTACCTGTCCCTTTGTAGGCCAGACAGATTTCATCGATTTCACCTCCAACACCAATACAAATGTCATTCCCCGTGACCTGTATTTGCAGTTCCATCCGGATATGCAGCAGGCTATGTCCGATCTTTTCGATGGCTATTGCCTGGACAATGGTTATGTAAATCTTCAGATCTACAGCACGAGTGAGATCTATACCGCATCCAACAGCTTGTATACGACCGTGCTCCCGGAAAGAAGCTCTGGCTATAGCTTTGATA
The DNA here is from genome assembly GCA_017472145.1 of Ruminococcus sp. Taxonomy (GTDB): domain Bacteria; phylum Bacillota; class Clostridia; order Oscillospirales; family Ruminococcaceae; genus Ruminococcus_C. The sequence goes on along the minus strand of JAFUQX010000031.1, from coordinate 10,098 downwards.
TCGGTCTGATCACCAGCACCGGTGACGTAGTAGCCTATCTGACCAAGCGCAATGAGTGGATGTTCACCAACTGCTGGAATTATGGCTTTATTGTACGCTATTCAGATACAAAGACAGGCACAACCGGCGTTGGCTTTATGCCGCACCATTTCCGCTATGTAGGCCTGCCCCATTCCCTGATCATGAATGAAAATGACATGTGCCTGGAGGAATACCTGCAATATCTGACCGAATATACAATGGACACAACGCCTCTGACCTATCAGACAGAGGACAAGACCTATGAGATCTACTATGTTCCGGCTGAGGAGACCGGTGATACGACGGTTACGCTCCCCAAGGGTACAAAGTATACCGTTTCCGGAAACAATACAGACGGCTTCATCCTGACGATTGAAGCAGATGCTGCCTCTCAGCCGTCTGCTGCTGGTACAACGGATCCGTCTGAACCTGTTACCGAAGGCGATACAGCGGTCTCCGGAGAGGACACTTCTTCCGATACAATAGAATAAATCGATCTTAAGACACGCTTTCTCCGGACAGCGTGTCTTTTTTCTATTGGATCCTCCATCGTCCGGAGAGCAGAATACAGCGGATTTTCAGAACATTTAATAAAATCAGCTTGACAATAGAGTGGAAATATTGTATAATAAGTGCATATCATAGCGATACGGAATTTTACTGTATGATTGGGATTCGTAAAAGAAAAAAGGAAAGGATTTGGAAACTATGAAAAACAACTTCAGAAAAACCATTGCCGGGCTGCTTTCACTGGTTATGATCGCATCCGCAGCTGCACCTGTATCCGCAGAGGAATCCACTGCGGCTGTTTCTGTTGAAACAGCGGCCGAGGTGATCGTGACAGAAGCGGCTGAGGAAACGACTGATTCAGAGCAGACAGATGCTGGAACTTCTGATGAAACAACAGCAGAAGACCCCTTTGCAGATATGACGCCTACACCGGAGGAATATTTTGAATATGACTTCACCATCTCCACCAAGACCATCCAGCTCAAGGGCCTTTCGGATGCAGGCAAGGAGGCCGGGCTGAAGACCATCATCATCCCCGATACCATCAGCGGATATCCGGTAAATGCCATCAACAATGATTCCTTCTATGCATGTGAAGTGGAGACGCTTTATATGCCGGATTCTGTCCTGACTATTGGAAACAATGCATTCTGTGCATGTACAAATCTGAAAAATATCCGTCTCTCCCCGAACCTGGAAAGAATCGGCTCTACCGCCTTTACCATGTCCGGTATTGAGTCGATTGAACTGCCGGAGGGTCTGACCAGTCTGGGAAGCGAGTGCTTTGCCGGATGCAGCTACTTGAGCAGCGTGACACTTCCGTCTACTCTTAGCTCTATCAAATCTCTGACTTTCCAGGATTGCCCCAGACTGACAGATGTGACTCTGCCGGAAGGTCTGACCACCATCCTGGGCAGCGCATTCTATAACTGCTACGCTCTGTCCGAGATCACCTTCCCCAGCACACTGACCGATATCTCCAGCAGCGCATTTGCTTACACCGGACTGAACAATGTTGTCATTCCGGACAGCGTAACTGAAATCGGCACGGCCGCTTTCTCCAACTGCTACTCCCTGACCAATATCACGCTGCCCAGCACATTGAAGGTAATCCGTCCGGATCTGTTTATGAACTCAGCTCTGGAGTCTATCTCAATTCCGGAAACAGTTGAGGAAATCAACTCTGGTTCCTTTGCATTCTGCAAGAACCTGACCTCCATCACACTGCCGGATAATCTGACGGACCTGAGAAAGCAGGCCTTCTATGGATGCAGCGGCCTGACAGAAATCAAGCTCCCGTCTGCTCTTACGACTATCACAGACCATCTGTTCAATGGCTGTACCAGCCTGAAAACAATTGAGCTGCCGGCTGGCCTTACCAAGATTGCCGACTATTCCTTCTATGGAAGCGGTCTGGAAACCATTACCATTCCGGATTCGGTTACCTCCATCGGTATCAGCTCCTTCTCTCATTGCGAGAGTCTTACTTCTGTTACAACCGGTGCAGGCCTGACCAAGCTGGGCAAGTGGGTATTCAGTGATTGTTCTGCACTGACAGATGTAAACCTGGAAGGTGCTCTGACAACCCTGGATAACTACACCTTTGCAGAGTGCGATGCCCTGACCAATATCACTATCCCGGATAATATTACTACGATCAAGGAATATGTATTCAGCGGATGCGATTCCCTGACTACGGTTACTCTGCCGGAGACACTGACTTCTATCGGCCTGCAGGCCTTTATCAACTGTCCGTCTATGACTGAAGTTTCTGTTCCGGCCAGTGTAACATCAGTAGGCTCTCTGGCCTTTGGCTACATTCTCCATGAGGATGGCTCTCTCGTTCCTTCCAATACACTGACTATGGCGGTTACAGCTGATTCTGCTGCTCATACCTATGCAACAGAGAATAATATTCCGGCTGTGGACTACGAGGGCAATCCCATCGAGGAAACCCAACCTGCTAATTACGGTGACGTAACACTGGATGGCAAGATCGACCTGAGAGACGTTGTTGCCCTGAACCGCTACATTGCACAGACCATCAATCTGTCTGATGAAGCGAAGGTCAACGCCGACTGCTGTCTGACCGAAACCATCAACTCCGCAGACAGCCAGGTACTCATGGAATTTATTCTGGAGGTTCATGAAAGTCTCCCGGTTCTTCCGGAATAAACAACATCTGAACGGACAATACACATTGGCCGAAATGCAATCATACATACACAAAAAGGGGCTGTTGCAAGGACAGCCCCTTTTCTAATACTAATCCTCCAAACCCCAATAGATAATTGGGGGGGTGGAGGGCGGCTGACTACGTCATCCGCTGATTTGAACGCTTTTCGTTCAAATCCCGTCTCATGCAATCCCTAACGCCGACTTTGTCGGCTAAACTCTGATAGACTTTGTCTATCAGAGTTTAAGGGATTCGTATAACATCATCTATACAGGCGGTGAGAAATTTGATCCGATTTCCATTTGAACTCTTTGCCGGAGACAGCGGCTTCCCGGTCCATATGCAGTATGGTGCGCATGAGGAGGATGACTGCTATCTCCATGGACACTATGACTTCTCCGAGCTGGTCGTCGTGCTGAACGGTGAGGCGCGGCATATCGTAAACGGCGAAAGCTACCCCATTGCGAAAGGGGATGTGTTTGTCATCAATCAGCACACCGGCCACAGCTTTATGGGAGCAAATCAACTGAAAATCTGCAATATCATGTTTCAGCCTGAAATCGCCTTCGCCGGGGCCTACGACATGAAAAAAATGCCTGGCTTTCAGGCGCTGTTTGTACTGGAGCCGCACTATTTCCAGAATCACCGCTTTTGCAGCCAGCTGAAGCTGAAGGCCGGAGACTTTACCTTCGTGCAGCAGCAGATCCACACAATGATGGAGGAATATAACCGGAAGGAGGAAGGCTGGAAGGATCTTCTGCTTTCCAGCTTCCGCATGTTCTGTGTGACCCTTTCGAGATATTACAACACAGATACGGTGAGCCAGAACAATGCCTTCATCAAGCTGGCCGATGCAGTTGCATACATTGAAAAGAACTATTGCCAGAACCTCTCCACAGAGGAGCTGTCCGGAATCGCCGGCTACTCCGAAAGACAGTTTCTCCGGCTGTTCCGGTCTGTCTTTTCTACTACGCCTGGTCTCTACATCACAGAGCTGAGAATGAAAAAAGCCCAGAAGCTTTTGAAATCCGGTACGCTTTCTATCGGGGAAACAGCCTGGAGGTGCGGATATGATGACCAGAACTACTTCAGCCGGGCCTTTAAAAAGCACACAGGCATGACTCCCACAGAATATCAGAGTCTGACATGGAAGTAAAATGAGAAAAGCTGTACAGCCGGAGAGGAGTGGCTGTACAGCTTTTCTGTGTTATGAGGTATATGTTACTTATCAGAGAGATGGCTTTTCATTGCAGACAGATCGAAAATATTCAGTCTTCCGTCCTCACAGAGATCTCCGGCCTCGGGTGCTGTAAGGCGGCCCAGACCCAGAAGATACTTCTGCATCATAACGGCATCCTTTATGGTCAATGCACCATCTGCATTGACATCGCCCAGTACAGTACTCTGCTCGCCCTCTGTGGGAGCAAAGGTCCAGGCCTTCATGGAAATGTCCTTGCCGGAGAATACGAAGTAGAGGTCATGCGTACCGCCTACCTGCGCTACATCCTTATTGAAAATCGTCTGATACTGATCGGGAGAATCAAAGTCAATGCTGGTGAGCAGCAGACCATCCGGACTGTCCAGATGTACCTCCACACGTCCTGTGCCCTTTACCGTTCCGTAGAAGGTCACCGGATCCTCCAGCAGAGGGGCATTGCCTGAGGTATTACCGCTGGGAATCTCTGCCGCTGCAAAAAGCTTGATGGCATCATCGCTTCCCACATATCTGAACTCGGCATAGTCAGAGCTGTAAACTACATCTCCGTCGGAATAGCCGTTCCAGATGTTTCTCAGACCATCTGCCCACTCACGGGTATTGGTCAGCTCAGCAGATACATCGAACTCATACTGGCCATTGACCACCATGCTGTCAATGACAAAGGTGATCAGCGCATCATCAGAAGCCTTGAAGTAGCCCATGTTCATAAGGCCCTCTGCATTGCCCATATCACAGGTAATGGTATACTTTCCCGGGCCGGTGATATCCACTGAACCCACACAGTCCACGCCGTCCTTTGTGGAGGGATACATTGAAACTGTAGTATTCTTATCTACACTGAGCACGGTAATATTATACTGAATGGTATCCACATTGGTGAGGGAAAGCTCTACAGGCGCTTCCGGCTCTGCGGAATCATCAGAGGGTGTAAACTCTACAGAACGTACACTGAACCAGGAGCCTTCTCCGTCACTGACTACGCCCGGCTGCATCTGATCGCTTGTATCAAAGGAAATATCAGCTGTATTGTTCAGCTCAGCTGCCAGATTTACCGTGAAAGGATCGATGCTGCTGATGGGATCCGGACCTTTCTTTGTACCGCCGCACTTTTCGATGGTTACGGTCTCTTCATCTACGTTTATGGTATCCACATTCAGGCTTCTGTAGCTGCCGGTGATACCCATACCGCGCTTCAGCATCAGAGTATGGTAGAAGATATAGTACTGACCCTTGTACTTATGCAGATGTGTGTGATTGTTGGAATAGTCAAATCCAGCTGTACCAGGATTCACGAAGAATTCACCCTTCATCTCCCAGCTGTCCGGGTCAAGGGGGGTCTTGGTGGTCATATAAACCATGCTGCACTGAGAAGGCACAGGACAATCATAGTCCCACTGCTCTGTATGGTCAGACCAGTCTGTGTTATAGGAATATACATATGTGCCGTTGATAAAGTTCAGCTCACTGGCTTCAAAGTGATAGGGCGCAGGAATTTTTGCGAACTCACTGTCAAGAGAAATCATATCCTTGCCAAGCCGGACGATTCTGTTGGAACCAGGCATATAGGTCGTTCCATCCGAAGCCTTGCCTGCACCAAAGGAGAGCCAGCCCACGCCGTTGTCATCGATCACAGCGCCGGGGTCAAAGGGATTGGGGCAGTCTGTAAGTCCGGGGGTGCTTGTTGAAATCAGCGGCTGTCCCAGCGGATCGTCCCAGGGGCCGACAGGATCGGTAGAATGAATTACACCCACACCCAGACCGTTGTTGGAGAAGTAAAGGTAGAAATGTGTCTGGCCGTCCGCTTCTTCACGTGAAACAATAGACGGGGCCCAGGAATTGGTGATCCATGGTGCGATTTCGCCAATATTGATCTCACCATGATAGACCCAGTTTACCATATCATCGGTGGACAGAACCACCATGGACTTGATCTTCTCATAGGTGTTGTCCTTGTCCGGGCCGATCGCCTCAAACTGCTCGTGGTCATTGGTACCATAGAGATACAGTCGGCCATTGTACTCCACCGAGGTGGGATCGGCGCAGAAGAATTCTGAGGATACAGGATTGTTGTACTTCTCGTCCTTGTAGTTGTTCGTACTGATTTTATCGCTGCTGATGGTGATCCCCTCCGTTGTTTCGATGGCCTCCAGCGTTGAAAGTCCGCCGTCCGGCTGCTCGGCTGCGACTGAGAAAGTCGGGACCGACCAGCCCAGACACATTGCAGCGGCCATAAAACCGGAAACGATTTTCGATCTGATTCTGCTCATGTATAATACCTCCCAAATTATGATGATGTTCCGTGCATCTTTTTCTATTCCTATTATAGCACGTAGCTGCGTGACATTTTAGAATAAATTCGCCTTTGTTTAGCACAATACCGACATTGATGAAGCATCCTGCTTTCCAATAACAAAAAAACGGCATCCTCCGCCATCGGAGGATACCGCATCTTCAGTCACACACGCACCTGAAACAGTCCGTGCCGGTTACAATAAACATAAATGATCCCTGAGCCGCACATGGGAAAGCGTACCTCCGGATTCTGCTCCGGATACAGCTTCACCAGCTGTACCTGATTATAGGTCACATAGGCTGCAAAGGAAATATAATGCTCCTTGGTCATGGGATGCTGAAGGGTAACATAGTGGTCATATTCGATTTTCTCTGCCTTCAGTGTATGCTCTGTATCCTCCGGCTCAGGGGAAAGCCTGGGCAGCGTGACTCCGCAGCAGCTGAATACCCCCTCTCCCATGGAATAGATGACATTCCCGCAGATCGGACAGACATAGAAACCGATCCTGCGCATATTGCCGCTGCGGTTCTGGTTGGTGATACATTCCCCGGAAAGCAGCTCTGCCACAGATACATGCAGCGCCCTGGCCAGCGGCTCAAGGAGGGTGATATCCGGAAGTCCCCGTCCGGTTTCCCACTTGGATATGGTCTTGTCGCTGACGGACAGCTTCTCTGCAAGCGTCCTCTGTGTATCGCCGTTTCTTTCACGCAGCTTCTGAATCACGGCCCCTGTTACATACTGATTCATTTTCATACCTCCTGTCAGAATGCTTTTTGTGCCTTTATTATAGCACAGGTACAAGGCCGGCGGCAACCTACGCTGCGTATACACAAAAAAGACTGCCGCAAATTTCTTGCAGCAGTCTGCTTGTTTCGATTTCGATCAGAAACGCTTGCACTCCTCGGCCAGCGAACCCAGACACGGCTCAAAGGAAACACCGTACCAGTAGGTATCCTTATCCGGAACAGTCTCCTGAATGGTGCGCACCGTGAAGTTTACCGCTGTATCCAGGGCCTGCTGGAGGGAGGCTCCCTTGGAAATCGCGCCGGACAGCACGCTGGAGAATACATCTCCTGTGCCATGCATGGGCTGGTCAATGTGCGGCTGGAAAGAGCTGCAGAAGATATCCGTCTCGCTGTCATAGGCCACAGCACCGTGGAGACCATCCCCATAACGTACGCCGGTGATAATGGCAATGCGGCAGCCCAGTCCGGTCAGACGCTTCAGCATATCGTGAATATAGGCTTCGTCATAGCACTCCGTATAAGGAACATCCAGCAGGTAGGAAACCTCTGTCATATTCGGAGCGATCACATCGGCCTTGCTGCACAGCTGCTTCATTTCCTGTGCAAAATCCGGTGTAAAGCCGGCATACAGCTTACCTGCATCGCCCATGACCGGGTCTACTACGATGGTAGTATCCGCACGCTTAAAGGTGTCAAAGAAATCAGCAACGATCTTTACCTGCTCGATCGAGCCGAGATAGCCGGTGTAAATTCCATCAAAGTGCAGCTTGAGACTGTCCCAGTGCTTTGTGATCTCCGGGATATCCGAAGTCAGATCACGGAAGGTATAGCCGGAAAATCCGCCGGTATGTGTGGAAAGTACAGCAGTCGGAATCACCGCCGTTTCCAGTCCCATTGCAGACAGGATCGGCAGGGCCACAGTAAGTGAGCATTTTCCGAAACAGGAAATATCCTGAATCGTGACAATTCTTTTTAACATTGAACATACCTCCATTTATCTCTTTTTCTATTTATATAGTATAGCTCATTTAAACCGGATTGTCAAGAAAATTCTCCCCAGTTCCTTGCCAAATCCCGGGCTGTATGATATACTATTAGAGAATATACTTGAGAAAGTGAGATATGCTATGAACCAGCTGCAATTGCTGCATGAATATTTCGGACACACGTCCTTCCGCACAGGTCAGGCCGAAGCCATCGACGCTCTTCTTCAGGGAAAGGATGTCCTGGCGGTAATGCCCACCGGTGCAGGAAAATCCGTCTGCTACCAGATCCCGGCTATGATGCTGCCGGGAATCACTCTCGTCATCTCTCCCCTGATCTCCCTTATGAAGGATCAGGTAGAGAGCCTTCATCAGGCCGGAATCCCTGCCGCCTGCATCAACAGCAGCATGACCTCAGAGGAATACCAGATGGTCATGTATGACGCAAAACAGGGACACTGCCGTCTGCTTTATGTTGCCCCGGAGCGGCTTATGACCGAAAGCTTTCTGCGGTTTGCAGAAAGCATCCCCATCTCCATGATCACTGTGGATGAGGCCCACTGTGTCTCTCAATGGGGTCAGGACTTCCGTCAGAGCTATCTGGATATTGCTGCATTCGTCCGTACGCTCCCGCATCGCCCGGTCATAGGGGCTTTTACCGCAACGGCCACACAGCAGGTCTGCGGAGATATCATCCGCTTTCTGGAGCTGCGTGAGCCGGTACGGATCACCACTGGCTTTGACCGGAAAAATCTGTACTTCGGGGTACAGACGCCGAAGGATAAATCCAAAGCGCTCCTTTCTCTTTTGCAGAAGAACAAGGGGCGAAGCGGCATCGTCTATTGTCTCTCCCGGAAGCTGGTGGAACAGGTCTGTGATGAGCTGTGTGCAGCCGGATTTGCCGCCACACGCTATCATGCCGGCCTTCAGCCGGAGGAACGCGCGGTCAATCAGGAGGATTTTCTCTATGACCGGAAAACCGTTATGGTGGCTACAAATGCCTTCGGCATGGGCATTGATAAATCCAATGTATCCTTTGTCATTCACTACAACATGCCCAAGGATCTGGAGAGCTACTATCAGGAAGCAGGCCGGGCCGGCCGGGATGGAGAGCCCGCAGAGTGCATTCTCCTGTACAGCGGCAAGGATGTGCGCACCAATCAGTTTCTCATTGAGCAGGCCCGTGAAACGGAGGGTATGGAGGACATTGCTCTGCGTGAATCCCTGATCGCCAAGGGCAAGGAGCGGCTCAAGACCATGACCCTCTACTGTACGGCGGCGGAATGTCTGAGAGGATATATGCTCCGGTATTTCGGAGAGACTGCGTCCCACTTCTGCGGGCACTGCTCGGCCTGTCTGAATCATACGGAAAAGAAGGACATCACCCTGGAAGCCATGAAGATCATCTCCTGTGTATATCGCGGACAGCAGAAGGGCTATCACCTGAGCCGGACTATGACGGCCGCTGTGCTCACGGGAAGCAGCAAAAAAACGCTTCTGGACATGCGGCTGGATCAGCTGTCTACATATGGAATCATGAGCGATTGCAGTGCAGCGTCCGTTTTGCAGATGATCGATGCCATGATCGCCGGCGGTGACCTGGGAATGCGTCCCTATAAGGAATATTCGGAGCTGATGCTGACAGCGGAATCAGCCTCCATTATCCGGAAGGAAAAGCGTGTGGTCATACCGCTTCCCAAGCAGGAAACGACCTCTGTCCAGCTGGAAAATGTCAGTGCAGAGGACGAGGCGCTGTTCCAGAGACTCCGCCGCCTGAGAGAGAAAATCGCCATGAAGGAGCATGTACCGCCCTATGTGGTATTCTCCAATGCGGCGCTCCGGGATATGTGCCGCCGGAGACCTGGAAATTTACAGGAATTCGGGCTGGTATCCGGTGTGGGCGTTATGCGCACCCAGAAATACGGCAAGGATTTTCTGAAGGAAATCCAGAAATTTACAGAAGAAAATAGGTAAAAAAACGGTCAAGCCGCCATAGGCCGCTTGACCGCCAGCTTGTCGAAAAAGTCAGATTTTCCGCACAAGGCTCCCCTTAGCAAGGGGAGCTGTCGGCACGAAGTGACGACTGAGGGGATGCAAAAGGCACGCAAAATCGTAAGTTTTCTCATGTCTTACAATCCCCTCCGTCACGC
>JAFUQX010000030.1 GCA_017472145.1 Ruminococcus sp. | reverse complement strand
ACGCCGAAGGCGTGACGGAGGGGATTGTAAGGCATGAGAAAACTTACGATTTTGCGTGCTTTTTGCATCCCCTCAGTCGTCACTTCGTGCCGACAGGCTCCACGAGCCGGTCCCCTTTGTCCTTCGGACATTTCCCCGCACTGCGGGGATCACCCCTTACTAAGGGGAGCCTTATGCGGAAAATCTGACTTTTTCGACAAGCTGGGCACCCCTTACTAAGGGGAGGCTTTCAAAGGATTTTTCGGCACAACAGCTTATTATACCTGCTCAAGTTAATGACATAGCCCTTGCTAAGGGGCGGCTTTCAGCGGCTTCTTCCGCAGACGCCGCTGAGCGGCGGACTCTGCAAAGACAGGTTCTTCATAATTTTTTTCGCAAAACCCCTTGCAAATTCTCTGTATAAATGGTATGATGAATACGATATGCTTCGGCATCATCCCAATGAAGGAAAAGACGCTAACACTATTTTTATTAAAGGAGCTTTTTTATGAAGTACGGTTATTTCGATCTCGCAAATAAGGAATACGTGATCACCAAGCCCGACACCCCGGCCCCCTGGTGCAACTACCTCGGCTCTCCGGAATACGGCGCTATCATCTCCAACAATGCCGGCGGCTACAGCTTTGTTCAGTCCGGCGCAAACGGACGTATCGCCCGTTACCGCTTTAATTCCAACATGGCTCTCCCCGGCCGCTATATCTACATCCGTGACAACGATACTGCGGACTACTGGTCTGCATCCTGGCAGCCGGTAGGCAAGCCCCTGGATACCTACAAGAGCACCTGCCGCCACGGTACAGCGTACTCCGTGATCAGCGCAGAATATGCCGGTATCTCCTCTGATGTTACCTACTACGTTCCCACAGGCGCAACCTATGAGGTATGGCGTGCTGTCGTGAAGAATGACTCCGATAAGCCCAGAAACCTCTCCCTGTTCGGCTTTGTGGAATTTACAAATGACAACAACTATGAGCAGGATCAGGTCAATCTCCAGTATACCCTGTTCATTACACGCACCTCCTTCGAGGGCAACAAGATCCTCCAGCACATCAACGAAAACAGCGGCAAGGACGAAACCGGCTCCAACCACAGAGAGCGTTTCTTCGGTATGGTGGGCGCTCCGGTCACCGGCTATAACGGCAATCTGGACAGCTTCATCGGCTCTTACCGTACCTACTCCAACCCCATCGCTGTTGAAAATGGCCGGTGCGACGGCGTGATGAACTACAACTCCAACGCATGCGGTGCGCTCCAGACTGAGATCACCCTCCAGCCGGGCGAGGAAAGAGAGATCATCTATGTGCTGGGTCAGAAGGACAACGCACAGGCCGACGCCATCCTCAAGTCCTATGAGGAGGCCGGCAAGGTGGATGCTGAGGTGGCCGAGCTGAAGAATTACTGGCACGGCAAGCTGGAAAGCTTCTCCGTTGAGACTCCCTCGGAGGAATTCAACAACATGATCAACGTATGGAACGCTTACCAGTGCTTTATTACCTTCATCTGGTCCAGAGCGGCTTCCTTCATCTACTGCGGCCTGAGAAACGGCTACGGCTACCGTGACACCGTTCAGGATATTCAGGGTATCATTCACCTGGATCCGGAGATGGCTGCGGACAAGATCCGCTTTATGCTGTCTGCTCAGGTGGACAACGGCGGCGGTCTGCCTCTGGTTAAGTTCAACCACAATGCAGGTCACGAAACCTGTCCGGATGAAAACGACGAAAACAGCGTATATGCAAAGGAGACCGGCCACCCGTCCTATCGTGCAGACGATGCACTGTGGCTGTTCCCGACGATCTATAAGTATGTAGGCGAAAGCGGCAATACAGCCTTCTACGATGAGGTGATCGTATATGCAAACGGCGGCGAGGCTACGGTTTATGATCACCTGAAGAATGCCATCCGCTTCTCCATGGAGAGACTGGGCGACCACAGCATGCCCGCCGGCCTGCATGCAGACTGGAACGACTGCCTGAGACTGGGCAAGAAGGGCGAATCTACCTTCGTGGCCTTCCAGCTGTACTATGCAATGTCCATGATCCATGAGCTGGCTGAAAAGCGCGGTGACGCTGAGTATGTGGCATATATTGAAAAGGTACAGGCAGAGCTTCACGAGACGCTTGAAAAGTGCTGGGATGAGGACCGATTCATCCGTGGTATCCGTGAGGACGGCGTGATCGTAGGTGCAAAGAAGGATCCGGAGGCCAACATGTGGCTGAATCCCCAGAGCTGGAGCGTTATTTCGGGTTTTGCATCCAAGGAGCAGGCAGACAAGGCCATGCAGTCTGTTGCCGATATTCTGGATACCCCCTATGGCGCAAAGCTGCTGGAGCCGCCGTACAGAGAGCACTATTTTGACGGTGCGCTGATGCACATCTTCAACCCGGATACCAAGGAAAACGGCGGTATCTTCTCTCAGTCCCAGGGCTGGCTGATCCTGGCCGAGTCTCTGCTGGGTCACGGTGATGCTGCATTCCGTTACTTCATGGAAAGCTCGCCGGCAGCTATGAACGAGAAGGCCGAGATCCGTGTGCTGGAGCCGTATGTACACGGTCAGTTTACCGAGTCCACTGCTTCTCCTTATGCAGGCCGCAGCCACGTACACTGGCTGACTGGTACAGCTTCTACTGTAATGGTAGGCTGCGTGGAGGGTATCTGCGGTATGAGACCGGATGCAGATGGTCTGGTGATCAGCCCGTCCATTCCGGCCGCATGGGATGGCTTTAAGATGACCAAGAAGTTCCGGGGCAAGGTTCTGAACATGACGATCAAGAATCCGGAGCATGTACAGAGCGGTGTAAAGAGCATGACGCTGAACGGCGAATCGGTTGAGGGCAACAAGCTCTGCGCCTGCTGTCTGGCTGATGTAAATGAGATCGAGATCGTTCTGGGATAAATCAGAATGATCAGAAAAGGCTGTTGCAGAAATGCAGCAGCCTTTCGTCTGTCAAAAAGACTTTGAAAGCCTCCCCTTAATAAGGGGAGGTGGCACGCCGAAGGCGTGACGGAGGGGATTGTAAGGCATGAGAAAACTTACGATTTTGCGTACTTTTTCAATCCCCTCAGTCGTCACTTCGTGCCGACAGGCTCCACGAGCCGGTCCCCTTTGTCCTTCGGACATTTCCCCGCACTGCGGGGATCACCCCTTACTAAGGGGAGCCTTATGCGGAAAATCCGACTTTTCCGACAAGCCGAGACGATTGCAGAAACAGTCGTCTCTTTTTTATTCTGCACCCTGTGAATTCCATAATTTTCCGACGTCTGTCACCAATTTTTCTCTGAACTCTCTCCGTTCTGTCTTGCTTTTTTTTGTGCACTATGCTATAATATATGATGTGTACCTATGACTGTACACCGAATTTCATTATAAGGAGGATTCTCAACTATGTGCGGAATCGTCGGATACGTTGGGCATCGTGACTGCACCGACGTTTTAATCAATGGACTGTCAAAACTCGAATACCGTGGATATGACTCCGCTGGTATCGCTGTTTTCAATCATAACCAGAAAATTCATGTTGCAAAATCCAAGGGCCGTCTCCAGAACCTCATCGACCGGATGAACCAGGACGGCAAGCCTACCGGCTGCGCCGGTATCGGCCACACCCGCTGGGCCACCCACGGCGAACCCTCGGATGTCAATTCCCATCCCCACAGCGGCGGCCGTGTGACCATCGTACATAACGGCATCATCGAGAATTATAAGGAGATCAAGGACTATCTCGCCGATAAGGGCGTGTCCTTTGCCAGCGATACCGATACCGAGGTCGCCGCAAAGCTCCTGGACTATAACTACAACGGAAGCCCCATCGAGACCATCACCGAGACCATCCGTGACCTGGAAGGCTCCTATGCGCTGGGCATTATCTTTGCCGATCATCCCAATATGGTCTATGCTGTCCGCAAGGAAAGCCCCCTCATCGTAGGCGTGGGCCAGAACGAGAGCTTCATTGCCTCTGACGTTCCTGCGGTTCTGGACTATACCAAGGACTACTACCTGCTGGAACATGAGGAGATCGCCGTTCTCACCGAAAGTGGCGTTCAGATCTATGATTCCTTCGGAAGAAAGATCCAGAAGGAGCTGAAAACCGCCGACTGGGACGTGGAGGCCATCGGCAAGGGCGGCTATGAGCACTTTATGCTCAAGGAGATCCACGAGCAGCCCACCGCCATCCGCAACACCATCCAGCCGAGAATCAAGGACGGTCTCCCCAGCCTGGAGGAGTGCGGCATTACCCTGGATACCCTGAAGAATTTCCGCCAGATCTTCATCGTGGCCTGCGGTACGGCTATGCATGCCGGCATGGTGGGAAAATATGTCATCGAAAAGCTGGCCAGAGTCCCCGTAATCGTGGATATCGCCTCTGAATTCCGCTACAGAAACCCCATCGTGGGCGAGGGCGATCTGGTCATCATCATCTCCCAGTCCGGTGAAACCGCAGACAGCAAGGCCGCCATGCATCTGGCCAAGAGGCTGGGCGCAAAGACCCTGGCAATCGTAAATGCAATGGGCAGCTCCATTGCAAGAGAGGCCGATATGCTGATCTATACACACGCCGGCCCGGAGATCGCTGTTGCCTCCACCAAGGCCTATATGGTGCAGATCGCTGTGATGTATCTGTTCGCCTTTGAGCTGGCTCTGGCTGTGGGAAAGATCGATGAGACTGAGTGCCGCAGACTGGTGTCCCTCCTTCAGGAAACACCGGATATGATCGAGCAGCTGCTGGAGAAAAAGGAAATGACCCAGTATATCGCATCCTCTCTGATCACCGCAGACAGCCTGCTGTATATCGGCCGAGGTCTGGACTACGCCCTGAGCATGGAAGGCTCTCTGAAGCTGAAGGAAATCTCCTACATCCACTCCGAGTCCTATGCAGCCGGCGAGCTGAAGCACGGCACGATCTCCCTGATCCACGACGGCATGCCGGTCATTGCGGTAGCCACCCAGAAGGAGCTGTTTGACAAGACCGTCAGCAACATCCAGGAGGTCAAGTCCCGTGGTGCAAAGGTCGTTCTCATTTGCAGAGATTCCTACCAGCCTGAGCAGAATACCGCCGACATGAAATTCGGTCTGCCGGAATTTGACGACATGCTCATGCCGATGCTGGCCGTCGTTCCGCTCCAGCTCATTGCATACTATACCTCCGTGCACAAGGGAAATGACGTGGATAAGCCGAGAAATCTGGCAAAATCCGTAACAGTAGAATAAAAGAAGAAAAAGAAAGGATGTGACGGAAATGCTTTCCAGATGGAAGCTGTCCGTACTGACTGTATGCGGCGTATTCTGCTGTGCAAGCGGATTTACAGCGTATGCAGATACAGAGACTTCAGAGCCGGAGGAGATCACCTCCGGTGCCTATACCTATTATATTGACGAGGAATACGGCGGTGCGGTGATCTCCGCCTATGAGCCGGAAGAAGCCGAGATCACCATCCCGGAGGAGATCGATGGGAATACCGTTGTGGGACTGGAGAACTTCCTGTTCAACAACCAGATCGGCATTGAAAAGGTAACCATTCCGGAGACCCTGGCCCACATCGGCGCAAGCGCATTCTTCGGAACGAATATCAAGGAATTTGAGGTGGATGAAAACAACCCGGCCTTCAAGGAGGAGGACGGCGTGCTGTTTTCCAAGGACGGCATTGCGCTGGTAGCCTATCCGCCGGCCAAGGAGGGCGACTCCTATGTCGTACCGGAGGGCGTCGAGGAGATCTATCACGGCTCCTTTGCCAGCTGTGACAATCTCTATGAGCTGACCCTGCCGGACAGCCTGATCTATCTGGATACATGGGCCTTTGCCTACACACCGCTGAAAAAGCTGGATATTCCGGACAATGTGACTCAGCTCAGCGCCTATTCCTGCGCCTATATGCAGCAGCTGACTGAGGTGACCCTCTCTGACAATCTGCTCTCTATCGATTCTGCGGCCTTTGCCGGCTGCGGCTCTCTGACAGAGATCACTCTGCCCCAGACACTGCTCTCCATCGGGCAGGGCGCTTTTGCCGGAGCCGGACTGGAGTCCATCGTGATCCCGGCCAGCGTGGAGGAGATCGGCTACTGTGCACTGGGCTATAATTCGGATATGGATAAGGCCAAGAGCGGCTTTGTCATCTACGGACTCAGCGGTTCTGCGGCTGAAACCTATGCAACCGATACCGATGAGGAATATGACTATGAAAACAGCTTTACCTTTGTCTCCCGGACAGAGGAGGAGCTGGCCGCCGGCGGTGAGGAGATCTCCCAGGATGCAGCTGAGCAGGTGGATGTAGTCGTTCAGACGGAGGAAAAGGACGAGGGCTTCGGAACGATCATGAAGATCGTGCTCATGGTGCTGGGCGGCGTGGCTCTGTGCGGCGGCATTGCGGCCGTTGTGCTTTCCTCTAAGAAGAAGGATTGAGCCGCTATGAAAAGAAACGGATTTGCACTTTTCTGTGCAGCGGTGATGAGTGCGTCTCTGATAGGCGCAATGCCGGTTTCAGCGACCGATCCGGAGAATCCGGAAAGCATGCTCTATGAGGATCTGAACTATGATTTTCAGGAGGACGGCAGCATCATCATTACCAACTGTCTTCAGAACGCAGTTACCTGTGAGATTCCGGAAAGCATTGACGGGCGCACTGTAACAGCGATCGCGGACTCAGCCTTTTCAGAATGCTATTTTCTGGAGGAGGTCGTGATCCCAGATTCGGTGACCTCCATCGGACGGCAGGCCTTTTCTGCATGCAGTGTCCTGAAAAAGGTCACCATGCCGGAAACGGTAACGTCATTCGGAGCTGGTGTTTTTGATGCCTGCTCTGCGCTGGAGGAGGTGACCCTTCCCGGCGGTATTGAGGAGCTTCCGCAGGCGGCCTTTTATGAATGCACGGCCCTTACAAAGGTCACACTGCCGGAGGGGCTTACAACCATTGGTTCCGAGGCCTTCTACAACTGTGCGGCTCTGACAGAGCTGACTCTCCCGGAGAGCACGGACGCCATTGCGGACTATGCCTTCCAGGGCTGTGAGGCCCTGACGGAACTGAAGCTTCCGGCCGCCACGGTCAATCTGGGACAATATGTCTTTCAGGACTGCGGCTCACTGGAAGCGATTACAGTAGACGAGGGCAACGCCATGTTCTGTGATAAGGATGGGGTGCTGTTTACGGCAGACGGTGTGACACTGGTCCGCTACCCGGAAAATAAGGCCGGGGAAAGCTATACCGTACCGGACGGCTGCACACAGATCGCCAACGGCAGCTTTGTGGATGCCGTAAAGCTGAAAAGCATTGACCTGAATCAGGCCACGGTTTTCGGACGGGATGTATTTTTCCGCTGCACGGGGCTGGAATCCCTGGTGATCCCGGAGGGCACAGAGATCCTCTCCGATTCCATGCTGGCCTATTGCTCCGGGCTGAAAAGCGTTACGCTGCCCTCCAGCCTGACCATGATCAGTGATTATGCCTTCTACACCTGCGCCGGTCTGACGGAGCTTGTGATACCGGAGGGCACGACGTCCATCGGTGCGTATGCCTTCTTTAATTGTATGGGGATGAAAAAGCTGTACCTGCCGGATTCCATCGAGGAGCTTGGCGACGGTGCAATGGGGTACTATGCGGAATCCGAGGACACAGAGCCTCAGAAGGTTTCCGGATTTTCAGTAGAATACGGCAGCAATCAGGTGATATATGACTTTGTAAAGCAGTATGACCTGTCCGGCACAGGCCATGGAGAATTCCCGTGGCTGACGGTGCTTCTGAGTGCAGGCGGTGTACTGGTTCTGGCCGGCGGAATTGCTCTGATCGTGATTCTGCGAAAGAGAGCCTATACGCCCAGACCGGTTCCGGGAGGACGCCAGGGCAGTGCGTCCAAGCGTCCCGACCCCAACAAGAAAGGAAAATCATAAAGATGAAGAAAAATGCAATCCGCCGGTTTCTGGCCGGTGTCGGCACTGCGTTCCTGGCAGTGCATATAGCCGCTGTACCAGCCCTTGCAAGCAACAATGGACTGGGTATAACACCGGAGAACAGCGATGTTACCACCTTTGATGATGGCATCCTGACCTATACGGTGATCGATGACTCTCGTTTTGTAGAGATCACCAGCTGTATTTCCACAGCGACTCACGTAAATGTTCTGCCGGAGCTGGACGGCTACACCATCTCCTCCATTGCAGAGGGAGCATTTGCAGGCTGTACAGACCTTCAGTCGGTGACTCTGCCGAACAACGGTTCGCTTACGACCGCAGGCGCATACACCTTTGCAGAGTGCACCTCCCTGAAGCACATCACCCTTCCGGACAGTCTCACAGAGATTCCGGTGGGTATGTTTGCCTACTGCACCGCTCTGGAGGAAGTGACCTTCGGGGACAGCGTGACCTCCATCGGAGACGAGGCCTTCCGCAGCTGCACGGCTCTGAAGGAGGCCGATCTGCCGGAGACCCTGACAGATATGGGAGATTTTGTGTACTACATGTGCTCCTCTCTGGAGAGCGTGAATATTCCGGAGGGACTGAGCGCACTGGGTTCATACAGCTTCACAGGCTGTGTGAGTCTGACGAAATTCCACATTCCGAGCACCCTGGAATATCTGGGTGAGTCTCCCTTCCTGGGCTGTATGGGGCTGACCGATCTGACAGTAGAGGAGGGTCATCCGACCTATAAGCTGGTGGATGGCATTCTCTACAGCACGGATGAGACGATCCTGTATTTCTATCCGCCGTCCAGAGAGGACACGACCTTTACTGTGCCGGCCGGCGTAATAGACATTTATGATGGTGCATTTTTCCAGTGCATGAATTTACAGTATGTAGAGCTGCCGGAGGGGCTGCTGACCATTGGTGCAGGTGCATTTGACTACTGCTCCGGGCTTACGGCGGTGGTGATTCCGGAGAGTGTGACGAACATTATGAGCACGGCCTTTGCGGACTGCACTGCGCTGGAGCGGGTGACCTTTGTAGGAGCGGAAAATGAGACTGACGGCGAGGGAGAAGCGCTGGTGATTCAGGATCATGCCTTTTACGCCTGTGACAGTCTGATGGAGGTCGTTCTGCCCAAGCGTGTATCGGAGATCGGTGAATATGCCTTTGGCTGTACAGAGGTAAAGGACAGCAGCGGCAATGCGATTCCCACGGCGGTGGAGGGCTTTATGCTGAGGGGCTTTGCGTCTGCGGAGGATTACATCAGCGAGTGTGATCTGAGTGTAGGCTTTAGTCCGAGACATTTTCCGTGGAAGACGGTGGTATTCTGGGTACTGGCGGCAGCGGTTCTGATCGTGATCGTATTCTTTGCGGTGAAGCTGGTAAAGAAGAACATGATGACGCCGGAGGAGAAGGAAGCCCTGCGGCAGGCCAAGGAGGAGCAGAAGCGGGCCGCTGAGGAGGCGGAAGCAGAAGCGGAGACTGAGCCGGATGATGGTTATGAGAGCATACTGGGCGAGGATGAGCCGGAGGAGTCTATGGAGGATGACACGGTAAATCGTTTCAGAGGAGCAGCGCCATCGATTCTGCATCAAAGAGGTCACAGCGCACCGGAGGAGAACGAAAAGTAAAGCAGCGCACAGAAAGAAAAGCTTTTTGGTGATTCCCCACGGGGTGGGGAAATGTCCCGAAGGGACAAAGGGGACGGCACCGTTGGTGCAGCAATTTCTCGAAAATGCTGCTGGGGTCCAGGGGCAAAGCCCCTGGTCGCCGTCCGCTGACGGCGAAACACCCCAGCTAAAATGACGCATTTTCCAAATACAGAGCAAAACCCAAATTCCGCATTCTAAAAAGGCATACGTTTCAATGAAAGTTTATCCAGAAGGCCTTGTTACAGCATGGAGAAAAGATCAGATGCGGAATTTGGAGCATAGCAAGAGAGTGAGCGAAGCGAATAATTCTTGCGGCCTGTACGAGTTTTTTTATCCGAGCGAAATAAAGATAAAGTCCGCAGCTCAAAGTGAGATCCATCACTGAGCTGCGGACTTTTTTGTATATTCTCTTAGAGAAACAAGGCTCGAACGAGCCGCAAGATTTGTCACTGCGCTGACGCTCTTGCTATGTGCACGCATTCCGCATGCTGACTTTTCCTGTACGACTGCGCAGACTTCCTATTGTAACAGACAGTATAGGGAGAGTCCTTTTTATAATGCGGAATGCGCTTGATTGTTCGGCCTGAAGTCGGCTCAATATTCAGCTTGCTTCGTCATGGCTGCTCCGCAGCCATCTGGGACTCCTCGTCCCAGACCCTACGCCAGCATTTTTTTGCAAAAAACTGCTGGACCGAAAAAAATTCCTTTTTATGCGCTGCTTCAGCGAATCTTAGAACCGCACGGCAGACTCTGATCCGGGAATACTACCTTCGCACTGCCATCCGGTGCGTCCGCTGCACAAATCATACCATTGCTCTCTACTCCACACAGCTTCGCCGGCTTCAGATTCACAACAACCATAACCTTCTTCCCAATCAGTTCCTCCGGCGTATACCACTGAGCAATGCCAGACACAACCTGACGACCTCCCATGCCATCATCCAGCTGCAAACACAGCAGCTTCTTCGACTTCTTCACCTTCTCACAGGCCGTCACCTTCGCCACTCTCAGATCAACCTTCAGAAAATCATCAAACCCGATCTCCTCCGCCGCCGGCTGTACCTCAATGGTCTCCTCCTCCGGCTCCTTCGGCAGACTGCTGCTGATGATCTCGTTCAGCGCCTCGATCTCCTTCTCTACATCAATTCTCGGGAAGATGATCGCTCCCTTCTGAATGGTCACATTCTTTCTCAGTACGCCAAATACTGCCGCATTCTCATACGTCCGGTCTTCCTCCAGCGCACCGATCTGCTCCCATACCACCGGCATCGTGCTCGGCATGAAGGCCGACAGCAGCGTCGATACAATACGAATGGTCTCCAGCAGATTGTACAGCACCGTTGCCAGACGAACCTTGTTGGCCTCATCCTTCGCCAGTACCCACGGCGCCGTCTCGTCAATATACTTGTTCGCACGGGATACCACCTTGAAAATCTCAGCCAGCGCCAGATTCAGCTGAGTCTGATCCATATAGCCATCCACTGCATCTCGCAGACCGCTGGCCATTGCGATCAGATCATCATCAAATTCGCCGGCCTGACGCTCCATCGGCAGCGTGCCGCCGAAATACTTATCCACCATCGCAACCGTACGGGATACCAGATTGCCCAGACCATTGGCCAGATCGGAGTTGATCCGGTTGATCATGATCTCATTGGAGAAGGAGCTGTCCGCACCCAGTGCCATCTCACGCAGAATGTGATAACGGATGGAGTCCGCACCATAGCGCTCACCCAGCACCAGCGGGTCTACTACATTGCCCAGGGACTTGCTCATCTTCTGTCCGTTGAAGGTGATCCAGCCATGCACGGCCAGGTGCTTGGGAAGCGGCTGATCCAGAGCCATGAGCATAGCCGGCCAGATAATGGCGTGGAAGCGCATGATATCCTTGGCTACCATATGCACATCCGCCGGCCAGAAGCGCTCATAATCCTGATAGGCCTCATTATAGAAGCCCAGAGCGGAGATATAGTTGGAAAGCGCATCGATCCATACATAGACCACATGCTTTTCGTCAAAGGTAACCGGAATGCCCCATTTGAAGGAGGTTCTGGACACACAGAGGTCTTCCAGGCCGGGCTTGATGAAATTGTTGACCAGCTCTGTTGCACGGGTCTTCGGCTGGAGGTAGTCGGTCTCGGTCAGGAGCTTTTCAATGCGGTCTGCAAAGGGAGACATCTTGAAGAAGTAGGCCTCCTCCTTGGCTTCTACAACATCACGGCCGCATTCGGGGCACTTGCCGTCCACCAACTGGGAGTCTGTCCAGAAGCTTTCGCAGGGGGTGCAGTATTTGCCGGTATATTCACCCTTGTAGATATAGCCCTTGTCGTACAGCTCCTTGAAGATCTTCTGCACGGTTTCGATATGATAGTCATCGGTGGTACGGATATAGCGGTCATAGCTGATATTCATATACTGCCAGAGGTTTTTGAAGATGGCAACGATCTCGTCAACATAGGCCTTGGGAGACACGCCCTTTTCGGCGGCCTTCTGTTCGATTTTCAGGCCATGCTCGTCCGTACCGGTGAGGAACATGACATCATAGCCCTGCATACGGCGGTAACGGGCGATGGAGTCGCAGGCTACCGTGGTATAGCAATGTCCGATATGGGGATTGCCGGACGGGTAATAGATCGGGGTGGTGATATAATATTTTTTACACATAGGATCATCCTCCTTGCAGGAATTTTTTTGTGCACTGCACGTTTTCCTATATTATACCATGTTTTGTTTCGTTTGTCACGTGTTTTGCGGGATTTCTTTTTTGGAGGGAGCAAATTGCGTGGAATGGTTCTTGTTGAGCGCACAGAAAGAAAAGCTTTTTGGTGCAGCAATTTCTCGAAAATGCTGCCAGGGTCCAGGGACAGCGTCCCTGGTCGCTCTCCGCAGAGAGCGAAACACACCAGCTAAAATGACGCATTTTCCAAATGTAGAGCAAAACCCAAATTCCGCATTCTAAAAAGGCATACGTTTCAATGAAAGTTTATTCAGAAAGCCTTGTTACAGTGCGGAGAAAAGATCAGATGCGGAATTTGGAGCATAGCAAGAGAGTGAGCGAAGCGAATAATTCTTGCGGCCTGTACGAGTTTTGTTTATCTGAGAGAAAAAGATAAAGTCCGCAGCTTAAAGCGACATCCATCACTGAGCTGCGGACTTCTTTGTATATTCTCTTAGAGAAACAAGGCTCGAACGGGCCGCAAGATTTGTCACTTCGTTCCGCTCTTGCTATGTACGCTCATTCCGCATGCTGACTTTTCCTGTACGACTGCGCAGCCTTCCTATTGTAACAGACATTATGGGAAGGGTTCTTTTTATAATGCGGAATGCGCTTGATTGTTCGATCTGAAGTCGGCTCAATATTCAGCTTGCTTCGTCATGGCTGCTCCGCAGCCATCTGGGACTCCTCGTCCCAGACCCTACGCCAGCATTTTTTTTACAAAAAACTGCTGGACCGAAAAAAATTCCTTTCTGTGCGCGCAAGTACGTCACTGCGTCAGCAAAAGCCGCTTCATAAGCGCAAGGTCAAACACATTCACCAATTTGTCCCCCGTTACATCCGCCGCCGCATATCCAGAAGCACTCAGCGTGTCTTCCCCCAGAAGATACTTGCACATCTGTACCAGATCCATCATATTCATCTTCCCGTTTCCATTAAGATCGCCCGGCACGGCCGTCTGTTCCGCCGCCTTTGTCGTTGTGGTCGTGGTGACCGTCGTCGTAGTGGTAGTCGTCGTCTCCGGCTGCTTCAGAACATAATAGGAAAGCCCGTTTTCAATGGCATAGGTTTCCGCTGCACTGCCTCCCACGCAGGAAATCACAACCTTGCTCATCAAAGAATAGGTCCCGTCTGAATTCTTCCAGTACCCCACAGAATGATCCGCAATCTCCGTTACCGTTGCAGGAATATCAACCTGTGTCAGACTGGCATAGCCGGTCAGTGCATCCTCTGCAATTCCTACAACCGTATAACCAGAAATCTTCTCCGGTATGTACACATAGGTCACATCCGCTTCCTCATTGCCCACATAAACCGCCGTCTTTGTCTCCAGATCAAAGATATAGGAATCATCGTCCGGAATCGCCGTGGCCCGGCCATCCGAGCATATTACCTCGATCTCACTCAGACCCGCCGGACAGATGTCCAGCCACTCTGCACTTGTCCCGCTGAATTCAAAAATATCATTGTAGTTTACAGAATAAAATTCAAAGTCAGAGCATTTCAAAAATCCTGTTTCCGGGCTGAAGTTTGGGTATAGCTCAGCAAACTGCGCAAAGCTGCCTCCATACCGGATCTGACCGTCGTCGGATCTCAGGCTTCCCATAGAAACACGGCCCAGACTCGTAAGTGTACTCGGGAGAGAAAGGAAACCGCGCTCCATGGAAACACTGCCGATCTCGGTCACGGAGGATGGAATATACAGATAAACCTTGTCGCCTGAGACATCCTCTCCCATAGTAAGATTTCCGATCTTTGTCACGCTGTCCGGAACGTTCAGTCTGACCATCAGCGTACCGGATGACATCGCATAGCCCTCAATTGCACCGTCTACACTGACGTTTCCGATCTCCCGTACCGGAACACCGTCGATCTCTGCGGGAATATTCAGCTTCAGATCATACAGTCCTCCTCCATAATAGTTGTCTCCGGTATAGCAGTAGCATTCGATATCCATGGTGACACCCGTCACTACGATATAACGGTCTGTGTATACAGGCGCACCCAGCTGGTCGTCCCAGTACTGCTCCTCAATGAGATTATAGGACACCTCAAAGTACCATGTGCCATAGTTTCCGTTTGAACAGCTGCCGCTTTCGGTGTAAGTGAGAGTCTCCGCACTGGCGGTGATCTCCGTGTCCTCAGCGTGATACAGCCCAAGCATTCCTCCGGTACAGAAAACCGCTGCGGCCGCTAAGGTGAGTCCTGCACAAAGCGCTTTCCATTTTTTCATTTTTGTTTTCTCCTTTCAGAATCGTGCAAAGCACATTATTTGTTGGTTAACATTATAGTATATCACATTCAGCCTGAAATGTCAAATCATGTCTGCCGCTTTTGGCAAATCAGCCATGGACGCATTGACAAGTCCCTCCATATCCGTTATAATATCATCAGAAAAAACATACAAAGGAGGAAGTGCTGTGGAGCTTTTACAGCTGCAATATTTCTGTGCCGTAGCGGAGAATCTCCATGTAACCAAAACGGCCGAGCAGCTTCACGTAGCTCAGCCGGCTCTGACCCAGAGCATCCACCGGCTGGAAAAGGAGCTTGGCGTGGAGCTGTTCCGGCGAAACGGACGAAATATCGCCCTGACCGAATACGGAGAATATCTCCACCGGAAGCTCAGACCCATTCTGAAATCGCTCAGCCAGCTTCCGGAGCACCTGCAGGAAATGGCACAGATCCGCAAACGCACCCTGCGGCTCAATGTGTTTGCCGCCTCCACCATCGTCACGGAGGCCCTGATCGCCTGGCAGAAACAGCAGGATGACATCCGCTTTCAGGTAGTGCAGAGCGCAGAGGATCCGGATTCAGACGCAGATCTGACCATATCTACCATCGAGCAGTTCACGCCCCCGGAGCAGAGCCGGGACTCCTTCCGTGTATTTACGGAGCATATTTTCCTGGCTGTACCCAACCGCCCGGAATTTCAGAGCCGGAAGAAGATCCGCCTGGAAGAGCTGCGGGATTCGGAGTTCATCAGCCTGGCCGGTTCAAGAGCCCTGCGCGGCATCTGTGACCGTTTTTGCAGGCAGACCGGCTTCTCCCCGAAGATCGTCTTTGAAAGCGACAGCCCCGTAGCCGTCATGAACCTGATCGCCGCCGGACTGGGCGTGGGCTTCTGGCCTCATTACACATGGGGACAGTACAATCGGGAGAAGATCCTTCTGCTTCCCATAGAAAAGCCCTCCTGCAAAAGAGATATCATCGTGCAGCTCCACGCCCAGAGTTCCGCCCGTCAGCAGGATGCAGAGGCCTTTTTCCATTTTCTCGGAGATTATTTTCAGGCGCTGCGCACATCAGCTCATTGATAACATCAACGTTATTAATTCTCCTGAATATATGTATTAGACGTGAGCAGTTTTCTGTGCTATAATAATACCAGTAAAGAAACACAAACGAAATGCAATGAGAAAGAGGAGAAATGCGTTATGACAATGACAACGATTCTGGAAGCTTTGATGATGATCTGCTTTGGCTTTTCCTGGCCGATGAACCTGGTAAAGAACTACCAGAGCCGTACCGCCAAGAGCATGAGCCTTCCCTTTATCCTGCTGCTGATCGCAGGCTATACAGCTGGAATCTCTGCAAAGATCATGCTCGGACAGATGAACTGGGTGCTGGTGATCTATCTGATCAATCTGGCGATGATCCTGGCCAATCTCTGCGTATACTTCCGCAACAGAAGTCTTGATAAAGCCGGATTCATCCCGGCCGCAGCCTAATGCACACAAATTTCCTTTGATCCAATAGAAAAACAGACCGGATGCTGGCTTCAGTATCCGGTCTGTTAGCTTGTCGAAAAAGTCAGATTTTCCGCACAAGGCTCCCCTTAGCAAGGGGAGCTGTCGGCACGAAGTGACGACTGAGGGGATTGAAAAAGTACGCAAAATTACAAGTTTTCTCATACCTTACAATCCCCTCCGTCACGCCTTCGGCGTGCCACCTCCCCTTATTAAGGGGAGGCTTTCAAAGGTTTTTCGACAGTCTGACAGACCGGATGCTGGCTTCAGTATCCGGTCTGTTTTTTTGATAAAGTATCTGAAGCAGCTTATCTGGCCGCATCCCGTACTTTGGGCGGAAGCTCCGCTGTTGTGCTTATGATGTCAAATGCATATTTACGCATCTTCTCCGCAGACTCTACAGGCATTTCTTCTCCAGGATGACTGCTGTCATTACGAAGCTTCGTAGCTTCCCCAATCTGTTCATTCAGTTCTTTCCAATACTTACGTTCATCCGAATCGACCTCTCTCGTCAGCGTTTCAGGTTTTGGTTCCGCACAATGCTGTTTCCTCAAAATTGCGGCCATAGCTCCGATCGTAAAATCGTTCTCAGGAGCATCTTCAAGGTCAAGTTTTTTCTTATCCTTTATCTTATTCATCTTGTGCTTCGGACAATCCCGCAGAAAAACAGGACGAAGCCTTTTCCTCAGACAATATTCAATCGCCTTGTTGTACATGGTCAGAGCCGGAGAATAATCCTCCATCAGCTTCAGCTGCTGAATCGCCCTTTCAACATAAAGCGCCTGCCACAGCATAGCGGGAAGCCCGTCAACGTCCTCGGTCTTTGCTTTTATTTCATCATAGCTTTTGCCATAACCCTTGAGAATCTCTCTCGCTGCCTGCTCCAGCGTTTCCTCAGTGACTTCAGCCGGAAGTGTGATCCGCTCAGACACATCCGCAAAAAAGGCATCGCTCCCCTCATCTGATTCCAGACCTGCATCGCTCTGCTGATCCCGAGCCTCTTTCAGTACTTTCTTCCATTCCTTTGCACGACGTTCCAGGAAAGGCTTATAATCTGCAATGTACTGTGCAATCTGAATCTGCGTATTATTCTGGATCGCACCGGCCACCTGTACAGCTTTTGCATCCGGCACATTAATATAATAATTGTTGCTGTAATTGTAGATGTGCGCAGCATCGCCGGTCTTGTCCGCCGCCAGCCTTGCTTCTGCTTCCGCTTCAGCCAGAGATTTTTTTATCAGACTTTCGGATATCCGATCCAGCTCCTCTTTCATACGACCGCTTTGCAAAAGACTTCTTCCGATCTCCGCATATCGGCGAAGGAGCGCAGCCAGATAAGGGCCAGCCTTACGACGGCCTCCAGCCTCATAGACACTGTACAAGATCATTTTATCCATGTCATCCTTCAGGATACACGTTTTGTCCTCGTCCTTATCAGAGAGGGTATCCTTTTTATAGAGGATCAAAGCCGCCGTACCGGGCTCAGGCGTCTCATATCCCGTCTCACGCTTGACATCACTGCTGCTTTCCATATTCTTATCACTTGTGCAGATATAGATCCACAGTCCATGCTTCCTGAGACAAAGTGAACCGGAGGATCCCTTTTCAGGATCCAGCTTCATACTCTCCAGAAGCTCAAAAAAGGCATCCCGTGAATTGGAACAGGCTTCAAACTTCCTAAGAAAGCTGTCGTCGACCATAGCATCCTTTTCCAGCATATCCATCAGTCTGTCCAATTCATATTGCAGCGGATCTGTCAGACGCCTGCGCAGCTCTTTATCCTGCTCCGCCGTCAGAAAGGCCCTGGTTTTTTCCGGCTTGACACAAAACAGAAATTCCCGAGCACTGCCATAGCCGAGTTTTTTGCTTTCCCGTTCCATGTGCAGTATTTTCGAGCGTGTCAGTCCGCGGATATGCCTGGATGCAATGCGTGCAGAATCACCGGTCATACCATATTTCACACAAATAGACAGCCTATAGAACATATACCTGAGAGGAGTGCTCTCAGAACTCAGCCTGCTTTCAAAGGCCTTTGAAACAGCCTCCAGCTGGTGAGCACACTGCTCACCGAGGCTCTGTACCTCACTGGTGTAGATATAATATTTTGGGTCATCCGGAAGTCCCATCTTTTCACGGATTTCGCACACATTTTTCCCAAGTACCCAGTAGTAGAGCACGATCACGCGATAAAGCGCCTCTACAACGTTCTCCTGCACCTCATCCTGATCATCCTTGCAGTATTTGAGCAAAACGGAGTTGTCCCAGTACAGCGAAGGATCATTGTGCTTCTGGAAAAATCTCAGAATAGCCTTCTTGATTTCATTTTCTTTGTCTTTGTCCTTATCATATCTTACATACTGATGCTTATTCTTGATCTCAGGCATAAGGCAGATTTCGAACATGACATCAAAGAAATAGTTCTTCTCCTTGCCTTTTTTCTTCAGTCCCTCTTCGGGCCATGGACTGATATCATATGCATGCTCCTCTGAATAAACAGGCATGTGGTGATTATTTTTCTTAGGCTTCACCGGATCCTTCTGATCCTTCTCCAGAAAACGCCTATACATACGAAAATACGTACCAATTCCTAGTGCAAAGGGAGAAAACGCCTTGCCCAAGCTTTTAACCACATATCTAATGCTTTCATCAAATTCCTCTTCGTCATCGTCACTTTCCTCAATAAGAGGCAGCGAACCTTCCTTTTTCCCGCAAAGTACATCGATCACTTCATCTGTAAGAGTCTCACTTTCAGAAAGTCCGGCCACGCTGCGTTCAAGTCCTCCCTGGACCAGCTGTTTCAGTTCTTCTCTTGTAAAGAGCGTATGACTCAGGACACTCATGTAATAGGAAGCGGCAGCCCTGGCAAAGGCCTCCTTATCTCCGTACTTCTCTCTATCTTCTGCTGTGATACGCAGACCGGAGAGGATCTTCTTTTCTTCTTGATTATGCGCATAAGTGATGACGCATTTTTTCATATCCTCTGGATTTGCATTCAGAACATAGCTCAGACCACGGTTTCCCCGTGTAATGCCATAGCGTCCGGCCCGTCCCACCGCATTTTTATATTCCTGATAGTCAAGCGGACGCGCATTTACATCCCGCTCATCATCCTCACGATAAACCTCATGGTCATAGAGCACCATGATATCGGCAGGCATATTGACACCCATCGTCAGGGTCTCTGTGGAAATGATAATGCGAATACCGCCATCCCTTTTCTTAAAGGTATCCTCAATAAAGGTACGCATGCTGATGCCGAGCCTGGAATTATGATATACAACGCCATAGTCCAGAAGAGCCCTGCGCAATTTGTTGTAGTCCTTCTCCTCCATTTCACTGGTCATCAGATCCGGAAAATCCGTAAACGCCATTCCGCTTCGCTTTTCCAGCACACCGGAATCACAGATATCGGTCATAAGTGACTCACATCTCATCTTACTGTTACAGAAGATGATTATTTTTTCCTCAGCTCCGCTGTGATTTTTCAGCACCTGCAAAAGCGGATAAAACCGCTTATCCTTATCATTCTTTGGAATGTCCTTGTAGAGAACAAAATCCGCCTGCTCAGGGAGCTGCTCGCCATTCTGCCAGCATTCCAGATCAGGCTCCTCCGAATCCGGGTCACAATAGAGAAACCGTTCTTCGATCTCAACCGGCCGGCTGGGATTGATAATTTTCTTTGTTCTCTCCGTATCAAGCCACTTTTCCACCGCAGACATATCGCTTTCCGTAGTGGTGAGACCCAGGAGTGCAAGGGAGTTTCTTGACCGAATGCGCACCATTTCAATCGCAAATTCCAGCTTCGGACCACGCTCCTTGTCACTGAGCATATGCATTTCGTCCACAACGACCAGTCCGCAGCGCTTCAGGAAGCTCGACTCATTCTGCGCCATCAGCGCAAAGAATTTCTCATATACAAGAATGCCGATATCATAGTTGCCGTGAATCAGATCATAGTCATGATCCTGATAGTCCGCAGAGGACGAATAGATTTTTTTCCCTTCAAAATGCGCTTTAAATGTCCTTTCCTTTTCAGTGGTAAGCGCCTTAAGCGGAACCAGATAGATCACGTTTTTCTTCCGTGCATAGATCTGATTGGCCATACTGCATTCCGCAATCAGGGTTTTACCGGCAGAGGTCGCCCCCTGAAGGAGAATATTCTTTTCTGCCTTCCAGAAGTCCGGATCTTTCAGGGCCGCCTGCTGCAGCTCAGTGAAATTCTCAAACGACTTCAGTTCCTCACCAACCTTCTCGAAGAAAGGCTGCATTGCTTCCCCTGCCGCTGAATCCAGTACACCTTTACTCAGCTCTTGAAATCTTGAAAATACGTTATTCTGCTCCATTATCCTTCCATCCTTTCCTTTTGTAAAATCTGTTTTACTTCGTCATCGAGGAATTTATCTTCCTCTTCAAAGTCCCGCCACTGCTGCGGCGTTCCGTTCTTTTTCAGATAGGCCTCCCGTCCGGACCAGATAGAGGCAATATGGTAGCTTCTGGCCTTCTCCGGTCCCAGCTTCAGCTTGGTCAATTCCTCCCTGCGGATCCATTCCAGACGGATCCCATAAAAGAGAGCAAAAGAGATCTGCAAAAGCAGCTCCGATCGCTCCGTATCCAAGCCGTTAAGGCTGGCCGATGCGGCAGCGGCATCGGTTACATAGCTCATCTTTTCGCCGAATTTGGATTTGATATTATCCACCTTTCCATTGGTCCATCCAGCGATATCATTTATAAGGCCAAGACTATAACCAGAGATCCAGAGTGTAGAATACAGTGCGACCCTGAATTGCGTCAGCTCATCATAGCCCTCACTGGGAAGCTCGATCCTCTTAGAACAGAACGTCTCCTCATCCAGCAGCTCTGCCTCCTCTGCATAGGCCTTGGCAGCCGTATAGGTCTCCGACTCAACAAAGGAATGATACAGGTTCTCTGAGATATAGCCATTTTTCCGGATCTCGGGAAGCGTCCCCTCTGCAAGCTTCACAAAGGCGATCAGGTCCTCCAGCGGCTGATTCTCCTCCTGATTCCCATTCACTTCACCATTCTCCGGCGGACGAACCATCATATTTTTGCAGAAATCTCCGATTTCAGCACACTGAGACAGCTTCAGGAAATAATCCAGCACACAGCAGCCGCTCTCCGCAAACAGCAGGTCGATGGCCTCCTGAATGATACGATAGCTATCCGTAGAGATGGTATAGCTTCTGAGTCTGCATCCCCTCCGAGTCAGCACGTAGCTGTCCTGCTCATCTTCCATCAGAATATCACTCTCATCCACCTCCAGAAGCTTTTCCGCACACAGAAACTGCACAGCCTTATCTATTGCTTCCTGAAGTCTCTCCTTATCCAGAGGAGTGGTAACGGGAACCTGCGTAATTCTGTCGCAGATGCCCTTTTGTGTCATAGCACGCCCTTCCCTGAACAGATTGAGGACACAGAAAGCCAGATTTTCCCACTGGGGTTCACTGAGCAAACCGCCGAGCTGACTGTATACCTCCCCTACATCCAGTGCAGATTTACTGCTATAACGCTTTACAGGAGAATCTCTGCAGTCGCTTTGCGGAATCATATCGATAGGAATGAAGGTATAGCTTGTCCCAAAGTTCAGATAGCCCAGCCGTCCTGCACGTCCGATGCAGTTCTGGTAAAGGTTATATTCCAGGGGCTCCTCCTCCCCACCCATCTGAGCCTTTTTCATATGCGTCATGATGATCGTATCCACGTTGCTGTTCAGGCCGAAGGCGAGGGTTTCAGTAGCCACCACCAACCGGACCCCGCCTTCAATAACGCGTGGTGTATCCAGAAACTCTGATTCGATAGCAATTCTCATAGCCTCAGGCAGGGACGCACAATGGAACGTAATGCCCTTCATGAGTGCATCAAATTCAATATCCTGATCAAAAACGCCCTTAAGCTCCTCTGGCGTCAGGTTATATTCCAGGAAGAATCTCTCCTTAAATTCCGCACGTTCCTCCGAAGTTGGCTCTGTCCAGGACAGAGCATTCTTCATATATTCGTAAATATCCCGAACCCGTCTGCGTGCAGTCCGCTTTGAAAAGCAGAAGGCAATCACCTTATGGCCAAGCTCACGCTCATTCCTGCACAGATAGCACAACGTATCCTTAAAGCCTTTACAGTGTCCGAGTGAAAGCTCCTGCTCCTGACTGTCATAAAGGTGATATTTTATATTTTCACACCTTGAGGTTTCATTATACTCCTTGCAGGGCATCAGAAAATACTCACGGATCGGTACCGGCCGGCTGAAGCATTTAATAGGATAGAGCTGATACTGATCGACATAGGACTCCCAATTGAAATAGGGAGTCGCCAGCATGGTGATCCGCATATCCGGCCGTAAAAAAGCGTGGAGATTCACCAGCTCGGTCTTGACGCCCCGTTCCTTTTCCTGTACAAGTCCGATCTCATCCAGCGTCAGGTAATCATAACGATTCAAAAGCCAGCTGTTCTCGGAAAGAAAAAGGAACAGCTTTTCATAAATGATAATGGCAATATCAACATCCCCATGGAGGATATCGTCATCCCGGTCGGTTCTTTCGCTGGTAGAGCAGGCGATATCCAGTCCATCGTCCCCAAACTTTTCACAAAAGCTCTGATACATCTGCCAGGCCAGTGCACGATAGGGAACTGCAATCAGCATTTTCAGCCTTTTCTCTGTGGTTTCACGCTCATGTATAAATTTGAACATGGGAATCATCGTTTTTCCGGCGGAGGTCGTTCCCATCACCAGCACACGATTCTGTGACCAGAAGGCAGGATCTCGGACAGCCCGTTCCTGTAAGGCTGTGAGATGATCATAGCCGATCCGATTGGCAATTGCAAGGACACTTCTATAGCAGTCCTCTGTTTCTGCAGCATCAAAGATCTGCACTGTATTTTTTTCGTGCTGTACCCGAAGCACATCGGTAAATGCTTCAAGAAACATATATCGATCCGTATACCCAAATTTATCCGGATCAAGCCCTGTTTCCCGCAGTACTTTAAGCGCATTTTCAATGGAGTTCACTCCCACTCCTAAACGGTTTCTGAGGGCCTGACCACCCTTTCTGCGCCACTCAGCCGTCAGCTCTGGAATCGGATAAAGCTTCAGATTTTTCGCTGTACCGAGTGGTTTTTTTACCCCCCGCGGTGCAGGAGACGCAGTACACCGCACATTCTGTCCCAACACAGGATCCGTGCATGAACCTGTGATATGGTTTCTTGTAAAAGAGAGCGTTTCTCCGCTTTTCGTCTGCACAAGGCCGCCGCCCCCTGGATATACCCAGATCACACGACCCCGAACAGTTTCATCCTTCTGCTTCTGAATACCTGTAAGCTGTCCATCCTGATTCAATCGGACTCGCACACGATCCCCATAATGAATATCTTTGACTGATTTATTATATTTCAATTCCTTACCGTCATTTGTGCAGACAGAAACTGAATTTACTGAATTTTTGGGAGTTCCTATCACAATTCCATATTGTACTTTTTTCATATACTTCTCCTTTCTTATATTACAGAATCCGATATTTTTCATTCTGTTACTATATTACCATAAATAAACTAAAAAGTCAACGATTATTATATGTTTTTTTGTAAAAGATGCACAATCACCCTGCATATTGATCATCAGATGTACCATGAAGCTATTGTCATCCTCAGCCGGATGTGATATAATGGAATCAACAAAAAACAGAAAAGGGTAGCACATCATGAAAAGAAATGACATGGAAAGAAATAAGAAGCAGCGTGATTTCATCAAGAACTTCACAGAAATTCTGGAATTTCTGCGCATTATATTTTTCTACGGCTGCTATACGCAGGAGGATTACAAAAAACAAGGTATAAGCAAAAGCCGCTACTACCAGCTTACAGCAAATCTGAAATCCGTCATGGGAAAATATCTGACAGAGGTGAAGCTAAGCAGCGGACAGAAAGCCTTAGCCTTTCGGAAGGACATGTTCACAGAACCCCACAAGGCCCTGCTTGAGCTTTATTCTATCAAGAGCTTCACTGCAAAGCATCTTTTCACATCACTGGCTATCATGCAGATGTTCAGCCAAGAGGAGGTATGCTTTACAGCAGCGGACATCAAGAATGAATTTACCCAGGATAAGGTCCCATCCGATCGCACCATTGAGCGTTGTATAGATCATCTTACAGAGCATGGCTTTCTGCAATGTGAGCGAAAAGGAAATAAAAAATTCTACACACGTTCATCCGATCCGCTCAAAGCGCTTCCGGAATCCATACTGCTCTCCCTTGCAGCGGCTGCAGATTTCCATTGCAATGTGATTCCGCCTGCAACCTGCGGCCATTATCTGCTGGATTCGATAAAGCGCCGGCTGAATGAGAATTCCGCCCCGGCCTATGAGAGTCAGTTTCTGTTCAAACATTATCATCTGGGACAGATTCTGGATGATGGTGTACTATGGACACTGCTTCAGGCCATGGATGCCCAGGAAATAGTTTCGTTTCTTTATAAAGGGAAAAAGGAGCACACGATCAAGGATATCTATCCCTGTAGAATCATAATAAATGAAGAAACAGGCCGACAGTATCTGTTTGGTCTCAATCTTTATGAGAACCGCCGTGAACCTGTCCTTTACCGGATCGACAAGATCCGTACACCGGAAATGAATGGAAAACCAGAAAAACCGGCAGATGCTGAGGAAATACAGCAGCTGTACGAAACCGCACTTTCCCATAGCTTTACCGGTGTATTCTGTCGTCCGGAAAAGCTAACAGAGGTTGTCCTTGCTGTCCGCAAGGAGCTGTATCCTCATGTGCTGCAATATTTCTCGAATGCCCAGTATGAAGAAGCAGAGCCTGATTGGATGCACATACGCATTTCTGTAAATCATTTTGTAGAGCTGAAGCCCTGGCTGTTCCGGAATCTTGGAGAAATCCGTATTCTGAAAGCCCCGGAGGATATGCTGGCCGATTTTGAACAGGATATCAGAGAGTGGAGGGAAATATATGGAATTGATCAATGAATACAAGAATCGTTATGTTCTGGCGCTTTCCGCAGTACTCAACAGACTGAGCAATGGTAAAACACTTTCAAAGAGTGAGATATATGCAGAGATTCAGGAGGCCGCCGGCGTAGAAAAACACGCTGCCTTCGGGGCTGATTTTCTTGAGCATATCCGTTCCGACACAGGCCTGCTGTTTGATTTTTCTGACAACACAAGGGTACAGCCTGTACGGAATGGAAAAATCCAATTCCCGATATCCCGGGGAGAGAAGCTCTATCTTCTAATGATACTCAACAGCAAATACATACCCCTGTTTCTTGATCAGTCGGAAATAGAATCGCTTCGCCATGCACTGGAGAAAGAAAAGCTGCCGGACATGAGCCGCTATATTTCCGTGTGTCCTATGCGAAAAGGGGACGATATTACACCAGAGTTCATACAGAAGTTCCGGCTGGTGCAGAAAGCCATCCGTGAGAA
Source organism: Ruminococcus sp. (assembly GCA_017472145.1). Taxonomy (GTDB): domain Bacteria; phylum Bacillota; class Clostridia; order Oscillospirales; family Ruminococcaceae; genus Ruminococcus_C. The sequence goes on along the minus strand of JAFUQX010000030.1, from coordinate 21,778 downwards.
CCGCTATATCCGATATGACAATCAGACACGGCAGGGGCTGCTTAAGGGAATGCTCTCCCGGCCTTTGCGAATCGAGTTTTCTGCAGCAGATCAGGTCTTTCGCATTTCTATGTGGAATCCGGCAGAGGGACGTGCAGTAAAGGCCAATCTCCGCCGGATGCGCAATGTTCAGGCAGCGGAAACCGATACTGTACAGCCAGTGGAAAGCATCCATAAGATTCTCAGCTCCAGACAAGCGTCTGAGCCGATCTGCCTGCGAATCCGAAACAGGCGCAATGCACCCGAACGGGCTGCACTGCTATTTTCGATGTATGATACCACGATGAAGCCGCTGGAAAATGGAGACTGGTTGATGCAGCTCCGGTACTATGAATTTGACAAGCAGGAAATATTTCGTCACATACTCTCCTTCGGGCCTTCGGCCGAGGTTCTGTCACCGGCAGAACTCATAGAAGAAGTACAGACACATCTGAAACAATATCAGCATTTTTCTGTACCTCAAGGATATGAAAAAGGCTGATAGAATGCCGGCCGGCCGGATTTTTTTCCATATCTGATGATCACGTCCATTCTGAACATATGCAGCACCTCCTGATATTTAAAGTATATATTAGCGGAACGGGTGAAATACCCATCAGCAGCGGGTAAGAGCAAGAATCGCATCTGCGATATAAAAAGCGGTACGAGGATCCATGCAGATCACCTCCTTATATGGCGTACACAATGAAGCTTTCAGTCCTCCAGCAGGGCCATCAGAATAGCCAATCCAAGCAGCTCTCCCATATTAAAATCACCTCCTTATATGGCGTACACAATGAAGCTTTCAGTCCTCCAGCAGGGACATCAGAATAGCCAGTCCAAGCAGCTCTCCCATATTAAAATCACCTCCTTATATTATAGTCCGGTCTCACTCTCAGCGCTTGCTGTCGAGCAGAATGTCGGCAATCGCACCTGCGCATGTAACCACCGCACTGGCCATACCAATAAGTGTCTTTGCAGTCATAATATCACCTCCTCAAATGATATGCGACATGTATTCATCGGAGAAAACGGGCTGCGATCCGAACAGCAGTCACCGCACTGCGGAGTATGAAACGGGTGCTCATACAAATCACCTCCCTGTGGTTCTTATTTTATCACAGTGCTTTGCAAAAGCCGCATCTCAGTAGACAATGAGATCTTTCAGCAGCTTTTCCAGCCAGGACTCTGTCCCTGGCTTCGGTGCAATGACAGAATGTATCATAAACTCTCCTCCTTCCCCTGATTTTCATAACTGCGTCAATCCTCCAGCAGAGCCTTCACGATATCCAGAACAGTCTCCAGAATCAGCTCACCCATACGAATCACCTCCTTGTACTTCTTATTCTATCATAGGACGCCATGGAAGTCCTGTCAGAAAGTGCGGACCGATACAGAAGCATCAGAAGCGCTTCGTAACATCGAAGCGGGACTCGGGATTCAGCATCAACATACAATCACCTCCAAAATTCAGTGCCGCTCTCTTTGTTTCCCTTGGTACGTTCTTATTATAGCACAGCACAGCACGGTTGTCATGACAAAAAGTGCGGAATCGCAAAGCGTCCAGTCTGTTTTTTAAAAAAACTTCTTTTCACTCAGCGCATAAACCGACAAAGCCTGCAAATACTATTTCCACAAACCGAAAATTACGGAGGTAAAGGATATGAAAGCCACAGGAATCGTAAGACGGATCGATGATCTCGGTCGTGTCGTGATCCCAAAGGAGATCCGCAGAACCATGCGGATTCGTGAAGGAGACCCCCTTGAAATCTATACAAGCAATGACGGTGAAGTCATTTTCAAAAAATATTCTCCCATCGGAGAGATCAGTGAAAACGCAGCCCAGGTTGCAGATATCATGCACAAGCTGTCCGGCTGTCCGGTAGCGGTATTTGACCGGGATCATGTGATTTCAATATCCGGTGCGGCCAAGAAGGAATGGAATGCCCGGAGAGTTTCTCCGGAGCTGGAGGAGCTGATGGAAAACCGCAGACAGTATTTTTCTGACGGACGGGAAAGTACGCTGATTCCAGCCGAGGGTGTAGATAAAGGTGCAATGGCCTGCCTGCCCATTATTTCCGCTGGCGATGTTACCGGGGCGGTGGCCTTTCTGGAAAACGGAAACGGCACTCCTCTCAATGAAAGTCAGCGAACGCTCATTCAGGCCGCCTCACAATTTCTCGGCAAGCAGATCGAGCTGTAAATATGCACAAACAGGGCTGAAGCAATACACTGCTTCAGCCCTGTTCTCATGTTCTATGTCGATGGTATTCCAGCCTTATGCCTTCTTGATCACATCTGTAAACATATAACGCTGCAGCGCCTCCGGAATGCGGATGCTGCCGTCCTCGTTCAGATTATTCTCCAGGAATGCAATGAGCATTCTCGGCGGTGCTACTACCGTATTATTCAGCGTATGTGCATAATACTTGTTTCCATCTGCACCCTTTACACGAATGCCCAGTCTTCTGGCCTGTGCATCGCCCAGGTTGGAGCAGCTGCCTACCTCAAAATACTTCTTCTGTCTCGGGGACCAGGCCTCTACATCAATGCTCTTTACCTTCAGATCCGCAAGATCTCCGGAGCAGCACTCCAGTGTACGAACCGGTACATCCAGTGTACGGAAGAACTCCACTGTATACTGATACATCTTATGGAACCAATCCATGCTCTCCTCCGGCTTGCAGACAACGATCATTTCCTGCTTCTCAAACTGATGGATACGATATACACCACGTTCCTCGATACCGTGTGCACCTACCTCCTTGCGGAAGCACGGAGAATAGCTCGTCAGACACTGCGGCAGCGTCTCCTCCGGTACGATGGTATCTATGAACTTGCCGATCATCGAGTGCTCACTTGTACCGATCAGATACAGATCCTCCCCCTCGATCTTATACATCATGCCTTCCATTTCTGCAAAGCTCATTACACCTGTAACGACATTGCTGCGGATCATAAACGGCGGAATATAGTACTTAAAGCCCTTTTCAATCATAAAATCCCGGGCATAGGCCAGAATGGAGGAATGCAGACGGGCTATATCCCCGCAAAGATAATAGAAGCCATTACCGCTTGTCTTTCTTGCAGAATCAATGTCAATTCCACCCAGATTCTCCATGATATCTACGTGATACGGTACAGGATAGTCCGGAACAGCCGGCTCGCCGAAACGCTCTACCTCTACATTTTCGCTGTCATCCTTGCCAATCGGTACAGAATCATCGATAAAGTTAGGAATCACCATCATGATTTCCTTGATCTTTGCCTCCAGCTCTGTTTCCAGTGCTTCCTTCTCCGCCAGCTGCTGTCCCAGATCTGCAACCTCAGCCTTTACAGCCTCGGCCTCATCCTTCCGGCCCTGAGCCATCAGACCTCCGATCTTCTTGCTGATCACCTTTCTCTGATTCCTCAGAGAATCACAGGCTACCTTGGTCTCTCTGAACTGCTTGTCCAGCTCAACCACCTTGTCTACCAGCTCCAGCTTCTGATCCTGAAACTTCTTCTTGATATTTTCCTTTACCAATTCCGGATTGGTGCGAATCCATTTAATATCGATCATAACTTATGCGTCCTTCCTGTTTTGTATATTCTGATTTTTAATGCCATGTCAGCTGCTCAGCCAGTGCATTCAGATCATCCTTGTCGTAGAATTCCAGCGTCAGCGTTCCCTTGTAGGGACCAAACTTCACAGAAACACCCCGGCTCAGGCGTTCTGACAGACACAGCTCAATTTCCTTGAAGTAAGAATCCGTAACCGGATCCATTTTAAATGGCTCCGGCTTGACTTCGGCCTCCTCCGCAGCAATTCTTTCAATTGCACGGACCGTCAGCAAACCCTTTGCAGCCTTCTTTGCCGTCTCTTCACGCAGCTTCTCTCCGCTGATGGAAAGCAAGGCCTTTGCATGACCTGCGGTAATCTGACCCTTCTCCAGCATATCCTGAATATTCTCAGAAAGCTGAAGCAGACGCAGCGAATTTGCCACTGCACTTCTGGATCGGCCGACTGTCTTTGCAACACTCTCCTGCGTCATGCCATATTGCTCCATCAGCTCATGATATCCCATCGCTTCTTCAATAGGATTCAGATTCTCACGCTGTAAATTTTCTATCAAGGCGATCTGCATGGTCTCCAGATCCGTCAGCTCCTTGATAATAACGGGAACCTCATCCATTCCCAGCATTCTTGCAGCTCTCCATCGGCGTTCACCCGCTACGATCTGATAGCTGCCTCCTATGGGCCGTACCAGAATCGGCTGCAGGATACCATATTGCTGAATTGAGTCTGCCAGCGCCGCAATCGATTCCTCACTGAAGCTCTTTCTCGGCTGTGCACGGTTGGGCTCAATTTCACTCAGCCGTACCGATTTCTTTACCTGAACATCAGCAATATTATCATCAAATAAAAAGTCCAGTCCGCTTCCCAGTCCACCTTTTGCCATCTCAGCACCTCCCTGCTGAACCATTTTTTTACTTAATTGTCTCTATTTCTCGTTCTTTTCTTTGTCCTTCTTCCGTCCAAAGAAAAAGGCCTTTTTCTCCTTCTTCGGAGGTTCCTCCTTCAGCAGCTCATAACCAAGCTCCTCGTAGGCCTCTGCACCCTTAGATGCTTTATCATAATAGAACACTGGTTTTCCATGACTAGGCGCTTCCGATAATCGCACATTCCGTGGTATTTTTGTTCGGAATACCTTGCCTGGAAAATACTTCTCAACCTCAGCCTCCACCTGACGGGAAACATTCAGTCTCTGATCAAACATCACAAACAGAATACCCGCTATCTGCAAGGACGGATTAAAGCTGCTTCTGACAATCTTCAATGTGTTCGTCAGCTGTGAAAGTCCTTCCAGTGCATAAAATTCCGCCAGCATTGGTATGATCAGCTCATTAGCCGCTGTAAGACCATTCAGGGTCAGCAGTCCAAGCGCAGGAGGACAGTCAATCAGGATAATGTCGTACTGGTCCTTGCAGGTCAACAGCTGCATTTTCAGCCGGCTCGTACGATGCTCCGCACGACTCAGTTCAATCTCTGCACCCGCCAGATCATCTGTAGCCGGAAGCACGGATACTCCCTCAAAAGGCGTCTCGATTATTGCATCTGTAATCTTCACCTTCCCGGAAAGCACATCATAGGAGGAATACTTAAGCTCACGCTTCTTAATTCCAAATCCCGTCGTTGTATTTCCCTGCGGATCAATATCCACACATAATACACGCTTTCCATGAGAACCGAACCATGCGCCCAAATTTACAACTGTTGTTGTCTTACCAACACCGCCTTTTTGATTGCCTACAGCATAAATCATTGCCCTCGCCCCTTTCTTATTGTATTATAGCATGATTCACGCCATTTGTAAAGCTTTTTTATTCGCTCTCGTCTGGTTTTTACGTAATGTTTCACGTGGAACATTTTTCGCCTTTCCTGCTCTTTCTTCCGCAAATATCTCCTCTTGCTCTCTTTTTGTTCCACGTGGAACAAACACTCTATTTTGAAAATTTGGAAATCAAACCGATTCGTAAAGTATGTCTTAAAGCCTCCTTTATTGAGAAAATTGCAAGTATCCCAAATTATGGAAAGGAGCTGAAATAAAAAGAGAGAGAGCCAGCATATTCTGACTTTCTCTCTAATAAACCAAAACAAATAATTTCTTCTGAACTTAACATCTGATAATATCTGCTTCAGTCTCTGTATATTTTTTCTGTGGAATTCGGATCTGAAATTCTACCCAGCCTTCTTTTTGTATCTGCTGAATCTGTACCCCAATTCCAGCGGCCTGCATTGTCTCCGCAGCCTTATTCACTGTCTTTACGAATGAATGTATATTTTGTATCGAGCGGCTTCGCTTGCGATAAGGCTCGCGTTTTCTTCGCCGGCCAAGCCTCATCTCTACAGCTTTTTCGGTCTTTTCGACATTCAGATTCTGTTTGATAACCTGATTTAATACAATAAGCCGTTCTTCCGGAGCACCAAGCCTGAGTATAGCCCGGGCATGCCGTTCCGTTAATCGATGCTGAATAATTAAATCACGTTCAGACTCTGTTAAACGAAGCAGACGCAGCTTATTGGCAATGGTACTCTGAGCACGTCCAAGCTGTGCAGCCGCTTCCTCTTGAGTGATCCCATACAGTGAAATCAGCTTTTCTATTGCTTCTGCTTCCTGAAAAAAATTCAGCTTCTGCATATGAATTTCATCGAGCAGATCCTTTATATCACCGGCACTGCAATTCATATCCGACACTATACACGGCACAGAATGCAAGCCTGCACAAATCGCGGCATGCAATATATGTATCCCCTTTATCAACTCATAATTTCCACCAATCAAATGCACCTGCAATGGTTGAAGAATTCCGTTCTGAGCGATGCTTTCTGCTAAAGCATGGATCTCCGCAGATTCAGTATTCAGGGAAACCGACTGGTTATTGAAACGAATTTCGGATATATCAACATCAATAATCCGGCTGACCGGCTTTTTTCTTATAAATGCAGCTGCACCTGCCATAAAACATCCCTCCGAGCTTTTCTCTTTCTCCTGCTCCGAACGCATAACATGGAAGCACTTAAAAGTACATGTTTTCATATTCTTATTATACCAGGGAACGGAAATAATGGCCAGAGGGAATTTATCGCAGAATCCGCACATTTTCGACAATATTATGCCAATATCGGCATTAAACGAGCGGCTTTTGCTTAATCCGACTGCTTTTTCTGGGGAATTTTGTCGAAGTATGCGATATTTTTCTGATCACAATCAGCTTTCGTTCTTCGCCTTCCAAGCGGTAAGAAATTTCCCTTTCAATCTCCCCACCAAGCTGTGTTACAGCAGATGCAGAATTCGCAGCCGATTCATTCGGTCCTTTTAATGCGAGAAAACAGCCGCCAATCCTGACAAAAGGAAGACAGTATTCACACAGAATCGGCAAGGCCGCAACGGCGCGAGCAACCGCTGCATCAAATTGCTCCCGATAATCAGGAAGATTTCCTACATCTTCTGCTCGTCCGTGAATACAGCGCCAATGCGAAAGCCCTGTTTTTTGAGCCAGCTGTTCAAGAAACACAATACGTTTCTGAAGGCTGTCAAGCATTGTAATATGCAAATCATTCTGATAGATTGCCATGGGAACACTGGGAAAGCCTGCACCAGTGCCCACATCTATAACCGCAGCCTGTTCCGGAAGCTGAATGAAACGCAGCGGGTAAACACTATCCAGGAAATGTTTTTTCCAGATCTCGGCCGGCTCCGTTATCGCTGTAAGATTTACCTTTTGATTATATTCCACAAGAAATCTGCTGTATACAATAAAAGCGTCATACTGTGATTCAGTCAGCTGCAAACCGTTTTCCACAAAGAGCTTCTGAATTGTTGAAAAATCAGTTTTCATCGTCTGTTACACCCTCCTTTGAAAGCTTCCATACTACGAGAACAGAAATATCGGCCGGAGATACGCCGGAGATCCGGCTGGCCTGTCCGATATTGGATGGCTGATATGCATTCAGCTTTTCAGCCGCCTCCAATCGTAACCCACGTATTTGCGTATAATCTGTTCCATCAGGCAGCAGCTTTTCCTCCAGCTTGCGCATTCGTTCGATTTGTTCAAGCTGTTTTTCAATATATCCCTCATATTTGATTTGAATTTCAACCTGCTGTCCAATCACAGGATCTAACTCAGGCCGCTCTGGATCGTATGGTTTCAACATCTCATAGTTTAATTGTGGACGCCGTATCAGATCTGCAAGCTTACAGCCCGTAGTCAAGGGAGATGTTCCCTTGGCTATCAGAAATTGATTCAACTCATCTGTGGGAGCCATATTCTTCTTTGCCACCCGCTTTCGCTCGGCTGCAACTGCTTCATATTTTTCAAGCATCGTCTTATATCGCTCGTCCGATACCAGACCAATCTGATTGCCAATCGGCATCAGGCGCTGATCAGCATTATCCTGCCGCAAAATCAAGCGATATTCACTGCGCGAGGTCATCATACGATAGGGGTCTTCACATCCCTTTGTAACAAGATCATCAATCAAGGTGCCGATATAAGAGCTGGCCCGATCGAGAATCATCGGTTCACGTCCAAGAAGCTTGAGGGCCGCATTGATTCCTGCAACCAGTCCCTGAGCGGCTGCTTCCTCATAGCCGGAACTGCCATTGAACTGCCCGGCCCCGTATAACCCGCTGATCTTCTTTGTTTCCAATGTAACCCGCAATGATGTGGGATCTACGCAATCATATTCAATGGCATAAGCTGGCCGCATAATTTCTACGTTTTCCAGTCCGGGAATTGTCTGTAGGAATTCCTGCTGAACATCCTCCGGAAGCGAGGTAGACATACCCTGAAGATAAAATTCATCTGTATCCAGACCCATAGGCTCAACAAACAGCTGATGACGCTCTTTATCCGCGAATCGCACAATCTTTGTCTCAATAGATGGACAATACCGAGGGCCTATCCCGGAGATTTGTCCGGTGAACATAGGGGAACGATCCAGATTATCCCGGATAATCTCGTGCGTACGTTCATTCGTATATGTAATATAACAGCTCACCTGATTTTCAAGTCCTTTAGCAGATGTATCAAAGGAAAACGGAACAATATCATCATCCCCGTGCTGTTCTTCCATCCGGTCAAAAGCAATACTGCGGCGATGTACACGGCATGGCGTCCCTGTCTTGAAGCGTCTAAGCGGCAGCCCCATTTTTTCAAGGTGATGAGCCAGTTCACGGCTGGGAAGTGCACTATCGGGGCCGCTTTCATAAGAAACCGTTCCTATATGGATCCGACCATTCAGATAGGTTCCTGTTGCAATAATTGCAGCTCTGACATCATATTTTGCGCCAAGTGCAGTGACCACACCAGTAACCTTTCCGGATTCAGTCAAAATCTCTGCGATTTCTGCCTGCTTTACATATAAATTATCTGTATGTTCGCAGACTCTTTTCATATATGCATGATATTTCACACGATCCGCCTGAATACGCAGACTGTATACGGCCGGTCCCTTCCCCCGGTTCAGCATTCGGCTCTGGATAAAGCATGCATCGGCCGCTTTTCCCATTTCTCCGCCTAAAGCGTCTATTTCTCTTACAAGATGTCCTTTGGCCGTGCCTCCGATAGAAGGATTACAGGGCATATTGGCAATCTGATCCAGAGAGATCGTAAAAAGAACTGTTTTACATCCAAGCCGTGCAGCTGCAAGAGCGGCCTCTACTCCGGCATGACCTGCACCTATAACAGCAACATCATATGAACCCATATGATACATCATCATCAACTCCCGTGTTGAATTCGTTAATATATATCCATAGAAGAATTGTTCCACGTGGAACAATTCAAAATTCCAAAACGCATATAAAAGCAATAAAAGTGCTTCACCTGAAACATCAAGCAGAATGTTCCACGTGAAACATTTTTATCATTCAAGATAAAAATGCTTCCAGCTTATTCCTGATTGCGAAGTGTGATCAGATTGATTTCTGAAGGATTAAAAAGGCGGATCTTCCCAAGACCTCCGGAAACATACATACAGGTATCTCCGATCCTATATAAGCCCTTTGAATATCGGGGGAAGAATCGTCTTTCGGGGGAAAGCACACCGCCAATAAAAGGAAGGTGCATGACACCGCCATGAACATGCCCGCAAAGAACCAGGTCAGCCCCCCAATCCGCATAAGCCTCAGCAATCAAAGGATTATGAGCAAGCAAAATTGTACACCCATCATGTACACCGATCTGCTTAATAAGCTCTTCTTTTGAATAGGGATTCAGATTCCGATATTTATGATCTCCATCATGATAAATACTGATATCAAGAGTAGTCCCGACAAGAGAAACAGAACCACCTCCGCTTTTGATAGAACAGGACCTATTGTCAAGGATGATCCCGTTGGCCCCCCGCAAAGTCTTATAATAAGTCTCTCTTACCTTGGAAGGCAGATCAAGCTCATGGTTGCCCGGCACAAAATATACAGGTGCAATCGCAGCAAGATTTCTGCAAAAGCGTCCAACCGCAGTAAAGTCCCGCATATCACGGGAGATCAGATCCCCTGTAATCACAATGATATCCGGCTGAATTCTTTGCACACGTCTTGAAATGCGGATATTATCCCGTCCGAAAGTCCGGTGATGCAGATCGGATATCTGAAGGATCCTCATCCCATTCAATTCCTTTGGCCAGGCCCTGAGGAAAATCTCCTTTTTTCTGGTCAGGAGTATACATCGTTCAATAAAAAACCAGACGATCAGAACAGCCAGGATACAAAGGACTATAAGAAAAAAAGTCATCATACAGACAGATCCTCCTCATGCTCCTGCATTGTGTCCGGAGCCTGATATACCTGCTTCTCGGCCAGATCTGCATCGGTGAGACGTACACTTTCCTTTTCGTACCGCCGGTGATCCTGCCATTGAAGGATCGGGATATCTATAGCCGAAAAAATAAGCACATAAATTCCCGACATGGCTGTACGGCCGGCATAGAGACCGATCTGCTCTACAGCACCGCCGGTCAGCTGTCCGCCTCTTGAATACAAACCCAGATGCGGATTATTCATAAACACAAGAACAGATACACCAAGTGCGATCAGAAGGGGAACGAGTACCGCATAGATAAACACCCGCTTCCGGGAGAGACCGAAGGTTTTCTCACAATCCGTCTGAAAGCCATGATAACACAGACACAGAACAAGAGGAGTGATCAGACTCATAAGCCAGGAAAAGGCAATGGTTTCATAGATGATCCAATGGAGGATGTGCAGAAACAGACTGCTGAATATCATCAGCAGAATGGGACGCAGCCTTCTGTTTTCCTGCTGCATTACTCTTGCCTCCTTTCGTATGATACAAAAACGGGCTGCCGGCCTGTAACAATTGGCCGGTACCCGGTTCTGTACAATTCTTATTCTTCCTGTGAAGCTCTCTCTGCTTCAGAGCCGTCCTCCTCCGGAATGGTCTCTTCCGCCTCCTGGGAAACCTCCTCGACAGCTGCTGTCTCTGCGGTTTCATCATGCTCGGCACTGGTAAAGGCTACAACCGTATTGCCGTTTGTCACCTTCATAGTACGCACGCCCTTGGCTGTACGTCCCATTACACGGATATCCTCACAGCGCACACGGATAATGACACCATCGCTGGAAATCAGAATGATATCCTCCTCCGGCTCTACCATACGAATGCCGCAGACCGTACCGCGCTCCTCGTCCGTTTTATAGTTGGTCAGGCCAAAGCCGCCCCGGTTCTGAATACGGTATTCCTCCGCTGCACTCCGACGGCCGAAGCCCTGGGTGGTGATCGTCAGCAGGTCGGCATTTTCACGCTCACGAGCGATTGCGATCACCTCGTCCCCTTCACGGAGTGTGATGGCTCTGACACCGTGGGCACTGCGGCTCATGGAGCGTACATTATTCTCAGAGGTACGAAGGATCATGCCGTTTTTCGTTGCAATAAAGAGATTATCCTCGCCTTCCGTCAGAACGACTCCGGCAATCTCATCGCCCTCATCCAGGCCAATGGCAATGAGACCATTTTTGCGGACATTCCGGTAGGCGGAAAGCTCGGTTCTCTTGATTTTACCGCGCTTGGTAACGATGTTCACATACCGGCCATCCTCAAAATCAGAAGCATGGAGCATAGCCGCTACCTTTTCATCCTCACCCATGGTGATCAGATTCACAATATTCAAGCCCTTGGAGGTCTTGCCGCCCTCGGGGATCTCATAGCACTTGAGCTTGTACATAATGCCCTTGTTGCTGATGAACATGATATGGTCATGAGAGGAGCTGATGAACATCTCGCTGACATAGTCCTCCTCACGCTGCTTCATGCCGTTTACACCGCGTCCGCCTCTGCGCTGGAGCTTATAGGATTCCACCGGCATACGCTTCATATAGCCGCCGTTGGTGTAGGTCACCACGCATTCCGTCACCGGGATCAGATCCTCGATCTCCACCTCACCGCATACATTTTCGATCATGGTGCGGCGCTCGTCCTTGAACTTACGGGCGATCTCACGCAGGTCGGTACGGATGATATCCAGCACCAGCCTTTCATCCGACAGAATGTTCAGATATTCGGCGATCTTCCTGGTGATCTCATACAGCTCATCGGTCACCTTTTTACGCTCCATACCGGTCAGGGCTCCCAGACGCATCTGTACGATGGCATCAGCCTGTTCCTCACTGAGCCCCACCTGGCTCTCCAGGCTGTAGCCGGTCATATCATATTCTGCACGATCCAGCAGCTCGGACATATCTGTATCCTTAAACCGCTCCATCAGGCGCTGCTTGCCCTCCGGAATGGTCTTGCTGCTTCTCAGAATCGCAATCACCTCATCAATATAGTCGATGGCCACCACAAAGCCCTGGAGGATGTGAGCACGCTTCCGGGCCTTATTGAGATCATACCGGGTACGATTGGTGATGACCTCCACCTGGAACCTCAGATAATGCTCCAGCATCTGCTTGAGAGACAGCACCTTCGGCTCCCCGTTGACCAGGGCCAGCATGATCACGCCTACCGTATCCTGAAGCTGCGTGTAGCTGTAGAGCTTATTCAGGACGATCTCCGCATTGGTATCCTTCTTCAGCTCAATGACGATCCGCATGCCCTCACGGCTGGATTCATCCTGAATGTGGGCGATGCCCTCTACACGCTTCTCCTTGGCCAGCTGAGCAATGCTCTCTACCAGACGGGCCTTGTTGACCATATAGGGGATCTCTGTTACCACGATGGCATCTCTTCCCCGGATCTTCTCAAAGTCCACCTTGCTGCGCAGGGTGATCTTGCCCCGTCCGGTGTTATAGGCCGCACGGATACCGGCCTTGCCCATAATAATGCCGCCGGTGGGGAAGTCCGGACCCTTGATCCGGGTCATCAGCTCCTCAATGGTGCAGTCCGGCTCATCCATGAGCAGCTCAATACCAGAAACGACCTCGCCCAGATTATGGGGCGGAATATTGGTGGCCATACCAACGGCAATACCGATCGAACCATTTACCAGCAGATTCGGGTAACGGGAGGGAAGCACCACCGGCTCCTGAAGACGCTCGTCATAGTTGGGCATGAAGGGAACGGTTTCCTTCTGAATATCCGTCAGCATCTCCAGAGAGATCTTGGACATTCTGGCCTCTGTATATCGGTATGCAGCAGGCGGGTCTCCGTCTACAGAACCGAAGTTACCCTGACCATCCACCAGCATATAACGCATGGAGAAGGGCTGGGCCAGACGTACCAGTGCATCATATACCGACGCATCACCGTGGGGATGATAGCTACCCAGCACAGAACCAACCGTATCCGCACACTTGTGGTAGGCCTTGTCCGGAGTCAGGTTCTTTTCATACATTGTATAGAGAATACGCCGGTGCACCGGCTTGAGACCATCCCGCACATCCGGCAAAGCTCTCGATACAATAACCGACATGGCATATTGCAGGAAGGACTGCTGCACCTCTGTGCTGATCTCTACCGGAACGATCTTACCGTCCCGGTTCTCCAGTTTTGTTTCCATGTTATCCTTATTTTCATTCATGTGTTTTCACCTTTATATTTTGCTGCGAAACCGGCGGCCGAGATTTTCCTCAAAGGTCTCCCGCACGATTATCGTCTGATCGTCATACAGCGCATATTTGGGCAGAACATAAAAGAGCTGCTTTCCCTTGCATATGAGGAAGAACTTCTCCTTTTCGATCACCCTCAGCTCCTTGGTGTAGTAGATTTCTGTAGGAGCATAGTCCGGCAGGCCCTCCTCCGGCACATCCTGCAACCGCTCGGACGGAACCATCCGGAAGGTGATCTTGTTCTCATCCATGCTGAATATATGCTCCTCGCCCTCGATCTCACGCACCACATCCATGATGTTCCGGCGCATTTTTCTTGGATTGTACCAGAGGATCATCATCAGCGAGATGCATACCAGCAGGAGCATAAAATACATCGGCCGATCCGGATCCATCGCTCCGTGGTAGGCAAAATCTGCGCTCAGCACCAGCAGGATCAGCTGGAACAGCCGGTTTCTCGGATAGACAAACCGCTTCTGATAGGTCTTGTAGGCCTCCTGATACATATCATAGGAAATCTGAAAGGGAGCGGTATCCGGAATCAGCAGGCCCTCCGGAGCTTCCAGGTTCTCTGGCTGCTCGTAATGATCCTCCTGCTCCGGGCCGGACGCATACGGCGCATTCTCCCCGTATGCATCCTCCTCCTCAAATTCCCTGTACGGCTCCATCGGGTCCAAGTCCTGGGGCGGCGCTGCTTCCTGCATCGTCTCCCCGGACGGAAATGCTTCTTCAAACTGCGGCTCTCTCTCTTTTATCATACCGCCTTGCCTCCTTGCTAAGCCTTATATATCCAGATTCTGCACATAGCGTGCATTGGTTTCGATGAACTCCCGGCGGGGCGCAACCTTGTCGCCCATGAGGATGGTAAACACCTCATCCGCACGCTCGGCATCCTCCAGATCGACACGGATCATAGAGCGTGTCTCCGGATTCATCGTAGTCTCCCAGAGCTGCTGGGCGCTCATCTCACCCAGACCCTTATAGCGCTGCACCTCGATCTTGGCGCTGCTCTTGTCCGCCGCCTGAAGCTCTGCGATATACCGATCCCGCTCGGCCTCATCAAAGGCATATCTGAACTTCTTGCCCTTGGACACCTTAAAGAGAGGCGGCTGGGCCAGATAGATATTTCCGTTGGTGATCAGAGGGCGCATAAAGCGGAAGAAGAAGGTCAGCAGCAGGGTGCGGATGTGAGAACCATCCACATCGGCATCGGCCATGATAATGACCTTGCCATAGCGCAGCTTGCTCAGATCAAAGTCCTCTCCGATGGATGTGCCCAGAGCCGTTACCACCGGCATGAGCTTCTCGTTGCCATAGACCTTGTCAATGCGTGCCTTTTCTACATTCAGCATCTTACCCCACAGCGGAAGGATGGCCTGATAGCGGCGGTCACGGCCTTCCTTTGCAGAGCCGCCCGCAGAGTCACCCTCTACGATATAGATCTCTGTGCCGTCCACGCCCTTCTCCTGACAATCAGCCAGCTTGCCCGGCAGACTGGCGCTTTCCATAGCGGACTTGCGCCGGGTGAGATCTCTGGCCTTCTTGGCGGCCTCTCTGGCCTTCTGAGCGGACAGGCTCTTTTCAAAAATGCTCCGGGCCACGGCCGGATTTTCATCCAGATAGTCCATGAGCTTTTCAGTGACCAGCTTCTCAATGAAGGGCTTTACATGGGGATTGCCCAGACGGCCCTTGGTCTGACCCTCAAACTCACATTCCGTCAGCTTGACAGAAATGATCGCCGTCAGGCCCTCTCTCACATCATCGCCCAGAAGCTTGGCACCGTCCTTGAGCAGATTCATCTTCTTGCCGTATTCGTTGATGACCTTGGTCAGGGCGTTCTTGAAGCCCACTTCGTGAGAGCCTCCGTCCCCGGTATGGATGTTATTGGCAAAGGACAGGATCAGCTCGTTGTAGCTGTCATTGTACTGCATGGCGATCTCACCGAAGGAATCGCCCTCTGTGCCGGAGAAGTGGATGACCTCATCCGAAAGCGGCTCGACCCCGCGGACATTGTGAAGATGCTCCACAAAGTGACGGATACCGCCCTCATAGTACAGCTCCTCCGTAGTAATGGCGGCCGGATCGCGCTTGTCAGAAAAGATGATCCTGATCCCCGCATTCAGGAAGGCCTGCTCACGCAGACGCTTGAGCAGCACCTCATATTCATAAATGGTACTCTCGAAGATCTCCGGGTCGGCCTTGAACATAACGCTTGTACCGGTCTCATGGGTTTCTCCGATGATCTTCAGCTCCTCGGCATATTCGCCCCGCTCGAACCGCTGGAAATGGACATTGGTCCCGTCCTTGACCGTCAGCTCCAGCCACTCGGAGAGGGCATTTACAACAGATGCACCTACGCCGTGGAGACCGCCGGACACCTTATATCCGCCGCCGCCGAACTTACCGCCGGCATGGAGAACCGTATATACGACCGTAGCCGCAGAAATGCCCTCGGTGGGATGGATACCCACCGGAATGCCGCGGCCGTTGTCAGAGACCCGGACAACATCCTCCGGCAGAATCTCTACGTTGATCTCCGTACAGAAGCCGGCCAGAGCCTCATCGATGGAATTGTCTACGATCTCGTATACAAGATGATGCAGGCCCTTCGGCCCGGTAGAGCCGATATACATACCCGGTCGCTTCCGGACTGCTTCCAGCCCCTCGAGAACCTGAATCTGACTTTCATCATAGTTCTCGGCGATGGGTTTCTGTGCTTCTATCATGTTTTTTCCTCCTCCGTTTCCGGCAGAGAAATCTGCCGGCTGTGTTCTCAACACTTCTATACAGACTTTCCACACCGTTTTCAACAGTCTGTGGAAATCTGAGTTTTCTCGCATTTTTCAGCATTTTCCTCTATGGATGGCCTGTAGAGCCGTCCTTGTTTCAACAGGATATGGCTGCCGCACAGCTCCGGTATCAACACCTCATCGTGGCAGGTGGTGATGAATACCTGCATATCCCGGATGATGGTGCAGACCACCTCCTGGCGGCTCTTGTCCAGCTCCCCCATGACATCGTCCAGCAGGATCACAGGAGATTCCCGCCGTGCGCTGCTGTAGAGCTGAGCCTGCGCCAGCTTCAGCGCCAGGGACAGGCTTTTTTTCTGCCCCTGGGAGCCGTATTCTCTTGCACTCACGCCATTGATGGACAGCTCGATGTCATCCCGGTGGACGCCGCAGGCGGTAAAGCCCAGGTCACTGTCCTGCATCCGGGCCGAGACCAGCTTCTGATAATACAGCTCCTCCAGCTCGGCCGTGGGCATGGGCGGAAGCTCCGGTCTCCGGCCGAAAATCTGGCTTTTGTAGGCCGCTGTGATCTCCTCCGTACCGGACGAGATCCGGCTGTAGAGGGACTGGGCCGCCTCCTCCAGCTTTCTGGCATAGGACTGCCGCCGGACGGCGATATAGCTTCCCACAGAGGCCAGCTGTCTGTCCCAGATATCCAGGATATATTCCGTCTCGGAGAGAGGCCGGTGCTGCTTGAGCATAGCATTGCGCTGAGAGAGGATGAGCTGATATCTCCGTACAGCGGACATCCCTCTCTTGTGGAGCTGGGAGAAGCACAGGTCAATGAAGCTCCTGCGCACCTCCGGGCCGCCTGTGATCAGCTCGATATCCTCCGGCGTAAAGGCCACGCAGTGGTACAGCTCAAAGAGCTGCCCGGTCTGGCGGATGGGCACGCCGTTGCAGGTGATTTTTTTCTCCCGGCTCTGCTGGGACATTTCACAGACAAGGGTCTGCTCTCTCCGTCCGTCGTGGAATTTTACCTCCAGCTTCAGCGGATTTCCGGCAAAGCTGAGATAGTCCCGCTCCTTTGTCCCCCGGAAGCTCCGGCAGCCGGTAAAAAGCCACAGGGCCTCCAGGAGATTGGTCTTGCCCTGGGCGTTCTCTCCGGAGATGATGTTATACCCCGCATCCGGGGTCAGCTCCACCTCCCGCAGATTCTTGAAGCCGTCTATGCAGATATGGGTCAGTTTCATGTCTCAGCTGCGATGATACGGATGCTCTCGCCGGAAAAGGTCACCACATCTCCCGGACGGATCTTCTTGCCCCGCATGGTGCAGATCTCTCCATTGACCTCCACCTCGCCCTGCTGGATGACCTCCTTGGCCATGCCGCCGGTCTCACAGAGAGCCGAAAACTTCAGCAGGGCATCCAGCTTGATAAATTCCGTTCTGATTGCAATTTCTTCCATTTTTGGATATCTCCTTTCAGTCCGCCGTCCCTTTTGTCAGCTATACGAACATCTCCCCATCCCGTTAATGTCATCCACTTAAACAGGTATGCTGAAAAAGCCTTTGAAAGCCTCCCCTTAGCAAGGGGAGGGGGACCGCAGCTTGCTGCGGTGGAAGGGATTGTAAGCGGCGAGTAAGCTTGCAGCTTGCTGTTCTACTTGCAATCCCCTCAGTCAGCGGCCGCTGACAGCTCCCCTTACTAAGGGGAGCCTTTCACGATCACCTTAAGTGGATGACATTGCCCGCACTGCGGGGAGTCACCCTACGCCAGCATTTTTTTTGCAAAAAACTGCTGGACCGAAAAAAATTCCTTTTTGGTTCGCTGTTATAACTTACTGTTTAATTTGAATCGGCATCAGCAGGAAGATAAAGCTATCGCCCTGCATGGGTACCATCTTTACAACACGATTGCCGCCGGTCATCTGGATCTTTACCTGATCACAATCCGTAGCCCGGATCGCCTCGAGTAAAAAACGATTGTTCAGACCGATCCGTACATCCGGGCCGCTGATCTGTACCGGGATCGTATCGTTGATCTCACCGATCCCCGTCTTGCAGCGCACATTCATCGTGCCGCCGCTGAACTGACAGCGGATCGGTGCATTGAACTTACTATTGATAAGAAGCGCACATCTCTCCAGACAACGGGTCAGGTCACTGGCCTTCACGACAACCTCCGTCTCAAAGGCCGCCGGAATGCTGCTTCTGTAATTGTGGAACTCGCCCTCCAGCAGACGGGAGAACACAATATATCCCTCAAATTCAAAGAGGATGTGACTGCGGCTCACAGAGATCACACAGGGCTGCTCGGCCTCATCCTTCAGCATATTCGCAACCTCGGTGACCGTGCGCTTTGGGACAACAAACTGCATCTCCTCACGGGCCGTCACCGCCTCGTTCCGGATGGCCAGACGATAGCCGTCAATGGCCACCACGCTCAGCTGATCGCCCTTTACCTCAAAAAGCTCACCCGTCAGCACCGGTTTGGCCTCGTTCAGAGACGCTGCATAGCTGGTCTGGGTGATCATGCTCTTGAGCACCGACTGCTCAATGTGCAGCCCCTCATTCATATTCATATCCGGAAGAGCCGGATATTCCTCCGCAGACATGCCGGAAATGTGAAACTCCGTCGCTTCACAGTACATGCTGACATTCAGGCTGTCGTCGATCTCAATGCTGACCTGCTGGCCGGAAAAACGGCGCACCGCTTCGCTCAGCAGACGGGCATTCAGTACAAATTCGCCGCTGTCCTCGGTTTCAACCTCCAGATTCTTCTGGATGCCGAACTCCAGATCATAGCCGGTCAGCTCCAGATTGTCCGGACTCAGGCGGACCTTGATCCCTTCCAGAGCGGCAATGGTAGAACGCTGCGCAATGCCCTTGGATACATGGGCTACCGCATCATATAAAGACTGCTTGTCGCAGGTGAATTTCATCATAATTCTATAGTCCTTTCTAACAGGGGTAAGTGGAAAGCAGCGGATGGGGCGGGAAGGGTTTTCCACAGCCGGTTCTGCTTTTGCTTCCGGAGGAAGCAGAAAGACAGAATAGAAAGAAGAAAAAAAAGCTAGTAGTAGTAGTAGATCTGTTGGAAGTGTTGGAAGACCGGAAATTCCCAGCAGAATCGCCGGAAAGTTTTCATTTTGGGTTTTGTGGGAAAATTGTGGGAAAGTTGGAGGCTGTTTTTCGTTTTGAAAAGTTGAGAAACTGTGGTGTGGAAAGGGAAAGATTGTTGGGAAAATGGTGGAAAAAAGCACCTGCCGGAGAAAAGGCCGGCAGGAAAAGTGGAAAACCGGATCCCGGGTTTCTGTGGAATGAGTCTCATGGAGAGGACTCCCCCGCAGTCCGCGCCCCGGAAACGCTTCAGAAAATCTTTCAACCGGGATTTCAACAGTCTGTTGAAAAGCGTGTTGAAACTGGTTGGAAGTCTGTGGAAACAGGCTCAGGCCCGGCTCTTATCCCGGATATTTTTGATGATATCGTTGACCAGCTGATTCAGGTTGCTGTCCCGCTTCATGCCGGCTTCGATGTTGTTGATGGCATAGACGATCGTGGAATGATCCCGTCCGCCGAACTCTGTACCGATGGACTGGAGCGGCATCTGGGTGATCTCACGGACTACGTAAACCGCTACCTTGCGGGCTGTGGAGATCTGGCTGGAGCGCTTGCTGCTGCGGATTTCCTCCGGTGTGACGCCGTATACATCCGCAACCTCGATGATGATCTTCTCCACGGTGATCGGAATGGGCTGGTCATCGTTCAGAATATCCTTGATCACGCTCTGAGCCATGGAAATGGAGGGCGGAGAGCCTGCAAGATGCTTCAGGGCCTTCAGCTTCTTCACCGCTCCCTCCAGCTGACGGATGTTGGACTTCAGACGGTTTGCAATGAATTCGGAAACATCATCCGGAATGACCAGATCCAGAAGCTCGGCCTTCCGGCGGATGATGGCGATTCTCGTTTCAAAGTCCGGTGTGGTGATATCCGTGATCAGACCCCACTCAAATCGTGTGCGGATCCGGTCCTCCAGGGTCTTCAGCTCTCTGGGCGGCTTGTCCGATGTGATGACGATCTGCTTGCCCTCGGCGTGGAGCTTGTTGAATGTATGGAAAAATTCCTCCTGCATACGATCCTTGTTGCTGAAGAACTGGATATCGTCGATCAGCAGGACATCCGCAGAGCGGTACTTCTCGTGGAAGCTGATCATATTGTTTTCGTTGATGCCCTTGATCAGGTCGTTGCCGAATTCCTCGCTGGTTACGTAAATAATATTGTAGTCCGGGTGGTTCTGCTTTACCTCATGGGCAATGGCATGCATCAGGTGGGTCTTGCCCAGTCCCGACGGGCCGTATACAAACAGCGGATTATAGTTCTTGCCCGGCTCCTTGGCCACGGCCGTACAGGCGGCATAGGCAAACTCATTGGAGCGGCCCACGATGAAGGTGGAGAAGGTGTACTCATAGTTTGCACCCTCAAGAGATTTTTCCAGGGAGGCGTGGCGCTTGTCTACCTCCTCGGCATTGGCCGCCCCTCTGCTTCTCTGATCGTTCATGGGATAGTCGTCAGAAGGCTCTACCACCTGGATCACCAGCTCTACCGGGAAGCCCAGGATATCCTTGAAGGCCTGCTTGAGCAGCTCCTCATAGTTTTGCAGGACGATGTTCCGCTGAAAGTCTGACGGTACAGTGAAGGCTGCTACAGAGCCGCTGAGATTGATCGGATTCATGGTCGCAATCCAGAGATTGACTGCTACATCCGACAGACCGCCCGTTGTCAGGCAGTATTCCTTCACACGGGCAAAGACATCTTCAAATGAATTCATGGATCTTTGTCTCCTTTACAATAAAAATTGAGATCATAACATCGCTTGGGCCGGCACTTTCCACAGCCCCGAAGGATGTGTAATGAGTCAGAAAAAGCTGCATTCTTCGGCTCACTTGCCGTCTCTTCCGCCATGCAGCTACTCTTAATAATAGTATAGCACATCTCTGTTGAAAATGCAAGGGGTTTGGGGTAAGTTTTCAACATTTTATAGTTGATTCCCTGTTTAACCTCGGTGGAAAAGTGATGCGGTGGCTTATGTGGCTGTTGGGGATGGGGTTTTGGGGTTATTGCGCTTCATCGAAGGTTTGCTTCACCTTCCAAGTGCTGTTGGGGTTGGAATTTTAGGTTTCCTTCGCTTCATCGAAGGTTTGCTTCACCTTTCAGGTGCTGTTGGGGATGGAATTTTAGGTTTCCTCCGCTTCATCGAAGGTTTGCTTCACCTTCCAAGTGCTGTTGGGGTTGCAAAGAGACAACCCAAGGGGGACAGGGGGAGAAAGAAAACCGGGGCAAAAACGAGCATCTCCCCCTGTCCCCCTTAGGTTTTCTCTCTGCACGCCCACGGCGACGTCCCCTTTGTCAGCTTCGCTGACATTTCCCCGCACTGCGGGGAATCACTCTTTCCTAACCCCCTACCCCCTTTGCTCGT
>JAFUQX010000029.1 GCA_017472145.1 Ruminococcus sp. | reverse complement strand
CCCTTACTAAGGGGAGCCTTGTGCGGAAAATTCGACTTTTTCGGCAAACTGAGACCTGTCCGAAAACAGGTCCGCTTCAGGGTATATCGCATTGCTTTTCAAGTCCTTGCCTTATTTCCCGTTCTTCTTACAGTAATACCAGAAGCCCATGTACAGGCCAATGAGAAGCGCTGCCAGCACAACACGCAGAAGGCCAGAGGCATCCATGAAATTCAGCACGCACAGAATGCCTGAAAGAATGCCCAGTATGATGTAGAGAAAGCCCTCCACCGTGCTGAACCTGGGATCATCCTTACAGAGTATCCCCTTGCCTGTGATGATGATCCGAACGCCATAGTAAATGGCCGCCACAGCAATAAGGGCCGTTCCGATGATTCCGTAAATTCTCTTTTTCATTGGTAAAAATCTCCTTTCCTTTTGGTGGGATTATTATAGCACATATCCGGCCATGCTGTCAAATCGTCAGAGCCGGCCGCTGTCCAACAATCGCAAAAAAGTGGATACGGGTTTTTCATTGATTTCCGGCATGGTCTGTGCTACAATAAATACAACTGAACATGGAGAAGGAGAATAGAGAAATGCTTGCAAATTATCATACACATACCACACGCTGCCAGCATGCAAAGGGCGAGGACAAGGCCTATGTGGAACAGGCCATACAAAACGGCATGAAGGTGCTGGGCTTCTCCGACCACTGCCCGTGGATCTATGGGGACGGCTTCGTTTCCGGCACAAGAATGCTCCCCTCTCAGCTGGATGACTACTTCCGCTCCCTGGAACAGCTCCGGAGAGAATATGCAGACGACATTACCATTTATATCGGCTTTGAGGCAGAGTATATTCCGGAGTTGATGGAGCGCCAGAACCGCCTGCTCCGGGACTACCCGGTGGATTATATGATTCTGGGTCAGCACTTCACCGCCCGTGAGCCTTATTCCGAGTACACTGGCTTCGAGACGGATTCAGAGGAGAAGCTGGTGAAATATATCGATACCATCCTGGAGGGCCTGGAAACCGGAAAATACAGCTATGTGGCTCATCCCGATCTTATGAACTACATCGGGCCGGAGGAGATCTACAGAAAGCACTTCGCCCGTCTGTGCACCTATTTAAAGGAAAAGGATATCCCTGTGGAGATCAACATGCTGGGGAATATGCAGGGACGGCATTACCCCTCGGCCCTGTTCCTGCGGATCGCACAGGAAACCGGAAACAAGGCCATCATCGGCTGCGATGCCCATGACCCGTGGAGTCTGAATGACACCGCACAGCAGCAGGCCTGCCGGAAGCTGGCCGAAAGCTTTGGACTGCCTCTGGTGGCTTTCCTGCCGGGACTGGGAGAAAAGTAAATTCAATGCATTCTATATCATAAATACGAGAGGAGAAACTCACTATGAACATCCCTGAAATTGTATCACAGCTCACCCTGGAGGAAAAGGCCGGACTCTGCTCCGGCGGAGACTTCTGGCACACCAAGGCCGTGGAGCGGCTGGGGATTCCAGCCATGATGGTCTGCGACGGCCCGCACGGACTGCGCAAGCAGGAGCAGACCGGTGACCATATGGGCATCAACGACAGCATCAAGGCCGTGTGCTTCCCGGCCGGATGTGCAACCGCATCCTCCTTTGACCGTGACCTCGTCCGCAGAATGGGAGAGGCTCTGGGCCGCGAATGCCAGGCCGAGCATGTAGCCGTCCTCCTCGGCCCGGCGGTCAACATCAAGCGCTCTCCCCTGTGCGGAAGAAACTTTGAATACTATTCTGAAGACCCCTATGTGGCAAGCGAAACGGCCAAGGCCTTCATTCAGGGTGTACAGAGTCAGAATGTGGGCACAAGCATCAAGCACTTCTATGCGAACAATCAGGAACACCGCCGGATGAGCAGCAATTCCCAGCTGGATGCACGTACCGCACGGGAAATCTATCTGGCGGCCTTTGAAGGGGCCATCCGTGAAGCCAAGCCCTGGACGGTCATGTGCTCCTACAACCGGATCAATGGCACCTATGCAGCCAACAGCAAGGACGCGCTCACCGGTATTCTCCGTGACGAATGGGGCTTTGACGGCTTTGTGGTCAGCGACTGGGCCGCTGTCAGCGACCGCACCACGGCACTGGAAGCAGGACTGGATCTGGAAATGCCCACCAGCTTCGGCTTCCGGGACCAGCAGATCGTGCAGGCCGTTAAGGAAGGCCGTCTGTCCGAGGATGTGCTCGATCTGGCTGTGACCCGAGTGCTGACCATTCTCGACCGTCATCTCAGCGGACGGGATGAAGCGGCCGTTTTCGATCGTGACGCCGACCACGAGCTGGCACGGGAGATCGCCTCCCAGTGCATGGTGCTTCTGAAAAATGATGCACACATCCTCCCCCTGAGCAAGGACAAGAAGGCCGCCTTTATCGGTGCATTTGCGGAAAGTCCTCGTTTCCAGGGCGGCGGAAGCTCTCATATCAACGCCCACAAGACGGAGTCTGCCCTGGACATGGCACGGAGCAAGGGCTATGATGTGACCTATGCAAAGGGCTATGACCCGGAGACGGATACCATTGATGAAAAGCTCCTGGAGGAGGCGGTCCTTGCAGCGAAAAATGCAGATACTGCGGTTGTATTTGCCGGTCTGCCGGATTCCTTTGAGTCTGAGGGCTTTGACCGTACCCACATGCAGCTCCCCGAAAGTCAGAATGTGCTGATCCAGGCCGTAGCCCTTGCCAATCCCAACACCGTTGTGGTTCTGCACAACGGCTCTCCTGTAGAAATGCCCTGGATCTCTCAGGTAAAGGGCATTCTGGAGGCCTATCTGGGCGGACAGGCCGTGGGCGGAGCCACAGTGGACATTCTCTACGGCGATGTAAATCCCAGCGGCCATCTGGCCGAGACCTTCCCCATCCGGCTGGAGGATAATCCCTCCTACCTTTCCTATTTCGGAGAGGGCGACTGCACACGCTACAGCGAGGGCGTGTTCGTAGGCTACCGCTGCTATGCTTCAAGGAAGATGAACGTATTGTTCCCCTTCGGACACGGCCTGAGCTATACCACCTTTGAAATCACCGATCTCAGAACCGACCGCAGCGCATACGGCGAAAAGGATACAGTAAAGATTTCTGTAAATGTGACCAATACCGGTGACCGCAGCGGTAAGGAGGTCGTACAGCTCTATGTTCTGCCCAGACACGGCGGCGATGCCGTTCTCCGCCCGGTACTGGAGCTGAAGGGATATGAAAAGGTAACCTTGGAGCCGGGGGAGACAAAAACCGTGACCTTTACGCTCGACCGGAGAGCCTTTGCCTATTTCGATGAGCAGAAGCAGGACTGGACAGTGCTCAGCGGCGACTATGTGCTGGCTGCCGGAAATTCCTCTGAAAGTCTCACAGCAGAGCGCACCATTCATATAGACGGATGGGTTCCCAAGCCGGAGCGCATCACACCGGATACCATCTTCGGAGATATCATGCATCTGGACGGCGTGATGGAGATTCTGAAGCCCTACATCCGGGCCTTCGGTCAGGAAAACGAATCCTCCGATGAAAATGCAATGGGTTCTTCCACAGCCGATATGCTGGAAGCGATGCTGCGGTATATGCCCCTGCGCAATATTGTCCCGTTCGGCGGCGGAATGTACAGCTGTAAGGACTGCGACGAGCTGGTGGCCAGACTAAATGCACATCTGGCATAAGAAAATTTATGTGTACTCTACACAAAATCAATAAATAGGGTTGAAAAAGAGACGGACAATATGCTATAATGGAAAGAACAGATGCTTCCAGAAAGCTTCTGTCCGGAAAAGAAGAATAAAAGTCCAGAGGAGATTGAGAAAAATGAAAAATATACCCCAGATCAAGGTCGGAATTGTGGCTGTCAGCCGGGACTGCTTCCCGGAGAGTCTTTCTGTAAACCGGAGAAAGGCACTTGCAGAGGCCTATGCAAAGAAATATGACGCACAGGATATTTACGAATGCCCCATCTGCATTGTGGAAAGTGAGATCCACATGGTGCAGGCTCTGGAGGATCTGAAAAAGGCCGGATGTCAGGCGCTGTGCGTATATCTGGGCAACTTCGGCCCGGAGATCTCCGAGACACTGCTGGCCAGGCACTTTGACGGCCCGAAGATGTTCTGCGCTGCTGCGGAGGAAAATATTTCCGTACTGTCCTCCAGCCGCGGAGATGCCTACTGCGGTATGCTGAATGCAAGCTACAACCTGGCGCTGCGCGGCGTAAAGGCCTATATTCCGGAGCGTCCTGTGGGCACCGCTGAGGAATGTGCGGACATGATCCACGAGTTTCTGCCCATCGCACGGGCGGTATATGGTCTCAGCAGGCTGAAGATCATTTCCTTCGGCCCTCGTCCCACCAACTTCCTGGCCTGCAATGCACCCATTCAGCAGCTGTATAATCTGGGCATTGAGATCGAGGAGAATTCGGAGCTGGATCTGTTCGAGGCCTTCCACAGGCATGCCGGTGATGTGCGCATTCCGGAGGTCGTAAAGGATATGGAGCGTGAGCTGGGCGAGGGCAACAAGAAGCCGGAAATTCTCCAAAAGCTGGCACAGTATGAGCTGACACTGCTGGACTGGGTGGAGGAGCACAAGGGCTATCGTGAATATGTGGCCATTGCCGGCAAGTGCTGGCCGGCCTTCCAGACTCAGTTCGGCTTTGTTCCCTGCTATGTCAACAGCCGTCTCACAGGACGGGGCATTCCGGTTTCCTGTGAGGTAGATATCTATGGTGCGCTGAGTGAGTTCATCGGTACTGCGGTGAGCCAGGACGCTGTAACACTGCTGGATATCAACAACACCGTTCCGGCCGACCTCTATCAGGAGGAGATCGCAGGAAAGGCAGATTACCGCCTGGATGAGACCTTCATGGGCTTCCACTGCGGAAATACCGCTTCCAGCAAGCTGGCCTTCTGTGAGATGAAGTATCAGCTGATCATGGCCCGCAGCCTGCCGGAGGAGGTAACACAGGGTACGCTGGAGGGTGACATTATTCCGGGAGACATCACCTTCTTCCGTCTCCAGTCCACATCCGATACGCAGCTGAGAGCCTATATTGCACAGGGGGAGGTTCTGCCGGCCGCCACCCATTCCTTCGGATCGATCGGCATCTTCGCCATTCCCGAAATGAGCCGCTTCTATCGTCATGTTCTGATCGAGAAGCGATTCCCCCACCATGGTGCAGTGGCCTTCGGACATCACGGAAAGGCCCTCTATGAGGTGTTCAAGTACCTGGGTGTGGATGTGGCTGAAATCGGCTATAATCAGCCCAAGGGCGTGCGCTATCCTACAGAAAATCCATTTGCATAAAAGCGGTCCGTCAATTTTTATCCGCCGGAAACCGGATATGGATAAAATGTGTATTTATAGAGAAGCACAGGTAAATCTTGCAAAATACAGAATTTATATTTGACAAATAGCAGAATGTCTGGTACAATTATATTCTAGAGTAAGAGATTGTAAGATATTTTGTAGTATATGCAGATTTTATGAGACATGCAGGAATGAGGTGTTCGGATTGAAAAAATCGAGCAAGGAAAATGGAAAAGAGAATCTGACAGAAGAAATGATCACAGAAGTAACGCTGTCCTCTATGAAGGAGAATCCCAACGGTGAAACAAATTACCCCATTCTGGAATTTGATGAGCGTGCGTTGGATCTGCTCTCCACAGGTGTCCGGGAAACCCTGCGATACAGCAAGGTAGTTCCGGGAGGCGGTGCTTTCTACCGTTTTACAAAGCGTCTGATCGATATTGTGGCCTCCGCCCTTGCACTGGCCATCCTTCTGATTCCCATGGCCATCCTGGCTCTGATCATCTATTTTCAGGATTTTGGAAACCCGTTCTTTTCCCAGGCTCGCCTGACCAAGAACGGAAAGGTCTTTCATATGTATAAGTTCCGTTCTATGTGCATAGATGCAGAAGCGAAGTTTGCAGAGGTGCAGAAGGACAATGAGACAGACGGCCTGGCCTTCAAAAACGAAAACGATCCCCGTATTACAAAAATCGGCGGATTTCTGCGGAAAACTTCTCTGGATGAGCTGCCCCAGCTGTGGAACGTGCTGCGCGGTGACATGTCCCTGATCGGCCCTCGTCCGCCCCTCCCCCGTGAGGTCGTACTCTATACCCCGGCGCATATGGAGCGTCTGCTGGTAAAGGGTGGTCTCTCCTGTGTGGCGCAGTGTGAGGGACGAAGCGATGTGGAGTTTGAAAAGTGGGTTGAATCCGACGTAAAGTACATCAAGGAGCGCAGCTTCTGGAAGGATATCAAGCTGATTTTCCGTACCATCGGCGTGGTCATTATGAAAAAGGGTGCAAAGTAAGTACATACCTGAAAATGAAGAAAGCCTTCAGTTCTTGTGAGCTGAAGGCTTTTTCTATGGACTGAGGGACGCCGTAAAAAGCGTCCCTCAGTCTGTCGAAAAACCTCTGAAAACATCCTTATTAGTAGGGATAATAGCGTTGAAAACGTCCCACCGGGACGTTTTCAAGAAAAACTTACTTCGGATCGCAACAAGGGGAAGCGGTCTTGTTCGCCGCCCACGGCGCCGTCCCCTTTGTCAGCTTCGCTGACATTTCCCCGCACTGCGGGGAATCACCCTGAAAAATGCTGTCGCATTCCCCCCCCTTTCTCCGTGCGCCGGAAGTACGGCGCAGGGTGTTTCGCCGTCTGCGGACGGCGACCAGGGACTCGGTCCCTGGACCCTGGCAGCATTTTCGAGAAATTGCTGCACCAAAAAGCTTTTATACCTGCCTAAGCTGATGAGGAGGTTTTTTGACAAGCTGAGGGACGCTTTTTACAGCGTCCCTCTCTTTTGAAGTATAATGACTATTGGTCAAGCGGAATGACCTGATCGCCGAATTTTACAGCCACAATGGTCTCAGGGTCAATGGGCCTTGCATAGCGGAAGAATAGACTGGTATTTTGCAAGCTTGTAATCCCGTCGCCCAGATAGCATTCGATCTCCTCGCCGTCCTCTGTGATCACCGCATTGGAGCCAATGTCAAAGGAGTAGGGATTTGCACCTGCATCACCGCACAGCTTCATATAGAGCGCCGACAGCTCAATCTGCTCTGCAAAGAAGTATTTTGTCAGACTCAGCCCCTCTATCTCACGGAGAATGGTTTCATCCACGGCATAGCTGATGCTCTTCGCCCTTTGGGTCACTTCCGTAGTAAAGGAAAGGGTGCATTTCTCGCCGATCTGACCCGTATAATCCGGCAGCAGGAGACGATATTCGTACAGGGTCATCTCCACCTGAACTTTTTCATCGATCAGCGGCTGCTCCAGACGGAACTGTGCCCACACCAGGAAGGAGCCATCCTCCTGAAGCACTCTATCTCCACACAAACCCGATGTCTCGACTCTCTCATTCCCACAAATGATCTCATATTCATGCCATATGGATACATGTTTTTCCACGTTTTCTTCTTCCTCTAGTACGTAACGCAGAGCCACATACAGGGTCTGTCCGTCACTGATCGCACCTACAGGGGTAACATTGGCTGCATATTTTCCTTCTGCTTTAAAATTCTGAAGCTCACAAATATACTCCTCTGTTACACTGTACAGCTCCTCCTGATACAGGGGATCTTTTCCGGCCTCCGACCGTATGTATCTTCCGCTGGAAAAAACATCCACCAGCCATCCCGTATCCTGAAGAGCCGAAGCCGTCACCGTACCCACCAGTGCCACACACAGACAGGCTGCAATGGCCACCAGCACGGGGCTGTGCTTTTTTCTTGTTTTCATGGTGATCTTTTCTGTCTGCTCCGGAAATTCCGCTGCCTTCCGGAGAATCTCCTGCTCACAGGAGCTGGACATTTTTATGTGTCCCATCATGTTCCGAAATATGTCTTTTTCCATAATAAAACCCTCCCTGCTGTTCCAGTTGTTTTCTGAGCCGCTTCCGTCCGCGCTCCAGCTGCGTCTGCACGGTAGATTCATTCCGTCCGGTAATAGCGGCGATCTCCCTGACCGAATATTCCTCGTAATAATAGAGCAATATGACCACACGGTATTTTTCAGGCAGGGCAAAAACGGCGTGATAGAGCTTGCTTTCCTCTACGGATTCGGCGATTGTCCCGGGCATCTGCTCCGGCATATCGCTGCGCATCCGCTGCCAGAAGGATTTTTTCAGATTGCAGCAGGCATTCAGCGTCACCCGGATGAGCCAGGCCTTTTCCGATTCGGCATCCGGGAACGGCTCCTTCCGCAGGTAGAGCTTGAGAAAGGTCTCCTGGGATATGTCCTCTGCATCGGCCGTGCTGTGCAGATAGGTATAGGCGATACGGTATACCATATCCTTGTATCGGGTCAGCTTATCCTTCAGTTCCTCCGGATTCATCCTGCTCCCTCCTTTCACCTTTTGAAGTACTTCACCTATAAAACAACTGATAAAGCGAAAATATCTCACTTTCTGAGGAAAATTTTTTTGATGGATTTCTGATAGAGCAAAATCGGGCGGGAATGGAGCACCCGATTCTGCTTGTCAGAAATTTCGGATTTTTCCGTATAAGGCTTTCCTTAGTAAGGGCAATGTCATCAACTTAAGGTGATCGTGAAAGGCTCCCCTTAGTAAGGGGAGCTGTCGACACGAAGTGACGACTGAGGAGATTGCAAAAAGTACGCAAAATCGTAAGTTTTCTCATGTCCTACAATCCCCTCCGTGCGCCCCCTGCGCTTAAGCTTTTATCCCTTTTGCGGCGAATAATAGACTCTGAGATAAAGCTCCCTGATCTCACTCATCAGCGGATACCTCGGATTTGCACCTGTGCACTGGTCATCAAAGGCCTGCTTGGTCATTTCATCCAGGCTCCGAAGAAAATCCTCTTCCTTTATGCCGTACATCTGCACGCTGTCCCGGATACCAATCTGCTTCCGGAGTGCATCGATCTTCTCAATCAGGCCCTCGAACAGCTCCTCCTCACTGTCTCCCGTTACTCCCACATAACGGGCACATTCGCAGTACCGGGCCATGGCGTTGGGAAAAGCATACTGGGAGAAGGTGCCCATCTTTTTGGGCGAAGGCGACACATTGAAGCGCATGACCTCCGTGATCAGCAGCGCATTGGCCACACCATGGGGCAGATGATGAAATGCACCCAGCTTATGCGCCATGGAATGACACAGACCCAGAAATGCATTGGCAAAGGCCATGCCGGCCATGGTCGCAGCACTGGCCATTTTCTCACGGGCGGCCGGGTCTGTACCATCCTCATAGCAGGCCGGCAGGTACTGGAAAATATTCCGCAGCGCCTGCAAGGCCATGCCATCCGTGTAATCCGTGGCCATGACCGAAGCATAGGCCTCCAGCGCATGGGTCAGCGCATCGATACCCGAAGCCGCCGTCAGACCCTTGGGCTGACTCATCATCAGGTCGGTATCCACAATGGCCATATGGGGCATCAGCGCATAGTCCGCCAAAGGATATTTCGTCCCGTCTGATTCATCGGTGATCACTGCAAAGGGTGTTACTTCCGAGCCGGTTCCCGACGAGGTCGGCACAGCTACAAAAATGGACTGCTTTCCCATCTCCGGGAAGGGATAGACACGCTTGCGGATGTCGGAAAAGCGCATGGCCATATCCATAAAATCCACATCGGGGTGCTCGTACAGCACCCACATGATCTTGGCCGCATCCATAGCCGAGCCGCCGCCGAAGGCCAGGATCACATCCGGCGAGAACGCACGCATCTGCTCTGCGCCATCCTTTGCGCTGGAAAGGGTAGGGTCCGGCTCTACGTCCGAATACACCTGATAGGGAATGTCCATCTCATGAAGCCGATCAGTAACGCAGGATACCATGCCGCTTTTGAAAAGAAAGGAGTCGGTCACCACGAACACACGCCTGGCCTTGTAGACCTCACGCAGCTCCAACAGGGCCACCGGCAGGCAGCCGCGCTTGAAATACACCTTGGAGGGCGTTCTGAACCAGAGCATATTTTCCCTTCTTTCCGCAACCATTTTGATATTCAGAAGATGCTTCACGCCCACATTATCCGAAATGGAATTCCCGCCCCATGAGCCGCAGCCCAGCGTCAGAGACGGGGCCAGGTTGAAGTTATAGAGATCCCCGATGCCGCCGTGGGAGGAGGGGGTGTTGATGACGATGCGGCAGGCCTTCATCCGATGGGCGAACTGACAGAGCCGTTCCTGCTGATGCACGGTATCCACAAACAAGGACGCCGTGTGACCATAGCCGCCGTCCTGAATCAGCCGATCGGCAATTTCCAGAGACTGCTCAAAGCTTTCAGTACGATACAGAGCCAGCACCGGAGACAGCTTCTCATGGGCAAAAGGCTCTTCCGGAGTGAAATCAGTCACCTCTCCCACCAGCACCTTTGTATCCGCCGGGACAGAAAGTCCGGCCAGCTCTGCAATTTTCACCG
Source organism: Ruminococcus sp. (assembly GCA_017472145.1). GTDB lineage: Bacteria > Bacillota > Clostridia > Oscillospirales > Ruminococcaceae > Ruminococcus_C. The sequence continues at coordinate 38,817 of JAFUQX010000029.1, read as the reverse complement.
CAGACTGCCCGACGATCGCTCCGTTCAGTGCGCCGTCCTTCAGGAGAATCCGGCGCACAGCCTTTGTCTCCTCCTCCGACAGAATCCGGCCGCCCCGCAGGCGCATCTCCGAAACCACCGCATCGTAAAGGACAGAGGGCACGATCACCGACTGCTCCGAGGCACAGATCATGCCATTGTCAAAGGTCTTGGAGTGAATAATGGAGCTGACCGCCATGCGGACGTCCGCCGATTCATCTATAACCGCCGGAACATTGCCTGCACCCACCCCCAGCGCCGGCTTACCACTGGAATAGGCGGCATTTACCATGCCCGGGCCGCCTGTGGCCAGGATCATATCCGCCTGCTGCATGAGAGCCTGGGTCTGCTCCAGGGACGGCTCCTCAATCCAGCCGATGATCCCCTCCGGTGCACCGGCCTTCACAGCGGCCTCCAGCATGATCCTGGCCGCCTGTATGGTACATTTCTTCGCCTTGGGATGGGGCGAGATCATCACCGCATTCCGGGTTTTCAGGCAGAGCAGGATCTTAAAGATCGCCGTGGAGGTGGGGTTCGTGGTGGGAATGACTGCTGCGATCACGCCGATCGGCTCGGCGATCTGCATGGTTCCGTAGGATGTGTCCCGATCCAGTACACCGCAGGTTCTGGTATGCTTGTAGGCATTGTAGATATACTCCGCTGCATAGTGGTTCTTGATGACCTTATCCTCCACAACGCCCATGCCGGTTTCCTTCACGGCCAGCTCGGCCAGCGGAATGCGCATGCGGTTTGCAGCCAACGCCGCACAGCGGAAGATCTCATCCACCTGCTCCTGTGAAAATCCTGCATAGTCCTGCTGAGCCTTTTTCATCCGGCTCAGAGCTTGACAGATCTGTTCTTTTGCATCCATTTGAAATTCTCCTCTCCCGATTTTCATCCAAGGGGATTCCCTTTGACAAAATTCTTGCGCAGCCTTTGCTATAATGAATATCAGGCGGTGATTCTCATGCATACCATCTACATTGACGTGCTGCTGATTCTGAATCTGTACGTAAATGGCCTTCTGCTGAAGGGCACAGCCAGGCTTACCCATTCCCAGCTGTCCGGTGTGCGCTGTCTGCTGGCCGCCGCAGCGGGAAGTCTTACCTCCCTGCTGATTCTGCTGCCGCCCATGCCAACGCTCCTCACGCTGCTGTCCAAGCTGCTGACGGCGATGATTCCTGTGGGAGCGGCATGGGGACTGCGCAGACAGCGGATCTTCTGGCGGAATCTGGCTGTTTTCCTCTGCATCAGTTTTGCCTTTGCCGGACTTATGCTGGCCTTGTGTACCCTCTCGGACACCAACCTGATGATCTGGAGCGGAAGCTGCATCTACCTACATTTTTCGCTCACAGCCCTGATTTTATGCACGGCGCTGGCATATTTTTTGCTGCGGCTGATCAGCTTTTTCCGGATGCGGCTTCATCATACGGATGATTCCTATGAGATTCTCGTCCGTGTGGGAACGCATATGGCCGTGCAGAAAGGCCTGCCCGACACAGGGAACAGCCTGACAGACTGCTTCACCGGATGTCCGGTCATCATTTTCGGGACAGAGGCCCTGAAAACCATCCCGGAAATGGCGCATCCGGAAACCCTTCCCCGCTTCCGGATGCTGCCCTATGCGACTCTTTCCTCCGATGGGATGCTTCCTGTTTTCCGGCCGGACGAGGTCATCATCCGCAATCTCAGCAGCGGACACTCCTGCTGTGCCGATGTGCTCATCGGATTTGTTTCCCATCAGACCTCCGCCATATTCAACCCCAACCTGCTTCGTGTACTGTGAAAGGAGAACCTATGCATCCCTGGAATTCCCTGAAAAATCGCCTTCGGAAGCTGCTCGCGCACCTGATGCCCCCTGGCCGTGTAGACTATATCCACGGAACGGATACCCTGCCGCCGCCTTTGACCGGAGAGGAAGAAAAGGCTGTCTTTGAAAAGCTTGCACAGGGCGACGCCAAAGCCCGTGACACACTGATCGTACATAATCTGCGGCTGGTGGTGTACATCGCCAAAAAGTTTGAATCCACCGGCATCGGCATCGAGGATCTGATCTCCATCGGAAGCATCGGACTGATCAAGGCTGTGGGCACATTCTGCCCGGAGAAAAAAATCAAGCTGGCTACCTACGCTTCACGTTGTATTGAGAATGAGATCCTCATGTTTCTGCGGAAGGCTTCACAGTACCGGAGCGAGGTATCCATTGATGAGCCGCTGAATATCGACTGGGACGGCAATGAGCTGCTCCTGTCGGATATTCTGGGGACGGACGAGGATATTGTCAGCCGTGGCGTGGAATCCGAGGCCGAACGCACCATGCTCCGGGAGGCCGTTTCCAGCCTGGAGGGACGGGAGCGGGAGATCATGCAGCTGCGGTTCGGATTCCTTGACGGCCGTGAACGCACGCAGAAGGAGGTGGCACAATCCATCGGCATCTCCCAGTCCTATATCTCCCGGCTGGAAAAGAAGATCATCCGCAAGCTGCGAACCAAGCTGGAAGCATACTAACGCAAAAATGTCCGAGCCGCAAAAAGCTCGGACATTTTATTTACCTTATGCGCTTGTCAGAATGCGCCGGAGCTTAGCCCAGCTCTGTTGCGCCCGGGCCCAGCTTATCAGCCAGCTCTACCATGTACTCAAGGAGCAGTGTAGAGTCCGCAGCGTTGATTCTGTCATCGTAAACAACGTTTGCATTTTCCAGCTGCTGCTCGTTGAAGTTCAGCATCTGTGCATTGTACTTGTTCAGATATACAACGTCAACCAGGGAAACCTTGCCGTCCAGGTTTGTATCACCATACAGTGCATTCTTGGTCGGATCGAATGTTGTAGTCGTTGTTGTAGTTGTAGTCGTTGTTGTGGTTGTTGTAGTTGTTGTAGCCGCAGCCTTGACATTTACAATAACCTCGTATACCTGACCCTCCGGAGAGGTAACAGTGATGGTTGTAGAGCCTTCGCCCATAGCCTTTACTACGCCGTTTTCATCAACAGTCGCTACCTTGACATGTGCGCTGTCAAATGTACAGCCGTCTACGTTCGGATCCAGAGTGGCCTCGTCCCCTACTGTCATGTTCAGAACGCCCGGTGTTACATACAGATCGTCCTCAAACATATCATCCTTTGCACTGTTGCTGCGGTCATCTGTGGTATAGAGCAGTGTTACGTCGGTAACAGATACGCTGGAAACCGTCTCACCCTTGTTGCCTGCATAGTACAGAGCCAGCTTGAAGTTGCTTGTTTCCTGCTCTGTGCTGATGTAGTTGGTTCTGTTGGTTGAATATTCGCCGGTTTCTGCGTTCTGCAAATAGCCAGAAGCAACAGCCTTCGGCATTACCCACATGAAGGTGTGCTTGGTCTTGCTCTCGTCGGAGCTTACCAGGCTGATGGAGTTGCCAGAAGTCTCAGACGGGCATGCATCGGCCTGGAACCAGCCTGTGGATGTTGCACCGCTGCATGTAGTCAGAACGGATGTGCCTGCGCCCAGAACGATATCGGTTGCCGGACCGCTGGTCTCCAGCTCAAACAGAATCGCATATACGTCAGCTGTGTTGGAATACTGCATGTCGAAATCGGAGAACAGGAACTCAGTGGGAGTCTTGCTCAGCTTTGTGTTATAGCTGTTGGAAACCTGACCCTCATACGGGAAGGTGATCTTCTGTGTATAGGTCAGAGCAGCACTGGTCATATCCAGAGATTCCAGTCTTTCATCGCCCTCTGTTGTGCCGTACCACAGCTGGAATGCGATCATATCAGCAGCCTTAGAGGTAGCTGCATAAGGCTTAACCTCAGCCGGAACATCCCATGTTACCTGTGCATAGTTGCCGAAGTTCTGCTGAACGAGATTTTTACCAGTACCAACTGTAACACCAAACTTGAGATCCGTGCCGTTGGCTGCATTGTAGTCATCGATAGCTTTCTGTGTATCCTCCATAGCATCTGCGCCCAGGTCGTTGTACCAGTAGCCCTGCTCCTTGTCACCCTTCAGACCAGCCTGATACTTTACCCACTCTGTATCGGCCGGAGACTGACCCTTTACATTCAGGCCGCCACCGTACATCAGACGGGTGATGTTGATGTCCTCAGTGGATTCCAGTGTAACAGTCAAAGACTCGATGGTGATTTCATCGGTCTCAGATCTGCCCGGGTTGATGCCGAAATCGCTGTACAGGAACTTATGGCTGTTCAGCGGATAGCCAGCCTTACGGATACCCTCTTCACCCAACAGAACTTCCTCGCCTGTAATCGGGTCAATTATTGTATAGGCATCCTCACTGTAATCCTCACCCTCCGGGCTGGGAGTCAGTGTGATCGGAACATTGCCATACCTCTCTGCATAATATTCCTGCAGGTTGTCGATCTTCTTGGTGATGGTAGCCGTAACCGTTGCTGTGCCATCGCCGTTGATCTCAAATTCATCAATAGTATAGTTACCGCTTTCCTCGTTGCCTGTGCTATAACCAGCACCGCCGGTATTTGCAGACGGCAGTTCAAGAGGGGTACCCTCAGAGGTGTCTGTTGTACCATTTACAGTGATGGATTCCAGTGTGATCGGAATCTTGTTACCAACAGCATCCTCTGTCCAGCAGTTCTGGAATTCAAAAGCCTTCTCACCGTATGTATCATCATAACCTACTTCAAGGTTGCTCACATCGACTACAACGGAGAACGACTCGGCCCAGGGATAACAACTGTATGAACATTCTCCAAGTGAACCATCGCCCGGATCAAGTACCATTGTTTTATCCGGCAGAATGCTTGCCCAGTATTCCGGTTCTGTATCTGTTGCGATACCAAAGTAGAAGGTAAACTTACCAACCGGAGCAGAAGCCTTCATATTGAACTGCAAAGTCTTAATACCACTTTCTGCAAGGGTCTTAACATCCTGACGAACCGTTACATCAGACTTATTGGTTACTTCACCAGATGAATCCAGCTCCGGAATTGCCAGCTCCTTACCGATGGATACCGTAGAACCAGCTGCATCAGCAGTCAGGGTTGCTGTTGTCAGCATGCTTGTTGAAACAGATGTTGAAGTCATCAGCATTGCCGCACCGATCATCAGTGCGCCAAGTCTTTTGCCGAATCTTCTCATAATGATCATCTTCCTTTCTCATTCTTCTCGCTAAATTAGTTTACGATTGAAAAACGATTCGTTCATTTTTCGCTATGGCTATTATACCACATACATATGAACTTTTCTCGGTTATTTGATTAATAAATCGCATTTTGCTAAGATTGAGTGTAGATTTTTGCCCCCACATTTTTGTGCAACATCCACAAAAACCAGTTCTTTGTTAAATGAATTTGCGAAAAAAGTCTGTTTCATTCTCACATCCCGTCCAAAAAAAGCAGCACCGAAGCCTTTTTCGATGCTGCGTCCTTTATTCCGTATCTGTCTCAGAGCCGGACTTCTGCGTGCCCTGGGAGGCCTTTTCAGCAGTCACGATCACCTTGTAATCCCCGGAGGCCCAGATATCATCGTACTTCTCAAAGGAAATGGTCGGCACACAGGAGAAGGACATGGACTCCTCGCTGCTCTGCTGGAGACTCAGCAGATCCACCGTGACAGAAATCTGTCTCGGGTCGAGCTGCTCCACAGACTCTGCGCGTCCCACGACTGTTACGATCAGCTGCTCCGTCACAGCCTTATATGCATAGGCCGATGAGCCGTTGATGATATTGATCTCATTGACCACAAAATCCTTCTGTACAAGCCCCTGAGAGTCCAGCGTCAGATTCACCGAGCTGATGCCCGACATATTCTCATATCCCTCCGGCACCTCCAGCGTATAGTTCTTGGAGAAGTCCAGGGTGATATCGCTGAGAGAGATGGTATCCAGCGTAAACTCCGAGCTGTTCTCCAGCGACTGATCCGGTGCGGCCAGCGTGATCTTGTCTGTCGAAAGCATCAGACGCTCCCGCAGGAATTCCTCATCAAAGGTAGACGGTACATTCCGCAGAAGATAGGTGATATCCATCTCCTTGGTATACTGCACCGGAATATCCACCGTGTACTGCATCAGATCATATTGCAGGTGAGAGGTATCGTCCACTACAATTATATTCCCGTTTGCATCGCAGAATTCCAGCTTCTCCGAAACCAGCTTTGCAGCGGTACCGATCTGTGTAGCAGAATCGATCAGAACAGAGGCATTCTTGATCTGGCTGACGACCTGGGCCGGGCCAGTTACATCCACCGTGGCTGGCGTCACTACAATATCGTCTTCATTGATAATGCATCCCGCTGCGCTTTCCACATTGGTCAGATCCGGGACAACATCCAGCGTAACCGTCCGTATCTTATCAAACCGTACATTCACCGAGCTGGGGGTAATGGACTTGACCGTAAACTGCGTTCCATCCGTGCTCTTTACAACAATTTCCAGATTTTTGGTGCCGGCTGTTGTGATATTGGGAATCTCCGCACAGGCCACCAGAGATTCAGCGCTCAGATTGCCGACCTGAGAACGGTTGCCCTCGATCTGTACGCTGACCTCCTCCACATCAAAGGTGATGACACTGTAGCCATCGGCCTCAGCCGCTGTTCCCGTAAGATCCACCTGAAGCGGCACACGGTTGATGGTGATCGGCGTGGTTGGATAAATCGTAATGGAAATCACAAACCACAGAATAATGGCAATGACTACTGAAAAAATGATCGTAGCCATACGGCTTTCAAACATCCGTACAATGGGATGAAAATGCTTGAGCCTCTCCAGACTCCATTTTGCCTGCGGCTTATTCATTCTTATCCCTCCCCCTTCTGTTCTTGATCGAGGAGAAACGCTTGGACGCCTTCACCAGCACAGAGGAAGTATCCGGCTCGATCAACCGGCTCTGAAGCAGCTCTCTGAGCCGCTCCCTGGTATAGCCGCTGGTCAGCTGTCCGTTCTCTGCAACAGAAATCGAGCCTGTCTCCTCCGATACGACAATAACGATGGCATCCGAATTCTCGCTCATGCCGATGGCCGCACGGTGACGGGATCCTAGCTTTTTGTTTACCAGCTCTTCCTTCTGAGGCTTGGGCAGAAAGCAGGCCGCCGCCATGATCATACCATCCCGCATGATGACAGCGCCGTCATGCAGAGGTGTTTTCGGATAGAAAATATTGCCGAACAGCTCCTTGCTGGGCACGGCATTCATCACTGTACCATTATCGATCTGTTCGCCCAGACGGGTCTGCCGTTCGATCACCAGCAGCGCACCTGTATAAGTCGCTGACAGCTCCACGCAGGAATCGCAGATCGCTTCGATCGCATTGCCCCACACGGCCGTACTCTCATTGGAGGAACGGCTCAGGCCCAGATTCAGACCCCATCGGCTGTGCCCGGCCTTTTCCAAAGCCCGGCGTAGCTCCGGCTGGAACATGATCACCAGAGCCAGCAGTCCGATATCAAAGGCCTCAGAAAGAAGGTATGTAATGGCCTTCATTTCCAGCCAGGCCGCAATCATAAAGGCGATCACACACACCAGCAGGCCCTTCATCAGCTGGCCGGCCCGTGTCTCACGAACCATCTTCACAACAGCATATACAATATAGGACAGCAGCAGGATATCCAGAATATCCACCCATTCCGCTGTTTTGATAACGCTGAAAATACTGTCAAAAATATCTCTGAGCGACATGCTGTCCACCTCCGCTTCCCTGAGCTGTTTTGTTCTGCCTGCATTTTATGTATGAGGGCACAAGCCCTCATTGTACTGTATTTATTGTATCACATTTCAACAAATAAATTCAATACCTTTCACCTACTTTTTAGATTGCGGACATATTTTTTCAGGGAGTTTACCAGAAGCTGGACCTCCCGCTCTGTATTGAATACCGACGGTGCAAAGCGTACAGTCCCCTCTGTCGTACCAAGAGACTCATGGGCCAGCGGCGCACAGTGAAGGCCTGCACGGAGCGCAAAGCCCTCCTGATTTAAAAACTCTGCTGTTTCCTCCGGAGCAGAGCCGTATACATTAAAGGAAACGATGGGCACATAGGAGGCCCTGGGACTGCGGTATACAGTGATCTCCGGTATGGCCGCAAGCCCCTTCAGGAAGCAGCAGCACAGCCGCTGTTCATGGGCAAAAATCGCCGGCAGACTCCTTTGCTTTAAAAAGGCAAGACCTGCGCCCATAGAAGCGGCCCCGATGATGTTCTGCGTACCGCTTTCCAGGCGGTCCGGCAGGAAATCGGGCTGATCCGGACTGGAGGAGGCACTGCCGGTTCCGCCGAACATCAGAGGCTTGATGGGAAACTGGCAGTCTGTCAGCAGCAGGCCGGTTCCGGTAATGCCATAGAGTCCCTTGTGTCCGGCGGTACAGAGGATCGAAATATTGTCCTTCTCCAGGGACACCGGCAGCACGCCGCACATTTGTGCACCGTCCGCAATCAGGCAGATGCCCTGCTTTTTACAGAGTGCGCCGATCTCCCGGATGGGCGTGATCTGTCCGGTGACATTACTGGCCATGGTGAAGATGACCGCCTTTGTATTGAGCCGGATGGCACGGCGGACGTTTTCCACAGTGTCCTCGTCCTCCTCGCAGACCTCTGCAATGGTACAGGTGACAGTACCGCTTTTTACCAGTGCAGCCACAGGACGATAGACGGAATTATGCTCCAGGCTGCTGATGATCACATGGTCGCCCGGCTCCAGAATGTCCTGAATGGCGGTATTCAGGGCGTGGGTGCAGTTAAGACAAAGAATGGTATTTTCCGGCTTTGCATCGAAAAATTCCGCAGCGGCCTCCCGGACCGCATAGACCATACGGGAGGTGCGGTCGGTCAGGACATGACCGCCCCGTCCGGCATTGCCGCCGTATCGTGTCATGGCCTGGGTGACAGTCTGACGGACACTCAGAGGCTTGGGATAGGTGGTAGCCGCATTGTCAAAGTTGATCATCCCGGATACCCCCGAACATTCTTCAGGTGCTTATAGGGGATTCCGCCGGATACCAGTATATCTGAAACGCCGGTGCAGTCGCCGCCGGTGAGGAGCACATAGCCGCAGCCCTCTGTATCCATATGAGGATTTCTGCGGATCTCACAGGAGATTCCATAGCCCTCCAGCAGCTTCTGCGCCTTGCGTGCATGGGTATAGGATTGCACAGATGCTTTACATCCCAACATAACATATTCCCTCCTTTATTTGTCAGGATACTATATTATATTTGACCGCAGCTGCATCTGTTACAGTGTTACAGTCCGGTCTGTACAGATGAGGTGTAAAATATGATTTCTCCCCGGTCCGTGCCAATGAAAAGAGCTTCCGCTCTTGTCCCTGTGTTTTTTTAATAAGCACTGGCTGTATTCATACGGTATCATCCAGGCCGCAGCTGCAAAAACAAAATCAAAGCGCTTATTTGGTTTCAAAAACAAAAATACCAAAAAGCCCCTTGACAAATGACCTGTACGGGTATATAATGAACACATGAACAAATGCTCATATGTTTGCAGGAATAAGTGAGCAGAAAAACAGAATGATGGAGGATACGATTATGAAAAAAACATGGAAGCTGAGAGATCTGGACTGCGCAAACTGCGCTGCAAAGATGGAGAGAGCCATTGGTGCGCTGGAGGGCGTAGAAAAGGCCACCGTCAGCTTTATGACCCAGAAGATGACACTGGAATTTGCAGAGGGTGCAGATGCAGACGCCATTCTGAAGCAGGCCATCCAGTGCATCAGAAAGGTAGAGCCGGACTGTGAGGTTATCGTAAAGTAAAAACATATCGAAGAGGGAGGCGGACGTTATGAACCGGAAACAGAAGAAGCTGCTCTGGCGGATCATAGTGGGCGTTGTGCTGTTTGCAGCAGCCATGATACTCACACATACAGTGCTGGAGCTGCCAGCGTGGGGTGAGCTGCTGATATTTGCAGGGATCTATCTCATCAGCGGCATGGATCCGCTGCGCAAGGCGGTGATCAACATTTCACACGGCCAGGTATTTGATGAGAATTTCCTGATGTGCATCGCAACCATCGGGGCCTTCATCATCGGGGAATACCACGAGGCGGTGGAGGTTATCCTGTTCTATCAGATCGGCAATCTCTTTGAAAGTGTGGCTGTGGGCCGCTCCCGGAAGGCGGTCACAGACCTGATGGACATCTGTCCGGACCAGGCGACGGTGCTCCGTGACGGCCAGCGTAAAATCGTAGATCCGGAGGATGTGGAGATCGGTGCGCATATCATCGTTGCGCCAGGTGAGCGGATCGCTCTGGACGGCATCGTCCGCACCGGAAGCAGCAGTGTGGATACGGCGGCGCTGACGGGTGAAGCCGTTCCGATCCAGGTGCAGGCCGGAGACGAGGTTCTCAGCGGGTGCATCAACATGAGCGGCACGCTCGAGGTGGAGGTCACAAAGCCGGCGGGAGAATCTACCGCTGCGAAGATTCTGGAGCTGGTGGAGGAGTCCGCTTCCCGGAAAGCAAAGACCGAAGCCTTTATCACCCGGTTTGCCCGGTACTATACGCCCTGTGTGGTGATCGGTGCGGTGCTGCTGGGGCTGATCCCGCCCTTGTTTACGGGATTCAATTTCGCAGAGTGGATCTTCCGTGCGCTGACCTTCCTGATCGTCTCCTGCCCCTGTGCACTGGTGATTTCTGTGCCCCTGAGCTTTTTCGGCGGCATCGGCTGTGCATCCAGGAACGGAATTCTCATCAAGGGCAGCAATTATATTGAGGTGCTGGCGAAAACCAGGACCGTTGTTATGGATAAGACAGGCACACTGACCAAGGGCACGTTCTCTGTGACGGCCGTGCGGCCCGTAAATATGAGTGAGCAGGAGCTTCTCCGGTATGCGGCTTATGCGGAGGCCGAGTCGGCGCATCCCATTGCAAAGTCTCTGCGCCGGGCCCTGGGCGAGGAGCTGGACTATGGCATTCTCAGTGAGCAGCAGGAAAAGTCGGGCTGGGGCGTTTCTGCAAAGGTGGGAGATGTGCTTGTAGCTGCTGGTAAAAGGGCATATCTGGAGGAAATGGGCATTTCCTGTGCAGAGGCAGCAGAAATCGGCACAGCAGTGCATGTGGCGGCAGATGGTGTATATGCCGGTTATCTGGTGGTATCGGATATGCTGAAGGAGGATGCACAGGAGACGGTACAGGGTCTGAGAGCCGCTGGTGCGGAGAAGATCGTCATGCTGACAGGAGACCGGAAGGCTGTGGGAGAGAAGATCGCCAGTCAGCTGGGGCTGGATGCTGCGTTTACAGAGCTGCTTCCGGCGGATAAGGTTGCGCATATGCAGAAGCTGAAGGAGGAGCTGAGCGAGAGCGGCCGTCTCATTTTCGTTGGTGATGGCATGAATGATGCGCCGGTGCTGGCGCAGTCGGATGCCGGCGTGGCTATGGGTGCGCTGGGCAGTGATGCGGCCATTGAAGCGGCAGATGTGGTACTGATGGATGATCAGCCGTCGAAGCTGGTGCTGGCTATAAAGATCGCACGAAAGACTATGCGCATAGCCAAGCAGAACATTGTGTTTGCGCTGGCGGTAAAGGGCGCGGTTCTTGTCCTGAGTGCACTGGGTTATGCAAACATGGAGCTGGCTGTATTTGCAGATGTAGGCGTATCGGTGCTGGCGATTCTGAATGCAATGAGAACAGGCAAAAATTAACGTGTGCTTATGAAGCGCACAGAAAGAAAAGTTTTTCGTGCCGCTTTTTTCTCAAAAAAAGCGGTCGGGGGCCTGGGGCGGGAAGCCCCAGATGGCTGCGAAGCAGCTATGAACAAGACCGCATGGAAAAATCCGTGCGGTCTTGTTGCATTTGCCAGATGAAGGCAGATATGTTATAATAAGAAAAGTAAATCTCAAAGGAAGGAGCGAACTGCCGAATGATCAGCAATAAAAAGATTGAGCTGACAGATGAGATGGTCTATGAGGTGTAATAAAAAATGAATCATGAACAGAAAAAATTTCTGCAATGTATGGGATATTTGCAGGAGAGGTGTGTGCAGAGTGCTTTGTGCTGTTGCCAGGAACGGGATACTGAAAATCTGCTGTATGATGTAACAGGTAAACTAATTGCAGATATCATGGCTGTGCTTGATGGCTATGAGGATACAGTGGGACAATTGAATGTCCATTTAAACGAAGAACCTTTCATAGAACTGCATGATGCGGTTGTAGATTTTATAAAGTTTGAAAAGTGAAAAATTTGACAAAAGCGGTGAGAGGAAAGTTCCTTCTTCTGAAAAATAAACCTTGACAACGGCGCAAAACTCATGTAAAATAAAGTAGGTATGAGCAGGCTGTGTGGCAGCGTGGAGCAATCCATGAGGAAAGTCCGGGCATCACAGGGCAGGGTAGCTGCTAACGGCAGCCGAGGGCGACCTTAGAGCCAGTGCAACAGAGAGATACCGCTCCCCTTCCGGGAGTAAGGGTGGAAAGGTGCGGTAAGAGCGCACCAGAGTGCAGGAGACTGTACTGCTATGTAAACCTTACCTGATGCAACGCCTATTGGTACGTATGGTCATAACATTGGCCCGATGGATCATGCGTAATGGCGGCTCGAACCTTGCGGCGACGCAAGGTCTAGATAAATTGTCACACACGACAGAACCCGGCTTACAGGCCTGGTCATACCCAAAAAAAGCTGCGGCACTCTATAAGAAGGCCGCAGCTTTTTTTGTAACCGCTGAAAAGGAATGCATATCCGATCCAGCTTTATTCGATTCCTCCAAATCAATGCATCCATCCCGGAGCGTCCATTATTCCGGGTCAAACAGGACCTTGGGCGGCCTTACACTGTGCAGCCGTGCACTGAGCACCAGCCCCAGGGCGATGTACATACTCAGCGTGGCCGAACCGCCTGCGCTGAGAAAAGGCAGCGGAATACCAATTACCGGCATTACCTTCAGTACCATTCCGATGTTCATCACGCAGTGGGTCAGCAGCATGGCAAAGACGCCCATGCAGATCAGCATACCCTGCCGGTCGGGAAGCCGCAGACCATCCAGAAGCACACGCATGCAGAGCAGCGTAAGCACAAGCACGACCGCCATAGCCCCTACAAAGCCCAGGGTCTCCCCTACATAGGCAAAAATAAAGTCGTTGTGCACCTCCGGCACGCTGATATATTCATCGCCACTATAAACGCCTACACCAAAGATCTTTCCCGAGGCCAGCGCTGTAAGGCCCAGATCCTGCTGATATTCCAGTCCCTCCGGGTCTGTTCCGGGGTTGAGCAGAACCAGGATACGGTTCTTGTGCAGATCGCCCAGCACATAGTTCCAGATCACCCAGACCGCCGCCGGAATGGCCACCATAGCTGCAGCTACATACTGCCACGCAATATTTGCCATCATGAGCATCATGATCATCATCATGGCAAATACCACCGCTGTACCATAGTCACCCTGAAGCACTACGATTCCCAGAGGAACCGCTCCATGCAGCAGAAGCAGAAGCATGTGCAGCGGATGGTTCATGTTTGCCTCGTCCTTGGACAAATGCAGGGAAAAGGTCATGATAAACACGATCTTTAAAAATTCCGACGGCTGAATGCTTATAAAGCCCAGATTCAGCCACGCCTGGTCGTCTGCACCCTCCCGCTGATAGCCCAGAGAGGTAAAGGTCAGCACCACCATGAGAAGTATCACTGGTACGTATATATACCAGAGCTTTGTGAATTTGTGAAAATCCAGCGCTGACACGGTTATCATGGCCGCAAAGCCGATCACAGCCGCCACGGCCTGTGTTATACCGTCATCAGCGCCGATGTCCAGCACATCATTTACATAGATCGAATTCAGCAGCACCACGCTCAGCACCGAGCAGGCCAGCGCCGCAAGAATCAGCGTTTTGTCCAGCCTGCGGAAATAGTCCGCCAATTGTTCCCGAAACTCCTTCATCTCTGTTCCTTTCTTCTGTTCTCTGTATCTGCTATTTCTTTTCGCTCTTTGCAGCGCCGAAATCCCAGCTCAGACTGCTGTACTGAATCGCTGCCGCTGCATGATTCCGCTCTATTGTCTCCGAGCAGGCCATATCCGCAATGGTACGGGCTACCTTCAGGATCCGGCTGTAGTTCCGGGCACTCAGCCCCAGCCGGTCAAAGGCATTCTGGATCACTTCACTGGCCTGCGGGGTCATGGGGCAGTATTTCTGAAGCTGGCCGTCAGGAATCTGTGCATTGCAGGTGATACCCGTTCCGCGGAAGCGTCTGGCCTGAACTGCTCTCGCCGCACGGACACGCTCCCGGATCTCCGCCGAGCTTTCCGGTACCTTTGCGTCAGACAGCTCGTCAAACTCGACCGGCTCGATCTCCAGGCACAGATCAAAGCGCTCCATCAGCGGCCCGGAGATCTTGGAAAGATATTTCTGCACCTGCTGAGGCGCACAGGTACACTTTTTCTTGGGATGTCCATAGTATCCGCAGGGACACGGGTTCATCGCTCCCACCAGCATAAAGCGGCAGGGATATGTAATCGTACCGGAAGCACGGGTGATCGTTACAACATGATCCTCCAGAGGCTGCCGCATGATATCCAGCGTTCTCCGGTCAAATTCCGCCAGCTCATCCAGAAACAGCAGCCCGTTGTGAGCAAGGGAGATCTCCCCCGGATGGGGTACTGCTCCGCCGCCGACCAGTCCCACGCCGGATATGGTGTGGTGGGGCGAACGGAAGGGCCGCCTGGTCATGAGCGGCGACCGAGGATCCAGCATACCGGAAATGGAATAGACATTGGTGGTTTCCAGGGACTCCTCCATGGTCATCTCCGGAAGAATGGTAGGCAGCCGCTTGGCCAGCATGCTCTTGCCGCTGCCTGGTGCACCGATCATCAGTACATTGTGTCCGCCGGCCGCTACCACCTCCAAGGCCCGCTTTATGCTGCGCTGACCCCGGACGTCACGAAAATCGACCTTTATGCCCTCCGGCTCTTTCTCTGCACTGGAAAACACAGCCTTTGACAGCGGCTTTGTTCCATCGAGGTGAGCCAGAAGCGCCTGTACGCTGGGAACGCCATAAACCGTCACACCCTCGATGGCCGCCGCCTCCACCGCATTCCCCTCCGGAACATACAGCTCCTTGATATTGCTCTTCCGGGCCAGGATCGTCATGGGCAGCACGCCGTTTACCGGACGCACCTCCCCATTCAGGGATACCTCCCCGATAAAGCATTTTCCCTTCAGCGAGGCAGAAATCCCGCCCAGAGAATTCAGCACGCCGATAAAAATGGCCAGATCGTGCATCGTGCCGCTTTTGCGCACATCCGCCGGTGCAAGATTTACCACGATCCGCTTGCTGGGAATGTTTACATCCATCGCACAAAGGGCTGCACGGATCCGCTCCCGGCTCTCCCGGACAGAGGCATCCGGCAGACCCACAATTTCAAAACGGGGCATGCCCCGGCCTACATCTACTTCTACATCTACATGAAATGCATTCAGACCAAACAGTCCCAGACTGCTGATTTTGCTATACAAAACGCCCATCTCCCTTCTGGATTTACAGCTGTTTTTAGTATATCACACCGGCCGGAAAATGTAAAGACGATTTTCCGCTTCCCTCCTGGAAATCCTTTTCCGGAGGAGATTTGTAAATATAACAAAACCGCAGCATGGGAATACAGCGGTTTTTATAAATATGCACAAAATACAAAAAAAGTGCTTGACAAAGCACCCGGAATACTATATAATGATATAATGCATCGTAATGTAGATTTTTACATTTCTCATGTAAATTAGTATACCACATTACATTCCCGTCTGTCAAGTGTTTTCCGAAAAAAATTTGAATCGCACTGAAACAGATAACGTCTATTCTTTTGACGAGAACGAAGGAGGTTTTTCGCCTATGGTGAATGTTACGCCAAAGCAGCTTGGAAAAAATGTCAGAATGAACTTCGGTAAAATCAACGAGGTTCTTGATATGCCCAATCTGATCGAAGTACAGATCAACTCGTACAATTGGTTCCGTGAAGTCGGTCTGCGTGATGTGTTCCAGGAATTTTCCTCAATCACCGATTACAACGGCAATCTTGTTTTGAATTTTATCGACTACAAGTTTGATGATAAGCCCAAGTACACCATTACCGAGTGTAAGGAGCGGGACGTGACCTATGCAGCACCGCTGCGCGTAACGGCCACACTCTGGAACAAGGAAACCGGCGAAGTCAAGGAAAGTGAAGTCTATATGGGTGACTTCCCGCTGATGACCAAGAGCGGTACTTTCGTTATCAACGGTGCAGAGCGTGTTATCGTATCTCAGCTCGTTCGTTCTCCGGGCGCATACTATTCCTCCGAGAAGGACCGCACCGGTAAGGATCTGTTCAAGACACAGATCATCCCCAACCGCGGTGCATGGCTTGAATATGAAATGGACTCCAACGATGTTGTGTATGTCCGTATTGATAAAAACCGTAAGATCCCGATCACAACCTTTATCCGTGCACTGGGTCTGGGCAGTGATGAGGAGATCCTCGAAATGTTCGGCACAGATGAGCGCCTGACTCAGACCATCGCCAAGGATACTACAAAGAACCGTGAGGATGCGCTGATCGACCTGTACAAGAAGCTCCGTCCGGGTGAGCCGCCTACGGTGGAAAGCTCCCAGACACATCTGAACAATCTGTTCTTTGATGCAAAGCGTTATGATATGTGCCAGTTCGGCCGTTATAAGTACAATAAAAAGCTGGGTATTGCAAGCCGTCTGGCCGGACACGAGCTGTCCCGCCCGGTTGCAGATCCGCTGACCGGCGAGCTGCTTTTTGAGGCCGGCACGGTCCTGACCTATGATCAGGCTGAGAAGATTCAGGAGGCCGGCGTTAAGGAAGCCTTCCTCACCGTAGAATGCAGAGAATATTATGTAACCGAAACCGGCGAAAACGCAGTTCACTTCGTAAAGAGAGAAATAAAGGTCATCGGAAACTGCATGGTCGACATCCGCAACTTCGTTTCCTTTGACGCTGCAAAGTACGGCATCCGTGAGAAGGTATCCTTCCCGGTACTCCGTGACATTCTGGAGAATGCGGCTGACGAGGCTGAAATCGAAGAGGCTGTCCGCAAGCGCCGTGATGAGCTGGTTCCCAAGCACCTGCTTCTGGATGATATCTATGCATCCATCAGCTACTTTATGAATCTGTGCGAGGGCGTCGGCACACAGGATGATATCGACCACCTGGGCAACCGCCGTATCCGTTCTGTCGGTGAGCTTTTGCAGAATCAGTTCCGCATCGGCTTTACCCGTATGGAGCGTGTCATCCGTGAGCGTATGAACATCCAGGCTCAGGATATGGACGTGGTAACACCCCAGGCTCTGATCAATATCCGTCCCATTACGGCGGCCATCAAGGAATTCTTCGGCTCCTCTCCGCTGTCTCAGTTCATGGATCAGAACAACCCTCTGGCTGAGCTGACACACAAGCGCCGTCTGTCTGCCCTGGGTCCGGGCGGTCTGTCCAGAGACAGAGCCGGATTTGAGGTTCGTGACGTACACTACAGCCACTACGGACGCATGTGCCCCATCGAGACGCCGGAAGGTCCGAACATCGGTCTGATCTCCTATCTGGCTACCTTTGCACGTATCAATGAATACGGCTTTATCGAAGCCCCCTACCGCCGTGTAGACAAGGCCACCGGTGTTGTTACCGGCGAGGTCGTCTATATGACTGCGGATATGGAGGATAACTATATTGTTGCGCAGGCGAACGAACCGCTGACGGAGGACAGCACCTTTGCAAACGAAAAGGTTGCAGCCCGTTTCCGTGATCAGATCCTGGAAATCGAAAAGGAAAAGATCGATTTCATGGATGTATCCCCGAAGATGGTAGTTTCTGTCGCAACCTCCATGATCCCCTTCCTGGAAAACGACGACGCAAACCGTGCACTCATGGGCTCCAACATGCAGCGTCAGGCTGTGCCGCTGCTGCGTACCGAGCGTCCCTTTGTCGGCACAGGTATGGAATATAAGGCTGCGGTCGACTCCGGTGTCTGCGTTCTGGCTGAAGCAGACGGTGTGGTTACCTCCGTTTGTGCTGATGAGATCATAGTAACCGACGAAAACGAAAATGTATATAACTACAAGCTGTCCAAGTTCAAGCGCTCCAACCAGGGCACCTGCGTAAACCAGAAGCCCATTGTAAATCTGGGCGACAAGGTGACAAAGGGACAGGTTCTGGCCGACGGCCCGGCTACGGCTGACGGTGAGATCTCCCTGGGTAAGAATGCCCTCATCGGCTTCATGACCTGGGAAGGCTACAACTATGAGGATGCCGTTCTGCTGAACGAGCGTCTGGTTCGTGAGGATGTATTTACCTCTGTTCATATTGAAGAATATGAGATCGAGTGCCGTGATACAAAGCTCGGCCCGGAGGAAATCACCCGTGATATCCCCAACGTAGGTGAAGACGCACTGAAGGATCTGGACGAGAACGGTATCATCCGCATCGGTGCGGAGGTTCACGCCGGCGATATCCTGGTTGGTAAGGTTACCCCGAAGGGTGAGACCGAGCTGACTGCTGAGGAACGCCTGCTGCGTGCAATCTTTGGCGAAAAGGCCCGTGAAGTCCGTGACAACTCCCTGAAGGTTCCGCACGGCGAGGCCGGTATCATCGTAGACGTAAAGATCTTTACCCGTGAAAACTGTGACGAGCTGAGTGCAGGCGTAAACAAGCTGGTTCGCTGCTATATTGCACAGAAGCGTAAGATCTCCATCGGCGATAAGATGGCCGGACGTCATGGTAACAAGGGTGTCGTTTCCCGTATTCTGCCGGAAGAAGATATGCCGTTCCTGCCGGATGGCACTCCGCTGGATATCGTGCTCAACCCCCTGGGCGTACCGTCCCGTATGAACATCGGACAGGTTCTGGAGGTTCATCTGGGTATGGCCGCCAAGGCTCTGGGCTGGCACATTATGACGCCTGTATTCGACGGTGCACACGAGGATGATATCCGTGCATGCTTCCGTGAGGCCAATGAGCGCAATGCCGCTCACCGTGAGGATGAATTCGACCTCAAGCCTATGGATAAGGTGATCAACCCCAAGGCTCTGGAAATGTCTGAGGACGGCAAGTTCACCCTGTATGACGGCCGTACCGGTGAAAAGTTCGATAACCGTGTAACCGTCGGCTACATGTACTACCTCAAGCTCCACCACCTGGTAGATGATAAGATCCACGCACGTTCTGTCGGCCCGTATGCACTGGTAACACAGCAGCCTCTGGGCGGTAAGGCTCAGTTCGGCGGCCAGCGCTTCGGTGAGATGGAGGTATGGGCCCTGGAGGCTTATGGTGCAGCCTATACACTTCAGGAGATCCTGACTGTAAAGTCCGACGATACCGTGGGCCGTGTCAATACCTACGAGGCCATCGTAAAGGGTCAGAATGTTCCGAAGCCGGGTATTCCGGAATCCTTCAAGGTTCTGATCAAGGAGCTGCAGTCCCTGGGTCTGGATATCCGTGTACTCGACCGCAATCAGGAGGAGATCGATCTGAAGGCTACCTTCGACGATGATGACAAGATGTCTCCGCAGTCCACAGCCTATGCGGACGAGGATACCAATGAAACTGCATTCTATGACGAAGCAGAAGAGGATCTGGAAAATGCCGGCTATTCCTTCAAGGATTCCGATATGGATGAGGATGAGGAAGCCGATATGCTGAGCGGAAGCGATGACGACGACATGATGTTCAGTGACAACTCAGATGACGACATGTTCATTTAAGTTTTACCACCTGCCGGAATGCGGAGGCTCGGCTTCCGCATCATCCGCTTAACCATATATTCAATCTGTTTAATTATTCAGGAGGTAGCGGTTTGGAATTTAATACATTTGAATCCATTAAAATTGGTCTGGCCTCTCCGGAGCGTATCCGGGAATGGTCTTACGGCGCAGTAGAACGTCCGGAAACCATCAACTATCGTACACAGAAGCCGGAACGGGACGGCCTGTATTGCGAGCGTATCTTCGGCCCGACAAAGGACTGGGAATGTCACTGCGGCAAGTTCAAGAAAATCCGCTTCAAGGGTAAGGTCTGCGACCGCTGCGGCGTTGAGGTTACCCGAGCCAAGGTGCGCCGTGAGCGTATGGGCCACATTGAGCTGGCTGCACCGGTTTCTCACATCTGGTATTTCAAGGGCACTCCGTCCCGTATCGGCCAGATGCTGGAGATCTCTCAGAAGCGTCTGGAGGAAGTCCTCTACTTTACAAAATATATCGTTGTCGATCCGGGCAACACCGAGCTGTTCAAGAAGCAGCTGCTCACGGAGAAGGAATATATCTCCTTCCGGGAAAAGTACGGCGATGAATTCAAGGCCTCTATGGGTGCAGAGGCCATCTATGAGCTGCTCAAGGAGATCGATCTGGATGCGCTTTCTGCTGAGCTGAAGGAGGAGCTGGTAGATCTGGCTTCCGGTCAGAAGCGTCTGAAGCTGCTCAAGCGTCTGGATATCGTGGAGGCTTTCCGTCTCTCCGGCAACCGTCCGGAATGGATGATCCTTACAGCTGTACCGGTTATCCCGCCGGATCTGCGCCCCATGGTTATGCTGGACGGCGGACGTTATGCAACCTCTGACCTGAACGACCTGTACCGCCGTGTAATCAACCGTAACAACCGACTCAAGAGAATGCTGGAGCTGGAAGCCCCGGACATCATCGTGAGAAACGAAAAGAGAATGCTTCAGGAAGCCGTTGACGCTCTGATCGACAACGGCCGTCACGGCCGACCGGTTACCGGCCCGAACAACCGTGCGCTGAAGTCCCTCTCTGATATGCTGAAGGGTAAGCAGGGACGCTTCCGTCAGAACCTGCTGGGTAAGCGTGTTGACTATTCCGGCCGTTCCGTTATCGTAGTCGGTCCGGAGCTGAAGATGTATCAGTGCGGTCTGCCCAAGGAAATGGCTCTGGAGCTGTTCAAGCCCTTCGTTCTCAAACGCCTGGTGGATACCAAGGTCATCCAGAACATCAAGAGTGCCCGCAAGAAGGTAGACCATGCTTCTCCGGAGGTATGGGATGCACTGGAGGATGTCATCAAGGATCATCCGGTTCTGCTGAACCGTGCTCCCACACTGCACCGTCTGGGTATTCAGGCCTTCGAGCCGATTCTCGTTGAGGGCCGTGCACTGAAACTCCACCCGCTGGTATGCTCTGCGTTCAATGCAGACTTCGACGGTGACCAGATGGCGGTTCACCTGCCCCTGTCCGCTGAAGCACAGGCAGAGGCTCGTTTCCTCATGCTGGCTGCCAATAACCTCCTCAAGCCCTCCGACGGACGTCCGGTGGCCGTTCCGACACAGGATATGGTTCTGGGCTCCTACTACCTGACCATGGAGAAGATCGGCGAAAAGGGCGAAGGCAAGGTATTCCGTGACATCGATGAAGCACTCATGGCTTATAATGAGGGCGATGTGTCCATTCACGCAAGAATCAAGGTCCGCATTACAAAGGACATCGGCGACAAGAAGGTTTCCAAGCTGATCGACTGTACCGTGGGCCGTCTGATCTTCAACGCAAATATTCCTCAGAATCTGGGCTATGTAGACCGTACCAGCTCCGATCATCAGTTCGACCTGGAGATCGCGTTCCTGGTTGGCAAGAAGCAGCTGGGTCAGATCATCGACCGCTGCATTAAGATCCACGGCACAGCCACCACCTCTGAGGTTCTGGATAAGATCAAGGCCACTGGCTTTAAATACTCCACAAAGGCTGCTATTACCGTTGCTGTATGCGACGCTGAGATTCCGAAGCAGAAGAAGGAGATCATCGATGCGGCTGATAATCAGATCGCAGACATCAATATGCAGTATGAATACGGCTATATTTCCGCTGCGGAGAAGTCCACACGCTTTGTACAGATCTGGAACCAGGCTACAGAGGACGTTACAACCGCTCTGAAGAACGGTCTGGATCAGTACAACCCCATCTTTATGATGGCGGACTCCGGTGCCCGTGGTAGTATGAGCCAGATTCGTCAGCTGGCCGGCATGCGTGGTCTGATCGCCAACACATCCGGTGCAACCATCGAGATGCCGATTCGTTCCAACTACCGTGAAGGTCTGAACATTCTGGAATACTTCATCTCCTCCCGTGGAGCCCGTAAGGGTCTGGCTGATACCGCTCTGCGTACCGCCGACTCTGGTTATCTGACCAGACGTCTGGTTGACGTATCTCAGGAGGTAATCATCCGTGAACAGGATTGCTGTGCTGAGGATGGCCTGACTGTATACGAGATCCGTAACGGCAATGAGCTGATCGAAAAGCTCCAGGATCGTCTGGTCGGACGTTATCTGGTTGACGATCTGAAGGATCCGGCTACAGGCGAGCTGATGATCTCCAAAAGCAAGATGCTGACCGAATCAGATGCCGCCAAGATCTCCGAAGCCGGCATTGAATCTGTAAAGATCCGCTCTGTACTGGCCTGCCGTGCAAAGCAGGGCGTATGTGCAAAGTGCTATGGTATGAACTTGGCCAACGGCAATCTGGTTTCTGTCGGTGAGACCGTAGGCGTTATCGCCGCTCAGTCCATCGGTGAACCGGGTACACAGCTGACCATGCGTACCTTCCATACCGGCGGTATCGCATCGGCCGAGGATATCACACAGGGTCTGCCTCGTGTAGAGGAACTGTTCGAGAGCCGTCATCCCAAGAGTGCGGCCATTCTGTCCCGCATCAGCGGTACAGTCCACATCGAAGAAATCAAGACTGCACGTACTATTTACGTGACCAATACAGAGACCGGTGAGTCTGAGGAATATCCGATCCACTACAGCCTGAAGATCCGTGTCCGTGAAGGCGAACAGATCGACAAGGGCACACGTCTCACAGAGGGTAACATCTATCCGGGCGATATCCTGAGCATTCTGGGTGTAGATGCTGTACAGGACTACATCATCAAGGAAGTTCAGAAGGTATACCGTCTCCAGGGTGTAGATATCAATGACAAGCACATTGAGGTTATCGTTCGTCAGATGCTCCGCAAGATCAAGATCGAGGATTCCGGCAGCAGCTATCTGCTTCCCGGCACACTCATCGATAAGAAGAAGGTCAGCGACATCAACGCTGAGATCCAGGAGCGCATGAACAACGGCGAGACCGATCTGTCCTTTGTTACTGTATCTCCTGTTCTTCAGGGTATTACAAAGGCTGCATCCAGCTCCGACAGCTTCCTGTCTGCGGCCTCCTTCCAGGAAACCACAAAGGCGCTCTCCGATGCGGCCATCCGCGGTAAGAGTGACTACCTGTATGGTCTGAAGGAGAATGTTATCATCGGTAAGCTGCTTCCGGCTGGTACGGGTATGGACGTTTACAACAACGTGAAAATTGTAAAGAGCGACAGCTATCTGGAGCACAATGCTCCTGCGCCGTCTGCAAACATCCCCGGCCTGAACTAAAATATAAAAGAACAGCACTGCTTTCGGGCAGTGCTGTCTTTGTATCAGAGAGGTGATTTTGTGAAAAATAAGATTGCGGCTTTACTCTGCGGAATGCTGCTGCTTTTCTGCGGTCCGGCTGTGCCCGCATCGGCCGGAACAACAACCGCCATTCCCGCAGCAGAGATCGTGCAGGAAGCGGAAGAGACCGAAACCGGCAATGAACCGTCCAAAACCGTGAAGATCGTACAGTTCCTGGTGATTTTCACCGTGGCTATGGGTGTTACAGCATATATTGTAGTGCGCCCGAAGCTGAAGCTGCTGAAAGACGCACAGGCTGAAGCCAAAAAGGAGAAGTAAAATGAAAATTCTATACTACATCGGGGAAACTGTGGATCTGTCGGTAAAAATGAACCGTGGTACCTTCAATGAAAATCCAGCAGCTCCCTGCATTGAATCCGATGGGAAAACGATCGCTCTGAATCAGCTGCGCACAGCAGAGCGGTTCTATCTGAATGGGCTTGGATCCATGCTGAAAATTCAGAACGGTTCGGACACCATTTATATGACCGTTCCCCGGATCTATATTGAGCTGGGCAGCGGCCTGGCGATCATCAATTCCGCCGCTGTCAGAAGAGCATATAAAATAGTAAGCTCCGCCCTTCAATTGCAAACCCTGTTATAATGCAAAAAAGTCGGATTTTCCGCATAAGGCTCCCCTTAGTAAGGGGAGCTGTCGGCACGAAGTGACGACTGAGGGGATTGAGAAAAGCGCGTAAACTCGGAGTTTTTATCGCACTGCGCAATCCCCTCCGGCACGCCTTCGGCGTGCCACCTCCCCTTAGTAAGGGGAGGCTTTCAGAGTTTTTTGACAAACTAAAGTCTGCCGAATTTCCGGCAGACTTTTCGTTTTTATTCACATACTCTCTTGCGGATCACCGAGCCAGCCGGGAATTCTGCGTCACAGGGAAACTGCATCTTCATCATGGCATGATTCGCCGTTTCGATCTGCTCCCCGTCCCCATTGTACAGCCGACCATTCAGCATGATCTCCACCGGCTGCTTCCCCGGTGCGAGAATCTCAATCACATCCTCCGCAAAGAAACGATTCCGCTGTGTCGCATAGACCATCCCATCCCGGCACTGATCTACAATGCCGATCACATCCGAACGACGGACATAGCTGTTGTCCTCATACCGCTGACAGTCCTTCGGATGGCCGAAGAAAAATCCCGTGCAGTAGTCCCGATGACTCACATGGAATACCTCGTCATGCACCCACTGGGGCAGCGGCTCTCCTGCTAAGAATGCATCCACCGCTGCACGATAGGCATTGGCTACAACCGATACATAGTAGGCCGACTTCGCACGCCCCTCGATCTTCAGGCTGGACACACCCGCCTGCACCAGCTCCGGAATATAGTCGATCATACACAGATCCTTGGCATTCATGATATAGGTGCCGGAATCATCCTCCTCCACCGGGAAAAACTGACCCGGACGTGTCTCCTCCATGAGATGATACTTCCAGCGGCAGGGCTGGGCACAGGCTCCACGGTTGGCATCCCGTCCCGTCAGATAGGCCGAAAGCAGACATCTTCCCGAAAAGGAAACGCACATCGCACCATGCACAAAGGCCTCGATCTCCATATCCTCCGGAATGTTCCGGCGGATCTCCGCTATATCCGCAAGAGACAGCTCACGGGCCAGCACCACCCGGCGTACACCCAGCTCATAGAGCATATTGGCCGTGGCATAATTGACAATGCCCGTCTGAGTGGACATGTGAATTTCCATATCCGGAGCGTACTTACGGATCATGGACAAAAGCCCAAGGTCTGCCACAATTACGGCATCCACCCCGGCCGCCTGTGCATCCGCCAAAAACTGGGGAAAGGCTTGCAGCTCCGGGTTTCTCGGGAGGGTGTTGCAGGTCAGATAGACCCGCACACCCTTTGCATGAGCCATTTCTACCGCCTCGGTCAGCTGCTCTCCGCTGAAATTGGCCGGAGCGGCTCTCATGGTGAACTGGTTTCCACCCAGATAAATGGCATCTGCACCATAGTCCAGAGCAGCCTTCAGGCGCTCCCTGTCTCCGGCTGGTACAAGCACCTCCGGATATTTTCTATCAGGTCTTACCATATGTTGCCGTTCACCACCTGTTCCGTTGTTGTGACTGCGGTCTGGCCTGATGCACTGCCTTCACTTGTGCCTACACCTACCTGAACCCCTGTTCCCTCAGAGGAGGGCAATGTAGCAGAAGGCTCTGTGGCCACATAGCCATGGCCCTCTACCTTTTCGATCCAGGCCTCGTGCTCGGCCAGCGTTCTGGAGAAATAAGTTTCACCCGTATTCAGATTCGCATAGAAATAGTAGTAATCGGTAGAAGCCGGATAAAGTGCCGCCTGAATGGCATCATAGCCCGGATTGCAGATCGCACCGGCCGGCAGTCCATTACACTCATAGGTATTATAGCCCTCAAAAATGGCTTCATCGTAGGAAGAAATATGGGGCTTGATGACATCCTCCACATAGTTGATGGTGGGGTCAGACTGAAGCTTGGGGAAGGTCTCGGAATGGTTCAGACGATTCCAGAAAACCGATGAGATTCGGGACATCTGGTCCAGAGAGCCGGCCTCCATCTGAATGATGGACGCAAGCGTCAGGGTCTCATCCAGGGAAATGCCCAGCTCCTCCATACGAGCATAGTCACGATCGGTAATTTTGCTGTTGAAATTGCGCAGGATCTTCTGACACACCAGATCTACATCCATATCCACATAGAACTGATAGGTATCCGGATATAAATAACCCTCCATCTTGTAGAATTTGCCTGTGGTAAAGCTGGGCAGATGGCTTTCATAGGCCAGATCAAACCGGGCCTCATTAAAATACTCAAGAAACTCGTCTGCATCGCAGACACCCTGCTCCTCCAGACGGTCTGCGGCGTCCACCAGCGTAATCCCCTCCGGGAAGGCGATATTTACAACATCCTCACTGCCCAGAGACGGGGATGCCAGATTCTCAAAAATGGTATCATAGGCCATATCCGGACGAAGCTCGTGATCGCCGGCCGTGAAGCTGACATCCTTTCCGCTGAGTCCGGCGAACATGGTGAATACCTTAGGATAGGTGATGATGCCTTCGCTTTCCAGAAGCTCTGCGATCTCCTCCGTATCCGCACCCTGGGGAATGGTAACGATCTTTGTGGTATTGTTATTGTTGATACCCAGAACGTCCCGTCCATATGTAATGATCAGAACCGCCAGCAGCACAGAAACACCCAGAATCAGCAGCGTCAGAATAACAGAGCGCAGCGCACGCATTCCCTTGCTGACCTTCTTCTTCTTACTGCGGGGAGCATTATTGGCCTTCAGCTTTTTCATCTGCGCCTGAGTCTGGCTGATACCGTCCAGATCCTCATAGAGGGCCTCCTCCTCCGGTGTGCGCACCCGGCCTGTGTGGAAGGACGGCTGCTCCTGAGCCGGAGCTGTCCTTGGAGCATGCACCACCTTATGCACCGTCGTCCGCTCCTCAGCACGCTCCGGCTGCTGGAAAGCTTCCGGCGGACTCTGGGGCTGAGGCTCGGCCGCATGAGAGATCACCGGACGTTCTTCCCGGGGCTCACGCTTCGGCGGCGTTTCCTGTGCCGTTTCCTTCAGGATCTGCTCCAGCAGATCCTCCTCCAGATTTTGATTTTTATTGTCCATTTCGTACCTCCACCAAATTTTCCGTGACCAGACCCCAAAGCCTCTGATCCGTCTCTTCCTCCGGTACATCCTCTATGACAAACCGCTCTGCACAATAGCCTACTGCGCATATATGCGGATGCTTTTCCAGAAAACGGTCATAGTAACCGCCCCCATATCCCAGGCGTGCGCCCTTTTTGTCAAAGGCCAGTCCCGGCACAAGGCAAAGAATCCGTCCCTGGGTCAGATCGGCCTCCGGACAGTGCGCCTTCGGCTCAGGAATATTATATTTTCCGGCTGTGCAGTCCTCTGTGCTTCGGATGACATAAAACAGCATCTGATGCTCTGCCAGACACTTCGGAACAGCGGTTATTTTCCCATCCTTCTGTGCTCTTTTCAGAATCCCATATGTATCCGGCTCATCGCCTACCGAAAGGAATATCAGCAGGACCTCCGCCTGTCTGTACAGCTCCGATGCAAACAGTCTCTCCTGCATGGCCTTGTCCAGCGCCGCCTTTTCCTCCTGAGGGATCTCCCCGCGCAGCTGCTGCATTTTCCGGCGGATTTCTTTTTTCTCAGCTGTAGGATTACAGATCATCGCACTGAATCGCAGCACGGATCTCCGCCTGCTTCTCCTCGCCACAAAGCACACGGATCAGCTCCAGACCAAACTCCAGGGCCGTACCTGCACCCCGGGCCGTTGTAATATTGCCGTCCGTAACAACACCCTGATTCTGAATATCTGCATCGACCAGCTCCATTTCAAAGCCTCTATAGCAGACCGCCTTTTTACCGGCCAGATAATTCTTGTGTCCCAGGATCATAGGGGCTGCGCAAATTGCCGCCAGATGGATTCCTCTGGCTGCACAATAGTCGATGGCTGTCTGCACCGCCTCACAGCCCTCCAGGTTCCGTGTACCCGGCATACCGCCCGGAAGAACCACCATCTCTGCATCCGCAAAGGAGCTCTGATCCTGGCAGGT
The DNA here is from genome assembly GCA_017472145.1 of Ruminococcus sp. Taxonomy (GTDB): domain Bacteria; phylum Bacillota; class Clostridia; order Oscillospirales; family Ruminococcaceae; genus Ruminococcus_C. The sequence continues at coordinate 10,846 of JAFUQX010000029.1, read as the reverse complement.
AATGTCTGTGGTGATCGGAATCCCATGTGCACCTGTCACCAGGCGGCCGGTTACACCAACGGTGGTTACCTGCTTTCCGGCCCGGCGAAGCAGATCGATGGGCGTGATGGCTTCGATTTCCTCAAAGCCCTCTGCAATAAATACATATACCATAATGTAAATCTCCTTTTTATAATAAAATCTCCGGATGTGCAAATTCACATCTGTATTTTTCCAGCATCATAACCGGATAATAGGACTGCTTGGCCTTCCTCAGGCCCTCAAGCCCCAGATCCTCCTCCCGGTTGATATACCGGAAGTCCCCTGCAAAATGCTCCGTAAAAGCCTGGGTCAGAGCGGTATAGACTCCATGATAGGCAATGTCGGCCTTCTCAATATGCGTTACAAACGTATCGCTGCACAGCGGCTCGCCGATGGAAAATCCTGCCAGCTTCCCGTCTACACGCAAAACGCCGCCGCAGAGCTCCAGCTCCTCAAAGTGGCTGAAATAGGTGTGAATGGCATACTGCTCGATCACACTGGAGCTGTCTGTATATCCATGCTTCTCATTATAGAAACGGGCGGCCATAGCGATGCACTCATCAAAGTCATCAGCCGTCATTTCGGAGAAGCAGTAGTTTTCATATTCACGCCGGAAGCGCATGAGATGGTTGCGCTTTTTGTGATATTTCTTTCCGGCCAGCTCAATCAGATTTCTGGTCTCATATATATAATCAAAGCCATCCGGATACGGGACGGCTGTAAATCCACCGGGTGCGATCTCCGAAAGAAGCAGAAGGCCCGGCTCTGTCACACCATAAATACGCAGTGGCTTTCCCCAGTGAATGGCCGTCTCTGCCATTTCCCGGAGCACCGCACGATAGTCGCCCTTCCCGGCCGGAAAGGAAAAGGATGGTACATCGTCCTCTGTATCAAAGGACACGCTGATATAAAAATCCTCATAACGTGCGGCCTGTGAGTCTCCTGCACGCCGCCACGCCAGATTGTTTGCAAAGGAATATTCACAGCCCCGGAAGTCCGAAGCCTTCAGAGCCTTCTGCACCCAGTCCCGGTCAGACAGCCGCAGAACACGGAATTGCAGCATTATTTGATCACCTCTCCCAGAATCGCCAGCAGCTCCTCCTGGATCGATTCAATAGAACGGATATTCTCTCCGTCTGAGCAGTCTACGACCCTCCAGCCCATCTTCTCTGCGGCATATTCTGCACTGACACAGCACTGCTGAAGGTAGTCCAGATCCGCTTCGTGGATGTCCTTTTTGCCGGCGTTGCCATCATACCGCTGCATGAGCAGTCTCTGGGAAATTTCCAGGGGCAGACTGAGCAGAATCACACAGTCCGGACGGGGCAGTCCCAGCTTTTCATATTCAAATTCCTCAAGCCACGCAAGATACGCATCCCACTGCGCTCTGGGGAGCTTGCCCATCTGGTGGATGGCATTGGAGGTGGTATAGCGGCTTGCAAGAATGACCTCTCCTCTCTGGTATGCCTCCTCCCAGTAGAGTTTATAACTGGCAATCCGATCCACTGCGTAGAAGCTGGAGGCCGCATAGGCATTCACGCCGCCGGGTACAGACGAAAAATCCCCGCCCAGATACATCTTCACCAGAGCCGCAGAGGGCTTGTCATACTCCGGAAAGCTGACGGGCTGTACAGAAATCCCCATTTCCCGGAGCTTTTCTGTCAGCAGCTCGAACTGAGTGGTTTTTCCGCAGCCGTCGATTCCGTCCAGTACGATCAGTTTTCCCTCAGACACGGCGCATCACCTCAAATTTCTCACGGACCTCCTTGGCCTTGCCGCAGGTCATCTTACCCTCAGTACACGGGCCGCAGCAGCAGGAAGGGCCGGCTGTCCGGAACAGCGCCGGTGCAGCCTGGCAGCAGAGCCGAAGCATTTCTGTCGCCACCGCACGGATCTCCCACTGAGCACGGTTACAACAGCGCAGACGGAAGAAATTCCGCAGACTGCGCACATTCATAGTCATTACCATTTTCGTCTCACAGGCATTGGGCAGAACGAAGCGTGCATCCTCGATGGCCATTTTTTCGGCCTTGGAACGGGCGGCCTTTTCGGTCAGTCCCTGCGCCATCAGCTCCGGGATATACTTTGCCTGAAGCCGGTCGGCAAGATCGTGATAGGCCTTGATGGCCTCGTCCATCGATCTCTGATAAATGGCCGCTGCTTCCTCGTCCGCTGCAATGGCCGGCGGTGTGATGAACTCAAAATGATCCATCTTCACATAGCGCTGACTCTGCACAGAAAAGGAGGCAATACGGTGACGGGTGATCTGAGCCAGAAAAGAGCGTGAAACGCCCTCGATACCAAAGGTAAAGGTTACATGCTCCACAGGGCTTTCATGTCCGAACCCGGCCAGCATATCCACAAACTGCTCCGCCCGCTCCTCGGACATATTCTCCATCAGGGTATCCACACCACTATCGGAATAGCACAGCTTTGCAGCTGCTGCAACAGTCTTTTCGGGCAGCGGCGTATGGGTTATCAGGGTTACGTTCACATAAAGTCCTCCTGTCAAAATAGTCTCCCTTTATTGTACCATTTCCACTCCATTCTGTCAAGTTTACACCGCAATTTCAATGCCAGACAAAAATCCCGGCAGAGCTTCTGCCGGGATTCGTTCAGATATTCACTTAAAAGACGGATGATCAGCCCTGAGTAAAGCTCAGAAGCTCTGCCATGTAACAATATTCCGCATTATTAAGAAAAGCGGACATAGACGCCCCAGCGCCCCAACATGCATAATGCATCAGAATTACAGCGCCGTCATTGATCTCATAGTATGCATCCAGGTCTACATCTGCCAGATTCTTCTGCACACCCTCCAGTACAGTGTCTGTGCTCTTTACTGCATAGCAGGCATAAGCACCCATAGCCAGTCTGGCATCTGCAATTTCAATCTGACCACTCATATTCACATCCCCCAGCATATACTGCTGGTTTTCCATGATGACCTCCGCATCACACGCATCCACGATTCCGTCTCTGTTTACATCCGCCCGATTCAGCTGCCCTTCTGTCAGGGTATAGGCCTCATCACGAACATAGCGGGTGATCATGGCGGAGTCATGACCAGTCAGACGGCCGTCATTGTCCACATCACCCAGGGAATTGAGCGGATCGCCCCATGTTTCAATGATATCATAGGAATAGTAATACGTCCCGGCTTCAGCCAGCGCATTTTTTCCTGTAGGTGTATAGCCATAAGCCCCCATAATCAGCCAGTAGTCCCCTACGTCAATATCGCCGTCTCCGTCTGCATCGGCTGTCAGAGGGCCGTCCTCTGAGCCGATCCAATTCACTGCAGCGTTCAGATCATGGATCGAAACCTGACCGTCCATATCGGCATCTCCCAGCGCATATTCCTGGTTTGCGAAAATGGCGGCCGCATCCTCTCCATTCACAGCTCCATCGCTGTTCACATCAGCCAGAATCAGCTGCTCCTCTGTCAGCGGCGCATCCGTCCCCTCAAGATAACGGGATATCACCGCTGCATCATGCCCGGTGATCCGGCCGTCCATGTCCACATCGCCTGTCTCATAGTCCGCTGCATGGACTGCGGAAACGGGCAGAGCCGATGCCGCCAGAACCAGACTCATCAGAAATGCAATCTTCTTTTTCATAAAAATTCCTCCTTCAAAAAGCACCGCACGGAGATTGAATCTGCATTTTATTCACACAGATTTTACACCCCCGTTCAATTTCCTTCCTTATATAAATTATACAATAAATATGAAAATCTTTCAAGTGTCAGTCTGTACAAAATCAGATATATTTTTTATAGCACTTTGACCAATTCAATCCATCTTGCAATGCACATTCAGATATGCTATAATAAATCATCATCTATTATTTTATTTCCGGGAGGTATTTATGAAATCATCCAATCCGCCTGTTCTCATCGACAACTATTATGAGTCCCTGGCCATTCACAGAACCATCCTGGAGGCAAAATTTGCAGAAGCTCCGGAAAACAACTGTATCGCCGGAAGCCCCTTCGTCGCCGATTTTGCCCTGAAGCTCGTGGATTTCCTGGAAAAGGAGCGGCCCTATGAGGGTTGGGCCGAATGGCGCACCGGAGAGGTGGATTCCCATTGGTGGAATCGTGCTCTGGCCCTCGCCCGGAAGGATGACTGCTTCAGAAATGAATCCAAGGAAAAACAGCTCTGGAGGGCTGCCAATTACCTCAGCCCGTTTCACTATGAATCAGATGAGCTGGAGCTGTTTCTGCGGCTGGTGCTGGAGTGAATGCGGAATATCGCATCAAGTGGTTGATTTCTCCAGCCGGTTATGCTATAATATATAATAATAGTATCAATACTTATGGAGGCTTTGTATGAAGAAGAAAATTTTCGCATTTATGCTGGCTGCTTCCACGCTGACGCTCTGCGGATGTCAGAAGGAAGGCAATACAGTATGGGAATGCGGTTACGAGATCACACAGATCATGGAGGAAATGGTGCAAAGCGAGGACTATACCGCTATGATGAGCACCACCGATGCCATCACAGAAGCCGCAGGCCGCATCGGCGCTGGTGACTACAGCAGCCCGGTACGTACCTTTAAGGTGAATCTTCCGGAAAATCTGCTGACCCCGACCTATGAGGCTATGGGAATCGATCCGGACAGCTTCTCCGAGGGACTTCAGAAAAATGTCAGCAAGAAGACGCTGGCCACGGCGACCGTCCGGATGAATCAGAATGCCGGCACTGCCATGATTGCAGCATGTTCTGTCTATTCCGCCAGCAGCAGCTTCAGCTGCGACGATCTGAAGGAGGATACCATCTACATCTACACCTACGAAAAGGGCTATCCCATTGCAGTGATCCTTACCGAATCCGATCCCGATGTGGTACAGGCCACAGGCTGCTTTCTGCTGGATCAGAATATGACCTGTGAATCTGCTGAGGATGTCGAAGCCTTCATTACAGGCTTTTCCCTGTTCAGCGGCTGCACCGTGGAAGAGATCGATAATAAATAAAACCATAAACGCAGAAAAGGGATGCCCATCCGGACATCCCTTTTTTGTTATTCTCTTGCAGCAATTAGTCAGCAACGTACGGCAGCAGTGCTACGTGACGAGCTCTCTTGATTGCAGAAGTCAGCTCACGCTGGTGATAAGCGCAGGTGCTGGTTACTCTTCTCGGCAGAATCTTTGCACGTTCAGTCATGCACTTCTTCAGCTTTGCAATATCCTTGTAATCGATTCTCTCTGCACGGTCTGCACAGAACATGCAAACCTTCTTGCGAGAACGCTTATTGTTTCTCGGTGCTCTTTCCATGATTCAATATCCTCCTATCTGCCCATTTGCATTATTGAGTTTAGAACGGAACTTCGCCGTCGCTGAGGATCTCCTCGAAATCGCCCAGGTCACCCAGCTGTACAGACTGCTGCGGTGCGGCGGCCTGCTGAGGTGCAGGAGCCGGAGCCGGAGCGGCCGGCTGTGCATAGGACGGCTGCTGATAATTGGCCTGATAGCCGCCAGTACTCGGTGCATATCCGCCGTTGTTATTCTGATTTGAATTTCTGCTCTCACAGAAATGTACATTATCAGCCTGAACATCCATTGTATAGTGCTTTACACCATTCTGGTCTGTCCAGTCATTGTTGCGCAGACTGCCTTCCACTGCAATCATGTTGCCCTTGCGGAAATAACGGTTTACAAATTCAGCCGTCTGTCTCCAGCAGGTGACATTGATAAAATCTGCTTCACGCTCACCGGTCTGCTTATTTGCAAACGGGCGGTTTACAGCAACACGGATTCTACAGGATGCAACACCGCTCTGTGTCTGACGGAATTCAGGATCCGCACACAAACGTCCCATCAAAATAACCTTGTTCATTCAGCAATCCAGTTCCTTTCTGTAAATTTCTGTTTAACTTATGCGGCAACGGTTACCAGGAACCGCAGTACGCCGTCTGTGATGTTCAGTACACGCTCCAGCTCAGCCGGGAAATCCGGTGCAGATGTGAATGTGTACAGTGCATAGTAGCCATCCGGCTCGTCATTGATCGGGTATGCCAGCTTGCGCTTGCCCCACTCATCAATGTTCTCCAGTGTAGCTGCGGACTCGATCTTGTTCTTGAACTTCTCAACCAGTTCCTTTACAGCATCCTCACCGTTTGCCAGGCTGTATACAGCCATCAGCTCGTACTTTTCAGTCTTCTTTGCCATTTCAATACACCTCCTTTTGGATTTCGTCTGCACAGATGTACAAACAAGGATAACATATCTATTTTACCATGCCTGTCCCGATTTGTCAAGCCCTTTTTCCCATCTTTTTGCGCTGCAATTTATACAAAAATCCCGGCTTTTTCAGGCCGGGATCTTCTCATATATCGCAAAACAGAATTTACAACAGCAGGATCAGCAGCATCGTCAGCACCATCTCCGCTGCAAAGGCCAGTATCACATAGCCGAAGTGAGCCCCGCCGGCCATACGGATCCGGGACTGAACGTCCATAAGGCTTTTCTGGCTGGCCCGTACCGCCTTGATCCGTTTCAGGCTGTAGCGGTAGTACAGGTAATTGCTGAACAGAAAGGTCAGAATATGCATCACCAGGGTGACATAGCTGCAAATGGAATCGGCCCAGCTGATCGCATTATAATGCGTCTCCACGAATTCCGCAAAGGCTGTGATCGCCGCCGCATCCATGCCATAGAAGGTGATGGCCACACCGTTTTCCGGCTGCATCATAGCAAGGAGCAAGTCCGACTGATAGGACAGGGACAGCAGAACCCCCGGAATGCTCAGCAGGAATGTAACAAGAAGTGTGAGTATCGCCATAGGCCACATCTTCCGGTAGGCATAGTAAAACTCCGGAAACAGCAGGCAGACAAAATTCGGGGCGAGTTTTTTCTTCTGATCACGGAAAAAGCGGAAACGGGGAATATGATAGAGGGGATTCTTGCCCACAAAATCCACCGCATCCTGCATGCGCACGCCCTCTTCCAGCTCCTCATCGGGCGGACAATCCGGACGAGCCGTTCCCATACCGGGAATATGCTCTCTCCAATCTGCACCGTCTCCGCCGTCCTCACCGCTCTGGAACATACCGGAAAAGCCGCCGAAGGGAGCATGTCCCTCCTCGCCCCGGCGCATGGAGCTTCCGCAGCGTGTACAGAAAAGGTTGCTTTGGTCATTTTTGCTTCCGCAATTCGGGCAGGGCACAAGCGAAGAGCCGGACGAAGCCTTGCTTTCCTCCGGTCCGGGTATGGGGCGCACCCAGGCCTTCCCTGTCTCGTGAAGCTCCGTGTTGATACAGTGCCCGTGGGCATTCCAGCAATCCCGGTGATAGGGTGTGCCGCAGTCTGGGCAGACTACAATGTCATCATCCGGTTCAAATTCATTTCTGCACGCAATGCAGGTACAGTTTTTATAATCAGCCATAATGCATTTTCCTTTCGATTCGCTTATTATGATATTATACCACAAATTCTGCCTGATTTCAACTGTTTCATCAAAAACCTTTCTTCGCACGCAGAAAGAGCCTGCGGCGCAGGCCACAGGCTCTTGTTGTTATCATTTTCTTATTCCAGACCAGCGCCTCTTCTGGCATAGGCTGTCAGAATCTGCGTTGCATCCGAAAGATCTACAACGCCGTCACAGTTGACATCGGCTCTCAGAGTGTCTGCATCCTGTACAGCCGCTCTGACCAGACCAGCTCCCCTCTGAGCATAGGACTCAAGTGCATAGGTTGCATCCGATACGGAAACCGTACCGTCCATATTTGCATCCGCAAGCTCAAAATATTCGTATCTGTGAAGGGTATCCACATCCTCTGCATCGATCGTGCCGTCCTGATTCACATCTGCATCCTTACGCTGTGTCTCTGTCAGATCACCTTCACCATTCACATATTTTTCAAGCAGCTGTGTATCCCGGCCGGTAATATACAGATCCCCGTCCAGGTCACGGATGGCCAGCGGGTATTCCGTCATATAACTGTCGCCGTTGCCGAACGGGAACTTGCCGTTCAGATAGATACCCTCCAGTGTGCCTGTGTAATAATACTTACCATCTGTAAAATGGGGAAGACCATTGCCGTTCAGGGAGTACAGATTCAGAATTACAGACACATCCTTCAGGTCGATCACACCGTCGCAGTTCACATCCGCCAGATGGCTGTATTCGCCAGCAGTTTCACGACCTTCGTAAATCGCAACTGCCATCGTTCCGCCCGCAATTTCGATGTATCCATCCAGATCTGTATCACCAAGTGGATATTCCTGATTCTCATAAATCAAGGCGGCATCTGAATCATCCGCTGTTCCGTCTGCGTTGACATCTGCAAGCGCCTGCTGCTCCTCAGTCAGTGTAAGCATTCCGTCTGCATACATGGATACCATGGCGGCATCCCGTCCGGTAATCAGTCCGTCCATATCCACATCACCCTGCGCATAGGCCGAAACGGCGGAAACGGATGACAGTGGCATCGAAAGTGCAGTCATCACCAGTGCAGTCAGAAAAGCCATTGTTTTTTTCATAAAAATTCCTCCTTTAGTGTTATAAGGTGTTTATGTTTACGCATTTTGCTGCGCTTACTCAACAGTAACTGTCTTAATGTACTTTTCTCCAACATATGGGGCAATCTCATCCATCGGAAGGGAGGCACCATAATTCGAGTAGGCCTGAAGAATATCATTTGCATCCTCCTTGGTGATGAATGTATCACCATTTGCATCAGCAACTTCGGCACAAATCAGATCGGCAAACTTTTCCCTCCATTTGATGGGCGTCTCTATTTCATTTTCCAAGTACCAATTCATGGTATCAACACTCAAATTCGTTCCCTGGCTTGCACTTACCGCATCCATAACCAAGGTAGCATCGGCTATCTCGATCCCTTTGCTATCATTCATATCACCTAAAATATACGGATAGCCCTCCACTGTTTCATACAAATCATCGCAGTTTTGAATTCGGGAAAAATTAATTTCCTCCGTTAAAGAAGCATACTGCGAGATTGCGATTTTAAATTCGTATGTAGTTTCGCCCACACTTTCTACATCAAAGTAGTAACGGAACTGAAACAGATCCGTATTATCCTGCTGTGTGTTTGTTGAACCAACCCCGGTGAAAACCGTTCGATTTTCCGTATTAATGGAGATAGGACTGGGTATGTATGTGAAACTTGTTCGCTCCATATTTGTATAAGTACAGTTTTCACCATACTGAAGAGTGACTCCCATCTCAGTGAGGCCCGGATTATTGACAACCTCGAACACAACCTGAATCCGGGTATCAGACAAAACATTGGCATACAGATTGTATTCAAACGCCGAATTCGGTGCACCAACAATGCCATATGCATCTGCTGAAACCATGCCCACATTGGACGCTGCAATCGTCAGCGCAAGGAGACCAGCCATAAACTTCTTCGTTTTTTTCATTACAACATGAACTCCTTTCAATTCTTACTGAAAATTCAGCATACATCCTTCCCTTTACATACACCAGTGAAGCACAACTTTTTCCTGATGTGATACCAGGGAGCTGCGAAAAGCCTTTCTCAAACTCTTCTATTATATATAATCAAGAAAGCACCCCAAACGTTACAGTTTTTTCTGAAAAAAATTTTTTCGCCGTTTTGCACAAACATATACATTCTATTTTTGTGGACATTCACAATACAGGCTCGCATCTTCTTCCTGTACACCAGCATATTCTCACAGAACAAGCAGCCCGACAGCCGCATTTCCCACAAAATCCCGGCAGCGCAATTCTCTCCTGTCAGCAACTTCCACAAATTTCAAAAAACCATTTGCACTGGAGCGGAATTTGTAGTATAATTGTATTATGGTATTTTGTGCATAATAGGAAAGCATTCCGCAGAAAGGAAATTCTCTATGGTATTATTAGATGAACTGCGTGTCACGATGTGTGACCATCGTGCAGATATGAAGGAATTATATGACGTACTGGGCATCGACGCTGCCAAGGCACGCCACGCCGACCTTCAGGAGCAGATCGCAGCCGAAGGCTTCTGGGACGATCTGGACAACTCCCAGAAGGTGCTCCAGGAGTCCAAGGCTCTGGAAAATAAGATCGCTCAGTACAACAAGATGAATGACAGCCTGGAGGATCTAATCACCTTCATCGAGCTGTCTATTGAAGAAGGCGAAACGGAGAGCAATCCGGAAATCAATGCCGAAACAGAAGATTTCATGAAGCGTCTGGAGGAGATGAGACTTTCCTCCCTGCTGACAGGCGAATACGACCGCTCCAATGCCATTCTGACCTTCCACGCCGGCGCAGGCGGTACAGAGGCACAGGACTGGGCCGAGATGCTCTATCGTATGTACAATCGCTGGGCAGAGCGTCACAACTTCAAGGTGACCACCCTGGACTATCTGGACGGGGACGAAGCCGGCCTCAAGAGTGCATCCATCCTCATTGAGGGCGAGAATGCCTACGGCTTCCTGAAGTCGGAATCCGGCGTACATCGTCTGGTACGTGTGTCTCCCTTCGACTCCTCCGGCCGCCGTCACACCTCCTTCTCTGCGCTGGAGGTCATGCCGGAAATCGATGACAATATGGAAGTAGACATCCGTCCGGAGGATGTAAAGATGGACGTATTCCGCGCAAGCGGCGCAGGCGGTCAGCACATCAACAAGACCAGCTCTGCTGTACGTCTGACCCACCTGCCCACCGGTATCGTTGTCTCCTGCCAGACACAGCGCAGCCAGTTCCAGAACAAGGACTATGCCATGAAGCTGCTCCGGGCCAAGCTGGTAGAGATCAAGGAGAGAGAGCATCTGGATAAAATCGCGGACATCAAGGGTGTGCAGAAGGAAATCGCATGGGGTGCGCAGATCCGCTCCTATGT
>JAFUQX010000028.1 GCA_017472145.1 Ruminococcus sp. | reverse complement strand
TAGTTGTTGTTGTTGTGGAGGTTATTGCTGCAGCAGTGGTTTGAATCATTGTTGTCTCTGTTGCCTTAGGCCCATTTACAACAACATGTATTTTATTTGATTCAGCTCCACATTCTTTGCATCGCACATATACAAATGTTTCCCCGTTTGATATCGGTTCGATGGTATAATAAATATGATCATCGAAAACAACTCGGTCAAATTCGAATAGTGCAATTTCCGGATTTTCACTAACAAATTCAAGATTGGTGATATCAATTTCCGATTCGATCGAATTCCAAATAAAATCGTCAGTTTCACGAAGGCATGAGACTTCTACCAGCGTATCGTTAAAAGAACTAAATTTACACGTGGGCGGGTTCATTGCATAGTAGTAATGCGATGATATTGTCAGAATGCCAGATAAGGTGAAAATACAAATACTCGCTATAGAAGCTCTTTTCCGGTGCTTTTCCTCAATGTATTTATCTAACTTCCCAACGATCCCGAATGGGTCGGCCAAAAAAGCTGCAAATAAAAAGCAAATAGCGGCCCGCTGAATAGAAAGGATGATCATCAATATGAATAATATAATAAACAACGAAAAGAATCCGATTTTTATGATTTTAACCTTATTTATCTTTTGCGTCTCACCACAATATTGGCAAATTTCGTCATATGCGATAGAAGCATCAGATGAATTCACGCCTTTTTTATTTGCGGGAAATAATGAGTATGTAAAATACCACACAGCAGCAACTATCAAGATTGCCAATCCCATCCACTTAGTTATCCATAAAAATACAATACCCAATATTAAGAGAATGATAGTTAGGCATCCTTTTCCGGACGATCCGTTTTGGGATATAGATTTCCGCTCCACTTGCAACATCCTTTCCAAAAAAACAACATAAGATCTGCAACGGTACCCAATATTCAGATTCTTGTCGATTGACGAAACTGCTCCGCCGGGGGAATATCAATCCATTCTACTGTTTTGTCAAAATTATCTCTCACTACACGCTTGATCTCATCCAAAGAGACACGGAAAAATTCTCTCCTGTGATTTATCTTATTCAATTTCATTGACTCAAAGGCATTATGTAATGCTGTTTCCAATGCGGGAGCGTCCTCTGTAAAAATTAGAGCATGTACGTCAAATGGAAACGGTACAGAAGCATCTCCCAGCTCATCGATACGCTCCATCGGTTCAAGTCGTCTAGTCATACCGATTTTATAAACATTTTCTCCGAATGCGCCAATGTTGCTGATGATATATACATATCCCGCACGTTTGTTGGCATCACGATAATCTACATCCTCAATCGCTCTCTTAGTATCTGCAATATTGGCTTCAAGTTCAGCCTTCTTAGCAATTAAATCCTGATTCTCCGGATCATTTTCAAGCTGGACGAGCAGGGCCTTCATAGCGTTCTGATAATGTGCCTGTTCCTTCTGAAGCTTCTTTCGTGCTTCCTCAATTTCTTTCTGTGCCTTTGCTTCTTCCCGCTGCTGAGCCTTTAACTCCCGGATACGCTCCTTTTCCTCTGCTTTTTTCTGGGCAAAATCAAGAGCTAGATATAACTCCTGTATCTTTAGTTCTACATAAGGATGCGCAATGGAAATACTCATAATCGCTCCAAGCTTGGAAATCGAATCACATATTGCATGAATTCTCTCTACCGATTTTTCACGGTTAGAGATTCTCACATTGGCGATGATATTATCGCACTCGGTGTTGAAAGCTCGGAGGAGTAGTTTTTGCATATCTGCAACCATTTTTCGTCCTTGTGTAGAATTTCCATTAACCTGCCAGTTTATTGAGCCTAGACAGGCTGTTTTTGCTTTTATCATTTCCTTTTGCTTTTGCCGCACTCGCATTAATGCATCTTTATATAAATCGGAGTTTGCGAATTCGTATACAGGGTGGTAGACACCATATTCCTGCAATTCTACCTCCTCGTTCAACCCGATAATCTGATTTTTCAGTGCATATACCGTCCCCTGAAGTTTCGCAATCTGGTCGTGTAGCTGAAGTATAGCATTATTTTGGCGTTCTATGTTCTGCTGACGGGCAATTATTTCCGCTTCTAGTGCCGCTGATTGTTGTTTTAAACGCTCAAAATCCTGCTGTTCTTTTGGGAGCTCAGCACGTAACCGTTCCATTTCGGCCGTCAATTCTTTCTTACTTGGCCCAAAAAGTCCCATAGTATTTTACCTCCTATCATTTTAAAAGCGGCTTACCGTCAGAATCGGTAAATGTGCCATTTTTTAGCATAATGAGATCAACAATTGTTCCAATCCAGCAAAGACCAAACGTTAGAAGATAAATGATTCCGCTAACCGTTTTGCCTACATAAAAACGATTTAAGCCTCCTAATCCAATGAAAGAGAGACACGTCAGAAAGATTGCGACTCCCTTATTTTTTGAACTGGTTTTTCTTGTTCTGTAAGATTTTTTCTGAGCAGGGGGATTTGTTTCTCTTGTCAGATTAAATGTGATGTTGACAGGTGCATTCTGTTCCGGCTTGTCTGCTACGCATCCGCAGTATGGGCACTTCTGGTTTTCCAGTTCTGCTCCACAGTTTATACATTTCATTTTTCAGCATCCTCCAATTAGGAAATATTTTATTAAATTATACACCTATAATCGAAAGAATGCAATAAAAGTAACCGCATTGTAATCGAAAATCGTTAAAATATCCTATTGCGATTTGTTATTTTGTATAAATTTACCAAATTGCTCAAACACCTGTCGCTCCAAAGGATGCAGCAGAAACTTATTACGCTCATACAGCACCCCCATCCGTTCCGCACGGATACAGGCCGCCTGGATGGAAACATTACACAGCTGTGCAATCTCCTCCGGCGTGCGGACATCCAGGCCCCAGAGGACGCAGGCCGGCATAAGGACATCAGCCGCAAATCTGTCAGCGGCCTGCTCCTCCTCAGGACGGCATTCTGATTCGCTCCGAGTCAGCGCAGAATCCCCCAGATGCCCCAGCACATAGTGGCCCACCTCATGCATGATCGTATATCTCCGGCGTTGTATTGGTTGCTCTGCATCGGTTCTGATGAAGATCTCAGAGCCTATGCAAACAATTTCACCATCCGCACCATGCAAAGATGTTTTATCGGATTGCGTGCACGTAATACCGTAGTGCGTGGCGATTCGGACCGGCCTTATAGGCAGCTCCTTGATTCCGCAATCTATCAGGCATTGCCAGCTGGCATTTCTTGCATTTTTATAAATCGCATAACTCAACAAAAAAATCACCTCTGCGGTATTGTACCACAGGGGTGATTTTTCATTCTACATATCGGGATCTTCCAGCTTTTCCCCTCGGATTTTTGCAGCTTCTTCGGATGCAGACAGAGGACTCTCGGCCTGCTCTCCACGGGCCACACGTTCCAGTGTGATTTCCTTCTGTTTCTTTTTAGCAGCGGCTTCCGTAGAGAAGGTGGGCTTTTCTTCTACCGTCACATTCAGTTCTGCTCCGGCTGCTAGCTTTTTGAGAATCTCTACCAACTTCGTACGCTCTGCGGAAGGTAGATTGATATAGGCCTGTACAATCGCCTTATCCTGCATGCCAAGAGGGAGCATGTCCATAGGTTCGATCGTGGTTTTTTCCCGTCCGAGCAGGTAGTCCGTGGTTACGCCGAAAAGATCAGCAATAGCGCAAAGTACGGCGAACTTAGGCTCACGAATCCCCTGTTCATAACCTTGCCACGCTCTAAGAGTAACACCTACAGCGTCAGCGCATTCCTGTTGCCTCAATCCACTTTTCTCACGTGCTGTTTTAATACTCATGCTAAAAAACCTCCTTATATAACCATTGTATCGCATAATGCGACAGCTGTCAATCGGTATTATGCACAAAAAAAGATACCGCATTTCGTGCATATTTTTATCCCTAAACTATTGACATGTGCCGCAAAATGCGGTATAATATAACTGCGGAAACGAACAAAATGCGTGAGCTTCTGAATAAGACGGCAGGTGTCGGAAAGGAGAAAGGCATGGAAGAAATGAACAGTTTTGAGCTGGAAACCTTCCTGAAAATGGTCCTTGAAATCCTGAACGGATGCAAGGATCTGCAGGAAGCACAGACCAAAATAAAAGCTCTGCTGGAGAGATAAGCGCCACCAACAGAGCTATAGCCACAAAGACCGGGCGGTACTTGCCGCCGCCTGATCTTTATTATATTATACCACAAGCAAACGAAAAAGGCAAGAGTTTCTGAAAGGAGTGCAAATTGTGTATACAACAAAGGAAATTCCAAAGGAAATCGCAGTTGCTACTGTGTGCCAGTTATATGGACTGGACACGGCAGAATTTAGCGGGCTGCTGGAGCTGCTCGGTTGCATCGACCCGGAGCAGAAAAGCAAGGTGCTGCTCATATGTGCTGCATGGGCAGCAAAGGATATGATAGATAACAGCCTTTTGGCATCATAAAGAGGGAGCAGGCCAGAGCTGCTCCTTAGTGTCGCCCTCCCCGTGAGGGCGTGGATTGAAACCCCGTGAGGGCGTGGATTGAAACAAAGAAGGCCCGTGAGGACGTGGATTGAAAGCTGGAAGCTGACGAAGACTAACCGCCCGCCGGGAGCACATCCCGGCCCAGGCCGCAAGGGCACGACACCCTCTTTTGTTTTTTTCGTTTATGCAGCTGCTGCGGTTCGGCGGCTGCACATAGGACAGTAGCTCAGTTGGTAAGAGCGCCGTGTTTAACAGCAAGCGAGTAGCACTACGGTTGCGCCGGTTCGAGTCCGGCCTGTCCCACCATCGCCCCTGAAAAGGGCAGAATACAAACGAAAGGAGAACAGAATGAACGACTTAATCAAAATCGACTACGGTGATGCAGACCGTCCGACCGTATCAGGCCGGGAACTGCATGAGACAAGCGCAGAAACCAATATACATACACTAGGAGGTGTTATTATGGCAAGAAGAAAGGAAAAGCCGCTGATCGTATACAGCTGTGTGCTGATGCCTGATGGAACGAAGGTCCGTACAACAGATCTTCCGCCCGAGGTGTGGGCTGAAAAGCGGAAGGAACTGGCAAAGCGCTTCGCCGAAGCGTATGCAAGGGCTCTTGAAAACAATCCGCATGATATGAAGCTGATTTACGAGAATCCCGAGCGCTACGGAGCTACGATTTACCCGCTGTAAAAAAACAAAAGGATGTCGAAAGCGGTGGATGTAAGGAGGTGAACCCAATGAGCAGCTTTATCGTCCTGGCCGCAGCGGGGATCATCCTGCTGATGATCTGGTCGTTTCTGCGCTGGTGTGGGTACTATTATGACGGAGATGGAGAGGAGGAAGAACAAGAACATGTACAGGATAAGACTTGACGGAGTGGAACATCAGGCAGAACGCCGGATGATCTACGAAGTGTTTGACGGACTACTCGCCGGATACAGCGTGGAATACCTGTTGCAGCTTGTATGGATGTGCTATAACAGTACGCATATCCGGTCGGAAGTACGTGATACGGTTGCACAAAAGGTGCAGCTGCATTTTGCAAAGGAAAATCCCCGCACCGACGGCCATCGGTAACGGGGAGATGTAAAAAATGTTTACAAGTGCAGTATAGCACAAAAGGAGTGAAAAGTCAAGTATGGCTGAAAAATGCATCAACTGCGGAATCAGCAATGTTCCACTGGTGATTGGACTGGATTACCAGCTGCACTGTGAAGCACTTGTGCAAATGCTTGTCGGAGCAGGGCAGGCAGCTGCCGAAGAATCAGAAGATGTAAAGGAAAAAACGGAGGAAAAGGAAGCATGAGCATTAAAATCAATACGCTGGAGTTTGAGAATGTCAAGCGCATCAAGGCGGTAAAGCTGGAGCCTACAGCCACCGGTCTGACCATCATCGGCGGCAAGAATAACCAGGGGAAAACCTCTGTCCTGGATGCCATTGCATGGGCACTGGGTGGCGATAAGTACAAGCCCACTTCTGCTGCAAGAGACGGCGCATATACCGATCCTATGCTCCGTGTGGAGCTGTCAAACGGTCTTATCATAGAGCGCAAGGGCAAAAACAGCTCACTCAAGGTCATAGACCCTGACGGCAACAGGTCAGGGCAGCAGCTGCTGAATACGTTCATTTCAGCGTTTGCCCTTGATTTGCCGAAGTTTATGAACGCCTCAGACCGTGAAAAGGCTGATATCCTTTTGCAGATAATCGGCGTGGGGGATCAGCTGTCAGCTCTGGAAACGGAGGAATCACGTCTGTACAATCAACGAACAGCTGTAGGTAGAATCGCTGATCAGAAAAAGAAGTATGCATCAGAGCTGGTACACTGGGAGGGCGTACCGGAAACGCCTGTCTCTGCGTCGGAACTGATTACAAAGCAGCAGGAAATCCTGCTTAAAAATGCAGATCATCAGCGGAAACGGCAAAATCTGCACGAATTGGAAGATGCGTACGAGCGCACCAAGCGTCAGCAGTGTGAGATCATGATGAAAATGAAGCAGCTTGAAGACGATCTTGCAGTTGCAAGATCAGAAGCCTCTGATTTGCAGGATGAGTCTACGGCAGAGCTGGAGAACAATATTGCAAGCATTGATGCTCTGAATGCAAAAATCAGAGACAATCTCAACAAAGAGCAGGCCGAAGACGAAGCAAAACAATATGAAGATGAATATATCGGGCTTACTGCACAGATCACCGACCTGCGACAGCAAAAACAGGATCTGCTGCAAAATGCAAACCTCCCTTTGCCGCAGCTGACAGTCGAGAACGGCAAGCTGCTGTATAAAAGCAGACAGTGGGACAGCATGAGCGGCTCTGATCAGCTCAAAGCGGCAACAGCGATCGTTCGCTGCCTGAATCCAGACTGTGGCTTTGTGCTGCTTGATAAGCTGGAACAGATGGATCTTGACACCCTCCGTGAGTTTGGCGAATGGCTGACGGCAGAGGGCTTACAGGCGATTGCAACACGTGTATCCACGGGAGATGAATGCAGCATTATCATCGAGGATGGATGTGTAAATAGCGCAAACACAGCAGATACAGCGTCGCCTGTTCCCACATGGAAAACGGGTGTATTTTAAAAAAAGGAGTGATATAAATGCCATTGTATTTTCCTGAAGAAAACGGTATCCGCAAAGGTACGGGTATCAAAGTTGTTATCTATGGCCAGGAAGGCGTAGGAAAAACCTCACTGGCAGCACGTTTTCCCGGTGCAGTCTTTATCGACTGTGAGGGCAGCACATCAAAGATGGATCTTCGTCGTCTCCCTAAGCCTACATCATGGGAAATGCTGAACCAGGAGATGCAGTATGTCTTGCAGACCCACAATGAAAAAGGCTATGGCTCAGTCATTATTGACACCTTTGACTGGGCAGAACGCCTGGCATTGCAGGCACTTTGTCAGGCGAAAGGCGTAAACGGAATCGAGGATTTTGGCTACGGAAAAGGCTGGGAATACGAAGCTGAAAGTGTAGGAAAATTCCTTGACTTCACGGAGAAGCTGATCTCCACCGGGATCAATATGGTGCTCAACTGCCATGCGATCACACGCAAGGCCTCCGTTCCAGAGATCGATGCAGAGTTTGACCATTGGGAACTGAAGCTGGGTAACAAAACCACCAACAAAATTGCACCGCTGCTCAAAGAGTGGTCCGATCTTACGCTGTTCTGTGCATTTAAGACCAATGTCATTGCAACAGATGACAAGGGCAAAAAGCACAAGGCCGTATCCAGCAAGCGTGTGATGTACACGACAAAAACTGCATGGTGGGACGCAAAAAACCGTTTTGGACTGCCTGAGGAGCTGCCCCTTGCCTATGAGAGCATAGCGCATATTTTTGAGGGCTGCACGCCTGCGCCGCAGACTGCTGCTCCGTCTATGGCACAACAGGTAGTCAACAAAGCTCAAAGTGCTGGTATACCTGCAACACGGGAAGCAGCTCCGCCGGATCTGCTTGACAATGTACAGCAAATTTACCCGCCAACCGAAGAAAAACAAGATCCGTGGGACAAGCCGGAAACGCCGCAAGAAACACAAACCCAGTACATCCTTGACGGCATTGCACCGGAGCTGGCACAGCTGATGGCTGCAAACGGCGTAAAGCCTGAAGAAATTCAGACTGTAGTGGGTGCAAGAGGGTATTTCCCTGCTGATATGCCAGTGCAGCAGTACCCTCAGGATTTTGTACAGGGCTGTCTTGTGGCTGCATGGCAGCAGGTACACGGTATGATCCTGGAAACAACAAGAAAGAGAGGTTAACAGCTATGGATTACAATAACAACAATGGCCGCGAACTGGGTTGGGATGATGAGATACAAAACGAAGGTAAGGAATATGTGCTGCTGCCCGAAGGGGACTACACATTTAAAGTGGAGAAGTTTGAGCGTGCAAGACACAACGGCAGCGCTAAAATTCCGCCGTGCAACAAGGCGATCGTATCGTTTACTGTAACTGACACATCCGGCTATAGCGTCACCATCGAAGAAAATCTGTTCCTGCACACAAATATGGAATGGAAGCTGTCGGAATTCTTTGCATCCATTGGCCTGAAGGCAAAGGGCGAAAAGGCAAGAATGGACTGGGGTGCTGTATACGGCAGCACCGGCGTATGCCATGTGTATGTGAAAGAATTTACAAAAAAAGACGGAAGCACCGGTACTTCAAACCGTATTTCCAGGTTTTATCCATCGTATGACAGACCTGATATTCCACAGCCTGCACAGGCACAGACTACATATCAGCAGCCGCAGTATCAGCCACCATCTTACACACAGCAGCCGCCGTCCTATACGCAGCCTGCACAGCAGGGCGGATGGCAGCGGGGGAATTTTTAAATGGAGCTGAGACCCTATCAGCAGGAAGCACGAGAGGCCGTCTGGAATGAATGGGACGATGGCCACAGTAGGACGCTGCTCGTTTTACCTACAGGCTGCGGCAAGACCATTGTCTTTGCAAAAATCACAGAGGATGCCGTCCGGAAGGGCGGCAGAGTCCTCATTCTGGCTCACCGCTCGGAACTACTGGAACAGGCAGCTGATAAGCTGCACAAAGCCTGCGGGCTTGGCTCAGCAGTTGAAAAAGCTGACCAGACCTGTATCGGCTCATGGTTCCGTGTCTGCGTAGGAAGCGTCCAGTCTCTGATGCGGCCGAAACGCCTTGGGAAGTTTCCAAAGGACTATTTCTCCACGATCATCATAGATGAGGCACATCATGCAATATCTGACAGTTATCAGGTAATTCTGCAGCATTTTTCCGGTGCCAATGTTCTCGGAGTGACTGCTACACCTGACAGAGGAGATAAGAAAAACCTTGGTCAGATTTTCGACAGCCTTGCCTATGAATACACACTCCCACAGGCTATAAAGGAGGGATATCTTACGCCAATACGTGCTTTAACAATACCCATAAAAATTGATATGACTGGAGTTGGGATGTCTGCCGGAGATTATAAACCCGGCGATATTGCCACTGCCCTTGATCCGTATCTTAATCAGATAGCTTCGGAAATGGAGAAGCACTGCAAAAACCGCAAAACAGTTGTATTCCTGCCCCTTGTAAAGACTTCCCAGAAGTTCAGAGATATTTTAAACAGTCACGGCTTCAGGGCGGCCGAGGTCAACGGCATGTCCGCAGACCGTGAACAGGTCTTACAGGATTTTGCTAATAACAAATATAACGTACTCTGCAACAGCATGCTCCTCACAGAAGGCTGGGACTGCCCGGATGTAGACTGTGTGATCGTCCTCAGAAGCACAAAGGTACGTGCCTTGTATTGTCAGATGGTAGGCAGAGGTACACGCCTTGCGCCGGGAAAAGATCATCTCCTGCTGCTGGATTTTCTTTGGCATACAGAAAAGCATGAGCTGTGCCGTCCTGCGTGTCTGATCTGCGAGGATGCAGAAGTACAGCAAAAAATGACAGAGAATCTTGAAGCAGCTATAGGCGTACCAATCGACCTTGAAATTGCGGAACAGCAAGCGTCATCGGACGTAGTTGCAGATCGTGAATCAAGGCTCGCAGAACAGCTTGAAGCGGTAAAAATGCGCAAATCAAAACTGGTAGATCCGTTACAATATGAAATGAGCATACAGTCTCAGGAACTATCGGGATACATACCCGCATTTGGATATGAAGTAAAACCTCCTACTGAAGATCAGCGAAAGCAACTGGAAAAGAAAGGTATAAATCCTGACGCTGTAGAGACTGCTGGAAAAGCAGAACAGATACTGAAAACTATCGCACATCGTCAGCAGGAAGGACTTGCCACACCCAAACAAATACGCTGCTTGGAACGATACGGCTTCCAACACGTAGGAAACTGGCAGTTTGAATCTGCAAAAAATCTCATAGACCGTATAGCAGCTAACGGCTGGCGTGTACCGAGAGGTGTAACGCCAAAAGAATATGTGCCGCCCGCACCGAATCCAAAAAGGGAGATAGTTCTGAATGATGTATGGACAACAATATGATAACAGCAATCTTCCGGAGCTGCTTGACTTCATCGATCCTGGAAGCTGCTCCTATCAGGAGTGGACAAATGTCGGTATGGCGCTCAAAGAAGCCGGCTTTGACTGGACTGTATGGGACGCATGGTCTGCACGGGACAGCGCACGCTATCACAGCGGGGAATGCGAGAAAAAGTGGCGGTCATTCAGCGGCAATGAGCATCCTGTAACAGCCGGAACTATCGTACATATGGCGATCGAGGGCGGATACGTACCTCAAAGCAGCGGTGAATATTACCGTCGCAAGGAATCCAGAGAACTTGACTGGAATGACACTATCGGCGAGGATTTTGTAGTAACCAGTGCAGAAACTGCGCAGGAAATACCTGTGCCTGAACCGGTAAACTGGAATCCTGTACAGGAGATAACCACATACATCAGCACCCTGTTTGACGCTGGTGACAATGTAGGATATGTAACGGAATGCTGGGAAACCAAAGAGGGAAAGTTTCTGCCTACTGCCGGATGCTGTGACCGTACTGCCGGTAAGCTTCTGGAGGAGCTTGCCATATGTGAGGGCGATATAGGTGCAGTATTCGGAGATTACAAAAAAGAGTGCGGAGCGTGGATCCGCTTCAACCCTCTCGACGGCAAGGGCGTTAAAAACGAGAATGTTACTGAGTACAGATATGCACTTGTAGAATCGGATAAGCTGCCTGTGGAGCAGCAAAACGGCATACTCCATGAATTACAGCTTCCTATAGCCTGTCTTGTGTATTCCGGCAAGAAGTCTCTCCATGCAATTGTCAGAGTAGATGCGGGCAATTATTCCGAATACCGTCAAAGAGTAGATTTTCTTTACAACGTCTGTGACAAAAATGGGCTGAAAGTTGATAGGCAGAACCGTAACCCCTCCAGATTGTCCAGAATGCCTGGTTTTGAGCGTGGCGACAAAAAACAGTTTATTGTTGCTACAAATATCGGCTTTGAAACATGGGCGGAATGGAAGGATTATATTGACAGTATAACTGATGATCTGCCGGACTTTGAGAGCATGGCTGACGCATGGGATGACATGCCTGACCTGTCACCGCCTCTGATCGAGGGTGTACTCAGACAGGGTCATAAAATGCTCATTGCAGGGCCCTCAAAGGCTGGTAAGTCCTATGCGCTAATTGAGATGTCTATTGCGATCGCCGAGGGCAGGAAGTGGCTTGGGTGGCAGTGCGCAAAGGGGCGTGTGCTATACGTCAATCTGGAACTTGACAGAGCGTCGTGCCTGCACCGTTTCCGTGATGTATACAATGCCTTGCAGATACCGCCTGTAAGTCTCCGTAGTATTGACATCTGGAATTTGAGAGGTGTTACAGAGCCTATGGACAAGTTGGCACCGAAGCTCATCCGAAGAGCCAAAAAACAGAATTATATTGCGGTGATCATCGACCCGATCTACAAGGTCATCACCGGCGATGAGAACAGTGCAGATCAGATGGCACACTTCTGCAACCAGTTTGACAAGATCTGTACGCAGCTGGGATGTGCCGTGATATACTGCCATCATCACAGCAAGGGCAGTCAGGGGGGGAAGCGATCCATGGACAGAGCGTCCGGCAGCGGTGTATTCGCACGTGACCCCGATGCGCTGCTGGATATGACAGAGCTGGAGCTTACAGAGGATATCCTCAAGCAGGAAAAGGACAAGGCTGCGTGTGCTGAATGTGTGGAAGCACTGAGACAGCATGCGCCATCCGTGCTAGCGGATGCTGCTCCGGACGATTTACTGAGCCGCAGAGCCGCTTTGCAGCTTTGCAAGGATAATTTGTCACGTGAGCAGTACGACTTGTTACAGCTCAATCTGGAGCGTTCTGACGCACGTGCTGTTCAGGTAACCGCATGGCGGCTTGACGGCACTCTGAGAGAGTTCCCGAAGTTCCCGCCGAAGAACCTGTGGTTCCGGTATCCGGTGCATGTGCCCGATGAGATTGGCATACTGAAAGACTTACAGCTGGATGCAGATTTACAGCCGTATCAGAGGGGTGGTAAGCATGGTGGCGAAGCAAGAAAAAAATCAGAGAAAGCTAAAAATGCAGACAAACGTGCTGAACTCATGAACACGTTTGATGCTTGCAATATCGATGGGAAAGTCACTGTCAAAGACATGGCAGAATATTTGGGTGTAGAGGAAAAAACAATTCGAAACCGCATCAAACGGTCGAATGATTTTATTATTGAAAACGCAGTCATAACCAAAGTTAAAACAGAGCAAAATTGATTTAGCGATTTAGAGGGAAAAAGCGAGGGAAAACACCCTTATATAAATATATGTTTTCCTTTTCCCTCAAAATGAAGGTCAATGGGGTGTACGTGAAAGCATGGCTTAATAGCCTGCCATGCTTACACTTAACACCATATTCCATTGACAGAAGCAGAATAGAAATTGCCGCAAAAATTGCCGCAACAGTCTATATAAATATATAGAAATATTGCGGCAAGTCAACAGGTTAACCGCAAAGGGCTTAAATAGCCAGCCCTTTGCTGTGAACCCTGTACGTTGACTAAAGGAAATCAGATCAAACGGTCAAAATCTCAGGGACAAAATCAGGGACAACAGTGTATATAATATATAGTTTTGTCTGTCCCTGAAAATTGACCGTCAATGACAACAAGTAACAAGAGTGCGAATGCACGGCACTCTTGTAACACTTGTCGTCTGACATTGACAAAGCCGGAAAGGAAGTGAAGTCAAATGACAGAATTTTTCATGCCCATGATACCGCCTACAAGTACCCATCAGCAGCAGGGACATACAGTAGATAAAAACGGTGTGCACAGATTTTACAAACGTAACAACGGAGAAGCCGAAGCGAAGCTGGCTGCCCATCTGATTAAGCACATACCGCCGGAGCCTTACACTGGTGCTATTGAGGTGATAGTCAAGTGGTGCTTTCCGATCAAGGGCAAGCACAAAGACGGTGAGCCCTACACCAACAAGCCGGATGCGGACAATCTCTGCAAATCTCTGTACGATATCATGAGTAAGCTCAGATACTGGAAGGATGATAAGCAGATAAGCAGCAGTATTACACAGAAGTTCTGGGCGGAAGTGCCGGGAATCTATGTCAGAATTGAGGAGGTAAATACAGAATGGCAGAACTGAGAGATTATGGACGGATGTGCAGAGAATGCAGGAGTGCGGAGGAGGCGGTCAGGCTGGTGACGGATGATATCGAGGAGGAAACCTATGAAACGTAAAAGAACAATCTCACGCCTGAAGCGTGAAAACAAGAGACTGAGGAAGGAAAACAGGAAGCTACATGATAAGCATTGGGAGGAGTGCAGGCAGATTGCGAAGGGCACTGCAACACCGAAAGATTATGTGAGGATGTGTGAGAGCTATGTAGACAGCTGTGAGAACTGCCCATTTGAAACTACTGGTAACTGCAGAAAAGCAATATTAGCGGATCCGAAAACAGCAAATGAAATTATTTCCAAATGGTGTGCCGAGCATCCAGAACATCCGGAAAGCGTATCAGAACAGCCAGAAAAGCCGAAGAAAACCTACAAAGAGGATTTTCTGGAGAAGTTTCCAAATGCGCCGCTTGGTTTGACAGGCTCCCCACATGGTTGCGTATATCACGCTTATGGTGATTTTGGTGCCTGCCGAGAAAACTGTAGTGACTGCTGGAATGAGGTGATGCCGGATGATTTGGAAAGAGGAAAGGACTGATTGAAAATGAGACCATGTAAGAAATGTGCAAATGAAAAGACATGCAGATATTGTGGCATAGAGACTTCCGGCTGTCCGCATTATTTGCCGGCGGAGAACAACTGGATTCCGGTAACAAAGGGGCTGCCGGAGGAGAGTGGCAAATATCTTGCTACTGGTTGCAACGGCTTCATACACTTGCTCGGCTACTCATCAAAGCATAAACTTTTCAATTCACATGACAGCTTTAGCTCAGATGATGCACATAAAAACGCTATATCAGTCCTTGCCTGGATGCCTCTCCCTGAGCCGTATAATCCGGAAGATTAACCCTGAAAGGAGAAATACACCGATGACCAAAGAAACCCTGCTCGCCTACAAGAACATCCGCAGAGAGCTTCAGAGCATAGAAAAGCAGATAATGCAGCTGAAGGCTGATGCTCGGAGCGTCAAAGGCGTGCGCTATACTGACAGTCCCAGAGGGCGTGGTGAACCTGTATCGGCACAGCAACGGTATATAGAACGTCTGGAGGAGCTGAGTGCGCTCTATGAGGATAAAAAGGCACAGCTTATGGAAAGTCAGATCGCTATCGAGAGAGCCATCACTTCCCTGCCGCCTGAACTGCGTATTCTTATGCGGTACAGATATATCGACGGTATGCGGTGGGAGGATGTGAATGCAAAAATGTACATATCCGAGCCTACATCAAAACGGATGCACAGGAAGGCAATGCAGCTCATAGGAAAATGACCTTGTTTGATACAGTCCTGATGTGCTATAATAATATTATCGAAAACTGTAAACCGGATAGGAAAACCTGTCCGGTTTTTATATTCAGAAACCGGAGGGAGGAAATTGACACAAAATGAGACAAAAACAGAAAATACCGTAGTAGATGCGCGCATGGTCATAGCGGCGGAACTGCTGGCAAATCCGGACTTCTCCGGCACAAAGGACGATATCGCACGGGAAGCCGGTGTCTCACGTGCTACTCTTTACCGCTGGCTGCGGAATCCGGACTTCATTGCCATCGTCAACGGCCTTGTTGCCCAGTACGCAGACGCAGAGCTGGGCATGGTGTGGAAGGCTTTATGCCGGCGGATCCAGGCCGGCGACATTCAGGCGATCAAGCTCTATTTTGAGCTGAGAGAGCGAGGTGCTCAGAAGGCCGTGACGGAAGCACAGCAGCTGGAGGACTATGAGGAAGACGATCCGCTGACAAAGGCCCTCCGGGAGGAAGCAGAGAGGATGGATCAGAACACACCATGGGATTGAGTGCAAAACAGAAACAAATTCTGGCGTTTCCGTACACCAGGTACGATGTGCTGATTGCAGACGGTGCGATTCGTTCCGGAAAAACATCCTTCATGACGATCGGATTTATTGATGATGCCATGCGTCGGTACAAAAATCAGCGTTTCGGCATCTGCGGTAAAACCGTAGGCAGTGCCATCAAAAATATCCTTATGCCATATATGACACTGCGTTACGCCAACAAAAAATATGAGCTGAAATGGAGCCGCTCAGACAATACGCTCACCGTCCGCAAAGGCAAAAGAACGAATATCTTTGAAGTGTTCGGCGGTAAGGATGAGAGCAGCTTTGCTCTGATCCAGGGCCGTACACTGGCCGGGCTGCTGGTGGATGAGGTGGCCCTGATGCCAAAATCCTTTGTCGATCAGGCGGTGTCCCGATGCTCGGTGGATGGCTCAAAGATCTGGTTCAACTGCAACCCGGCTTCTCCGGAGCACTTCTTTTACAAGGAGTGGATCCTGAAGCTCAGGGAGAAAAACGCCTATCGCATCCACTTTCTGCTGGAGGACAACCCGTCCCTCTCGGATGCCATCCGGAAACGATACGAAAACATGTATCCGTCCGGCGTATTCCGGCGGCGGTATATCCTCGGAGAATGGTGTGTTGCAGACGGTCTGGTCTATCCCTTTTTCAGCAGAGAAAAACACGTCAAGGAAAATGCCGTACAGCTCGGAAAATACTACATTTCCGTTGACTACGGTGTGCAGAACGCCTTTTCTGCCGGTTTATGGTGCTGGGATGGGAAGACAGCTTACCGCATAGCAGAGTGGTACTACAGCGGTCGGGAAAAGCAGGTACAGCTATCCAATGCCCGGTATGTGGAGGAAATCAAAAAGCTTGCCGGAGACCGGAAAATTACCGCCGTAATTGTGGACCCGTCTGCCACGGCCTTTATCGTGGAGCTGGTACAGGCCGGATTCCGGGTGCAGAAAGCGAAAAATGATGTGTTGAACGGCATTCAGCGTGTGGGAACGGCCCTGGATCAGGGACGGCTTTCCTTTTCTCCGCAGTGCGCAGACAGCATTCGGGAGTTCGGTCTGTACAGCTGGGACGAAAAGAGCACAGAGGACAGACCCGTCAAAGAAAACGACCATGCCATGGACGACATCCGCTATTTTGTCAGCACCATCATGCACGGCGGAGCAACACTACACAAGGTACAGGGAGGAATTTAATGTATTATACAGATACATACATCATCGAGTCGCCGGACACGCCGCTGACAGCGGATCTGCTGCTGGAATGGCTGGCCCAGCATGAGCGGGCTGGCCGGCGGTACCGAATGCTGAAGGATTTTTATGAAGGAAATCATTCGATCCTCCGGCAGCCGAAAAAGGAGGATTACAAGCCGGACAACCGGATCGTTGCAAACTACGCAAAATACATCGTAGATACCCTGAACGGCTTCTTCATCGGCATTCCCGTCAAGACGGTTTGCAGCGATAAAACGGCATCTGTTCGGATGGAGGAAATCCAGAAGCACAATGATCAGGATGACAACAACGCAGAACTTTCCAAGATATGCAGCATATACGGCCGGGGCTGTGAGCTCCTGTACACGGATGAGGATGCAGAGGTGTGCATCACCTATCTCACGCCCCTGGAGGGCTTTGTGGTATACGATGACAGCATCGCCCGGAAGCCGCTTTACGCTGTGCGGTACTATTGGGATAAGTATAGCGTAATGCATGGCAGCATATACACCAGAGAGCTGGAGATCCCGTTTACAGAC
This sequence comes from Ruminococcus sp., assembly GCA_017472145.1. Lineage (GTDB taxonomy): Bacteria > Bacillota > Clostridia > Oscillospirales > Ruminococcaceae > Ruminococcus_C. The sequence goes on along the minus strand of JAFUQX010000028.1, from coordinate 12,501 downwards.
AAGGACGGACTGCATTTCCTGGAGGAGACGCCGCATTATTTTGACGGTGTGCCTATGATCGAGTACATCGAAAATGAGGAATGCACCGGAGCCTTTGAGCATGTGATCAGCCAGATTGAAGCCTACAGCAAGGCGATCTCTGAAAAGGCAAATGACGTGGACTATTTCGCAGACGCTTACCTGAAAATTCTGGGTGCAACTCTGGACGAAGAGAGTATGCAGCAGCTTCGGCGCAACCGCATTATCAACCTGACCTCTGAGATCACTGATCAGCTTGTGGTGGATTTCCTCCAGAAGCCCAGCGCGGACACGACCCAGGAGAACCTGCTGGAACGGCTGCAAAAGGATATTTTCACCATTTCCATGGTGGCGAATATCTCTGACAAAGAGTTCGGCAACGCCACCGGAGTGGCCCTGGCCTATAAGCTGCTGGCCATGAGCAATCTCTGCGCTATGAAGTCCCGCAAATTTGCGTCTGGCATGAACCAAAGATGGAAATTGATTGCATCACACCCAGCATCAAAGCTTCCGGCTGACTGCTGGAAGGCACTTGAATACCGCTTTACACCGAATGTGCCGAAGAACCTTCTGGAGGAGGTGCAGACGGCTGCTCAGATGAGCGGTATCACATCCAGGGAGACGCAGCTGAAGGTGATCTCCGCTGTGGAGGATGTGCAGCAGGAAATGGATCAGATCCAGCTGGAAAACGGCGGCATTCCGGAGGATGCAATGCGGACGGAGCGTGTAACCGATGAGCACACCAAGTAACATCTATTGGGCGGACCGTCAGGCGCAGCTGGCGGCTGGCATGGCCAAGGATGAGAAGCGGTTATATGCGAAATTCTCCGCTTACTATGAGCGGGAAGCCGCACGCCTGGACAAGGCAATCGCCGCCTTTTACGCTCAATACGGAGAGGGTAATATCCTTGAGTACCGGCAGCTTTTGCAGTCGCTCTCCGATGCAGACAGACGGCTGCTTATGGAGCGGATGGACGAATTTGCAAAGAAGTATCCGGAATATGCGCACCTGCTCTCGGTCCGGGAGGATATTTACAAGCTCAGCCGCCTGGAGGGTCTGCGGCAATCTATTGCCATGCAGCAGCTAGAAATGGGTGCATACGAACAGCAGCAGGCACAGGCGTTCTTCACAAAGCAGTCTCAGCGTTTTGCGAATGGTGCAGCGGAAATGATGGGATACGGCACCAGCTTCTATTCCATCGACAGCGACATGGTAAAACTGGCTGTTGGCAATCCCTGGTGCAGCGGAAAGAGCTTCTCAGAGCGCATCTGGGACAACCGCACAAAGCTTACACAGACCTTGCAGTCCGAGGTCGTAAATGGTATTATCCGGGGCGATGATTACCACAAGACCAGCCGGATCTTACAGGAGAAATTCAAGACGGTTTCCAAAAATAACATTGAACGTCTGGTGTTCACGGAGGATACCTACCTGCAAAACGAATCGGCCATGAATGTATTTGCAAGCGATCCCGATTTTGAGGAATACACCTTCATGGCAAGAAAGAATGCCAGTCCCTGTGATTTGTGCAAGGCCCTGTCCGGTAAGACCTTCCGCATCGAGGAGCGCAGGCCAGGAGAGAATTTTCCCCCTATGCATCCCTGGTGCGGATGTACGTTCACTATTCCGCAGCTGGATATCCGGAAGGTGTTGGAAAATGGACGGAAGCGTGCGGCGGAAAAGGCGCAAAGGACGTTGACTTCTGGTGCGGATGGTGGTATAATGAGATTAAACAGAGAACTGGAACGCAGAGATAAAAATATAGGAGCGTTTGCCGACCTGGAAATTCCAATGCAAAAAAAGCACGTCTTGAATCTTTGTGAAAAATACAACATCAATACAAAGGGAATTACATTTAAAATCCAGCGCTCTGAAAGTTTGCTGGCGTTGCCGTTTTATGGTTCGACTGATTATAACGATATTGGTCGAATTGATTTGTTCCCAAATGCGTTTACTGATGAGGAGCAGCTCATAAGAACTGTCATTCACGAAAAGTGCCATGTAGAGCAGTTGAAAAAATATGGCAAGAAATACACTCAAAAGCATTTACAGGAAATGGAAAAGCAAGCCTATAGATTTGAAAATATCTATTATATCATTTTAAGAAGGAGGAGTCAAAATTGAAATGGCTAAAAAATATTGAATCAATTGTTTTGAACGGCTCTTCCGGAATTTGCCCTTACTGCGGCAGCAATGATACCGAATATGCTGCAACAATAGTTTTTGGTGATATGGGGTTTGGTGATGTTTGGTGTAACTCCTGCAAAAACGCATATCATATATCAAGAATAAAAATTCAAGACGGTTTTGATTCTGCTGCTAAAACTGTTCCGACTGACTTAAAATATTAAGCACTCCGTATTTGGGGTGCTTTTTTCATACCTTGACCGCAAGGTAAAATGCGGCGGAGGGTGGACAAACAAGAACACATCTGACCTGTGGGAGCGGTCGTTCTTCATATCAAAAATCAGCGATTTCTGAAGCAGAGGTCGCTGTTTTTATACCCCAAATCTCAAAAAAGGAGGAATTTGAAATGCAGCTGCTCTTTTTCCATGCGACCTACTGCCCCCCGTGCAAGGGAATGGAAACGGTTGCAAGGCAGTATGCAGAGGAAACGGGAATTTCGCTGTATACCTTCCGGGTGGATGATGTATACGGCGGCAGTGAAATGGCACGGTCGCACAAGGTCAAGCGTCTGCCTTGCCTGATTCTGGCCGATGAGACCGGAGCAGAGCGGACCCGAACGGAGGCAGTCCACACACTGGAAACGCTCCGCATAGCGTTTAACGATTTTATGAGAGGAGGAAATCACAATGAATGAGGAAACAACAAAGGACACCACTCAGGAGGGCACACAGCAGTCGCAGGAGGGTACAAATACAACTTCCCAGGCAGCAAGCAGCGCCCCTCCGCTGACCGCAGAGAGCGTCTCAGAGATGATTCAGGCGGCACTGAAAAGCTTTAGCCAGCAGCAGGATGCAGCGAAGTCCGAAGCAGAGAAGCTGGCTGGCATGAATGAGCAGCAGCGTGCAGAGTATCAGCGGGACAGCTACAAAGATGAGCTGGATAAGCTGAGGGCACAGGTAGCTCTCGGAGAGATGCAGAAAACAGCACGCAGCATTCTGGCCCAGCAGAATATCCACCTGCCGGATCCGCTGCTTGCAGCACTGGTAGCGGCAGACGCAGAAACCACCAAGGCCAATGTAGACGCCTTTGCAGCGATGTACACACAGGCCGTGGAGGAGGGCGTAAAGGCCCGTCTGAAGGGCGCACCGCCCAAGACCGGTAAGACGACCGGTGCACGTATGACCAAGGAACAGATCCTTGCGATCAAGAATGACGATGAACGCCTGAAGGCCATTCAGGCGAACATGGATTTATTTTAACTGAGAAAGGATGATTTTTTATGCCAGAAACTAATCTGACAGTCACCGGCGATTTCGCCAAGGCACAGAGCATTGACTTTGTGAACCAGTTCAGCGGCGGCCTGACCAAGCTTATGGAGCTGCTGGGTATTACCCGGCGTACACCTATGGCAAACGGCAGCCTGATTAAGACCTATAAGAGCACCACGACCCTGGCGGACGGCAGCGTCGCAGAGGGTGAGACCATCCCGCTGTCGAAGGCCGGAAGTGTGCTGGCGGCTACCTATGAGCTTACCTTCCAGAAGTACCGCCGGGCAGTATCTGCGGAAGCCATCCAGAGACATGGTTTTGATCAGGCAGTAACAGATGCAGACCGCAAGCTGCTCAGAGAGATCCAGAGCAAGATCCGCAGGCAGCTGGTTGCCTTCCTCGGTACAGGTACAAGCACCGCCTCCGGCACAGGATTGCAGGCGGCTGTAGCCAACGCCTGGGGTAAGCTCCAGGTGTTGTTTGAGGATGATTCTGCTGGCGATCCGATTATGATCGTACATCCCATGGATGTTTCCGATTACATCGGCAGCGCAAGCATCACCACTCAGAACGCATTTGGCATGCAGTATTTCAAGGCGTTTACCAATGTCAGCATGCTGACAAACTCCAACGTTCCCCAGGGCACATTCTATGCAACGGTTGCGGATAATCTGAATATTGCCTATCCGACCATCAGCGGCGGCGAGCTGGGCAAGGCCTTCAGCTTTACAACGGATGAAACAGGCCTTGTTGGCATTACCCATACACCCAAGACCGACAATCTGACCTATGAGACCACCATCCTGACAGGTCCGACCATCTTTGCGGAGCGCCTGGATGGCGTTGTGGTTGGTACGATCGAATGACCGTAACGGAGCGTGTACAGCTGCGTTTACAGGGTGAGGCAGAGGACACCGCACTGCTCCAGGAGCTTTGTGACCTGGCGGCGGTGCGCATCTGTCTCCGTGCAGGCGAATCGGAGCTGCCGGCCCTGCTGGAACCCATTGCAGCAGATGTGGTGGTAAAGCTGTTCCGGCGATGGAATTACGAGGGTATTTCCTCAGAGGGTGCGGACACGATTTCAACGACTTTTGTGGAAGATGTGTTGAAAGAGTACGCCGATGAATTTCAGGCCTACACCGACCAGAAAAAGACGCAGGAGGGCGCAAAGGTGGTGCGTTTTCTGTGAGATATTTTCCTGTTCGGCTGCTGACGGAAGCAAAGACCGGTGAGGACATCCTGGGGAATCCTGTAACGGAATTGCAGGAAACTGCGCAGAGCTACAGAGGGCGATTCTCGGAATGGACGGCAGATGAGATTGCCCTTCTGGGACGGGATGGAACGCAGTCCCAGCGGAAGCTCCTCACCGATGCGCCCTTGAGTGTATGCAAGGCAGCAAGCGGCCTTCGTGCGGATGCAGATTACACCATCAAGGCGGTAAAAGACCTGCACGGGCGCTGGCGGCTGCTGTATGTGGAGAGGTGGCGTGCATGAGCATCAAGCTGACAGGAGCAGATAAGCTGGCCAAAGCCCTCTATGAGAAGTCACAGACGGATTTTATATCTGCATGTAAGATCGGTACAGCGGAGCTGTTCCGGCGTGCAAAGGAAAACACACCGGAAGCTCCCACCACAAAATATCACAAGGGTGGCAAGCTGAAAAAGGATCTCCGCATGGAAGCGCCGTCCGGCAGCGACCCGGGCACAGTAGGCTACACGCTGCACTATGCACCGCATGTGGAATACGGGCACCGTACCGTGAACGGCGGCTACGTACAGGGGCAGCACTATTTGCAGAAGTCGGTAGACGAAGCCGCTCCGGTGTTTAAGGATGCTTGTAAGGAGGCACTGAAAAAATGATGCTCAGAAAAGCAGGCTTTGCGGAGATCGCAGCGGCCCTGCTGCAAAATCTGCGGAAGAACACACCCTATCCGTGCTATGATGCGGTCCCGGACAATGCGCTCTCACCTCTGCTTTATGCAGAGGTGGTGGGGAAGCGGGACACATCCAGCAAGACCATGTTCAAGGAAGTCTTCACGGTGCATATCCATGCTATTGCCGCTCCGTCTGACGCACGGACGGAGGTCTATCAGATGATCCAGGCAGTGGAGGAAGCCATGACGGAGGATCTGATTCTGCCGGAATATGTGCAGAACGTTTTGCAGACAGAAACCGGGGTGCAGTCCTTCCAGAAGGATGAGACAAACGAGTGGCACGCTGTGATCGGCTATGAGGTCATGGTGTGCTACGGATACAAAATGAAGATTTAACAGGAGGTTTTATATTATGGCAACCTATGACAGCAATGTTTACTGCGATTTTGCGGATGCTTCTGCCAAGGCGGGTAAGGATATCCTGCTCTGTATTTTTAATGCAGACGGATCTGAGCTGCTTGCTATCAGCGGCCAGCAGAGCCTGAGCATTAATCGCAGCGCAGACACAATCGACATCTCCAGCAAGGATACAGAGGGCGGCTGGAAGAAACAGCTGGCAGGCGCAAAAAGCTGGGACATCTCCAATGACGGTATTTACATCATCGGCTCAGAGTCCCACAAGCTGCTGGGGCAGTATTTTGAGAGCGGTGCGCTGGTCTGCCTGAAGATCGTGGACGCAAAGGAAACAAAGCCCCTCATGGGCGGTCTGGCATGCATCACAGACTACAGCCTGGATGCGCCCTATGACGATGCAATGACCTATTCTCTCAGCCTGGCCGGCAGCGGCAGGCTGGTGGATCTGACCGACCTCTCCGAAGAGGATGCAGCAAACGTAACGGCAATGCCGGAATAATGAAAGGGAGTAGAAACCGATGAAAACATATGAACTGAATGGAAAGACATACCATCTGTACTACAGCATTGGCCGACTGGAACAGATCGAAAAGGCAACCGGCCGCTCTGCAATGGAAATGGTGGTTGCGCTGGGCAGCATGAGAACCCCCACGATCTCGGAGGTCAAGAACTATTTTGCATATGGTCTGCTGGATGAAGGCGGCGTATATGCACCCATCAAGGCGGCTCTTGATTTTGCTGAAAAGCAGATCGAGACTTCCGGTTACGTGGATATTATGATGCAGGTATGCGAGCAGCTCCAGGAGGACTGCGGTTTTTTATTCCAGGGTGTCTGATCGCTCTGGAATACCTCGGCGGCGGTAAAGAGTCGAAAGAAAAGCAGCAGGAAGCGGAGCCATGGCGGGAGCACATGGACTTCGCTTTTTTTGCCGTCAATTTCGGGTACAGTAAGGCAGATTACAGCGCCCTGACTCCGGCAGAAAAACTTTTTATCCTGAAAGCCTATGAGGACAGGGTGGTCAGTCAGTCCACGCTGATGGCCAATGCAGTGCTAAACGCTATCGGAAATGCTATGCGGAAAAGGGGAAAGCCTTTTCTGAAGCTTTGGCGGAAGAAGCCTCAGCGGACGGACAAGGAAATGCAGGAAAACCGCATTGAAAAAGTGCTTGCACAGGAGGAGAGATCCGGTAAAGCCTGGGTGGAGAAGATCTACCGGGAGAACAAACGGAGGATGCCTGTAAGAAAAAAGGAGGGAACACAGGACGCAGGAAGTTGAATTTTATTCCCAAGAAAAAAGCGGACTGCGGTTTGCTGAAGATCCGGAGGATACCGGATATCATACCGCATCCGACTGGAATCTTTACTGGACAGACTTTAAGTTGACAGCGCCGGCGGCCGAGAAATATACCGTCACTGTTCCAGGGCGGCCCGGCATATTAGATATGTCCGAGGCTCTGACTGGAGATGTGGTATACCACAACGGTGCATTGACAGCAGTCTTTGCGTTTTCGTCCGACATGCCGGACTGGCACAAACTATATAGTAAGATCCTGACATATCTCCACGGAAGAAAACGCTGTATCGTTGTGGATACCGATCCGCTCTGGTACTATGAGGGGCGGTGCAGTGTGTCCTCTGTGCGTGAGGACGGCGTGTACAGTACATTTACCATCACTGCGGATGTTTATCCGTACAAGCGCACTTTGCAATCCACAGTTGAGCCTTGGCTCTGGGATCCTTTTGATTTTGTGGAGGGCATTGTGCCGGATTATCTGGCAGATCTGACCATCCCGGCCGGCGGTACGCTGACAGTAACCGCACACAGGGAGCTGAGTATGGCTATATCTCCGATGATCGCCGTGGATCAGCCGTGTACACTGGAATTCGGTGGCAAAACCTATACACTTGCAGCTGGAAACAATGAAGATGTTCTTTGGCTTGAAGCTGGCGAGAACATCCTTACTTTCGCTGCCGATGCTGAAACAGCACTGCGAATCGAATTCAGGGAGGGGACGCTGTAATGTATACGGTATACTGTGTGCAGCATGAGACTGATGAAAAACGATACCTGCTTCATGATCCACGCTCCCAGAAGCACCACATACTTTCCCCGAAGCTGACCATGAAGCTGAGCGAATCCGGAACATTTACATTTACCGTGCCAGCTGCGAACGATAACGCAGACAAGATCACAGAGGAGCATTGCACCATCGTTGTTTATCAGGATGGGCAGTTTCTCTGGGCCGGAAAGCCTTTGCTGTTGGACACAGATTTTTACAATAACAAAACATATACCTGTGAGGGCGTTCTGGGGCTGCTGCTTGATATTCTTATACCGCCTTTCAGCAGCTCTGCACAAACACCATCCAGCTTCATGGGAGAGATTCTGGGGCAATACAACAGCGTTGTGAACAGTATTGTGCTGCCTGTACTGGAGGACGAAACCGCAAGCCGTCCTGTATATGATACCTATGCCAAGCACTACTGGAGGAACTTTGCTGCACCGGACAGCAGTGATTATGATACAATCACGTCCTATGATGCAGACGGCTATATTACGGGTACAGCGGAAAACAAGATCGTGCGCCGCTCAGAGAAGCCGCTGTCGGCCTTTGAGGTGCTGCAAACTCGGCTGATCGATTCTTTCGGCGGACATATTGCGGTGACAGAATCGGAGAGTACGACCGCCAGATGGCAGCTGAGCTATCTCGACCCGGCAAAAAATATCGCAGCGCAGAAGATCCGGTTTGGTGAGAATCTGACCGAACTTACCCGCAGCCTGGACATGACGGATTTTTATACCGCTCTGATGCCTGTGGATCTAGACGGCAATGCGTTACTTAATGTATCTGGAGAGCAAAAACTGATTCGGCGAGGGGCAGGCGGCGCAATATCCAAAATGGCGATAAAGCCAAATGGATACCAATTTATCTGTAATGTGGATCTGGTCCGGAAATATGGGTTGATCGTGAAGACATACGAGCCGGACAATGAGAGTGGAACCGCAGAGGAGGCTTTTGCAAGAACAGCTCCGATTGCCATTGATTTGCAGCCGCCGGCGGAAACCATTACGGTAAATGCCGTTGATCTGCATCTGTCTAACAGGGAGGTTGAAGCGTTCCGGGTGGGACAGTCTATCCAGGTGGAAAGTGCGCCGCATGGTATGGATGCGGTGATGGTACTGTTTGAGCTGATCATTCCGCTGGATGATCCAACCGGATGCAAAATTATCCTGAACGGCACGCTGAAAACCCTGACCGGTATGAATGTGAGGTGATATGTATATCTGATTATACATTGAGTGCGAAGATTACGGCGGATGCATCGAAGTTTCAGTCGGCGATTTCAAAGGCGCAGAGAGCGCTGGATGGGTTACAGGACAAAATCGATAATGTCAGCGGTGTAATACGTGGTATAGGAGATACTCTGTCCGATTTAGGCGGTAAGCTGACGGCCGTGGAAACGGCAATTGCTGCGGGTGCTGGCGTTGCTTTACAAAATGCAGCATCATCTGCGATTGATTTTGATACGCAGATGCGTAAGGTTGGCGCAATTGCAAATGCAAATGCAGCAGAATTAGATGCGTTGAGCACTGCGGCTCTGGAGTTGGGTGCAAACACATCCTTATCCAGCTCCCAAGTGGCACAGGCCATGTCGGAAATGGCGGCAAAAGGATTTACATCCTTAGAAATCATCGATGCTATGCCAGGCGTCATCGCTGCGGCGGAAGCATCTGGCGAAGACTTATCACTTGTTGCCGATACGATGTCCAATGCAATAAATGGTTTTGGATTGGAAGCAGATTCCGCCAACCATGTCGCAGACGTTTTGGCGGAATCTGCAAATCGCACAGCAGCAGGCGTCGAGGACTTGCAATATGCATTTAAATACGCTGCTCCTTCCGCTGCGGCTTTGGGGATCAGTATGGAAGAGCTGGCCGCAGCTACAGGCATTATGGTTGATGCAGGCCTGGAAGGCGGTCAGGCAGGTACTACGCTGCGTTCTATGTTTGTCTCTATGTCAAAGCCAACTAATAAAGCACAACAGGCTATGGAGCAGCTAGGGCTGTCATTTTTTGATACAAAAGGAAATATGAAATCTATCAGTCAGATCATATCGGAATTGCAAACTACTATGGCCGGGCTGACAGATGAAGAAAAGCAGTATGCGCTATCAACGATTTTTGGAACAGAAGCATTATCCGGGCTGCAGGCCATGATGAATGCTGCGCCGTGCTCAATTGATGAGATGACAGCTGCATTACAGAATTGCGATGGCGCAAGCACTACCGTTGCGGATCAGATGAAAAGCGGTGTCGGTGGTGCAATTGAAAATATGCAAGGTGCATTAGAATCATTTGCGATTACCATAGGCACGTCTCTGCTTCCAACAATACAAAACGCTGCGGAAGCTGTTGCAGAGGTGCTGTCAGCTATGACAGAAGGATTTAATGCAGATGGTTTTTCCGGTGCAATAGAGGCTGCATTCGGGAGCATTAACACCTTGGCAGCAGAAGGGAAAATTCCATCATACATAGGAAACATCGCAGAAAAAATTCAGTTGTTGAAGGATAAACTCACCGGATTAAAGGAATCTGGTGTGCCTATTGAGAAAATAGCGGCCGGCCTGGTTGCTTTGGGGCCGTCTATGCTCGTTGCCGGAAAGGCCACTTCTGTTTTTGGAGGAGGCCTGGAATCAATATCCGGTATATTCGGCGGATTATCCGGTGCGTTTGGAAGTGTGATCGGCGAATCATCCTCTTTCATCGGATGGTTTGCATCATTTTCCGATACCTGCAAAAATGCAAAAAAGCCGCTGAAGGATCTTGGCAGCTCAATTGGTAACCTTGCTGGAAAGCTGAAAAATCTCGGGAACAAGGGACTAGGAAAAATCGGAGATGGTGTAGCGACGCTTGGCACAAAATTTCCAAGTGTAACTAAGCCTTTGATTGTGCTGAAGACCAAAATGCAAGAGGTTTCTGGAAATGTATCTGAAAAACTTTCAACAGCATTTGGAAAAGTCGGTGGTGTATTCGGAAAGTTTCAATCCGGCTTGTCAAAAATCGGTGCTGCATTCGGCGGTATATTTGATGCTGCAAAAAGCTTCGGCGGACAATTTACATCAATTCTGATGAAAGCATTTGGTTTCGGTGCGATTGGCGGTTTAATCCTTGTGGGATTTGGTTTGCTGCAAGAGAATTTCGGAGCAGAAATTGGGAATTTTCTGGCAAAGGTACGAGAAACAGCGCCGCAGATCATCACGGATTTTTGTGCCGGAATTTCAGAAAAGATACCCATGCTGATATCACAAGGTGGTGCACTGATCGGAAATCTGCTGACAACTCTGACGGCCTTGTCTCCATCAATTATTGACGGAGGTGCAGATATTGTTGTAAAGCTTGCTTCTGGCTTTGCTGTTGCTTTACCGGGTCTGCTTGCAAAAGCCGGTGAATTCATTGTGACCATTGTGGAAGGGATCACAGTCAATCTGCCGGATATACTTAAGGCCGGTATGGATGTTATTGCTGCACTTGTGGATGGTATATCCAGTTTTCTGCCTGATTTAATTCCTGCTGCGGTAGATATGATCCTTACATTGGCTATTGGGTTGATCGACAATCTCCCTGAACTTATTGACAGCGGCCTGCAGCTTCTCACAGCAGTGGCGGATGGAATCGTAGAAGCACTCCCTAAGATAGCGGAGAAAGCTCCTGAAATTATCACAAAGCTCGCCACTACACTAATTGATAAAGCACCGGAGTTGATAACAACAGCAGGTGAATTGATACTAAAGCTGGCCAACGGCCTGATTGAAGCGATTCCTGTTGTTGTCCAGAAAATACCGGAAATCATAAAAGCGATCAAGGATAAATTCTTGGATACAGATTGGGAGCAGCTGGGCAAAGATATCATGGAACTGGTTGCAGAAGGCCTGAAAATGGCTGTCAATTTTGCGATTGATGGTGTTAATTTATTAATTGATGGGATTAACTACATCCCTAATGTGGATATTCCGCACATCCCATATCTTGCCCATGGAACAGATAATTTCCAGGGCGGATTTGCAGTCATGAACGAGGGCGGCCGGGGAGAGCTTGTAAATCTCCCGAGCGGTGCGCAAGTGATACCACATGACATCAGCGTAAAATACGCTAAGGAAGCCGCCCGGATAGACGCATCCCAGACCATCATCTTTGATTATGCGGCCATGGGCGCAGCGGTTGCAGCGGCTATGGAGCATGTGGACGTGCGTGTGACATCCCACCTGGACGGCCGGGTAGTGGCCGATGAGGTGACACCTCTCATCAATCAGAATATGGGACGCCAGCAGGCCCTTGACCGCAGATATACATAAGGAGGATTTTTATGGCAGATATTACAACGGAACTCAGCACCATCCGCGAAAATCGTTATGGTGCAGAAATCAGAAATGCGATTGCGGACGCAATTGAAAAGCTGAGCGTATTGCTTGGTGAGGATGCGGCGGCTTCGGCGGTCCAGGAAGTCATCGACGCCCGGACCAGTAGTTTGTCGGGGACGGAGTTTTCGAGCCTGTCCCAGAGACTGACGGTGGATTTTAACGCCTGCATCACCCAGGGGGAGCTGGAGAACGCCTGTGCGAATACGCTTGATCAGGCCCGCGATACCGGAGTAGGCCGCTTCTGGCGGGACGAAAACGGTGTGGCTCATGGTGAGATCTTCGGCGATTATGCAAATAATATCGCATCAGCCGCAGGCAGCAGCGCAAGCGGCTATAACACGCAGGCAACCGGATCTTATGCAAGCACAGACGGAGCACAC
>JAFUQX010000027.1 GCA_017472145.1 Ruminococcus sp. | reverse complement strand
TGCTGCCAGGGTCCAGGGACAGTGTCCCTGGTCGCCGTCCGCAGACGGCGAAATTCTCTGCGCCGTACTTTCGGCGCACGGAGAAATGGGGTGAGAAATGCGATAGCATTTCGAGGGTGACTCCCCGCAGTGCGGGGAGATGTCAGCAAAGCTGACAGAGGGGACGGCGCCGTGGGCGAGCGAACAAGACCGCTTTCCCCTTGTTCCAGTGCTTCGATAAGTTTCCCTTGAAAACGTCCCGGTGGGACGTTTTCAACGCTATTATCCCTACTAGCAAGGAGGCTTTCAAAGGTTTTTCGACAAGCTGTATAATGGATTTGCATGCTGAAAAGCGATGTTAAAATAACGTTAAGAAAAACCCTTTATTTCACGGTTTACATTTATCGCAAAATGTATTATAATGTAATAAGGCTCACTGCAGAAATGAGCCTACCTAATATCATAGCATTTTTGCATAAAAAAGAAAAGGGCTTTCCAGGATGATTCAAAAAAAATTTATCAGATGCGCTCTGATCAGTACAGTGGCCCTGGGGCTGTGTGCGGTAATCGGTGTCTCCTGTTTCCGGGACAGCATTTCAAAAGAGGAGTCGCTTTCGGAGACTGGTCTGTTTGTCATGGATACCTACTGTACCATTTCTCTGGAGGATGGACAGGCTTCGGCGGTCTCTCAGCTGCTCTATGAGCTGGAGGACAGCCTGAGCAGCTTTGACGCCGAAAGCGATGTGTCCCATCTGAATAGCGGCGGTACGCTGGCGGCTGGTTCTGCGGCCGGAGACATCATCGGCCGGACGCTTAAGCTGCAGGAGCAGTACAGGGGTCATGTGGATATCACATCAGGTGCGCTGGTACAGCTTTGGGGGATTACCACAGACAGTCCCCGTGTGCCGGAGGAGCAGGAGCGGAAAGCAGCGCTTGACACCATCGGTGCGGCGCATGTGTCCATTTCCGGGGGAGAGATTTCCCTTGATCCCGGCACGCAGATTGACCTGGGCGCTGTGGCCAAGGGCTATGCACTGGATCGTGCGGCAGAGCTGCTCCGGGAGCAGGGGGTGTCCTGTGGAAAGATCTCCATGACCTCCTCCATGCTGCTCTATGGAGAGAAGCCGGAGGGAGCGCCTTTTACAGTGGCCATCCGCAGTCCGGACGGGGAGGGAACGCTTGGGACAGTAACCACGGACAGCTGCTTTTTATCCACATCAGGGGGTTATGAGCGCTTCTTCACAGCAGAGGACGGGCAGACCTATTCCCACATTCTCGACCCGGAGAGCGGATACCCTGCAGAAACAGACCTGACAACGGTGACCGTGTTTTGTGACAGCGGGCTTTTGTCAGATTATCTATCCACGCTCATCTATATGGGCGGAACGGCTTCGCTGGAGGAGCATCTCCATGCGGAGACGTACAAGATCGTTGCTGCGGATACAGCCGGAAGACTGTATGTCAGTGAGGGCCTTGACTTTGTACAAACTTCTGAGGAATCAGGATTGGAGGAAATGAAATGAGAAAACTTGGCGGCATCCGGCTCTCCCATCACAAGGGGTCGGAGAATTGCAAGAGCCAGCCCCTGCCCCGGCCGGAAAAGGTATGCATTCCCATGAGCATGCACATCGGCGCACCGTGCAGCCCCATCGTAAAGAAGGGCGATCTGGTGACCGTGGGACAGAAGATCGGCGATACGGACGCCTTTATGTCTGCACCCATTCACAGCAGTGTGTCCGGTAAGGTAACGGCTATTTCCGATTACCGGATGTCAAACGGACGCACCTGCAAGCTGGTGGAGATCCAGACCGATGAGGAGCAGGCGGTCTGTCCCGATGTGCAGCCCCCTGCGGTGCACGATAAGGACAGCTTCCTCAGCGCCATCCGGGAGAGCGGCCTTACGGGTATGGGCGGTGCCAGCTTCCCGGCGCATGTAAAGCTTGCGCCCAGGCAGAAGGTGGATACCCTCTGCATCAACGGAGCGGAGTGCGAGCCGTATATCACATCCGACTACCGTCAGATGGCGGAAGCACCGGACGAGGTGATCGACGGCGCATTGCAGGTGATGAAATGGCTGGATCTGCCCAGATGTGTTATCGGCATTGAGTCCAATAAGCCGGAGGCCATCCGTATTCTTACGGAAAGGGCCGCAGCCCATCCGGAGATCACGGTGGTCTCCCTGCCCTGTACATATCCCCAGGGTGCGGAAAAGGTACTGATTTATAATACACTGGGACGGATCGTTATGGAGGGACAGCTTCCGGCGGATCAGGGCGTGATCGTCATGAATGTCTCCTCTGTGGCCTTTGTCAGCCGATATCTGAAAACAGGCATGCCCATGGTCACCCGTATGGTGACGGTAGACGGCGATGTCATCGGCAATCGCTGCAATGTGGTCGTTCCGGTGGGAACACCTGTGAAGAATGTGCTGGAATTTGCTCAGTGCGATCTGGAAAAGGCAAAGAAGATCCTCTACGGCGGCCCGATGATGGGCGTCAGCGTGCAGGATATAAATGACCCGGTGCTCAAGGCCAACAATGCCATTCTGGCCTTCAGCGAAGCCTTTGCAAAGAAGCATTCGCCCAAGGCCACGGCGTGCATTCACTGCGGACGGTGCATTTCCGCCTGTCCCCTGAACCTGATGCCGCCGGATATCAGCCGGGCCTACGCAAGGAAGGACACAGCGGCTCTGGAGAAGCTGAAGGTAACGCTCTGCATGAACTGCGGATGCTGCACCTATGTCTGTCCGGCCAAGAGACCGGTTGCGGAGATCAACCAGTTCGCCAAGGCGCTGGCGATGTCCGCTGCGAAGAAGTAAGAAGGGAGCTGTGAAAAAATGGGTTTACTGACGGTATCACCATCTCCTCATGTGCGGAGTGAGATGTCTACACAAAAAATAATGCTCATGGTGATCCTGGCACTGGTGCCGGCCATTGCCGCCGGAACGATCGTTTTCGGCCCGCGTGCTCTGCTGCTGGTGATTTTCTGTGCAGCGGTGAGTATGATGACAGAGCTTGTCTGCCGGAAGCTGATGCAGAAGGAGAATACCATATCCGATGGAAGCGCTATGCTTACCGGCGTGCTGCTGGCGCTGAATCTTCCGGTTACGCTTCCTCTGTGGCAGGCGGCGGTGGGCTGTATCTTTGCCATTGCAGTGGTGAAGCAGCTGTTCGGCGGTCTGGGCTGTAACTTTGCCAATCCGGCCATCACCGGACGAATCTTCCTGCTGCTGTCTGTCGGCAGCGATATGACCACATGGGCCAAGCCCTTCTACTATCTGGATGCTCCGTTCTTCGGTCTGTTTGAGACCTCCGGAAGTGCGGCCCTGGATGGCCTGACGGGAGCGACTCCTCTGGTCACCGGAGATGCAGGGCTGATGGAGCTGCTGCTCGGAAATACAGGCGGCTCTCTGGGCGAGACCTCTGCTCTGGCTCTGCTCATCGGCGGGATCTTCCTGATCGTAACAAAGCTGATCTCCCCGGCCACGCCGGTGGCTTATCTCGGTTCGCTGGCTGCTCTGACCTTTGTACAGGTGCTCATTACCGGGGGAGAGATGACCGATGTGCTTTATGCACTTCTCAGCGGCGGTGTGCTCCTGGGTGCATTCTTTATGGCCACGGACTATGTGACCACCCCCATTACCAATAAGGGCAAGATCATTTTCGGTATCGGCTGCGGGATCCTGACCTTTGTCATCCGTGAATTTGCCAGCATGCCGGAGGGCTGCTCCTTCTCTATCCTGCTGATGAATCTGCTGACGCCGTATATCGACCGCTTCACAATGACCAAGCCGGTGGGTGCAGGGACTCCGGAAAAGGAGGGCGCATAACATGGAGAAGAAGAATATGATCCGGCCGCCGGTGGTGCTGGCGGTGGTGTGTGCAGTATGCTGCGGACTGCTGGCGGCGGTAAACAGCATAACCAAGGATAAGATCGCAGAAGCGGAAGCGGCGGCGGTACAGGAGAGCCTGTCCGGACTGCCTGAGGCCGGAACATTTGAGGCGGTTGCAGACTTCACCGCTCCGGAAATGGACAAGGTGCAGGCCACCGGCGTCTATGTAGACGAAAACAAGCAGACTGCGGTTCTGGTCACAGCAGACGGCTACAACAAGGGCGGCCTTCAGGTGGTGGTCGGTCTGGATGCAGAGGGTGCGGTAACGGGCATTACCTTTGTATCTGTTACTGAAACACCGGGTCTGGGCACAAAGGTGCAGACAAATCCGGAGCTGCTGCTGGATTCCCTCATCGGGCTGAGTGACAGCGAAGCCGTGGATTCTGCGGATGTCATTACCGGTGCGACCTATTCCTCCAACGGTATGAAGAATGCAGTAAAATGCGCAATGGAAACCTTTGAAATGAACAAGGAGGCGATTCTGAAATGAACAACCTGAATACATTTACCAAGGGCCTTCTGAAGGAGAATCCCGTGTTCGTCTCCCTGCTGGGCATGTGCCCCACACTGGCGGTCACTACAGGCGCATTCAATGGCCTGGGTATGGGACTGTCCACCACCTTCGTTCTGATCTGCTCGAATCTGGTGATCTGTCTTCTGCGGAAGGCGATCCCGGCGCAGGTGAAGCTCCCGTGCTATATTGTTATTATCGCAACCTTTGTGACGCTCATCCAGTTTTTGCTGCATGGCTTTGTGCCGTCCCTGTACACCAGTCTGGGTGCATTCCTGGAGCTGATCACTGTAAACTGTATCATTCTGGGCCGGGCGGAGATGTTCGCAAGCAAGAACGGCCCTGTGGCCTCGGTTCTGGACGGAGCAGGCATGGGTCTGGGCTTTACGCTGGCCCTGTTCCTCATGGGCAGTGTCCGTGAGATCTTCGGTTCGGGCACATGGCTGGGGCTGACGGTTCCGGGTATGACGGGCCACACCATGTCTCTGTTTGTTATGCCGGCCGGCGGCTTTTTTGTATTGGGACTGCTCATTGCGGTTGTATGCAAGCTGTCCAGCCGCAAGCCGCCTAAGAAGATGGGCTGTGCAGGATGTCCCAATGCGTCTGCATGCAGCGCAAAATGTGAGGAGGCTTAAGGCATGAATACACTGATTGGAATTATTATTGCAGCGGTGCTGACCAACAACTTTGTTCTGTCCAAGTTCTATGGCTGCTGTCCGTTTCTGGGTGTGTCCAAGAAGATCGACTCCAGCATCGGTATGGGCGCAGCGGTCGTGTTTGTCATGGTCTGCGCCTCTCTGGTGACCTACCCCATTTACTATTTCATTCTGGAGCCGCTGGAGCTGACCTATCTCCGGACGGTGGCCTTTATTCTGGTTATCGCCGTCTTTGTACAGCTGCTGGAGATCATCATCAAGAAGCTGATGCCGCCCCTTTATAAGACGCTGGGTGTGTATCTGCCGCTGATCACCACCAACTGTGCGGTGCTGGGCGTGACGATCATGAATATCGACGAGCGCTATACCTTTGGCCAGTCGATCGTGAATGCGCTGTTCTCCGGTCTGGGCTTTGCCATGGCCATGGTGATCTTCTCCGGCGTGCGTTCCCGTGTGGACGAGGCCAATGAGGACACGCCGGAGATGTTCCGGGGCGTTCCGGCTACGCTGATAGCGGCGGCGATCGTATCCATGAGCTTCCTGGGCTTCGGCGGTCTGGGACAGTAAGGGGAGGTGCAGTGAATATGGAAAGCTATATTTATCCGATTGTGATTTTTGTGGGAATGGGTCTGATCTTCGGGGTACTGCTGACGGTGATCTCCAAGGTGTTTGCTGTAGAGACCGACCCACGCACGGAACAGATCACAGAGAGTCTGCCCAGTGCCAACTGCGGGGCCTGCGGCTATGCCGGATGTGCGGACTATGCAGATGCCATTGTAAACAAGGGCGCACCTATGAATGCCTGTCTGCCGGGCGGAGCGGCTGCGGCTGCGGCCATCGGAAGGATCATGGGTGTCGAGGTTGCGGCTGCGGAGAAGAAGATCCCCGTGGTGCATTGCAGCGGCGACTGCGAGGCCATGCAGCAGAAGTTTGAGTTCGACGGTGTACAGACCTGTGCATCGGCCAAGCGTTTCTATGGCGGTACAGGGGCCTGTATGCACGGTTGTCTGGGACTGGGTGACTGTGCGGCCGTCTGCGAGCAGAGCTGCATTAGCGTGAAGAATGGTCTGGCCGTGATCTGCACAGAGGAGTGCATTTCCTGCGGACGCTGTGCCAAGGTCTGTCCCAACGGGCTGATCGAGCTGCGCTCCGAGAAGAAGAAGGTAGATGTACGGTGCTCCTCAAAGGATATGGGAGCGGCGGCAGTAAAGGCCTGCAAGAATTCCTGTATCGCATGCAGCAAGTGCGTGAAGGCCTGTAAATTCGGGGCGATCCGGATCGTGGAGGCCCATGCTGTGATCGACTATGACAAGTGTGTATCCTGCGGTCTGTGCGCCAAGGAATGTCCGAGAGGATGCATTGTGAATCTGCGGAAGCCTGTTGTGAAGGCAGAGACTGCTGCGGCCGTGCAGAAAACAGAATAACCTGAAAAACGGACGTCTATGGGGCGTCCGTTTTTGTATACTTGTATATCAGATGAGAAGATGAAAGTCTATATCTCCAGCCCCTTGCAAAATCAGGAGCTGTGTGCTATAATAACAAGGCCGGAATGGAAACAGGTGAAAGACCTGTACAAGCACGTTGCCGTAAGATGCAGCTTCTGACAGTCCTGACGGAGGCCGCAAGATCCGGAAACGCCATTGAACAAAGGACATACAGCCTTTGCTTGAGAAGGCGGACTGCTCATGCATCAAGTCGGAATACTTTCCGGAGAAAATGTCTCACCCGACAGCAGCGAGGGCCTGCTTTGAGACAAATTATATTGAAGGAGTTTTTATTATGCAGAAAAAACACAAAAGAAATCCATTTGCATTTCTCCTCTGCATGGCGTTGATTGCGGCAATGCCTGTTACGCTGGCGGGATGCAGCGAGAAGGCACAGGACAGCTCGTCCGCCTCTGTATCAGAAGGTTCTGAGTATGAGGTTCTGGGCGAGGGCGAAACAGAGTTTACCTTTTTAGTTGTGGATGCTGAGGGGAACGAAACCGGCTATGAGATCCACACGGACGAAGCCGTTGTAGGCGATGCGCTTCAGGAGCTGGAGCTGATTGCCGGCGATGAGAGCGAATACGGCTTGTATGTGAAAACGGTAGACGGCATCACCCTCGATTATGACACGGACGGAAAGTACTGGGCGTTCTATGTTGACGGAGAATATGCTGTATCCGGCGTGGATACCACCGATGTGACGGAAGGTGCGGTGTACTCGTTCAAGGCTGAATAGGATGAAGCTGACGATCCGGGACACGGCCATATTCGGAATGCTGGGCGCTCTTATGTATGCCTCAAAAATTCTTATGGAGCTGCTGCCGAATGTGCACCTCATAGGCGTATTCACCATTGCCATAACCGTTGTTTATAGAAAAAAGGCCTTGTATGCGCTGTATACCTTTGTTTTCCTTACGGGGCTGTTCGGCGGCTTTGCCATGTGGTGGCTGCCTTATCTGTATATCTGGCTGCCCTTGTGGGGTGCAGCTATGCTGCTGCCGAAGGACATGCCCAGGAAAATTGCCCCAGTGGTGTATATGCTCGTCTGCTCGGCCCATGGCTTTCTGTACGGTACGCTTTATGCTCCGGCCCAGGCGCTGCTGTTCGGACTGAGCTTTGATGCGACGCTTGCATGGATCGCAGCCGGCCTGCCGTTTGACTGTATCCACGGGATCAGTAATTTTTTCTGCGGCCTGCTGGTTGTGCCGATCATTTCTGCCCTGCGGATCGCATCCGGTTCGCACAGGGGATAGGAACCCGATCCCTATAAGAGATACATTCTGAAAAAAGACAGAGCTGCTGCAAGAAACATTTGCAGCAGCTCTTTTTGTTTGTATAGCAGGAAAAGGAGCGTTTACAGCACAACGCCGTTCTTTTCCAGCAGCGCACGGGCAGATTCTACAGAATCCACACCGGTCTTATTCTTGATCGGCGCAAACTCCTTCTCACGAACCACCTCATAGGCCAGACAGGATTCCTGCATGTGGATCATGTCCAGCACCAGCGTCTCGAACTTGTAGGCATTCGGTTCTTCCGGATTTACCATATTGCCCTTTTCATCAATGTGCGCTACCTGCTTGTGCGCCATATGCAGGGGCAGCTTTCTGCTCAGAGAATCCATCAACTTGTCTGTGCGGAACAGATAGTTCAGAATAACACCATAATTGTAGGACAGTGTGCCGTCCGGCTCTCTCTGATGGATCATAGCATCAGTCATCTCGTAATACTCCACGATGGAGGGCTTGCCGTCCTCCAGACAAAGTACGCCCACACGCTCCTGAGGGTCGGCCTTTGCTACAGCCTTGCCGCCGCAGGTACACTTGGAATCGATGGTCGCACCCACAAATACCGGATCAGCCATTCGCTGGAGCACGTTGTCAACGGCAAATACATTCAGCCACTCGATGCCCTCCCGTGCGATCAGCCGCAGCAGACCGGCCCGGTTCATGGAGGAGAACCATCCGCCGTTTCCGTTGGGAGACATGGCGATCTGATCCGGTGCTGTCATCAGAATGTGATGGTCACTGTCGATCACCGGTGCCATCTCCTGCACGAAGAAGTGCACATACTCCTTGCTGTAGCCGAAATAATGATTCTCCTCGAGAAAGGCCCGGGTCTCCTCATCATTGCTTTCGCTGGTCATGATCATCAGATGGACAAAGGAACCGGCTTCCTCGGTCACATCCATCAGATTCCGGAACAGACACTCAAAAATATACAGCTCCTTTGTGATGCCTACATTATACATGCCCTTGGGATGCTCAAAGCCCAGACGAGAGCCTTGTCCTCCGGCCAGCAGCACACAGGCCACCTTTCCGGCCCGGATGGCGCTGAGCCCCACCCCACGGAAGTATTTCTCATTTTCTGTAATTTCTGTCTGTGTAAGAGCACCCAGCGGCTCAAATTCGCCCCGCTTGGCTTCGGCCTCTGTGTGAAGCTGATCCAGCACAGAGAGATCCAGCTGCTCGATCTGACTGAGCAGCCGCTCCTGCTGGCGTTCGGTCAGATCATCGTAAAACCGCAGCAGATGCGTCTGATCATAGGGCTGAAGCTTGTTCAATGCGTCCTGTTTCGTCATGTGAATACATCCTTTCCTGAAAATCACAGTTGTTATAGTTATATATTATAATAGTAATGCGCAGGATTTCAGCATATGCTTGTGTATGCTTTTTCTATTGTAGCACACTTCTCTGCAAAATGCAAGCAGATTCATGAATATATACATTTATATGCAGACAGGAGAGACTGAGAAGAGGAGGATGGCAGAATTAATTGAAAGTTTACAATTTAAGGGGCGTGAGGGTATTGCAAAGAGGGAAAATGTATGCTATAATATACGAGCGTGATTGCAATAGATATGCGTTGAAGCGAAAGGTTGCCGGCGGTTTGCCGGGGAATTTTCGTGGAGTATGTCCGATTTAAAACCGGGCGAATCAGGATAGAAACACAGTTTGTGGGTAGAGATTTGTGCAGGGGTGCATTCTGCGCAATTGGTACGCTGTGTTATGCTGGCTCGGAGAACGCAAGTTTTTCGAGTCTTTTGTATTATGCAGGGTGGAAACACCCGGAGGCGTGTAATATGTCCTGCAGGAGAGATCCTGGCCCCCAAAATATCCGGCTAAGGAGGCGAAAATAATGGCAGTCAACGAAAAGATCAGAATTAAGATCAAGGGTTATGAGCACGCAACTGTAGATGCTGCTGCTGCAAAGATTGTAGAAGCTGCAAAGAGAAGCGGTTCCAGAGTGTCTGGCCCGATCCCGCTCCCGACTGACAAGGAGATCATCACTGTACTGAGAGCAACTCACAAGTACAAGGACAGCCGTGAGCAGTTTGAGATCCGTACACACAAGAGACTGGTTGATGTGATCACCCCGACACAGAAGACCACAGAGGCTCTGCAGAAGCTGGAGATCCCGGCAGGTGTAGACATCGTAATGGAACTCAAGTAATGCAGCTGAAAGCTGCCTGTGATGCGCAGAAACGCATCGGTCAAGTTGGTGGAGAGCCAACCAATAACCGTAAAGGTCAAGTTGATGAAAGGTCAACCAATAACCTATAGGAGGAAAAACAAATGCAGAAAGCAATTATCGGCAAGAAGATCGGCATGACGCAGATTTTCGATGAGTCCGGCAAGGTGATCCCGGTAACTGTTGTTGAAGCAGGTCCGTGCGTGGTTGTTCAGAAGAAGACCATTGAGAACGACGGCTATGCAGCAGTACAGATCGGATTTGGCGAAGTTAAGGCTAAGAATGTAAACAAGCCGATGAAGGGCCACTTCGCTAAGGCAGATGTTGCAGCTAAGAAGACACTGAAGGAATTCAGACTGGAAGGCTGCGACGGCATGAACGTTGGCGATATTATTAAGGCTGACACATTCGCAGTAGGCGACAGCGTTGATGTTAGCGGCACCAGCAAGGGTAAGGGATTTGCCGGCGCAATCAAGCGTCATAATCAGCACAGACTGAAGGAAACACACGGTACAGGTCCGGTACACAGAGAAGCAGGTTCCATGGGTGCATGCTCTTCTCCGTCCCGTATTTACAAGGGCAAGGGTATGCCGGGTCACATGGGTGCTGAAAAGGTAACCGTACAGAATCTGGAAGTTGTTAAGATTGATACAGAGAATAATCTCATCGCTGTTAAGGGCGCAATTCCGGGCGCAAAGGGCAGCATTGTGACAATCGTAAACAGTGTTAAGGCGTAAGGAAGGAGGCAACACAAATGGCAAAGATTTCAGTTTTTGATATGGCAGGCCAGCAGGTTTCTGAAGTAGAGCTTGCAGATGCTGTCTTTGGAATTACACCGAACGAAGCTGTTATGCACGCTATGGTAGTAAACTACCTGGCAAATCAGCGTCAGGGCACACAGTCCACACTGACTCGTACAGAAGTACGCGGCGGCGGCCGTAAGCCCTGGAGACAGAAGGGAACAGGTCATGCAAGACAGGGTTCCATCAGAGCTCCTCAGTGGACACACGGCGGTGTAGCACTTGGCCCGAAGCCGAGAGACTATCGTTATGCACTGAACAAGAAGGTACGCAGACTGGCTATGAAGTCCGCTCTGTCTTCCAAGGTTCTGGATAACAACATGATCGTGCTGGATACACTGGCTGTTGATGCATACAAGACAAAGACAATTGTTGCTATGCTGAAGGCATTGAATGTAGAAGGCAAGGCACTGATCGTAACTGCAGAAGCAGACCGCAAGGTGATCAAGAGTGCTGCAAATATTGAGGGTGTAAAGACAGCAGCTGTCAACACTCTGAATGTATACGACATCCTGAACTATGACAAGTTCATCGTTTCTAAGGACGCTGTTGCAAAAATCGAGGAGGTGTATGCAAAGTGAGAGCACCGCAGGATATCATTCTGACACCGGTAATCACCGAAAAGAGCGTTGACAACATGGCCAATAGCAAGTACACCTTCAAGGTTGCAAAGAATGCAAACAAGGTTGAGATCGCTAAGGCTGCTGAGGCTCTGTTCAATGTAGAGGTTGTTAAGGTAAACACCATGAATTGCACAGGTCACACAAAGCGTGTGGGCCGATATGTTGGTAAGAAGCCGGACTACAAGAAGGCTGTAATCACCATCAATCCGGAGCCGACAGAAAAGAAGCGCAAGGGCACCATCGAGTTCTTCGACGGCATGTTCTAAGAGAGACTGCGGAAAGAGCAGTCGGGTATGGGAGTAATGCTCCCGCAAAAGAGCATTTAAGGAGTGAAATAAATGGCAATTAAAACCTACAAGCCGACGACCCCGTCTCGCCGTAACATGACAGTTACCGATTATTCCAAGCTGTCCAAGGTAGAGCCGGAGAAGAGCTTGCTCGAGCCGCTGAAGAAGAATTCCGGCCGAAACAGCTACGGCAGAATCACCGTTCGTCACAGAGGCGGCGGCAATAGAAGAAAGTATCGTGTAATCGACTTCAAGAGAACCAAGGACGGCATGAATGCAACTGTTCTGACTCTGGAGTACGATCCGAACAGAAGCGCATTTATCGCCCTGATCCAGTATGAGGATGGCACAAAGAGCTACATCCTGGCTGCTGAGGGCCTGAAGGTAGGCGACACTGTACGTTCTGGTGCAGACGCAGACATCAAGCCGGGCAACGCACTGCCGATGAGCGCAATTCCGGTTGGTACATTCATCCACGGTATTGAGCTGTATCCGGGCAAGGGCGCACAGCTGGTAAGAAGTGCTGGTAACATGGCACAGCTGATGGGCAAGGAGGAGAAGTACGCACTGGTACGTCTGCCTTCTGGTGAAATGAGAAAGGTTCCGGTAAACTGCCGTGCTTCCATTGGTCAGGTATCCAACATTGACCACGAGAATGTAAGCTATGGTAAGGCTGGCCGTATGCGCCACAAGGGCTGGAGACCGACAGTAAGAGGTTCTGTAATGAACCCGTGTGATCACCCGCACGGTGGTGGTGAAGGTAAGTCTCCGATCGGTCGTCCGGGTCCGGTAACACCCTGGGGCAAG
>JAFUQX010000005.1 GCA_017472145.1 Ruminococcus sp. | reverse complement strand
TACATCGCCATCGTGAAGAATACAACATATTTGAAATTATCCTCGCTCTCGTTCTCAAACAATTCCAGAATATGCTGTGCCTCCTCAAGCGTGTAAATTTCTCGTTCCTTCTTATCGGGGGAGGGAAGAGATACCGCTTTGCAGGGATTTGATGAGACCATCTGCATCTTGATTGCATAATCAAAGATGGTGGAAATCAGCGAAAGGTGCAGCTTGATCGTCTTTGCGGACAGCTTTCTGCCTTTGCTTCCAAGTGAATCCTTACGCTCCTCATCACACAAGCCGTTGATGAACTTCTGAATGTGACGAGGCGTAATCTTATCAAGCCTCATATGTCCGATTGTCTTGTAAATCCTCGGCTCAAGGTAGTGGTAGCCACAAATCGTCTGAGCCTTCAGCCGCTTTTCAGCGTATTCTGTGAACCACTGCTTGGCAAACTCTTCAAATTTAATTGTTGCTACAACCTGTCCCTTCAGACAGGCTTCTTCAAATAACACCGTCTGCCGCTGAAGCTCCTTTTCGATCTTACGCTCCGTCATTCCCGGTTCCGGCTTCCAAGTCATGGATTGAATGACCTGCTTGCCATTTGCGTCATATCCGCATGAAACCTTAATTCTATATGAATTTCCTCTTTTCTGAATATTTGCCATAGTACATCTCTCCTTTTGATGTGTGAATTTATGGCATACTCCTGTGTTCTTAATTATATTACTTTCACATGGTAAAGTCAAGAAGCAAATGTAAGAAATATGCCATGTTGATAATGCCTATATCGACCTGTGATGCGTTTTCGGCTTCAAAAACTCCTCCAGCTTTTCTTTCAGGTTGTGGCGCTTGATAAAATCCATGACCCTGTCGAATTTCTCCTGCAAGGCTTTCAGTAAGGATTTTGTCTGGATAAGTTCCTCATCCTTATTCTCAATTTGCTTTTCAAGTTGGTACCGTTCTTCTTTGAGTATCCGTACATCATCTGATAGTGTATGCACCTGTAAAGAAACAACCTCATTTTCCTTTTTCAGCATCTCGTTCTCCTCAGCAAAATCAACCTCATCTGCAACGGTTTCGTAAAACCGCCCATACTCATATTCAAGCTGATGAAGCTGTCCCGATAAATTGTCCCTCGCTGATTTCAGTGCCTCGTTCTCACTTTTTAGTTTTGTACACTCCGCTTTAAGCTGAACATTTTCTGCTTCTGCATTTTTCGTACCCACATGTTTTTTAGCCGCAGCGGAGAGCATTTCAAAATCGTCCCTCTTGATAGCGACAGTATTCAGCGGGAGATTTGTAGCCTTGACCTCCTCAATATTTTCAATCTCTGCAATTTGCTCCGACATTGAGGCAAGCTGTTCCTCAGTCTTTTTCAGCTTGTACTCCGCAACGGACAAATGCTCGGCGGTGCTTCCTTTCTCACCACGCTCCAAATCATAACCCCTGCTTGTGATAAAATCATAGTATTCGTCTTGCAGACGGGAATAACTGTCCCTCCCTTTCCAGAACTCCGAGCAGTTGATACGCTTGCAGGGGTTGCCTTTTCTGTCCTTGCCGTTGATGACAGGAATGAAAGCGACGTGCATATGGGGAGTCGCTTCGTCCATATGAACAACGGCAGAGAGTACATACTGCTCACCTCCAGCCTTTGCTGTTACAAAATCGTAAGCGTCCTGAAAAAATTTCTTTGTACGTTCCTTGCCAATTCTATCGAAGAACTCCTTGTCTGAGGTAATAACAAACTCACAAAGCACAGTGCTCTGCTTCTCACCGTGCAGACGTAGATTGCCTTTCAGACCTTGCCTTGTTCGTATCCTTTTAAACTCCTGCTGGTAAGACTCAGCCTGTATCCTCTTGAGGTGATAGTTCTCCGAAGTGCGTGACAGGTCTATATCCTTATTGCTGTAATTATGATTAAGCCGTTCGTTGTGCCGTTCCATCAGAGGGACGGCATTTATCTTGTAATTTTTATTGCGGATAATCGCATAGCTCATGTATTTTCACTCCTTTTTCTGTTTGGGAATCTTTCAGGGGGTAAACCTATTCTAAAGGAATAGTTCTAACCCACTAGGACTATTTTCCCGCCGCTGTGCGTCCGCAAAAGGGCAAAATCAAAGATTTTGTTTTTTGCGGAAAATAGTCCGTGGGGCAGCGGTTCCTCTGCACCCCTATAAAAAGCGGTCGCAGATCGCAAGACCGTGCAGGTCATCCCCCTGCATTTTTGTACGCACGGCACACACGCCAATTACACGCTACCCTGCAAACAGGTGTGTAAGCGTGTATTTCCTGAAAATACGTGACTTTGCCCGTGTAATGACAGCGTGTTTACACGCCTACACGCCCTACACCACCGATGACACATAATTTGTGCGAATGCCTCTGAACCCACGCAATGCCCTGCAGAACTCCACCTCATTGACGGACTTGCCGTCGAACCATGTTGGGTTAGCCATCACGCCACGCCTCCCAGATATTCGAGCAATCCAGCCTTGCTGACTAGAATTTTACCACGCTTGCCCTGACCCGTTCTGATAAACGGTATCTTTTCCTGCGCAACAAACTGACGGACGGTGTGTTCGGATAAGCCTTTCACAGCCTCCGTACATTCCTTGACCGGTGCAGTTGATTTCTGCTCCGTAAGCTGCTGTTCGTTCTCGACCTCAATCACTGCCTCCAGTACCGCAACGATCTGAGCGATAAGCTCCTGTTTTGTCTTTCTTGTCATCATAATTTCGTCCTCCTGTAATTTGATTTTTTGAGAGAGAGCTTTCATACCCTTTCATAAGTACCTACAAAAACGGCTGATTTCGTAACCGCTTTTATGGAGCTTGCCGAAAGTTTGTGTATTTGCATAAATCCCATTGTATGTTTTCGTGCATCATGCCCGCTCACTCATATAGGACACAAGTAGGCTGTTTTGGCGGACTGATTTTGAAAATTTGGAGGATGTGACAAATTGAAGTGGTCCTTTTTATGCATTATACTCAACACTCATAAAGAAAGACGAAAGAAAAGCCGTTTTCCCATGGAAAGAGAAAACAGAATTGCATTTTGCAAGAAACACAAAAAAGACAGAAATGTTATAATTGCTAGTGTGTAGTATATGAATAAAAACGGAAGATGAGTTTTGCAAAAAAATGTATTTGTTGTACTCGTACTTCGGCATTTGCAAGAGCAAAATAATGCAGCTGCTTTTGATACAATTAATGTTAATGTAGTATGTTGCAAATCCAATCAGATTTGTGATTTATTACGCTTTCTTATTGACGTACTGTCTCGGTTGTGTTACAATTAGATTGAATATATGTCAGAACGGCTGTATTATTACGTTGGCGCATACTATACAGCAGTAGCATGCCATGCGTGTTGATCATTTTTCTGGCAACATAAACATATATGTTTTCAAAAATTCGAATGCGCTTAGGAGGAAAAATATGAGCAAAATTAAAAGATGTTTTGCGGCATTTAGGCATTTATCGGTGTTGCAATGGCGGCTAATATGCTGTTTACGCTGCCATTATCAGCATTTGCTGATAATGAAGAAAGTTACACATACGTTTATGATGGCTACACAATCGATTATGACATCGTAGACAGTTGGGGAGAGAATAATCAAAACGTAAGCGTAACCATAACAAATGCCGGAGCTGAAACAATTGAGAACTGGATGCTTGCATATGATCTGAATGGCGAAGCAACGGGAATGTGGAATGGCAACCTTGCAACGGAAAATGACATGATTTATGTCAGAAATGCTGGCTATAATGCTAATATAGCGTCGAATGAGTCAGTAGAATTTGGTTACTCTCTGTCTGAAGCTGAAGGTGTTCCGAGTGATTTTACAATGTGTCAGACAAGATTCGAGAAATATTCCGGATTTGATGCAACACTGAATGTAAATCAAACATGGGAAGGCGGGTTCAACGGTGAAATTGTACTTGCCAACACAACCGATGAACCAATTGTAAGCTGGGAACTAACTTTTGACAGTGACTTTACGATTACTGAAATCACAAACAGCTGGGCTGCATCTGTTATTGATAATGGTAACGGAAACTATACATTGAAAGGTACATATACAAATATTATTTATCCACAGTCAAGTGTTTCTATTGGATTCATTGGAGTCGCAAACGGTGAGCCGCATATTGTGAATTCGTCATTGACTGAAGTGGTATGCTAAGGAATCTGGATTGAATCGTTATTATTACACAAATGTTCAGAGTGACTTTTGCGTTGGAATTCAGTCAAGTATGCTGTACGATAACACTTTTTCTGATCTAACACAAATTTGTATCTGTGAAAAGAAAGAGCTTCCATATACTGATGCTGTTTCTTTCGATGTGATAGGCCATGAATTCACTCATGGAGTGTTTAACAAATTTGCTTTAGAAGATGCGTTTGGAGCAGACGGATATACCGTTAAAGGAATTAACGAAGGATATGCGGATGTATTTGGCAGCTTTATGGATGATGATGACTGGCTTCATGGAGAAAGTATAACAGGAAACAGTGTAATTGAAAGTGACAGAAATGCTGCAAATCCCCCTACATTTGAAATTGATTTTAATAGTTCTATAACAGAATGAGATGAACACGATTATATACCATATATTACATATCCTGTATACCGAATGGCACAATCGGGTATTGATAAAACTGATTTGTGCAAACTGTATTATTCATCAATGACACAAGGTCGCTACAGCACTACTTCAAACATGAACTCTGTCCGTATCAATGTCTTAAAAGCAGCGAAGGCTTTAGGTTTTGATGATGATAAGATTCAGAAGATTACTGCTGCATTAGATGAAATATGGCAGTATGACAGCAGTGAATATGAGCTGACGATAAATGCTGTGGATTATGACGCTCCTGATACATCAATTGCAAATGCAAAGATTACACTGAAAAGCACCACTATAGATTCTTTGGAATATACACTTAACAACAATGAAGCGCAAGTAGTTGAACCGGGCTGGTATTACATCACAATTGAAGCAGATGGATACGTAACATACAGCTATCGTCTAAATATGAGTTATGAAAGCAGTACACGTACTTTTAAGATGGTAAAGGATAGTGAAACTACGAGCAATGTATCTGTATATGTTTACGATTTTGTAAATAAGCTTCCAGTGGATATAACCGTGAATCTATATCAGCTTACTGACGGCAGCGAAGTATTGGTGGGAAGTTATCAAACAGGTGCGTTGGTAGGTTCAAGTCCCGGATATACTGCGAATATCGCTTTAAGTCCTGGATATTACATAGCTTTTGTAGAAGAAGGCTATCATTACTTCTATCAACCTGCGATTATTGCTCCTGGAGAAGATAAAACAATATGCGCAACATATTATGATCTTGATCTCAATAGCAGCGAGATAACGGATGTATTCTATTTTGACACGATCGTCCATAGAGAGGATTGGATGGATGATTCTCTGAATGATGAAGTGGAGACTAATTTGAGTGAGCTTGTACCAAATGTAAATACACTGTATGATGCGGACGGTAACAGGTTTGTTTCAACTGGAAAGGACATAACTGAGTTTGGAAATCGCTTCTATGTCTATTGCTACGAGCGAAAGGACGAGGAGATTCTTGTTGGATATACGTTGAATCAGAAACAGTGTGATCTGATTATGAAGCTTGCGGATATTGAGTCCCAGAACACTGATTTTACTGGAAAGCTTTATAATATTGAACTTACATTCAAAAATCGCCAAGATTCCACCTACTCTTCTACAACAGTGATCACCATAAGTCAATTGGCTGAAAAAATCAAACTTTTAGGATACGACAGCAAGGGTAATAGAGAGTATTTCGTTGAATTTGCAAAAATTAAATTTAGCAACAATACTAACCGCTGTGAAGCGAATGCTACTGTTTTTGAGAGTGTTGAATCATAACTTTACTTCTCCTCTGCAATATCACATTGTGGGGGAGAAGATAATTTGAACAAGGAGTATACACATGAAACATATACTGTCTTTCCGTGGAATGCGGAGATTAAGTGCAGTTGTTCTGTCCACAGTCTTTTTGCTGATTTCGGTGCCGAATATAAGCACACAGGCAGAGGTTATAAATCCAATCTTATCTAATGCCAACATCTGCTTTGAGGTATATCCTCCTGTATTTACCTATACAGGTGAAGAAATCAAGCCAGAATTTGATGTTGTTGTCGGTACATACACTAGACCGCCGTCGTCCTATATCTACACGGTTATCAGTGAGGATGGTGAAGGAACCAGTGCCGGCGTAAATGCAGGTGAGGTGACCTTTAAGATTACAACAGCTGTCAATGACCCTTTTGATGGTGAACGAGAGGGACACTTTACGATTGCAAAGGCAAGCGGTATGACAGCGAAAGCTCCCGAACCGATTACCGTGGTATCCTCCGAAACAGATACTTTTGATTTGAATGATATTGTGATGGATAAGGAGGACTGCGGTACACGTACCTATACTCTTGGCGAACTTACCGACGAAAATGGAATTCTGTCCGAGATTTCACTGGATGGCTCTGTACTGACCTATACAGGAAATGAAAGCGCAGGCGGTACAGCGGAGCAATTGGTTACGATCACCACACAGAACTATGAGGATGTGACAGTCACTATACAGTTTACAAAGGAAGCACTTCCGGAAAAGATCAAGGGTGATATAAATGCTGACGGAGTATTTTCTGTTGCGGATGTAGTCACACTGCAAAAATGGCTGCTCTGCATACCGGATGCAATGCTTGCTGACTGGCAGTCAGGCGATTTGTGCGAGGATGAACGTATTGATGTGTTTGATTTGTGTATGATGAAGAGGTTGTTGATTGAGAACCATCAATCTATTGTAAAGAATCAGATATGTATCATTGGAGATGATACGCTGCCTGATGGTGTGAAATCAAAGCTTGCGAATACGCTCAGTGAACTGAATCCGAAGCTTGATTACAGTGATCTGACATTTGAAAATACCGGATGGAATTATATCACCGACAGCAGCTTCAATCTATGCGGTAAATACTATTTTTTTGATGTATATTACAAGGAAGTTCATCTTGATAAAGAGCGATATGATATTATTGTTATGGATTATGATGATGGAACTTTTGCAGTTGAAGGTCATGAATTCCTTCAGGATCTTTCTTTAGATAAGGCAGCTGAAATGAAGCTGTCCCCTGTCATTACTGAGGATGACGCAATAGAAAAGGCGAAAGAATACTGCACGGATTTAGCAGTTCCAGAGGAATTGACAGCAGATTGCGGAGAGGTTGTAATTACGTCAATGATAAATCCAACGGCTGAGTTTGTGATTTATTCTCTGGAGGAAGGGATTTCTGCCTATAAGGTCAAGGCTGAAAACACTGAACTCATCTTCACTGATCCGGACAAGGCAAGCAGCACATTATCAATGGGCGTTACCGTTTACGTTGATCCTGAAACGGGCAGTATCATTGATTGTAATTTTACGAAAGGTTGGATTATGTACTGATTTATCAGGCAGAAAATTTTGGAAAAGAGAGTTGCTCATAAATCGAGCAACTCTCTTTTGAATAGTTAGATTTAATTCAGCATCTCTCTGCATTTTGGGAATGCCTTTAATAACTCCGCCTTAGCCTCAAAAAGCTTTTTGCATAATCGACATATTCCTGCTTCCTAATGTGCTGTTCACCGAAAGGGAGTACACTGCCATAGTACATACCCTCTATGATATTCTTCATAATAAAGTCCTCCGAATTTCTGATATATCACAGGAGTGTGCCAACAATTCTGGTCTTTATTGCTGCGAAAACTTACCATAAATCTTGGTAACTGCATTTTCGCAAGTTCTTGTGTTTTGGCGTAATATAGCCATATTTTTCATATTTCTGAAAGCTGCAATATCAGTAAGAACCAATTCGAGTCCAACTGGGGGAGCCATATTGAACAAAGGCAGACCATTTGAGTGGTTTGCCTTTTTTATTTTCTATTCCGGATAGGCCCAAAAAAACCGCATTCACTTGTTTTCAGACAGGTGGATGCGGTTTTTTGTTTTGATAGGCTGCAATTGCTAAGGTGCAAGTGTTAATCCAGGAGAAAAGGTAACGGTATTTTGGACGTATCAATCCCACAATTGGTAAGGTGCAAGAACAATAATTTGTGTTCTTGAAACAAGTATACCACAAGGCATGGAGCCTGTCAAGAGAAAAATAGAAAAAAGCCCCGGAAATTTCTGTCGGTCTCAAAGGGGCTGAAAGCAGAAAACCACGCAGATCCGGGGATTTTACACCGGCGGATTTTCTCTTGCATTTTTCAAAGGAGTATGATAAAATAGAATGGTATAAGCACATAAAGGAGGTATCTCATGCTCTACGGAAATCAAAATGTCCGCTCTGCGCTCAGCCATATGGCAAAGAGCCGCCGTCTGGCC
Organism: Ruminococcus sp.; assembly: GCA_017472145.1. Classification (GTDB taxonomy): domain Bacteria; phylum Bacillota; class Clostridia; order Oscillospirales; family Ruminococcaceae; genus Ruminococcus_C. The sequence goes on along the minus strand of JAFUQX010000005.1, from coordinate 35,774 downwards.
CAGACCTTCCTGTTCTATGGGGACAATGGCCTGGGTAAGAAGACGCTTGCTCAGTGGCTGGCCATGCGCCTCCTTTGTACCGAACCGGATGCACCCTGCGGCCAGTGCAAAAACTGCCGCACCATTCAGAAGAATACCCACCCTGATGTCATCTGGGCAGAGCACAGCGGCAAGCTGGGCGGCTTCTCCGTGGAAACTGTCCGCAGGATCTGCGCCGAGGCTGTCATTGCACCCAACAGCGGTGAGCGAAAGGTCTATATCTTCGCAGACTGCGACAGGATGGACATCCGCTCCCAGAATATCCTCCTCAAAATCATCGAGGAGCCGCCGGCCTTTGCCTATTTTATTTTCACCGCATCGGCCAGACAGTCTCTCCTTCCCACCATTCTCTCCCGTCTGGTGCCCTTTGGTCTGGCCCCTTGTTCCGAGGCGGAGACCCTGCAGGCCCTGACAGAGCACGGCTTTGCGCAGGAGGATGCGCAGGAGGCCATCCAGTGCTTCCACGGCAACATCGGCCAGTGCATAGGCTATCTGGAGGAGGAAGGGGTGCGCAGGCTCGTCTCATTGACAAAAGACGCCGTTCGTTGTATAATAAATAAGAATGAGTACGATCTGCTGAAGACATTTTTCCAGGTCGGCTCAGACAGAAATCAGACCCTCCGGCTGCTCCAGCTGCTGGATCAGGTGTTCCGGGACGCTATGGTGCTCAGAATGAGTGCATCCCTTCCCTGTATCAGCTGTGACCCGGACGGTGCAGGGCTGCTCTCCGGAAAGCTCTCCGGAGCAGGTGGTCAGCATGATCATAAATGTATCGGAAAAGCACTTGCGGCCGTACAGGCCAATGTAAATGTGCAGCTCATCCTCTCCGCTCTCTGTGCAGAGCTGATTGCAGGAAAATAGAAAGGACAATATAAGCTATGGCTATGGTTGATATTATCGGCGTACGCTTCAAAAGCGGCGGCAAGACCTATTACTTTGCCCCGGGAAATGTGCGTGCAAAGCTGGGAGACATGGTCATCACCGAAACCGCACGGGGTCTTGAGTGCGGCGAGGTCATGATCCACAATAAAAAGGTGCCGAAATCGGAGGTTACAGCACCCCTGAAGAATGTAGTCCGCCTTGCGACCAAGGAGGATCTGCGCATCGTGGCGGCCAACCGCCGCAAGGAGGAACGGGCTGCTGCTGTGTGTGAGGAAAAGATCGCCTTCCGCAAGCTGGACATGAAGCTGGTAGATGTGGAATGCACCTTTGACAACAGCAAGCTGCTGTTTTATTTCACTGCTGAGAATCGTGTGGATTTCCGTGAGCTGGTCAAGGATCTGGCGGCGGTGTTCCGCACCCGTATTGAGCTGAGACAGATCGGTGTCCGGGACAAGGCCAAGATGCTGGGCGGTATCGGTATCTGCGGCCGGGAATTCTGCTGCAAGGGATATCTGGCCGATTTCCAGCCGGTTTCCATCAAGATGGCCAAGGAACAGGGACTGTCCCTGAATCCCTCCAAGATATCCGGCTGCTGCGGTCGTCTCATGTGCTGTCTCAAGCATGAGCAGAACGCCTATGAAGAGCTGCTGAAGATCACTCCGAAGAATGGAGCACTGGTGGCGCTGAAGGACGGTACCAAGGGCAAGGTCGTGGAGACCAATCCGCTGACCGGTGCGCTGAAGGTGCTCACAGACAAGTCCGATGTGCCTGTAAAGACCACACGGGATGAGGTCACTGTCCTCCGTGACAGCCGTATAAAGGTGAATCAGGAGGAGCTGAAGGCTCTCCGTGAGCTGGAGGGGCAGTGATGACGCCGGAGTCCCCGAAGGCCAGGGTGAACTATCAGGTGAAGATGGAGCAGATTCTGAAGCAGCTGCCGGTAGAGCAGGTACCGATTCTGTATCTTCACGCCTGCTGTGCCCCCTGCAGCAGCTATGTGCTTGAGGCACTCAGCCGGTATTTTTCCATCCGGCTCTTTTTTTATAATCCCAATATCATGCCTCGGGAGGAATATGAATACCGTCTCTCGGAGCTAAGGCGGCTGATTTCGGAGATGCCCCTTCAGAATCCCGTGGAGGTAGTGGACGGAACCTATGAGCCGGAGCGGTTTCTGGCCCTGGCCAAGGGGCATGAACACGAGCCGGAGCGCGGCGAACGATGCAGGAAATGCATCGCCCACCGGCTGGAGGAGACCTTTCGGGCCGGCTCAGCCGATGGGGCGGATTTTGTCACCACGACGCTCTCCATCAGTCCCCACAAGGACGCGTCCTTTATCAATGAGACAGGGGAGCGTCTGGCAGAGCAGTACGGCGTGCCGTGGCTGTATTCGGATTTCAAAAAGAAGGGCGGCTATCTGCGCTCCATCGCCCTGTCTCAGGCCTATGACCTCTACCGGCAGGATTTCTGCGGCTGTGTGTACAGCCGTGCGGAACGGGAGCGGCAGAAGCAGACTCAGGACTCCTCCGAAAGCAGTCCGCACTGATAGAGCAGGTAGGGATTCTTTTCCCAGAAGGCATATCGCTGGGAGGGCCGGTACATCCGGTAGACCTCCGGATAGCGCTCCAGAAGCGGTATCATACGTGGATAGCTGTCCAGCTGAATGATGCGCCGTTCAATACCCTGCGCACGGGCTTTTTTAATGGTGTAGGCCGTACCGCCCTCGTTCTGCCGGTGGACAGCCAGAAGCGTGCTGGCGTGACGGAGCATATAGTCGTTTCGCTTGAGGAAGCACCAATTGGAGACGGTGTCACTGGTGCAGATCACTGCATCTGCGGCGTTTCCGATGCGATAGAGGAGCTGGGCTTCTTTTTCTCTGAACGCCTGCCCGTGGGTCGGGTGGGGCACTGCGGCGATGATGTGGATATCCGGGAGAAACTGCTGCATATAGAGCAGGATCTCTCCGGCCCATAGGTCGACTCCCCGGGCCATGCCGGTGATGAAGAAGCGTGCGCCTTTTTCGTAGGTATCGGCGATGAGCATGGTCAGAAGCGTCTGTATACTGCGGAGTGTGACCTCGCTGGAATATAGCGGCTCATCCAGGAATTTTTCCGGGCGGTGGCCTGTAAAGCATACCGTCTGGGCCTGGTAGCGGAGAAAGGACATATCATTATATTGTGCTTCCCGGAGCAGCTGAAGCATAGCCGCACCTCCCTTTTGCATAGTATAGATATCTTATTTATTATAACGCAGATCTCGTTAGAAATCAAGGCTTTCCCCACAGAGCCGGCTTTTCTGTGCTTTGGGGAATCCTTTTTTGAAAGAAGGCTTTCTATATGAAGAAAATTTTGCATCGTGCATGGGCGGAAATCGATCTCTCCGCACTGGCGCACAATATCACCTCCGTCAGAGCGGTTCTCCCGGAGCAGACACAGCTCATGGCTGTTGTAAAGGCCAATGCCTATGGTCATGGCGATGAGGCCATCTGCCGGAAGCTCTCAGAGCTGGGTGTACACTGGTTTGCTGTCTCCAATCTGGAGGAAGCGCTGTCCGTCCGCAGGGTCTGTCCGGATGCGGAGATTTTTATTCTGGGCTATACACCCCCGGAATGTGCACCGGAAATGGCCAGACACAATATCATTCAGGGTGTGATCTCTGAGGAATATGCAGCGCAGCTCCAGCAGTATGCAGATGCACCGGTGCGGTGTCACATCAAGCTGGACACAGGCATGGGACGGATCGGCTTTCAGGGCAAGACGGCGGATACCTATGTGCAGCAGCTCCTGCCCCTGTTTGAGATGTCCAGGCTGAAGATCGAAGGGCTGTATACCCATTTTGCTGCAGCAGATTCTCCCGATGAGGAGGATGTGCTTTACACAGCGGAGCAGGAAAAGCGGATCCTGGATGTTTATGACCGCCTGAAGGAGCTGGGCTATGCCCTTCCGCATGTGCACTGCATGAACAGTGCGGCCAGTGTCTGCAAGCCCAATCCCAGATGTACACTGGCCAGAATCGGCATTGTGATGTATGGCCTTGCGCCAAACTATCTGGTTCCTGTGCCGGTGGATATAAAGCCGGTGATGACCTTTAAGAGCGTAATTTCTCAGGTCAAGACGGTATCCGAGGGCGATTGTATCAGCTATGGGCGGACCTATACCGCACCAGGCGCACGCAGGATCGCCACGGTGACGGCCGGCTATGCCGATGGTTATGCACGGCTTCTTTCCGGAAAGGGACGGGCGCTGGTACATGGGGTGGCCTGTCCGATCGTGGGGCGTGTGTGCATGGACCAGATGATGCTGGATGTAACGGATGTAACAGAGCCGGTGGTATCGGGTGATGAGGTGACCCTGTTCGGGGACTGTGAGATCACGGCGGACTGGCTGGCCTCTCTTTACGGAACGATTGGATATGAGATCATCTGTGGTATCTCCAAAAGAGTGCCGAGACTGGTTGTGGAAGAATAAGAAAAAGGGGCTGCTGCAACGCTCAGGTTTGCAGCAGCCCTTGTATTTTTTCAGCAGAGGGACATGGAGTCCTGTTCTGTATTTATGTACGGCTCTTAGTCCCACTCATAGTGATATTCATACTCATAGAAATCGTCCTCATCATAGTCGTATTCCTCATACTCCTCGATGAAGCTGTAGATATCATTCTGGGAGTCAGACTCGCTGAACATTCCGAACAGGATACCAGCCAGCAGAGCAATACTTGCAAGCAGACCTAGGACAGAACAGATGATACCGGCCACGGCCATGCCCTTCTTGTTCACGCTCTTGAGACCGATGATGCTCAGCACCAGACCGGTGATCGCAATGGGAATATCGATCCAGTTCAGGCAGAACAGGAGAATGGAAACGATACCGATGATCATACCCACCAGAGCCAGACTATCCTTGCCGTTATTCTGTGCCTGCTGACGGGACATACCCATATTATTGTTGTACGGCGGAACAACCCCTGTGCCATTCATCCCCATGTTGTTATACGGCGGAACAGCGCCTGCGCCATTCATGCCCATGTTGCTGTTATACGGCGGAACAGCGCCTGCGCCATTCATGCCCATGTTGCTGTTGTACGGCGGAACAGCGCCTGCGCCATTCATCCCCATATTGTTATTGTACGGAGGAACAGCCCCGGCCCCGCTCATGTCCATATACTGATTGATATTTACAGTACCGGGAATTTCGGCGCTGCTTTGTTCCAGCGGCGGGACCTCCGGGATACCAGCCGGCGCATCATTCATCGGCGGGACCTCCGGAATACCAGCTGTATTCATGGAATCTCCGGCCGGAGAAGCAAAGCTGTCCAGTCCCATAGAGGCCGCATCCGGAACCTCCGTTATCGTCATTGCACATCCGCATGTAGGGCAGAATTTCTTTTCGCCCTCCATTGTCATTCCGCAGGCGGAACATACAGAATTTTTTGCCATTATTAAGAACCTCCCCGTTCATGATTGCAAATTCGCATTTTCATTATAACAGATTCAGAGCCTTTTGGAAAGAGAAAATATCAGTCTCTCCGCATTTTCTCCATTTTCACCAACAAACGGCCTTTTTTTTCAGCTGAGCATAATCAGCATGTAGAGAATGCCCAGCAGTATGCCGCAGATGGAGCAGATCAGCCCGGCGATGGCGCAGCCCTTGTACCGGAAGCTTCTCATGCCGATTATACTGAGGATACAGCCTGCAATGCCCAGAGCCACATTGATCACATTCAGGCAGCACAAAAGGATGGAGGCAATACCGATGACCATGCCGGCCACGGCCAGTCCGCCGCCGCTGTCCGGAGTCTGACGGCTCTGATTCGGATACAGGCCCATCCCGCCGTTATAGGGTGCATTCTGACCGTGATTCTGCATCCCGTTCTGAAAGGGAATCGGCTGTGGCTGGGGACTCGGCGGATTCTGAGGTGCGTTTTCATATGAATTCGGGGGCGTCTGTACGGGATGTGGATACGGATTCTGACCAGCCCCGTTGTTTCCATATTCCCTCTGATAGGCCTGGGAATCGGTCTGCGGTGCATAGCAGGACGGGCAATGTGTATGCTCGCCTTCGAATGTCGCCCCACAGGTCGGGCAGACTTTGATATTTGACATGGAAATTCCCCCTGATGTTACAAATTTGTTTTTATTATAGCACATTTGCCGGGCTTTGTAAAGAGGATTGCTTCCGGCCGGAGAATTATCGCTTCCGGCGCTTTCTGTACTTTTGAAAAGAAGCAAATTTTACCGGAAAAGCAGTCAGAACGCTATTGCAATCATCTCTAAAATATGTTATAATATGGTTATAATTTTCAGCTTTTTCTACAAATGAAAGACGGCGCATTCACAGGCGGCTGTGCGTCCGATGCGCCTTAAGAGAGGGGGATGGCGGCTCAACAAGGGATATTGCGGCCCGATAAAAATACGATACCATTTATATTAGGAGGAGTTGTTATGAAAAAACGAATGCATTTTTTATCCGTTCTTCTTAGCTGTACGCTGCTGCTGAATCTCCTGGGGCTTTTCCCGACCGTTTCGGTTCATGCAGAAACGGCCGAAACAGAGCAGGTCACGCTGCTCGGAGACGCAAACTCAGACGGAAGCTTCACCATCATGGATGTTGTGCTGCTGCAAAAATATCTCCTGGGCCTGGAAACGGAGACCTTCACCTGGCCGAATGCGGATTTTGACGGGAATCAGCGGATCAATGTATTTGATTCCGTGCTGATGAAAAACGCATTGGTGGAACAGATCCTGGAGCAGTTCTGCGGCGCAGCCGGATACATCACACGGGAATTCACGACCGTGGAGACGGAACACATCACATTCGAGATCGATGAGAATATCTATGTCCGCAATGACCTGGCCCTTCACGCAGACCGGATCTATGAAGCCATCGAGGCGGTTACAGGTCTGTCCTATACGGATGCACCCTATGGAGAACGGCTTGTGATAAATGTCAGCCGCCCGGATACAGACAGCGAGTCGGAGATTGGCGCTGCTCATGCAGGGCATGAGGTTTATTTTTCATCTGGTGATCTGCTGATCGCAGATACCATGACAATCATTCATGAATCAGTACATGTACTGGAAGAAAGAAATGACGAATACTTTGCTGGGCAAACGCTGACAGAGGGATTTGCGACCTATACCACCGCTCTGGTTACAGATTATCTGGAGGAGCATTATCCCGATACCTATGCAATTGGGGGCACAACTGTTGGGAATAACTCGAATTATAATATCAATGAAGATATTTACACCCAACCGCTGGAATACTGGATCGAAAATGGATATCCTTCAGCCGGCAACGGGCTGTATGGCGTAGGACGGCTGATCCTGGCTTATCTGCACGCAACACAGGGCGACTTTACAAGCTGGATCCCAGCCCGGGATGCACTTGGTTATTTTGAATCGACATTTATAGAGAATGAAGATGGAACCACTACATATGTAGACGGCTTTACTCCAGAGAAACAGATTCAGCTGATCGAGAGCGTTTATGGCGAAGGCATCCTGGACGGCTGCTATGACTGGCTGAAGGAGCATGAATCTGATTTCTTTTTTAATGTAGATCTGAGTAAATTGTATGTCCGTGATCTGACAGAGGTTGAGCATCTCGATCTGTATCCGTACTTTACTGGACTTGGCAATGAAACGACCTTACTGGACAGCAATATTCCGGTTGCTTACAGTGACCTTGAAATCGACCTTGAGCCGACACGCTTCTATCTGGAAAAGTACAAGCACTATGATACCTCTGAGATGTATCTGAATATTGATGAATCCTGTCAGCTGGCTCTTTATGATGAGAATGGTGAGCTGCTCCGGGAGTGTACAGGCGGTGAGGGTGTCTCCCTTGAGAATGTCTATAAGATCAGGCTTGTAGGAGAGGGTACGGTTACACGCTTTGAGATCACCAATTATGTGCCCATGGAAAAGCCTGGTTATATTACACAGGAATTCACGATCGTGGAGACGGAGCACATCACATTCGAGATCGATGAGAATATCTATGTCCGCAATGACCTGGCCCTCCATGCCGACCGGATCTATGAAGCCATCGAGGCGGTTACAGGGCTGTCCTATACGGATGCTCCCCATGGAAAGCGGCTTGTGATAAAAGTCAGCCGTCCGGATACAGACAGCGAGTCGGAGGTGGGCATCGGAGCTAGTGCATCTGATATGGTTTATCTTTTGTCAGGAGATCTGCTAATAGACGATAATTATCATTTTATCCATGAGATGGCGCATGTGCTGGAAAACAGAAATGATGAGTATTTTGCTGGAAAAACGCTGACAGAAGGATTTGCAGTTTACGTGACTTCGCTGGCTCTGGACTATCTGGAGGAGCATTATCCCGATACCTGTGCGATTGGCTGGATGTCTATCGAGAATGATCATAATCATAATGTTGAAGAAGATATCTACACTCAGCCGCTGGAATACTGGATCGAAAATGGGTATCCTTCAGGCTTTAATGGACTGTATGGTGTAGGAAACGTACTCTTGTCCTATCTGCATGCAACACAGGGCGACTTTACAAGCTGGATCCCGGCCCGGGATGCACTTGGAAATTTTGAAGGGACATTTATAGAGAATGAAGACGGAACCGCTACATATATAGACGGCTTTACTCCGGAGAAACAGATCCAGCTGATCGAGAGTGTTTATGGCGAAGGCATCCTGGACGGCTGCTATGACTGGCTGAAGGAACATGAATCTGATTTCATTTTTGAGTCCAGCTGGAATGAGTCGCTTGTCCGAGATCTGACAGAGGTTGAGCATTTCGATCTGTATCCGGAATTTAACGCACTTGGCAATGAAACGACCTTACTGAGCGACAATATTCCGGTTGCATACAGTACTGGGCTGGAGATCGATCTTGCACCGACACGGCAGTATCTGGAGGAGTACAAGGGTTATGATACCTCTGAAATGTACCTGAATATTGATGAGGACTGTACGGTTTACTTTTATAACATCAGCGGACAGGTTATCGGCGCCAGTGTAGGCGGTGAGAACATTTCCCTTGAGGGTGTATACAAGATCCAGCTTATGGGATCGGGTACGATCACAAAATTTGAGATCACCAATTACGTGAAGGCGGAATAAGCCCAAGCGGCCTGTGAAATACAGGATAAATAAACACAGGGCTGCTGCATGGATGTATGCGGCAGCCCTGTGTTACTCTTTGCAGTCCTTCACAGTACATAACCAGACAGATTCACACAATGTGTTGATTTGTAAATAATGATTCATGGAATAGCCTTGAATATTCAGCTTTTGTTCTGTATAATATAAATAATTACAGGTGAAGGAGTGATGCCGGATGACATCAAGAAACAGACGTGTGCGCCGCACAAGACAGTTCCTGGAGGAAGGGCTTTTGCAGCTGATGCAGGAGAAAAGCATAAAGAATATAACGGTACGGGAGCTGACCGAGCGGGTGGCCGTGAACCGTTCCACATTCTATCTGCACTATATGGATATTTTCGATATGGTGGACAAGATGGAGGAGCAGCTGTTTGAGGATTTTTATTATGAGCTGAATGCGGAGGAGAACAGCGGCCCTCTTAGAGAGGAGGTCTATCATTTCATGGAGGTGGCGCTGTCCTTCCTGGAACGAAACCGCCGTACGGTGCTGATCCTTTGCAGTCAGAATGGAGATCATACCTTCCTCAAGCGAATGGAGCAGATGACAAAGGAGCGTGCGAAGGTGTGGATCCGTTCTCTGATGGGGAAGGAGGCCTGTGAGCGGCAGGTCGAGCTGGCTACGGCCTTCTTTTGCAGCGGCTGTGTATCCATGGTGGCGGACTGGCTGATCAGTCCGGAGCGTGAGGATCCCCGGGAAATTCTCAAAATGATGTTCCAGCTTGTACTGGGCGGGTCCAATGGCTTTACCGCTGAGACCGGCTCAGCAGGGGAAGCTTTTTCATTTGTTTCGGCCAGATGAATTTTGCAAATCAGATGAGTGACGGAAAATCGACAGGTTTTGAGTGGATGCAGGAACGAAAAATGAAATCCGGAGCGGAAACGGGAGTCTGGATTCATCATTTTGTACAAAGGAACGGGCAAAAAACTGTATGTTCGGTGCATCTTCCTAATTTTTTGAAAATTTATTTGAAATATCTATTGCATTTTGGAAAGCAATTTGGTATAATAGAGGTATCTTGTGATTGCGCTTATGCATATGCCTTGAAATGAGAGTGATTTCAGGGTGGATTTATATCCTTTTGAAGGCGAAGGGGATGGACAGAGGCGCAGTCAAAGCGGATAAAGTACGGCTGTGACCCTGTGCAGGTGCAGATCCTTTTGCAAGGCGCATGGATGCAGTTGTATGAAAACAATGCGCAAAATGATAAAAAGAAAGGAAGAATTTGAAATGAAGTTTAAAAAAGTGCTTTCAATGCTGACAGCCTGCTGTACTGCTGTTTCAATGATGCCGGCCGGACTGAGCCTGAGTTCGTCTGCTGCTGATGGCCCTGCATTTATTGTAGGACATGTAAGCGGCGCAGCTGGTGAGGTTGTTCAGCTGACAGTAGACGTTGACACGATCTCGGTTGGGTTTGAAGAGGCTGTAAACGGCGGTACGCTGAATCTGGCTACTTATCAGAGCCAGGATGCCAAGCTGTTTACCGAAATTACTGCGGAAGCTGGTCCTGCTTTTGCAGATGCGGTTGCTGCTGGTGAAAATATCAACACCGACACCTACACCTGGATGTTTGTATCAGAGGATACCTTTTTCTCTGAAAATGCGGACGAGACGATCGTAACCTTCTCTCTGACATTGTCTGAGGATGAGGAGATCGTTGCACTGGCTGAAAAGGTTGGCATCAATGGTTATACCGATGGTGATACCACAAGCTATACCTTCCCGATAGAGCTGCTGGATTACTATGCAGCATCGGAAGCTGATGTTGAATACAACGTTACTCCTTATCACGGTGAGATCACTGTTACAGTTGACAGCAGTGCACTCCAGAGCACCACAGAAACGACCACCACAACGACTGCAACCACAACAAGCGATACCGTTACAACAACAACGGGTGCTGTTACAACAACCACTCCTGCTGTTACCAGCGAACCGATCCCGGAGGATCAGATCGCTCTGGTAATCGAGGGCGCTGAGCTGGATGACAGCTTTAAGTCTGTAGCCAGCAAGTTTATTCAGCCGAAAAGCATGAATGCAGCGATCGGTCTGACTGTACATAACGATACCGAGGGTAACGTTGGTATCAAGGGCCGTTTCAGCCTGAGTGAGGCCGCCAGCAAGGTTCTGACTCCTTACTATTTGGATGAGGCTTCCAGGGAAATGGACGAGTATCTGCTGAACTGCACAGCAAAGAATGCAGCCGGCGATTCTGTACAGGGCGTGCTGGAAATCAACAGCCAAAATGAAAATGATGTCATCTTTGCGGTTCAGTATCCGGCAGACCACGTATCCGATCCGGTTGATGACGATATGGTATTTGCTCTGCTGTACGATGTGGCCGATAAGGCTACTGTAGAGGCTGTTGCTGCGGAATATGATCTGCCGCTCCAGACTGCTGCGGACGGTACACAGTATTATGCATTCCCGCTGGAAGTTTCCGAGGTTATGTATGTGGATGACGCTGGTCTCGAAAGATATAACTGGGAATGGGTTCTGAATGATACCGCAAAAACAAACCTGTTTGAAACATCTGATGGTGCAGTGGCCATCGGCGGTTATGCAAATATTGTAGTAGGTGAAGCGGCTGTTTCCTCCTCTACAACTACAGATACAACTACCTCCACAACAACAACTACTACAACTACAACCACTACAGCTACATCTGCTTCCACCACAACAGCTACTACAACCGTATCCTTCGATGATTCCGGTCTGTATGTACAGATGGAAGCTCGCAACTATGACGGCGGCAAGTACATCACTCCGGGAGACGGCGGCTATCTGGGTCTGGTTGCATACAATGCATCTGAGCCCTGCGTAGCACTGGGCGGTAAATACTACCTGAGCGATGCGCTGGCCGAGATCTTCACACCCTATGCAGACGGACGCCTGCTGGATGTATATGACTTCCAGTTTGACGGCGGAAACCACTCTGTATGGAGCGTAACATCCGAAATGATCTTTGCTTCCAATGCGACAGATCCCAGCCCTGTATTTACAGACGGCGAGCTGATCTTCGGTGTGGATCATGCAATTGCAAGTCAGGATGTTGTCGATGCAACAGCTGAGAAGTATGGCATCGAAAAGCAGTATGACGAGGAAGAAAAGGTTTACTATTATGCATTCCCGGTACATCTGGATACAAGTTATAATGAGCTGGTAGACGGTAAGTACTACAGAGGCTGGGATTTCACCATCGCCGGAGACGTCAACCTCTATGAGGCGGGCGCTATGTCCTTGGTTGAAACAAGCTATGTATACGTACTGGCTGAGGGCGATCCCTATGTTCCGACTGATCTGTATGTACAGATGGAAGGCCGTAATGCAGACAATACAAGCAAGTACATCACTCCGGGTGAGACCGGTTACCTGGGTCTGGTTGCTTACAATGTAGAAGATGACTGTATCGCTCTGGGCGGTAAGTACATCATGAGCGATGCACTGCAGAAGGTTATGACTCCCTTTGCAGATGGCCGTAAGCTGGATGCATATGACTTCCAGTTTGCAGGCGGTAACCACTCTATATGGAACGTAACACAGGATCTGATCTTTGCAACCGCTGGTACGGATCAGAAGCCGACCTTTACAGACGGCGAACTGATCTTCGGTGTAGATCACGAGGTAGCAGATGCTTCCATCGTTGCAGCAACTGCTGCTATGTACGGCATCGAAAAGGAATATGATGCTGAAGCTGACGTTTACTATTATGCATTCCCGATCCATCTGGATACAAACTATAATGTACTGGAAGAAAGCGGACGCTACAGAGGCTGGGACTGGACAAACTCTGATGAGGTAAACATCTATGAGGAAGGCGGCCTGGAGCTGATTGAGACCAGCTATGTTTACATCCTGGCTGATGCTGTTCCGGAATATGATGATAAGGTTCAGCTGGTAATCTCCAAGAACTTCTATGACAAGGATGCATGGGATGCAGGCGTTCTGGAAGTTTCCGTAAATGTATATAATGACTACATTGGTTCTGAGGGTGTCCGCGGCAACCTGAAGGTTGACGAAAACCTGAGCACTTTCGCAGAATACTACGATGGTACAGCCGGTGATGCATATCCGTGGCTGAACAGCATGCTGATCAACAAGGCAGAGATGTCCTTTGGTGCAGCCATCAGCGATGAGATTCCTACAAAGGCCGCCGATGGTGCTACGATCGTAAGCTTTGAATACAATCCGATCCTGACTTATGAGGAGGCAATCGCAAAGGCTCAGGAGCTGGGTCTGCCGATCCAGACAGCCGAGGATGGTACACAGTACTATGAATTCCCGGTAGTTCAGGAAAGCACAGCTCGCGGTGCGTGGGAATTCCTGGATAACGAAGGCAACAACATGGTTGAGTATGATGCTGTTACCATCACCGATGGTGCGATCTGCCTGATCATTCCGGAGGAGTCCTCTACAACAACCACAACCACCACTACTACAACGACCACAACCACTACAACCACTACAACTACCACAACAACGACCACCACAACAACGACTACTACAACGACCACGACAACCACCACAACAACGACCACAACTCCGGAGCCGACTACAACGACCACCACAACCACCACTACAACGACTACCACTCCGGAGCCGACCACGACCACAACGACGACAACTACGACCACGACCACGACAACAACCACCACAACCACCACTACAACGACTACCACGACGACCACAACCACAACAACGACCACGACAACCACCACTACAACGACGACTACAACGACCACGACGACAACGACTACTCCGGAGCCGACAACGACAACTACGACGACCACAACCACAACGACCACTCCGGAGCCGACCACAACAACGACTACAACGACAACCACCACAACGACGACCACAACGACTACCACGACTACAACTACGACAACTACAACAACGACGACCACGACCACGACAACCACAACCACGACGACCACCACCACGACCACAACGACCACAACGACCACGACCACAACGACCACCACAACGACGACCACGACGACAACAACACTGCCGCCGGATGTATATGCTGTATCCAGTGAGGTTGTTGCGGTAGCAATTGAGCCGAACTTCTACTTCTCTGTAGATGACAGAGAGTTCAAGGCTGCGGATCTCTTTGAGTCTGTAATTCTGATCACTTATTACTCCGATGATACAAGCGGTGAGACCGATATCATCAATGACATTGATTTCAACGGTCTGACACCGGAGACACTGTTTGCAGAGCGTGAAGGTACATCTGATTATGAGGGTGTATATAAGGGCTATGTAAATGCATACTACAATGGTGAGATGCTGGATGCTCAGTCGCTGGTATACATCGGTGTTAAGGGCGATGCTACCTTGAGCGGTATGGTAGAAATTTCAGATGCTACAGCTGTGCTGACTTACTATGCAAAGTTCGGTGCAAGTCTGAATCCGACACTGACAGACAATGCGGATACGAACTATGAGAAGCTGGCCTTCTTCCTGGCCGATGTAGACACAGAAAGCACGGCTGGTGTAAATAGTGATGCAGGCAAACTGCTGATCAACGATGCTACCAACATACTGACCTACTACGCTCAGTATGGTGCAAGTCTGAATCCGCAGTGGGAGGTAATCATTCCGAGTCTGAAGGAAATTGTAGGTTCACTCTGGTATGACAAGGCCAATGCTCAGTCGGAGACTGAACCTGAGACAACCGGCTGAATTCAAAAATAAAATGTCAGGCTTCTGACGGATAGAAAAAGCGGTATCGTCCATGGCGATGCCGCTTTTTGATTTGTAGGAACTGATAAAATCCATGCAGAGAGGGATATGTTTTTGGCAAATGCAAAAAAAATAGGAAAAATACGAAAAATCCCTTGAAAAAATCCGGTTTTTATTATATACTATAAGGAGGAGTGCAGCAGGGAAGAAGAAATCTGTGTGCACAAAGGAAAGAAGGTTATCATATGGGGAAGATTCTGGTTACAGGTGCCACTGGATATATCGGCAGCCATACCTGTGTTGCATTGATGCGGGCTGGATACCGTGTTCTTGCTGTGGATAATCTGAGCCGCTCCAAGGTGGCGAGCCTGGCCCGGATTCAGATGATCACCGGAATTGCACCGCGGTTCTATAATGTAGACGTGTGTGACGAAGAAGAAATGAATTGGATTTTCAGAGATCACCTCATTGATTGTGTGATTCATTTTGCAGGACTGAAGGATGTCGAGGAATCGGTCCGGCAGCCGCTGGATTATTATCATAATAATGTATATGGTCTTTTGCAGCTGCTCCATGTGATGCAGAGAAACCGCTGCAAGTCCCTTGTATTTTCATCCTCTGCAACCGTATACGGAGCTGGAGAGACTGCTCCTTATAAGGAGGATATGAAAACGAGTGCAGTGAACCCGTATGGCCAGACCAAGCTCATGGGGGAGCAGATCCTGAGGGATCTGTGTGCAACAGATCCTGAATGGAGTGTGGCCGCTCTGCGGTATTTCAATCCCATCGGAGCGCATGAGAGCGGACTGCTGGGCGAAGACCCGAGCGGAGTTCCGGGAAATCTTGTACCGTGCATAGCCCGTGCGGCCACAGGCCAGACACAGGCTTTGTCCGTATATGGAAGCGATTATGATACGCCGGATGGTACGGGTATAAGAGATTATATTCATGTAATGGATGTAGCAGAGGGGCATATAGCGGCTCTGAGAGAGTATACGGCCCGGCACAGGGGCTTTCGTACCTTCAATCTGGGTACAGGAAAGGGAAGCAGTGTGCTGGAGGTGGTAGCGGCTTATGAGGCTGCTTGCGGAAAGAAGATCCCGCTTTCTATGGAAGCCAGGCGCAGCGGAGATGTGGCTGTATCCTATGCAGATGTAACACGGGCCAGAGAGGAGCTGAACTGGACAGCTTCAGCGGATCTGGAGCGGATGTGTGCGGACAGCTGGCGGTTTGTCTGTCAGAATCCGAGAGGGCTGGAGTGAACAGGAGAGAATTATGGATATGACGTCAACCTTTCGGGAAGCGATCAATGACTTCCTGATTATTGTGATAGCGATTGCGGTCGTATTGTTTCTGGTGGTGCTGCTTGGCTCCAAGCGCAGCAGGTTCCGTCAGAAGTTTGATGAGATTTTTGCGCAGGATACGGTTGGCTCGGCCGGGCACCGTATGGAATTTAACCGGGAATATTACATAACGGGGGAGAAGAACATGCGTTTATTTTCAAAGGGCAAAAGTCCGGTACGGACAGAGATGGTTATGCTGGTGCAGAAGGTAGATGAGCGTCGGCGCACACTGGATCCCAGCGGTACATCCAAGCTGTATAATGAGTATTATGAGTTGATTTTCCGTACACGCAAGGGTGAGATCCTGCACATTGTAACCACAAAGGTGGTATACAAGGAGATTCCCTTCAATCAGCAGGGCAGCCTTACCTTCCGGGGTGAGCAGTTCCTCAAGTTTAAGTTTCTGGGCGGTGAGATCACAGAGGAATCCAGCAACTTTGACACAGGTAAGATCCAGGTATAATAAAGTAAAGGACGGTTACTGGTGCAAATCCAGTAACCGTCCTTTTTCTGTATTTCAGAGGGAATGCTTACCACGCAGGATTGAGCCCGGCGGCATACCGTGCATAGTAGGTGAGGATGGCGGTTGCATCGGAGAGGGTGATCACGCCGTCCTCGTCAATATCCGCCGCCAGGAGCTGAGTCTCGGTCAGATCCGAGCTGAGACTGGCCGCCGTCCGGGCATAGTGGGTGAGCGCCAGGGTCGCATCCGATATGTCTACCACGCCGTCCTCGTTGACATCACCCAGGGTATAGCCCGGCTCAAGCAGGATCTCCACGGTCTGAACGCCCTTTACATCGTCCACAGTCAGGACGATTTCGCCCGGATCCTTGTACTGTGCAGGCAGGTCGGGGAAGGTCAGGGTGTATTCTCCGGCAGAGATATCAGTAATGCAAACGCCGTCTTCTGGAAGCGTTACCGCAGTACAGGTATATACATCAGCCGCATCGGCAGCAAGGCCGCTGCTGTATACGCCGCAGGTAGTCTGGCCGCCGCCGTAGGTGCTGTGACTGCCATCGACCTCTAACTTATATTTACGGTCTTCTTTTTCAATATAGAATTCCACATAGCCATCCTCATCAGGAATTACAGCATTCATCATAGCGCCGCTTTTAATGAGCATGAAGCATCTATAAGATGGTGTATTCATGCGTGGGTTGATCAGGTAATCATCATCAATGAATGTACCGTCTGCTCTGAATTCATCACTCAATTCGCTTATGTGTGTACGGTACAATATATATTCGGCATCCCATGCAGTATCGGGATGAGCGCATGAAGAACCGCTGGAAAAGTCATCGAGCTGAGTGACCTCCGTGCCCGGTTTACACAGTCCGCTGTATGCAGAGCTTACATAGCCATCTACGGTGTAAACGGTTACCGTGCCGTATTGGCTTGTATCATTTTCCGGATTCATATATATCGCTGTGTCGTTGATCAGCAGACAGCCGGTGTACAGGGAATTATACTGCCACAGAGGATCTACGTAAACGCCGAAGGATCCCTCGCTGAGGGTGAAAGAAGCTTCTTCCGTATCATTTATGGCATAGGCTGAGATCTCCACAGTTTCACCGCTTTTGAATAGAATTGTTTCATCGTCGTTGTAACACAATTCGTTGTCAACAGCTATCGCATTGATGCCGTCAGTTTCAGACAGACTTTTCAATTCGCCGATTGGAATAGGAAGAAACTGATTGGTTAAGGGCGTGCTGGAGTAGGAGCTGACCCGATTGCCGTGTTTCATTTTCATGTTTATGCCGCTCAGAAGTGCGCCGTCTGAATCCTTCACCTGTATATTGAGGATATTTCCTTCCGGATAGACAATCTCACCCTCCGGCCATGGAGCAGGCTCTGTAACGGCTGGCTCCTTATAATCCTCCAGCTGGATGCTGACGGACTTTACATCCGAGGAATCCTCAATGGTGACCGGGATCGCTCCGGGATTGCTGCAGGTGTCGGGCACGGAATCGAACTCGATGGTGTATTCTCCGGCCGGAACATATACGAGATTTACGCCGCTTTCCGGGAAATCGGGAATGGAGGCGGTAATGTCCATCCTTTCTCCGGCTGTGCCATAAAGACCGAAGCCGCTGGTGCCCACTTGAAGTCCGCCATCTCCTGAGTATTCATAGTGATAGTCAAAATCGACTTCGTACTCTCTGGTTTCCTTTTCTGCATAGAACTGGATATATCCATTCTCATTGGGTACGACGTAATTGACCATAGCCCCGCTGACGATCATGAGAGAGGTACGGGTTTCTTCTGTATCCTGTCTGAGGTCAAAAACAAGTGCATCGGGTACGAGCGAATTAACATAGCTGAGCAGACCGTCCTCGGTGAATCTGGATGAAAGCTCCGAAACGTTCGCTGTGTAGAGAATGTACTCTGTAGGCTCTGTGCTGATCGTGGGAGTGTAGCTGGTGTGGTTTACAATGTCGGAATCATAGAGTGTATAATAGGCAATGTTTTTGTGATAATCAAGGCTTTTGATGACCTCGTATTCTGTATCATCGATGCTGTAAACCGGCAGAACGGATTTGTCGGCAATGGCCTCATCTGCATATATGCCAAACATATTCGGCATGACCGTCAGATCTGTTTCCTCATTCAGGTCCTTATATACAAGTGTTACTTCTGTGCTTTCACCGTCAGAAAGCTGGAATTGCGCTCCGGATGCGGATGATAGTTCAGTGCCGCCTATTATATAGCTGAGCAGCTCCGTACCGCTTGGAATGAGCTTTTCAAATTGTTCAAATCCGACCCAGAATTCGGATTTCTCATCATCGATCGGATCATAGCTGATTTCCGAACCGTTCATGGGGTAGCATCGGCTGCTGTCGCTTTTGAACTTGTATCGGCAGATACCATCTGCATCTATCAGCTTCATCTCAGCGTCGGTTACCGATTCACCGCTGCTGTCTGTTACCTCGATGTGCATCGTATTGGCAATGACATTTTTCGGGGCTGCTGTTTCAGATTCTGTTTCCGCTGTGACCGGCAGTCCATTGGCAAGGGAGACCGTCAGGGCCGCAGCGGTCAGCATGGCTGTCATTTTCTTTTTCATATAAGTTTTCCTTTCTTAGTTCCAGCTGGGATTGAGCCCGGCGGCATATTGTGCATAATAGGTGAGGATGGCGGTTGCATCGGCAATGGTGATCACGCCGTCCCCGTCAATATCCGCCGCCAGGAGCTGAGTCCCGGTCAGATCCGAGCTGAGACTGGCTGCCGTCCGGGCATAGTGGGTGAGCGCCAGGGTCGCATCCGATATGTCTACCACGCCGTCCTCGTTGACATCACCCAGGATATATTCCTTTTCCAGCGTGAGGATGACAGTCTGAACGCCCTCGGTCTCTCCGACCACCAGGGTAGTTTTCTCCGGCTCTATGTAATTTTCCGGGACATCTGTGAATTCAATGGTATATTCGCCGTCCGGGACGGTCGTCAGAACAATTCCCTCCTGCGGAAGCGTAACGGCTGTATAGGTGTCGGTGTACTTGTCTGCTGCGCTTCCCTGTGCACGTATTTTCATCGTACCAGCCCCTATATAGCTGTTGGCCACGAGACTGTATTGATATATCGATTCAAAGGAGTAGCGCCGGCTCTCCTTTTCTACATAGAATTCCACATAACCGTCTTCATCCGGTATCACTGCATTCACCATGCCGCCGCTTATAAGCAGAAGCAGACAGCGTGCGTCGGATCTATTGCTCCGGGGATTGAACAGAATATCCTCCAGTATGACCGTTCCGTCTGATCTGAATTGATCGGAAATCTCGCTTACATGTATCCGCTGCTTTATATATTCTGTGGGTTCCTCCGAAAGCTTTGGCTTGGGATCCACATATCGGCCGCCTGAGGGAGTGAGCAGACTTTCTCCTGCTGATTCAAACTCCGGATTAAAGAGTCCGTAGTAAACGAGGTCTGTATATTCGCCGATATCATAGCAGGTTATGTCTCCATATATGCCTGTATTTTCATCTGAGCTGAAATAATAGGGCTGCTCATTCACGAGAAGGTACGGTATATAGGGAGAAGAATTGCTTTCCCATTTCGGATCGCCATACACTCCAATGTGTCCGGCTGGAAGGACAGCGTCCACGGCGGTCGTTTCTTCCTTTGAAAGGAGAGAGACCTCCTTTGTTTCACCGGATGAAAAGGTGATATTCTCTTCGGAAAAGCGTCTTTCATCATCCTCATCTGTATACTGCATCATAAAGGCGTTCTCAGTCTGGGCCCGTGCGGCAATTTCCTCAAGGGGAATGTACATGGACCGGTCCTTATCGGTACTTGAATACCAGGTGAGGGGAGAGTCGGAATGGTAACGGTAATTTCCGTTGTAGCGGTAGCTGCCGTCGGAGTCAAATTTTTCATTGACGGTGTCATTTTTAAGCTCCAGTGTTGCATCCGGAATGAGATTTCCGTTCTCATCCTGTACAAGGATATTCAGAATATTGTCCTCAGGATAGACCATCTCACCCTCCGGCAAGGGCTCTGGCTGCGGCTCAGGAACCGCCGGATCTGTGCCTTCCTCCAGCACAATGCAGACGTTCTGTATCTCGTCAGAATCTGTTACCGTGACAGGAATCGGGTCGGGGGTGAGGTATCCATCCGGTACAGACGCAAACTCGATGGTATACGCACCAGCTGGTACATTCAGCATATTTGTGCCTGTTTCCGGAAAATCCGTTGCGGTGAGCGTTATATTCATTTTTTCTGCGGCGCAATTGTAAATGTCTCTTCCCATCAGTGATCGGCCGAGCGTTTTACCGGTGGTTTTATCATGATACAGGCATGCGGATATAAGACAACCATATATATACCTGTGCTCCTTCTCCGCATAAAACTGGATATTGCCTCGTTCATCAGGGACTACAGCATTGACCATGGAACCGCTGACGATGATCAGACCGCTGGCCGTTTCGTTCGTATCCTGCTTCAGGTCGATTACCGTTGTTCCATAGTCATCATTCTCCACATAGAAGGTGCCGTTGCTCATAAACATATCATTAAGCTCAGAGATATGCATTGTGTAGAGAACATATTCCGTTTCTTCACCGGTCATATCAAATTTATCTACAGATCGATCATAGTCCAGGCTGCCATAACTCAGACTGCTGTTCGGATCATTCATACTGAATTCCGGGTGGTTCTCTGTATTTATATAAGGATAAAAGGCAATGTTTCTGTCCTCCAGAAGACTGTCTTCTATCGCATAGACCGTATCATCCATGCTGAATGTGAGATCTACCGTTTTTGAAGCGATCGCATCGTCCGCATAGATACCGATGGTATTGACCGGCACTGTAAGGGCCGTTGTATCATGCTTGTTTTTGAGGTACATGGTATGGCTGCTGGATGTTCCCTCGGCAACACTCAGATCATACTTTGAAAGGTCATCGCTGGATAGTATATTGTCGATGCGGAGAAATTCCAGGCCGCTGGGAATATACTGTAAGATTTCGGTAACCGGAATGGAGAAGCTATAATCTGTCTTATAGGGCTTATCCACTTCGATCTGCGTTTCATTTATGAGAAATTCGAAACCAGGTGTGCCGAATTTTACCTGGCAGACGCCATTGGAATCGATCAGCTTCATTTCTGTGTTTACGGTTTCTCCGGCCGCATTCAGAGTCTCTACATGCAGATGATTGGGCGGTGTGATCAGGAGGTCGAGATCCGGGTCCTCCGCTGTGACCGGCATTCCATTGGCAAGGGAGAACGTCAGGGCCGCAGCGGTCAGCATGGCTGTCATTTTCTTTTTCATATAAGTTTTCCTTTCTTAGTTCCAGCCGGGATTGAGCCCGGCGGCATATTGTGCATAATAGGTGAGGATAGCAGTTGCATCAGAGAGGGTGATCACGCCGTCCTCATCCACATCAGCTGCGGATATCTGTACATCACTCAGACCGGAATCAAGACTGGCGGCCGTCCGGGCATAGTGGGTGAGCGCCAGGGTCGCATCCGATATGTCTGCCACGCCGTCCTCGTTGACATCACCCTTTGTGCACAGCGCATCCAGTACGATCGTCACATTCTGCACCTCCTGAGATGCAGCCACATTTACAGAGACAGACCCAGGTGCAAGCAATCTGGCCGGTACATTGTCCGTAATGGACAGCGTATATTCTCCGGCCGGAACATCTATGAGAGTGTCTCCTGTTTCCGGCAGGGTGACTGCACTTACCTCGAGAGAGTAGTGCGTCCCGGCCAATTCATTGAGTGCGTAGTCTTCCAGATAACCGCAGTCCCAGGAGGAAGCAGAGTCATATTTTTTCCATGCACCGGCAACATAGGCACTGAACCGGCGGGTTGCCTTGTCCACATAGAACTCGATGTAGCCGTTTTCATCCGGAATGGGCGCAGAAACCATCATACCGCTGACGATCTGAAGTGTCGAGGTGGTATAGTCCAGTCCTGCTGTGCTGTCAAGGTCCTGAGCAAGGGTATATATGTGTCCGTCTGCGCTGAAGGTGCCGGATGCATTGTCCCAGGCGTCAAAAGAATCATGGACCCAGTCTAGCTCTGTGATGTGTACGCGGTACTTGATATATTCCCGTGCGTCCGGATCAAATGAGAAAGCATCAGAGAAAGTATCCGCCGCCGTCAGCTCGCTGTACTCCACACCGAAATACATCTTTTCAAAATCTGTATCCGTAAGACTGTGAGTCGCTAATATACCGATATTATTCTGAGATACATCCAGTGCCGGGAGTCCTTCGAATCCGCCGCTCAATCCTCCTGATTCATTGCTCACGTGATTGATCTGGAATACAGTGTTGTCAAGCTGAAAATAAGTGGAGGTGCTGCGGTTGTTCCATCCGCCGCTTCTGTATATTCCCAGCTGATTTGCAGCAAGGGAAGTATCCGCTGCAAGATCCGGGTCATAGGCCAGGAGTGTAAGCGTGCGCTTCTGGCCGGAGGTGAACCATACATCATCCTCAAATTCTCCGGATGAAAAGCTGTTGTCCGTATAGCCATTCAGGTCGGCGACGGTATAAGGGGCCGCCAGAGAGGTAAAGGTTTCAATAGGCTCCGTGAAATGGCAGTTGCTGTCCGGAAGCTTGCTGTAAAGGTCAATTCCGGAATTTGAACGATAATAATTATAGATATCACCTGTATTCCAACGGGCCACCTTTGTACCGGAGGAATTGGTCATCGTCACTTCGACGCCTTCTACCGGATTTCCGTCCGGGTCAACGACCTGTACATTCAGCATATTCTCCGGCGCAACGGTCATCTGAACCGTCTTATGTTCTGCATATACCGGGAGAGAAATGGCCGCAGTGGTGATTGCCGCTGTAAGAGCGGCAGTGAGCTTCTTTTTCATATGAGTTTTCCTTTCTTAGTTCCAGCCGGGACTGAGCCCGGCGGCCTATTGTGCAGAATAGGTGAGGGTAACGACTGCATCAGATATATTGATCACGCCGTCCCCGTTGACATCCCCGCTGTCTGTACGGAGATCGATTCTCCTTCCATAAATCGATCTACTCCAAATTATAGCATTCATTCTGTATGATGTCAAATAAAAAGACTGCTGTTCCGGTCGGCTCAGCAGTCTTTGTAGGATGTGTCAATTCAGCTTCACAAGCAGTGCGATGCAATGAGCAGCAATACCCTCACCTGCGCCGGTGAAGCCCAGCTTTTCTTCCGTAGTGGCCTTTACGCTGACAGCGTCTGTATCCACGCCGCAGGCCTTTGCGATATTCTCACGCATCTGCGGAATGTAGGGCGCAAGCTTGGGTCTCTGGCAGAGAATGGTAGCGTCCAGATTGCCTACAGCATAGCCCTTTTCCTGGATCAGAGCTGCAACCTGCTTCAGGAGCAGCAGGCTGTCCGCTCCGGCATAGGCCGGGTCTGTGTCCGGGAAATGCTTTCCGATATCACCCAGAGCCAGAGCACCCAGCAGCGCATCTGAAATGGCATGGAGCAGCACGTCGGCATCAGAATGTCCCAGCAACCCCTTTTCATAGGGGATATCCACGCCGCCCAGGATGAGCTTTCGGTTTTCTGTCAGACGGTGCACGTCATATCCGTGCCCGATACGAAAAGGCAGACTCATACCGTTTCCTCCTTTTTCATGGTGTTCCGGAGGAGGATCTGTGCGATCTCAATATCCTCCGGTGTGGTGATCTTGATATTGGTGTAGTCCCCCACAGTCATGTGCACCTTGCAGCCGATGGCTTCCACAAGCTGGCAGTCATCGGTGAAGTCCAGTCCGTGCTCAACAGCGAACTGTACACCCTTCCAGTAGACGGCCTTCTTGAAAATCTGCGGTGTCTGGGTAATATACAGGCTGGGACGGTAGGGTGTATCCACGATCAGCCCGTCACTTACCACCTTGATGGTATCCTTCACCGGCACGCCCAGGGTCGCTCCGCCGAACACGGCTGCATCCCGGATGACCTGTTCGATCTGCTCCGGACGCACCAGGGGACGTGCGCCGTCATGGATGGCCACAAGCTGTGTTTCGGAGGAAATAGCCTCCAGCCCCTTCAGTACACTGGCCTGACGGGTATCGCCGCCCTCTACGATGGCCTTCAGTTTGGTGATGCCGCATGTTTCGGCGGTTTCACGCAGAGCCTCATGATCACAGGCCCGGGCCACGATGACGATTTCTGCAATTCGCTGGCAGCGCTCAAAGGCCAGCATGCTGGTACCGGCTACATTGCTTTCGCCCAGCGGGAGCAGGATCTTATTCAGTCCCTGCATGCGGGTGGCCTTTCCGGCGCAGACCAGAATGGCCGAGGTATCCTGTTGTGTTTGCATGGTCAAAGCTCCTTTCTATGAAAAGGGGTTCAGTCTGTTTTAAGAATTTTCCGCTTAGGGCTCCCCTTAGTAAGGGGAGCTGTCGGCACGAAGTGACGACTGAGGGGATTGAGAAAAGTGCGTAAAATCGTAGTTTTTCCATACTCTGCAATCCCTTCCGACTTCGCTGCGCTCAGCCACCTCTCCTTACTAACAATGTCATCAACTTAAGAATAGCTGCGTTGAAAACGTCCCACCGGGACGTTTTCAAGAGAAACTTACTGGAGTGTTGGAACAAGGGGAAGCGGTCTTGTTCGCCGCCCACGGCGCCGTCCCCTTTGTCAGCTTCGCTGACATTTCCCCGCACTGCGGGGAATCACCCTGAAAAATGCTGTCGCATTTTTCACCCCTTTCTCCGTGCGCCGGAAGTACAGCGCAGGGAGTTTCGCTCTCAGCCCGAACGCCAACGGAAATGCGTTCGGCAGACTCGCCCAAGGATGGCGAGCCTGCGGAGAGCGACCAGGGACGCTGTCCCTGGACCCTGGCAGCATTTTCGAGAAATTGCTGCACCAAAAAGCTTTTATACCTGCTTAAGTTGATGACATTGCCCTTACTAAGGGGAGGCTTTCAGAGGCTTTTCGACAAGCTGAGCTCCTTTCTATGAAAAGGGGCTGTTGCAAGAATCGATTTGCAGCAGCCCCTTGCGGCCGTCCGCAGACGGCGAAACATTTTGCTTAGTCTTTCTTCGGCATCCGGAAGGAAAGGGTCATAAGGCTGTCCCCCAGATGCACATTTTCAACCTGAATGCGGCTGCGGTCCGTTTCCAGATCGCAGTGGCTGAAGTTCCAGAAGCCGCTGATGCCTAGTGCACCCAGGTGATCGGCTGTTTCCTGTGCCGCCTCCTGAGGAATACACAGCACAGCCACAACAGGATGAACCTCTCCGCAGAAGGTCTCCAGCGTATCCATATGAGTCACAGTAAAGCCTGCGATCTCTGTGCCGCAGATATTCCGGTCAATGTCAAAGATTCCGGTCAGGCGGAAGCCATAGGCCGCAAAATCGATGTTTGCTGCAATGACCTTCCCCAGATTACCAGCCCCTACGATGATAGCCGGGCGGCTCTGGTTCAGACCGATGATCAGCTCCAGCTGACGGCGCAGAGCGGTCACATTATAGCCATAGCCCTGCTGACCGAATTCCCCGAAGCAGTTGAGATCCTGCCGGATCTGTGAGGCCGTAAGCCCCAGCTGTGCGGCAAGCTCCCGTGAAGAAGTGCGCTGTGTTCCGGCCGCCTCCAGCTCCGATAGAAACCGGTAGTACCTGGGCAGACGCCGGATGACGGATTCAGAGATGGAATCTTTCTGCATGCGTGTTGTCGCACCTCACTTTTTCATCCGATAAGCGTGCCGATGCTTACTGCATCGATGCAGCCAGTCTTTCGTTGATGGCTTCCAGGAACTCTCTGGAGTTCACCTTCTGCTTATTCTCCAGCTTGGAGATCATATACAGGTCTCCGGTCATGATACCGTCCTCGATGGTCTGGATGGTGGCCTGCTCCAGCTTGTCTGCAAAGGCCATCAGCTCCGGCAGGTTGTCCAGCTCGCCTCTCTTGCGCAGCGCACCGCTCCATGCGAAGATGGTAGCAACAGAGTTGGTGGAGGTCTCCTCGCCCTTCTGGTACTTATAGTAGTGGCGCTGTACCGTACCATGAGCGGCTTCATACTCATAGATACCGTCCGGAGAAACCAGAACGGAGGTCATCATAGCCAGGCTTCCGTATGCAGTAGAAACCATGTCGGACATAACATCGCCGTCATAGTTCTTGCAGGCCCAGATATAGCCGCCGTTTGAACGGATGACACGTGCAACCGCATCGTCGATCAGGGTGTAGAAGTATTCAATGCCAGCGGCCTCAAACTTCTCCTTGTACTCATTGTCATAGATCTCCTGGAAGATATCCTTGAAGGTGTGGTCATACTGCTTGGAGATGGTATCCTTGGTAGCAAACCATACATCCTGCTTCAGATCCAGACCATAGTTGAAGCAGGCCCGTGCAAAGCCGGCGATGGAGTTATTCTTGTTGTGCAGGCCCTGAATGATACCGTCTGTATCCTTGAAATCGAAGATCAGCTGACGGGTCTCGCGGCCCTCCGCATCGGTCATAACCAGCTCAGCCTTGCTGCCCTGCTTCACCTTCATTTCGGTGTTCTTGTAAACATCGCCGTAAGCATGACGGGCAATGGTGATGGGCTTTGTCCAGGTAGGGATATACGGCTCGATGCCCTTTACCAGGATCGGTGTACGGAAAACCGTGCCGTCCAGGATCGCACGGATGGTGCCGTTGGGGCTTTTCCACATCTGGGAGAGGTTGTACTCCGGCATTCTGGCTGCGTTGGGTGTGATGGTAGCGCACTTTACAGCTACGCCGTATTTTTTGGTAGCTTCTGCGCTGTCTACCGTCACCTGATCCTTGGTTTTCTCACGGCAGGGGAGACCCAGGTCATAGTATTCGGTTTTCAGGTCGATATACGGTGTCAGCAGGATGTCCTTGATCCACTGCCACAGAACTCTTGTCATTTCGTCGCCGTCCATTTCGACCAGCGGCGTTGTCATCTGAATTTTATTTGCCATTGGGAATTTCTCCTTTTTAATTAAAAGTCACCTATTAAGGCTCCCCTTAGTAAGGGGAGCTGTCAGCGAAGCTGACTGAGGGGATTGTCTTCACCAAGTAAAAGTAAAATTTAAAGTCTACCTCTCTCTGCGCAATCCCCTCCGTCACGCCTTCGGCGTGCCACGTCCCCTTGCTAAGGGGAGACTTAATGGGATTTCTATGCGTTTTTCATTTGTATCAGCAGCAGGCCGGGAAAAGCATCCATCTCAGCAAACCCAGCACCAGCAGATGGGCTGGATAGAAGATATAAAAGAACCATTTGTGGACAGGGTGCTTATGACCCGGATTTCCGCTGTAGCAGAAGTGAATAAGCAGCGGCACGAGAAATACGCCCAAGCCCCAGAGGGAGCTGAGCCATGAGCCGGCGCCGATGACGAGGAATGCGATATAGCTTCCGGCCACGCAGCAGTAGGATATCCACTTGCCTGCATTGTCTTTTCTCCAGATGTGGAAGAACAGACACCACAGGATATCAAATATGGCCCAGTCGCCGAAAAGGGACAGGATGCAGAGAGCGGCAATGCCCAGTATTTTATAAGCAATATCCAGCTTGCTGTCCCACAGGCGGATGGCCAGCAGTCCCAGAAGCAGCGTGTAGAGAACGCCGAACTGCGGGATCAGCTCCAGCTGCTGACTTCCGCTGGCCGAACTGGACCAATAAACCGGCATCATGCCAAACTCAAAGTATACAAAGGGGATCCACGAGAGCAGGGCGAAAAAACCCAGTCTCAGAGCGTATTTTTTAAAGTTTCGGGTGTAGTGATATCCCTCTGTAATGAAATACGCCATGGTCGGGCCGGTGAGCCTTCCGATGAAGTGCATCACCTGTCCCAGTACAGTATCCATAGGCACAAAGGCCCATGCAATATGGTCGATCAGCATGGCCGCAATGACCAGGTATTTCAGCTGGTTGCGGCTGAGTGCAGGCCTGCTGTTCACAATGTTTCCTCCATTCCGGTCAGATTCCGTCAAACATGTCAAACAGAATGTTGAGAAGCAGCTCAAAAAGACCGCCCGCCAGATCCGAGCCGCTTATCCAGCTGGACAAGCGGAATTTTCTGCATTTCTTCTTTTTTCGATCTTTTGTGACCCTCATGGTTATCATTCCTTCGCTTTATATGCAGGAAGCTCCATATTGAAAGTCTCCTTTCCCTATCTACATAAGTATGCGCCCAGAACGGCCACACCCAGTGCAAGAAAGGTGATGATCAGCCGGGCGAGACCCTTGTTCAGGCTGGGGAAGAATTTCTTATGAATGAAAGAAAGTCCGAAGTAGACGATAAACATCAGGAACATCAGTACAAAGTGGATCTTATAGTCCGCTGCACCGCTGCTCATGGCGTATACGGGAATTTCTGTATAAGGTATCATCACTTATTCAGGTTCTCTCTGGTGTAGTCCAGCAGGCCGCCGGCCAGAATGATGTCCTTGGCCCGGCCGGTCAGCTCACACAGAACCGGAATTTCTGTACCGGTTGTCTTGTTGACCAATGTGAGTGCAGTCTCACCGGCTGCGACCTTTGCACGGATATCTGCAAGCTCCAGAACATCGCCCTGTGCGATCTTCTCATAATCTGCTTCGTTTACAAAAGTCAGCGGCAGAATGCCTGCATTCACCAGGTTTGCACGGTGGATTCTTGCAAAGCTCTTTACCAGGACGGCCTTTACACCCAGATACAGAGGAGCCAGTGCAGCGTGCTCTCTGGAT
This sequence comes from Ruminococcus sp., assembly GCA_017472145.1. Taxonomy (GTDB): domain Bacteria; phylum Bacillota; class Clostridia; order Oscillospirales; family Ruminococcaceae; genus Ruminococcus_C. Next base: position 6,560 of record JAFUQX010000005.1, on the reverse strand, counting down.
GAGCCCTGACCGTAGTTGGAGCCGCCTACGATAATGCTTCTGCCCATTTCCTTGGCTCTGGTCGGGAAGGCCTCATCGCATACGGTAAAGCAATGCTGAGAGATCGCGGGGATATTGGAACGCAGCGGCAGGATTTTCGCACCCGCCGGCATGATGTGATCCGTGGTGATGTTGTCGCCGACCTTCAGAGAGCAGCCGGCCTCGATGGTCTCCTCCAGCGGAGCGGTCTCCGGGAAGGGCTTGATGTTCGGGCCGCGGAGGATCTCTACGCTGTCCATTTCCTCCTCAGAAGCCGGGAGAACGATCATATTGTCATTTACTGTGAACTTTTCCGGCAGAACGAACTGAGGCATTTCGCCGATCTCTCTCGGATCGCTGAGTACGCCGGTGATCGCAGAATAGGCAGCCAGCTCCGGAGATACCAGATAGATCTGACCGTCCTTTGTGCCGGAGCGTCCCAGGAAGTTGCGGTTGAAGGTGCGGAGGGAAATACCGCCGGAATTGGGCGCCTGTCCCATACCGATGCACGGGCCGCATGCGCTTTCCAGAATTCTTGCGCCTGCGTCGATCATAATGCTCAGCAGACCCATATCAGCCATCATATTCAGAACCTGCTTGGAGCCCGGTGCGATGGCCAGAGAAACATCCGGATGAACGGTCTTGCCCTTCAGGATGTGTGCGACCTTCATCATATCCAGCAGAGAGGAATTGGTGCAGGAGCCGATGCAGACCTGGTCGATCTTGAGATTTCCGATCTCAGCCACAGACTTTACATTGTCCGGAGAATGAGGACATGCAGCCAGCGGAACCAGCTCACTCAGGTTGATCTCTACGATCTCATCATATACAGCGTCCTCGTCGGCAGCCAGGGGAGTCCATACCTCACCGCGGCCCTGAGCCTCCAGGAACTGCCGGGTCACTTCGTCAGACGGGAAGATGGATGTGGTTGCACCCAGCTCAGCGCCCATGTTGGTGATGGTTGCACGCTCCGGAACAGACAGGCTCTTTACGCCCTCGCCGCAGTACTCGATCACCTTGCCAACGCCGCCCTTAACGGACAGACGCTTCAGCACCTCCAGGATGACATCCTTTGCAGCCACCCACGGAGACAGCTTGCCGGTCAGCTCAACCTTTACCACCTTCGGGCAGGTGATGTAGTATGTGCCGCCGCCCATCGCTACTGCAACGTCCAGGCCGCCTGCACCCATAGCGATCATACCGATGCCGCCGCCGGTGGGTGTGTGGCTGTCAGAGCCGATGAGTGTCTTGCCCGGAACACCGAAACGCTCCAGATGTACCTGGTGGCAGATACCATTGCCCGGACGGGAGAAGTAAATGCCGTGCTTCTTGGCTACGCTGCCGATGAAGCGGTGGTCGTCTGCATTTTCAAAGCCGCTTTGCAGCGTGTTGTGATCAATGTAGGCCACACTGCGTTCTGTCTTTACACGCGGTACACCCATAGCCTCAAATTCCAGATAGGCCATTGTACCGGTTGCGTCCTGTGTCAGGGTCTGGTCAATGCGAATGCCGATCTCCTCGCCTTTCACCATTTCGCCTTCCACAAGATGTGCGCTCAGGATCTTTTCTGTCAGGGTCAAACCCATGTCCATCATTCCTTTCGTTTGTAACATTTGGAAAATAAATGCGGATTTCCCCGCATACTATATCTATTGTACCAAGAAGCGGCCTGTTTGTCAAGAAATTCACAAAGATTCCTGCAACTGAAAATAAAAACAGGCCCTTTCCGCACACAATTAAAAGTCCCGAAGGGACAGGGAAAGGAGCAGATGACATGGAAACACCTCCGAAGCTTACAGAGGTCCTGGAAATGATGAGTGACAAAGAGCAGGAGCAGACGATAGAGGGCGTGGCTTTTCAGGTGCGCCGTATGCGGAAAAGTGAGGAGGCCCGTCTCCGGCAGCAGCAGCGGATACAGCTTTCTCTGCGGACGATACTGGATGGAGAAAAGAAATCTCCGCAGAGATTGATTTTTTAACGGGAGTATGATATAATAAGGTGAAATCTCTGTGCTTTTGGAGGTATTTATGGATTTACAGACAATGGATATGCAAACCACATTATGGTATAAGCAGCCGGCGGAAAATTTTGACCAGGCGCTTCCGGTGGGCAATGGCCGCATCGGCGGTATGGTATTCGGCGGTGCTGCGGATGAGGTTATCAAGCTGAACGAGGACTCTGTCTGGTCGGGCGGAAAGCGTGAGCGCAACAACCCCGACGCTCTGGAGGGCTTTCACGAAATCCGGGAGCTTCTCAGGCAGGAGCGCATTCCGGAGGCGGAGAAGCTGGCCTTTGAAAAGATGCAGGGTGTAACGCCCAATTCCCGTCACTATATGCCCTTGGGCAATCTGGGCATCCACATGGATTTTGCCGGGAAGGCCAGGGACTATATCCGCCGTCTCGATCTGGAGCAGGCGGTGGCCTCTGTGCGTTTTACTGCAAATGATGTTACCTATGAGCGGGAGGTGTTTGTCTCTGCACCGGATCATGTACTGGTAGTGCATGTGGCCGCCAGCGAGCCGGGAAAGGTAAACCTCCGGGCCACCATCGATGGACGGGATGATTATTATGATGACTGCCGTCCCTGCAAGGAGAATGCCATCCTTTACAACGGAGGCACAGGCAGCCGGGATGGGATCTTCTTTGCCGCTGTCCTGGGTGCAGCTTCTGTAGGCGGTACTGTAAAGACCGTGGGCGGTCAGCTGGTGGTGGAAAATGCAGACGAGGCCACATTGGTTCTGTCTGTGGGCACGAGCTTCTATGATGGGGACAGCTTTGAGGATTCAGCTATGCTGGATGCGGAATTTGCCATGGAGTGCTCCTATGAAGAGCTGCTCTACCGCCACATCAGCGATTATCAGGAGCTGTTCCAGAGAGTACGGTTTGATCTGGAGGACAACAGCGAAGGCGGAAGTGAGCTGCCTACAGATGAGCGTCTGAAGCGTCTCCACGGGGACGAGGGAGACTATAAGGAGTGCAAGCTGGCCATCCGGGATGCCCAGCTCATGGTGCTCTATTTCAATTATGGACGGTATCTCATGATTTCCGCAAGCCGTCCGGGAACGCAGCCCATGAATCTCCAGGGTATCTGGAATCAGGATATGTGGCCGGCCTGGGGCTGCCGCTATACCATCAATATCAACATTCAGATGAATTACTGGCCGGCCGAGGTCTGCAATCTATCCGAGTGTCACACGCCGCTGTTCGATCTGATCGAGCGTATGCGTGAGCCGGGACGCAAGACGGCAAGAGAGATGTATGACTGCCGTGGCTTTACCTGTCACCACAATACGGACATCTGGGGCGATACCGCTCCTCAGGATCTGTGGATGCCGGCTACCATCTGGCCTATGGGTGCAGCATGGCTGTGTCTCCACATCTTTGAGCACTATCTCTATACCATGGATGAGGAATTCCTTGCAGAGAAGTATGATACCCTGAAGGAAGCCGCTCTGTTCTTCGTGGATTATCTCATGGAAAATGAAAAGGGTCAGCTGGTGACCGGGCCGTCTGTATCTCCGGAGAATACATACCGCACAGCCAGCGGTGTGAAGGGCTGTCTCTGTATCGGTCCTACCATGGATACAGAGATCATCACCGTGCTGCTTCAGAATGTCATCGAGAGCACGAAGATCCTGGGACGGGACGAGGAATTTGCCAAGGAGCTTTCGGCGATTCTGGAGAAGCTGCCGCCCATTCAGGTGGGCAAGTACGGCCAGATCCAGGAGTGGGCTGTGGATTATGATGAGGTTGAGGTGGGACACCGCCATATTTCTCACCTGTTTGCCCTCCATCCGGCCAATCTCATTTCGCCCTTCCGCACGCCTTCTCTTGCAAAGGCAGCCCGGGCCACACTGGTGCGCCGTCTCATTCACGGCGGCGGGCACACAGGCTGGAGCCGTGCATGGATCATGAATATGTGGGCCCGTCTGCTGGATAAGGGCATGGCCTATGAAAATATGCGTCAGCTGCTGGCACACTCCACCAATCCCAACATGCTGGATTCCCATCCGCCCTTCCAGATCGATGGAAACTTTGGCGGTACGGCGGCTGTGGCCGAGTGCCTGCTGCAAAGCCACTGCGGAGAGCTTCATTTGCTTCCGGCTCTTCCGGAATCCTGGAAGAACGGCAGCATCAGCGGCCTGTGCGCACGGGGCGGCTTTGAGGTCAGCATGAGCTGGAAGGACGGCCGGCTGGAGAGCGCCTCCATTCTCTCGAAGAATGGCAGTCCCTGCGCCGTTCGCTGTGATGAGATCATCAGTGTGATCAGCTTGGAGGGTACAGTGGATGCCGTTACAGACGGCGGTGTGGTCAGCTTCCCGACTGTGGCTGGGCAGACCTATATTCTCAAGGTATGATCGGGAGCTGTGCCTATGAACCGAAAAAAACAAGGATGTGCCCTTGCGGCGGCCGCAATGCTGCTTTTTGCAGGAGGCTGCGCTGAAATCAGTCAGTCAGCAGGTGTTGCTGTGCAGGGGGATGCGGTGCTGTCGGATATAGCCGGGACAACGACAGCGGCCGGGACAACGACGATCACTACTACGGTCACCACACAGCTGACCGGGCCGGAGTATTCAGAGGTGCCGCTGGATGTGCCCTATCTGTACATGCAGGAGGTGTCCCTGACGCTTCAGGCGGAGGACCTGGAGCTGCCGGTGTCCTTTGAGACGTCCAATGCGCTTCCCGGCTATACAGGCAGCGGTTATGTCAGCGGACTGAAGGGCGATCTGAACAATACCATGATATTCGGGACAGAGCTTCCGGCCTCTCAGCACTATGATATATCGATCATTGCCTGTGCAGAGGAGGGTGCGGAATATACCCTGCTTGTCAATGATACGGAGATCAGCACCGGGGCCATTGAGGGCACAGGAAAATTCATCTGTGCAACTGCTTTTGGAATCTATATGGAGGCCGGCGTAAATACCATTGCCATTCGCCAGGAAAGCGGTGATATGCTGGTGGACTGCATCGAGCTTGTAAACGATACGGCTCTCAGTCCCAACCGGATGGTGAATACCACCCCCTGCAATCCGGATGCTATACCGGAGACTGTGCAGCTTCTGGAATTTCTGGGGCAGAATTATGGACAGAAGATCATCTCCGGGCAGCATGTTTCCGGAAGCGGAAACGAAGAGATCGCCCGGATCGTGGAAACCACAGGCAAGTTCCCGGCCATTCGCTTTGCCGATCTGTATTCCTACAGTCAGAACGGTGGTGACCCGGAAAATGGGGATGTAATTGAGGACGGCCTGGAATGGGCGGAGCAGGGTGGTATCGTAGGGCTGATGTGGCACTGGTATGCGCCCATGGGTGAAGCCGGCGTCTTTGCGGAGGATACGGATTTTATGCTTACAAATGCCGTATGTGATGCGGATATTGCAACGGCCTCCCCGGAGGAGATCCGTGATCTGTATGAAAGCGGGATGATCTCAGAGGAATGTGTTTCTCTGATTGAGGATATCGACATGGTTTCGGAGGCGCTGTCTCGGCTCTGTGATGCAGGTGTGCCTGTTCTGTGGCGGCCGCTTCACCAGGCCGGAAGTGAGCTGTACTGGTGGGACAGCGCCGGCAGCGAAGCTTATGTCTGGCTGTGGAATCTGATGCATGTCCGCATGATCGAGTATCATGAGCTGAACAATCTTATCTGGGTGTGGAGCGGTCTGAGCACGGACTATCTGCCCGATGATACTTATTATGATATTGCATCAGCCGATGTATATATGGATGAAAAGCAGGCATTCGGCAGCGGATATGAAGCCTATTATGCATTGCAGGAGCTGGCCCAGGGAAAGATGATCGCTCTGAGTGAATGCAGCTCACTGCCGGATGTGACAACGGCCTTCCGGGACGGCTCTGTGTGGAGCTATTTTGGCTTATGGTACGAGCCGTATCTGACAGAAGAGGATAATGCCTTTATCGATAGTCAGACGCTGATCGAGACCTATAATTCCGAGGGTGTGCTCACACGGGAGGATTACATTGCCTTCTGTGAGCAGGCTGAATCCGGAATGATCACCACTACTGCGGCGGATGAGGCCGCTTTATGGCAGGAGGGTGGTGAAGAATATGCCGAAGGATGAGAAGCTGAATGAAAAGCTGGATGAGCTGATTCAGGCGGAGAATGAGAAGAAGGCAGCCGAGAATACGGGAATTCTGTTTTTGCCGGTTTGCATTTCTCTGGGAGCTTCATTGGGATTGATCATCGGTTCTGCTGCTGGGAATCTTTCCATGGGGCTTTGCATAGGCCTGGCGGGCGGCTGTGCGGCTTATGGTGCAGTCAGCCTGATCCGGTTCTCAAGGAAAAAAGCAAAGCAGCCGGACTCCTCTGCGGATAAGAATGAGGATGAATCATCGGCTTTATAAGAAAAAAAGAGGGATTGCTGCATGAATGCAGTAATCCCTCAGCTTGTCGAAAAAGTCAGATTTTCCGCACAAGGCTCCCCTTAGCAAGGGGAGCTGTCGACACGAAGTGACGACTGAGGGGATTGCAAAAAGTACGCAAAATCGTAAGTTTTCTCATGTCTTACAATCCCCTCCGT
>JAFUQX010000026.1 GCA_017472145.1 Ruminococcus sp. | reverse complement strand
AATTGTAGATACAGTAGTCGTTCCCGTTGTGGTACGCTCTGTTGTTGCTGTCGTACTTGTTGTAGTAGATGTCTGCGTCGGTGTGGTGGGGCCAATTGTAGATACAGTAGTCGTTCCCGTTGTGGTCCGCTCAGTTGTTGCTGTCGTACTTGTTGTAGTAGATGTCTGCGTCGGTGTGGTGGGGCCAATTGTAGATACAGTAGTCGTTCCCGTTGTGGTCCGCTCAGTCATCGCTGTCGTACTTGTTGTAGTGGTAACCGGCTTCGATGTTGTAGTAGTCTCGGCTGTTGTCGTAGACTTGGTTGTTGTAGCCATAGTACTTATCGCAGTAGCGGCCGATGTTGTTGCAGACTCAGTGATAGTAGTGGATGTTATAGTAGTTGTAGTTGGAGTAGTTGTAGTTGTAGTTGTTGTAGTAGTTGTTGCCTCATTATAGGCATTTGTAAATGTCAGGTCAATGCTGTATACACCGGTGGAGGCCTCCAGAGAAGCCGATGTAACCTCCTGAATTTCCAGGCATCCATCCATATCCGCATCGTAAACCACGATGTCAAAGGTCTTTTCGGATGTATCATAGACCATATTTTCAAGGCTTCCGTTCTCCTCCGTTACACGGAAGGAATATGTGCCGATTTCGGTGAATTCCATATTCTGAATCAGACTGCTGAAATCAAAGATATCAAAATCTGCATTGGCTGCATCATAGGTGACTTCCTTCGTGCCCATGGTGATCCAGTTTCCATCTGCATCCTGACGTTCCAGCAGAAAACAGAAGCGGTCACCATCCTGCCAATTTCTTCCCTCCAGAATTTTCCGGCCGGTAAGGGTGACCTGTTCAGGGGATACAGGGGCCGGAGTATATACATTAATAAACGGAGTAATGGCTTTCTCTTCCGAATCGATGGTCACTTTCATGGAAGCTGTACCATCCATAACCTCGAATCCGTCTCCATCCTTCTGAATCTCAGTGATGGTCACCTCCGTCCCCTCATCAATCCCTTCAATACCGAGAGGAACACCGGGCTTCACATGAACGGAAAGTATACCATTTTTATCAGCCGTAATATCACCCTGTGTCGAGGTCAGGGTATAGCCCGCATAAGCTGCACCAAGACGGATTTCAAAGTCAAATCCGATATTCTCAGGAATCACATAATCTGCACCAAAGGGATGGTCCACCGATTTGCTGAGAATCAGATCTCCTTCCACATTCTGAAAAGGCACAAATGTATTTGCAGCTGGTTCTGTTGTTGCAACAATGTACGCAAGGCTCGACTGCACAGCCATATTTACAAGACAGCACAGCGAAACAGACAGGGCCAGCAATTTGCTTTTTTTGAATCGTTTCAAAAAATCCACTCCTTTCTAAAAGATTCATTCCGGCCATCAAAAGGCACAGCGCACCATGCCCTTTGATGGCCGCCCACCCGAAGGTGGACGGACAAATGTGTTATTACAGAACACGTCCAATTTCAGCTTCGTTAATATTTGCTCCGGTGCAGTCTCCTGCTGCAGCTACAGTAACATTTATTACAGTATTGCCAGAAACCTGTGTCGTTTTAGCACCACCTGCAATCTGACCAGCATCACGACCCGCTGTGACTGTGCAGTCCTCAGCAGTGTTGCCGGTAACCGTACCGGAATTTACATAACCAACAATTACACCAGCCTTATCGCCGCAGGCCTCATCATTTGCATGTGTACAAGTAACAGTAGAATTGGTTACTGTACAGCCGGTAATTTCACCTGTTAAATAACCGGCCACAACGCCAGTCCAGTGATGTCCATTGACATTCGCATTGGTAAAGTTCACATTCTGAATGGTGGCAGATGCAGCGTCAATAAAACCGAAGAATCCAGCTGCATAATTTCCGCCTTCATTGGTTTCGGTAATAGTCAGACCTGTAATCGTATGATTCTGACCATCGAAAGTACCCTGGAAGTAGGTATTTGCATAATAGCCGCCAGTCTGACCAATGGGCGTCCACTCAGAGCCAGTCAGATCGATATCCGCATCCAGCTTTACGGTCTGGCCGGAAAATCCATTTCCGTCATTTACCAGCTGTGCAAATCCAAACAGCTCGCTGGCTGTGCTGATGGTGTATTCAGATGCATCTTCTGTATACCAGGATGTGTCCGGAATGAAGTCGGATGCAGGTCTTTCTATTACTGCACCATCCACTGTAATCGCTGCATTGGAACCAGACTTATGTCTTACAAGACCGCTGTAGTTTCCGTCAATTGTGCAGTTTTCAATCACAACATTGGCCGGAGCAAGTGAGCTGTCGATTTCAACAGCGGCCGTCCAATCGCCTGCACCTGTATAGGCCTTCTCCTTAGCTGTAAAGATACAATTCTTTACAGTCACATTGGAAACAACGGAATCATTTTCCTGATATACAAGAATGGCCTTGCTGTTTGCATTGTTGAATTGGCAATTCTCGAAGGTCACGTCATTTGCGCCGTATGTCCAGAGATAATCACCGGTACCATTAAATACACAGTCCGTGAAGACTACCTCAGATGCGTAGAGTGTAAGTCTGCTGTCAATGACACAGTTCGCATAGGTAACTCTGGCAGTATGCTGATATCCTATATAATTCGCATTAACGCCCTGAATCTTTACGTTTACGAATGCAATATCTGCTCCATCGACTGCATTAAGACCCAGAGATTTTGTAGAGTCAATAACGGTAGCTTCTCCGGTTCCGTATATGGTAACCTTCTTTCCGGATAAATTTGTCGGCAGCGTGAATGTTCCCTCATCGAGCATCAGCGTAGTATAACCTGCTTCAACAGCTGCGGCAAATTCCTCATTTGTTTTTATCAACCCGGATGTACTCTCAACACGATCAACCCACGGATGACTGGTGGCCGTAATCGGCTTGAAAGCCTCGTCCAGGGAAGCCTTGGCTGTTCCCATACCGGTCTGACAAGCCTGAGATACTACCAGAATATCACAGGAATTGCCATAAAGCTCCTTAGCCTTTTTCTCCGTTACAGCCTTATCCAGATACACCTGCTTCAGACTGGGAATCGTTGTCTCGCCAGGCTGGAGCGCCTTCTGATATGTACAAACTGCGATATCATACTGACGTCCGTCAATGGTTACGCCCTCGACCCATTCCCATGCACCGATCTCTTCCGATACATTTGTACCGTTGGTGATCACATGAAGCATGGTGTCATTCGCATACGCTCCGCCCTCAAAAGCAAAAACAGTACGCACATAAGCCGGAAGGCTGCCTGTATTTTTTACAGTTACAAACTTGTCGACAACGTTTTCGTTATCCTCAACCACCTTCCAGGCCTGATCGCCCGGAACGACCCAGTCTGCTTCAGCAGCCCAAGGAATGCTGGTGCCTGTATACATTGCAGGAAGCATCTGCTTGCCCTGTACAAAATCCTGAAGCTTTGTCTGATTATCATCATCATCTACACGCTGCTGCTCGATCTGTACGATATCAACATTACCATCTGTCATAATAACATTGGTTGTTGTCGGAGTTTCCTTCTGGTAGAACGCCATCGTACCGCCCACAGCAACCGCTGCAATCGCCAGATAGCTGACGCCGGTTAAGACCTTTTTCTTTGCACTCATGATTTTAACATCCTCTCATAATAAATTTCGTTTTTGGCCTTTCAGCCATCAAAAGGCACAGCTTCCTATGCCCTTTGATGGCTGTCCCATCCCAGAGGATGGGACAACCGATATGTTTTACTTTTTGGAAAGTCTATGGGGATCATTTAGCTTATTTCACAATCGCAGCTTCAACCTCTTCACCGTTATCAATGAATGTGCAGTTGTTGAATTCGATCGTTGCAGCTGCCCTATTGCTTACATGCCGCTCTTCTGAAGTCGCATTCTCTGTTGCAGTGATCGTGCAGTTATTGAAGGTCAGTGTGCTGCCTGTTGCAGGTTCATTTACAACAATTGTTGCAAAATTGTTATAGTCATCATCGTAATCATTCACACCGTTCAGAACACAGTTGTCAAATGTCGCAACGGTGTTGGCGGACCAGGTCTGGAATGCACAGTAACCAGTCAGTGTAGAATCTGTGATATGCAGAACCGGATCTACATTCTCAGATGCAACATTCACGCCATACTTGGACTCGATTTCGGAAGCTACGATATCTACAGTCAAGCCAGCATTGCCATAGAAAGAGATGCCTCTTTCAACATCAGCACCATTCAACTTGGCATCAGAGATCAGGATAGAAACCGGCTCGTCATTGTCTTGTACGTTTATTACACGTGTTCCGTCAGCCGGAGCTGTGATGGTGTTACCGTTACCAACGATCTGTACATCACCGTTCACTTCGATCACTTCGTCCAGTGCTACATCAGCATCCAGAATTACAGTGCCGCCGGCCGCCAGGGCTTCCTTCAGTTCAGCGGAATCGGATACTGTATTTGCCCACGGATGTGCTGTTTCAGTAATCTCACCAAAGGCCTCATCCAGCATTTCAGCTGATGTTAAATTATCATCAGCCTGAACCGCCTGTGATGCAACCAGAACCTCCCAGGTATCACCAAACTTCTCCAGATCTTCACTGGTGGCCTTCGGATCGATGAACAGCTGAAGCAGGCTGGGTCTGGAAACCTCACCCGGTGTCAGAACCTGATTGTATGTAGCAACCTCGATCAGATACTGAACGCCGTCTATTGTTGTTGTTCCAATGTTTGCCCAGTTGAAGCGGGTGTTTCCGTTGATATTTGTATGGATCAGAGAGCTGTCCACACCTTCAGGACATTCAATGGCAATAACGGTACGGTAGAAAGCATCTGTCTTGCCGGTGTTCTTAACAAACACAAACTTATCCTGAACATTGCTCATGCTTCTGTCAAACAGCTGGTTGGAACCCGGAGCGCCAATCTGAGACCACGGCTGCTGATGAGAGCCTTGACCGCTTGCAGCCTGAGAGCCGTTTCTTTCATCCCACTTGGTAGTACCATCACCATAAACAGTCGGCAGCAGCTGCTTGCCCTGAGTGAATTCCTGCATCAGGTCAGCTGTATAACCATAACCCGTATATTCACTTGTGACCCATTTACCATTCTCATCAACAACACGCTCATATTCCAGCTGCTCGATCTGAACATTACCCATGGTGAATACGTTCACATCATCATCTGTATCGGTCAGGTACGCCACTGTGCCGCCAATCGCCAGTGCAGCAACAGCCGCATAGCTGACGCCGATCATAATCTTCTTTTTCATAATAACTCTTCCTTTCATTTTAAAAAAATACGTTATTTTACGGCCTGAGCCGCATAAACCTTGTCTTAAGCCTCCTCCTGAGCCAGTGCCCAGGCCTTGTCCACTGTACGGATCGCCTCGATGTCAGCATCCCGCTGCACCGCATAGGCTGTTACTGTCAGCGTCGGATAATTCGATTCGCCGTCTGCGTCCAGCTCATTGAGCATCTTCTTGGTAATGTCAGACTTGACCGTCACCTGATTTTCGGCGATTACCTCAAACTTCTGTTCACTTTCAGAGCGATCCACCACCTGATAGTAAACGCCTTCGCTGCCTTCCAGAGCCGTCCATCCTTCTGCCATCTCATACTCAATAAAGCTATCAAAATTCTCTGTTTCGTCCAGCTTCACGAACAGCCAGCAGTCCTCGCTTCCAGCTTCCACCGTAATCAGCGGGTCCTTATCAATGCTGTTGCCCGGGACCATATCATATGTATTGGCCGTCAGGTCTCCGTCTCCGTCTGAATCCGTTTCTGTCAGAGTAATATCAATGTCCCCGTAAGTAAACGTATTGGTTACGGAGTCCGTCTGGCTGACCAGCCATGCGATCGTACCGCCGACAGCAGCATTCAGAGCAAGCACAAGTGCACCCGTCAGAACCAGGGCCTTCACGCCAAAGCGTTTGGATTCTTTCTTCTCCTTATGCATCTCTATTCCTCCCTTCTTTCAGTTTTATCAAATAAAGGGTTGCCCCTATTATTCTCCGATCTGCTTGTCAAAAGCGGTCCAGGCCATATCGGCATTTTCAAAGCCCTGAGCCTGAATGGCGTGGCCTTCAACTACCATCTTGAAGCCGCCGCTGACCAGTTCTTCCAGATCATCACCATCCAGTGTGGACGGAATGATCAGCGTTTCAAACAGGGCCGGAAGCTCTGTATCCTCTGCCGCAGAACCCGTCACCACGGCGGAATCAGCATCCGCATCATAGTACCGGTATTCATAGGTTATGGTATTGGCCGTTTCGTCCTCAGTTGTTCCGGACAGGATCCAGTTTTCGCTCATTCCGCCCAGAAACCCAGTGAAATCCGTCAGCGTTTCATCTTCGTCAATAATCGTTTCCACCGTATCTGCATTATGTACGGTCAGAAGCATCCGCACATAGGCGCTTTCGCTTCCCTTCAGTACAGTCATCTGCGGGTCCTTCACATACTCCGTACCCGGAACCAGACGATATTCGTTCACAAGTACATCCCCGTCACCGTCTACATCCGTTTCCTTCAGGTCGATCTCTACCTTACCCACAGTAAACGTATTCACGGCCGTTTCCTGAGCGGTCAGAAAGGCCAGCGTTCCGAATACGGTCGTTCCGGCCAGCACAGCTGCACCTGAAATCAGGAGTATCGCTTTACTTCTTGTCTTCATCTTCAGAATTCTCCTTTTCTTTTATATTATCATTTTCAGAATCCTTCTGCTTTGTCTGCTTCTTATCCTTTATAAGGAAATCAGTCGCAAAAACAAACAGGATCAGAGCTGCGCCCACTGTGATCACAACAGGCCGTCCTTCGGGACTCTGAACATAATTTGCAATTATCCCGGCCTTGGGAATCATAAAAACCGGCGTACCGATCACAGCACTTCCCTGCGTAAGAGCGGCGTCCGCCTGTTCATTGGCATCGCCCTTTGTGCGAAAGCTGATTTCACCGCCCTCCGAGAGCACTTCCACGATCCGGTGTGTAGCAATCGTACCACCCGACAATTTGTAGGTGATGACATCTCCGGCCACAAGCTCCTCCGGCTCAGCATCCTTTACAAGAATCAATGACCCGGTAGGATAATCTGGCTCCATCGAGCCGGACAGAACGGTATACATCTGCCATCCAATCGCCTTTGTTCCCAGAATCAGAACGGCCAGCAGGACAACAATTGCCACAATCACAAAGTTAATAGCCTTAAGCGTATTCTTGATTATTTTATTCACACAGTTCCTCCGTTGCCCTGTATTTGGGACATTTTCTATTCTATAGCCCCTCCATACGTTCATTTTAAACTGTTTACATTATACCAGAAATTACCATATGAGTCAAGCTGAATTCATAATCTTCCATTCGAATACGGGAAAAACATCGTTTTTTATAATATTCTACCGCCAATTTTAGTCGATGTGCACAAAAAAAAAAAAAAAAACAGCTCCTTTTTTCTATGCAACCATCATTTACGCACGCAAAGCTGCCAGAATATCCGATTTATAACAACTATTACCATTAAGCGATCCCGCAAAATACATGTTAAAAAATCAAAGGACTGCATATGCGGAACTTTCATTAAATATACATCCACACAGAAAAGCTGGATTTAAAACATCTGAGTTTCTGCTTTTTTTCGTATTTCTCTCTGATTTTACAAAAAGGCTCTGTACGAAATATCAGGGAAGTCAGATAGAGCCTACAGAATAAAAAGCAAAAAAATAGAGCATATTTGGGTAAAATCTGTTAAAATAGAATCGAAAAGAAACCATAACAGATAAGAAAACCAAATACGCTCTATACTCATTATACAGAAAAACTGCTTGGATCTCAAAAGCCCCGAAGATGCAAAGACTTTCAGAGGCTTTTCGAAAAGCTGAAGCATCTGCGTTTTGAACATGGATGCTTTTGTTTGTTGAAAAAGTCTGATTCTCTGCATAAGGCTCTGATCCCATCAAACAGCAGTGTCTTATTTTTGCGTTCCGCACTGCTTCTCCGTTTTGGAAACCATCACAAGAAGCAAAATCAAAAAGAAGGCAAGATACACAGGCATGAGCTTCATGCTGATGTGATTTGCGATCAGACCAAAAACCGGCGGCATAAATGTAGAACCGACATAGGCGCTGGCCATCTGGATTCCGATGATACCCTGTGAATTTTCTGCTCCGAAGTTCCGGGGCGTGGAGTGGATGATACAGGGATAGACAGGCGCACAGCCAAGTCCGATTATGATAAATCCTATAATTGACATCGTTTTGAACGGAAGGGCCATAAGAATAACCCCGCATAATGCGATTCCCGTTCCAAGACGTATCATCCGGTTGTCACCCAGCTTATCCGAAAGAAAGCCGGACAAAAAACGGCCTGCTGTGATTCCGATAAAAAACAGTGAGCCGAATGCAGCGGCCTCATCTTTGGCCGCACCGCGTGCGTCTTCCAGATAGCTGCTGGCCCAGAGCATGGTTGTGGCTTCAGCCGCACAATAGGCCATAAATCCAACCAGCAGCGTCTTTACACCCTTTATCTTCAAAGCACCTTTCAGGCCAAGCGTTTTCGTACTGCCTTCCTCCGCCTTTTTTGACTTGTTGATGCTCCAGAGTGGCAGGGTCAGTACCAGCACGGCTGCAATCGCAAATTGTATATACGAAACCGTGCGGTATCCATCCATCCATGCAGTATGGGTAAGCGCATAGCTCATCACATAGGGACTGATGATCGTTCCAACACCCCAGAAGCAGTGAAGCCAGCTCATGTGTCTGGAGTTATAGTGAAGGGCAACATAATGATTCAATGCAGCATCGATGGCCCCTGCGCCCAATCCGTAAGGGATCCCCCACAGAACCAGCTGATAAAATTCAGCAGCACAAGAAAATCCGAACAAGGCTATGGCCGTAAGGAGAACGCTCACTGTTGTCAGAACCTTTGTCCCGATCTTCTTTGTGAGCCTTTCCGTCATCAGACTGGAAATGATCGTTCCTCCTGAAACGATCATGGAAACCAATCCCATATAAGACAAGGGTACATCAAATTCAGCATGAAGAACTGGCCAGGCTGAGCCTAATAAAGAATCAGGCAGTCCAAGACTGATAAAGGTGAGATAAATGACAGCCAACAGCAATAGATACATGATATCCTTCCAATCTGTGTTTTATTTTTAGACAGCAAAAAAGCCCGATAAATCGGGCTTTTCATACAGGTGATCTGAATCAGTCACCTCAGTGGGGTGGGAGATGGGATTCGAACCCACGATCTTCGGGACCACAATCCGACGCTTTAACCAACTAAGCTACACCCACCATATATGCGTCCCGAAGGACGTTTTGTAAAAATTGGCGCGCCTTACTGGATTCGAACCAGTGGCTTACTGCTTAGAAGGCAGTTACTCTATCCAGCTGAGTTAAAGGCGCATACTGGAGCGGGTGATGGGAATCGAACCCACGTAACCAGCTTGGAAGGCTGGAATTCTACCATTGAACTACACCCGCAGTT
>JAFUQX010000004.1 GCA_017472145.1 Ruminococcus sp. | reverse complement strand
TTTGGTGCAGCAATTTCTCGAAAATGCTGCCAGGGTCCAGGGACAGCGTCCCTGGTCGCCGTCCGCAGACGGCGAAACACCCTGCGCCGTGCTTCCGGCGCTCGGAGAAAGGGGGAATGAAAGCGATAGCTTTCATTGGGGAAGCGAACAAGACCGCTTCCCCTTGTTGCGATTCGAAGTAAGTTTCTTTTGAAAACGTCCCGGTGGGACGTTTTCAACGCAGCTATTCTTAAGTTGATGACATTGCCCTTACTAAGGGGAGGCTTTCAAAGGTTTTTCGACAGTCTGACTGCCGCACATTTCCGTGCGGCAGTCTTTTTTATAGATAGAATGCTTTTCTGGTTATATCAGCCGCCGCACGAACATCATCCGCCATCGTCTGAGTGTACCGGATTTCTGGGAGATACGGACCGCAAGCTTCTTCGTATAGCGGACGCAATCCTTCACCTCATCCTTTGAGGGAGGAACACCGCCGGGGTCGGCCTGAAGGGCCAGCTCAATGAGCCGTTTCGCAGCTGCACCGTCCAGATGGTTCTGATCCAGTTCCGGTTCGATCTTTTCTGCAAAATCAAGGAGCTGCTGGTTGCCCGGGTCAAGGGAGATCTCCCTGAGCAGGCGCATGAAATAGCCATAGACCTGTTGCATGGCGGCAATGGTATCCGTCTGCCGGAAGGCCTGCTCTCTCCGGCGCAGGGTAATATACCGGGGCAGGACAAGAATACACAGCAGAAGAAGCAGTCCAAGCACAGCCAGTGCGATATACCGGAGCACTCGCAGCACCCCGGAGAAGTCTGCGCCGCTCTGAGCAGTACCCATGCCATTCTCACCGGAGGAGGGCGCATTCGGATCTGTCCCCGCAGAGGGAGCGGCCGTGGTCGTCTGCTCCGGCGGATTCACAGGATCTACCGGCTTGGTGATTGTCTCCGTGGTTTCGGAGGGAGCCTGGAATTCAAAAGGCTCTGTCTCCGCAGTGGTTGTGGTCTGCTGAGACTGCTCCCCGATCTCCTCAAAGCTGTAGTAGCCGGGCGTCATTTCAAAGGGAATCCAGCCGTAGCCATCCACATAGAATTCGCACCAGGCGTGACCGGCGGAATCCTTGAGGGTAAGCGTCACGGAGCCGTCCTCATTTTCCGGAGCTTCCTGTATCATATCAGCAGACATGATATAGCCTTCGCAGTAGCGGGCCGGAATGCCCAGATAGCGTGCAATAAGCGTTCCGGCCGTGGCGTAGTGCATGCAGTAGCCCTTGCCGTTTTCCAGCAGGAAGTAGTTGACAAAATCACGGGAGGAGGGCGTTCTTCCCGGAGACAGGGTATATTCGGCCTGCTCGCTCAGATAAGCCCGGATGGCCAGAAGGGTCGCCCAGTCATCGCCGTACTGTGCCTGGGAAACAAGCGTCTCCGGCAGAGCCGCAAACACCTCAGCCAGGGCCTCGTTTTCAGGAAGGCCTGTGTAATACGCATACACAAAGTCCCGGTAGACATAGTTCTCCGCCAGCAGGGCCTGAAGGGAGGTAGTGGAATAGTCCTCACTGTTCTGATAAGGCACATGCCGGGCCGTGAGGGTCAGATTGTCCTGAGTCGTATCCGCTCCCAGAAGTGTAAAGAAATCTGCCGTTTTGGAATCGGTGAAGTTGAAGCTGGAGGTCATGAGATAATATTCCGTCAGGGGACTATAGACGAGACTGCGGAAATCCTGATGGAGGGAGAGGGAATAGCTGTAGGTCTCCTCCGGGTCGGAGGTGCTCCATCCGGTATCATCGGGATAACCGCCTTGGCCGGATGCATAGGCCGCATAGGGCATGAGGGCCGTGGACATGGGGATCAGCGGCTCGATGGTGATGGAAGCGGTATCCTCTGCGCCGTACAAGCTGAGATTGCCCATAAACGGGAGGATCTGAGGGGAACAGTCATACTGCTCCAGCAGGGAGCACAGGCTTTCCTCCTCGTTCCAGACCTTGTCCGGCAGAACGCTCCAGCAGTTCTGATCATAAACCGAACCGGTATAGTCCTTGAGATAGATTCCCTCCTCCGGGATCTCCGAGAGGGTAATGCGCATTTCATCTGCGCCCTTATAGGTCAGGCTGTCCTTTGTACCCAGTGCTCTTACCTCGGGATCCTCGGCGATTCCCAGAAGAACGCCCAGCTGTGTGAGGGTGCTTGGGATATCCTCCCACTGGAAATTCTCGATCCCATGACGGATCTCACGCCGCTGCTCCAGCACCTCC
Organism: Ruminococcus sp.; assembly: GCA_017472145.1. Taxonomy (GTDB): domain Bacteria; phylum Bacillota; class Clostridia; order Oscillospirales; family Ruminococcaceae; genus Ruminococcus_C. The sequence goes on along the minus strand of JAFUQX010000004.1, from coordinate 28,198 downwards.
GGGTCGGTGGTAAGCCTGAACTGATCGGCGATCAGCGCAGCGATCAGAGCCGCTGCTGTGACAAGAGCCGTGGCGGCCAGGCCGCAGCTGGCTGCATTCCCGGCCCGGACGGAGCGGGTTTTTTGTGTATCAGACCGCCGCTGAGCCAGATGAATGGCCAACACGGCGAACCAGGTTACTACAACTGTAAGCATGGCCGGGAGGTTCATCTCCAGGCCCTCATAAAGGCCGAATTCCAGCGGAATAAAGGTCAGGATGAAGTAGACGAGGAAGTTCGGCCTGCGCATGAGACTGCGGCAGATGAGACTGCACAGCAAAGCCGAGCAGCAGCAAAGAAGCCAGGTCACGGCTATCTCCTCCGGCTGGGAGGATTCCATCTCAAAGTATTGTGTCTCTGTATGGTGGACAGCGCAGTAGTAGGCATTGTAGAAATACTGTCCTCCCAGGATCAGCTCCTCCCGTTTATACCAGGCCGTCCCCAGACTGCACAGCACCGGAAGCCAGCCCAGCAGATGCAGCTGATAGGGAAGGAGACTGAGCGCACTTGTCAGCCCGATGGCCAGCACGGTCACGCTCCAGAAGGGAACTGCGCTGTATACAGGCTGCACCATGGACAGGCAGGAGATCAGCATGCAGATGCAGCCGGCAGCCGCAAGAAGGAGCAGCAGGGGTGTCCGTATGGAATGGGTGGCGTGCCGGGTGGAGATGGTAATGGTGGAATCTACATAAAAGTCCGGAATGGCTGTATTTTCTTTTTTCACTGGCCGTGCACCCCCTTGTCCTGCGTGATCTCACGGAGCACCCGGGTGATGGTTTTCTCCTCGATGTACCGGACAAATACAGGCTGACCGGATTCCTTTGCGGAGACATCCGGGGTGAGGACGTGAAGCCGGTTTTCACGCAGCATCTGGGAGAGACTCTCTCCATCGGCCCTGTGCCAGACGGGGGTACAATAAAAGAGCGCATTGATATTCCGCAAAACGCCCTCCTCGGACAGCGCCTGAAGAAAATCCGTCTGTGCACCGCCGGGGCGCTGGGACAGGAGCGTCTCCAGGGAATCGCTCAGCTCCTCCGCAGAGTGGATCTCATTCCACACGAGCTGCTTTTTCCCGTCCTCATACCAGTAGAGGGTCAGGGGGATCTCATCCCGGATCAGGGTAAGGCACAGGACATAGGCCGTATCCAGAGCGACATCCAGGGCTTCCAGAGCGTTTTTATCCGGCAGGCGGTAGTCGATCAGCACGGCGGCCCGGTTCTGAAGGGGCAGGCTGTATTCCTTGACCCAGACGGTATCGGTGCGGCAGGAGAGCTTCCAGTGAATGCGTTTCTGCAAATCACCGGGCTGATATTCCCGGATGCGGTAGACCTCCGATGGGTCATCGCCGGCCTTGAGTCTGGAGTAGAGATCGCTCTCCTCGTCCGTTTCGCTTCCTGGAATGAAAATGGAGTGGGAGAGTGCTTCACCCTTGGGGAGCACCAGCACATGGGTCTCCGGATGGACACGCATTTTCCAGCCAAACAGCCGGAAGAAGTCGGAGAATTTCATCCATTGCAGCTGCATCCGGGTCAGTCCGCAGTGGGCCGCCGTCATCCGGAACTCCACCGTAATGGTATTTCTGGCCGGGATGGGGAAGGTGAGGGATACAGGGAGCTTCTGCCCCATATTCTCACAGGTGCACAGGATGGAGGCCACCGCCTTTCCCACAGGAAGCAAGCCGGTATTCTGCACCACAAGCAAAGCGGACTGGGGTGATTTTCTGTGTCCGGTGCGGCTGGTCTGCTGGAGGGATACCTTCAGGTGCAGCCGGATATAGAGCACGCACAGTGCCATGAGCACCGGAATCACCAGCAGGAGCAGCAGCAGGAGCACAGAGAAGGGCTTCAGGTACAGCGCTGAGAAGAGCGCCGCTGCGATCAGCAAAGCGGTATATAGAATTTTCATCCAGAGGGTATTCATCAGAACCGTCCTCCATCGGGACGGGGTACAGGCACGGTATTCAGGATCTCCTGCACCAGCTGCACGGCCGTTCCAGCGCCCTTGCTCTGCGCCCGCATGACCAGACGATGGGTGAACACATCCGGGCAGACCGCTGCTACGTCATCAGCCAGTACATAGCTGCGTCCTCTCATAAAGGCCATTCCTCTGGCCGCATCGGCCAGGGCCAGCGTACCACGGGGGCTCACGCCCAGCAGCACCGCCGGATGTCGTCTGGTTGCATCTGAAAGGCTTGCGATATAGTGATAGATCTTGGGGCTGATGGAGACACAGGCCACCGCCTTTTGCATCTCCAGGAGCATCTCCGTATCGGCCACCGGGCGGATGCTCTCCAGGGGATTTGCGTTTTCACGGGAGCGCAGGATCTCCACCTCATGCTGCAAATCGGGGTACCCCATTTCCAGCTGGAACATGAAGCGGTCCATCTGGGATTCCGGGAGCATCTGCGTACCGATCGAGCCGATGGGATTTTGTGTAGCGATAACAGTATGGGGCTGAGGCAGGGGGTAGGTCACGCCGTCCACGGTAATGCGGCCCTCCTCCATCACCTCCAGCAGGGCCGACTGGGTCTTACTGGAGGTACGGTTGATCTCATCGGCCAGGAACAGCTGGCAAAAGAGTGCGCCGCGCTGGAACACGAACTGGCCGGTCTGCTTCTGATAAACGGAAAAGCCGGTCAGGTCGGCCGGGAGCACATCGGGAGTGAACTGCATCCGCTTGCAGTCCAGGCGCAGGGCCTTGGAGAAGGCCATAGCGAGGGTGGTTTTCCCCACGCCGGGCTTGTCCTCAATGAGAATATGGCCCTTGGCGAGGATGGCCAGAAGCACCTTGGCGATCATCACATCCTTGCCGATCACGGCCTTTTTGACTTCGCCGATGATCTGTGCAATGGTTTTGGCGTATTCGTTTGTATATGAATTCTGCATTTTACTGCCTCCTGTTATTTTCTGATTCTATTATTATAGCATCATCCGGCCTGCAATGCAAGTCAGAACGATAAAAAAGCCCGTCCCGCCGATGGATCCGGGGCATTGTGGGGCATTGTGGGGCATTTGTTTTAATTTGATGCACCAAGCAAATATCACGTGATTTGGCCATTTTTTCTATTTTGGGGCATGTGGGGCATGAAATAGAAAAAGTCTTATATACTATAATACATGTTGTTTTGTTTTTTACGTGCTATATGATATTATAATTAGAATCCTACGTGCCCCAAAAAACACAAATATCACGCAATTTCGGGCTTTTTACTTGGGGCATCTATTGGGGCATCTAGGGGCATCTGGGGCTTCGGACGGCCTTTAGCAGCCAGTCTGTGACAAAAAGACTGCATCCCCCTGAAAGGTCTTCACTGCTTCCGGGCAATTTTATACTCATCGCCATCCCGGTAGTAGGGGCAATGCTTATAGTGGCCCTGTATAAAGCGTGCGTATTCATCCTCATCCAGATTCATTTCGCACACATAGCAGTCCCATTCCTCATCGTATGTATAATAGGCGCAGGTTTCGCATTCCTTCATAAGATCACGTCCTTTCTTTTTTTGAAACGGCTTCCATCCCTTGTAATCCTCCGGGAAATCTGCTATAATCAAGAGGAAATGGAAAGGAGGGCACATATGCCGTTTGAATTGGATGATGGGGTTTTATACTACTGCAACCGAAACCGCCTGAAGGAAACCGAGGTTCTTGTACCGGAGGGCCTAAGAGGAATCGGCCCGGATGCTTTTAAAAATTGCTTTGAGATCACCCGTGTGGTTCTGCCGGAGGGGATGACCTTTATTGCAAAGGGCGCATTCTACTTCTGCGAGTCCCTGGAGGAGATCGTCCTGCCCCGGAGTCTCAGAGAGATCGGAGAGGAGGCCCTGGCCGGCTGTGAGAGCCTGCGGAGCATCGTTTTGCCGGAGGGACTCAGGGTGATCGGAGACTACGCTTTTATCTGCTCCGGACTGGAGGAGATCGTCATTCCCGACAGTGTGGAGAAGCTCGGATACGCATCCCTGGCTGGCTGTAAGAGCCTGAAGAGCGTACAGCTTCCCGAGCATCTCAGGGCTGCGTACGAGGACTATTTTTGATTGTACGCTGTGGAAGGACATTTTTTTCATTCTCCGTCTGTCTTCGCAGAGGGGAACCATTTTTCTGCAAAGTCCGGCCAGGGGCTGTGGAATCGCTTTCCCCTGAGATAGGCCAGAGGGGAATCCTTCTCCGGGTCGATTTCCAGGCGATAGGCGCAGAGCTGCTGATATCTGCACCCATACCGGCGGCTTAGCTCCGGCCTTCCGTATTTATCATCTCCCAGAAGGGGCGCACCGGCCAGAGCCATATGGGCACGGATCTGGTGTGTCCGGCCTGTGATCAGGTCGATTTTTACAAGGCACAGATTTTCCCGCTGCTGGAGCACCCTGTAGCCAGTGATGATCTCCCGGAAGCCCTCCCGTTTTTTCCAGGAGACCTGTACCTTTTTGCCGTCCCGGGGCTTATAGTGCCATCCCTGGAGGATGTCCTGTTTTTTGGGCGGCGGTGTGACGGTGATGCAGAGGTAGGATTTGCGGACACGATCTTCACGGATGAGCCGGTTCAGCTCACGGAGTGCCGCCGCTGTCTTTGCCGCAAGGACAAGCCCGGATGTGTTTCTGTCCAGGCGATTGCACAGGGCCGGTGCAAAGGCCTGCTCCTGCTCCGGATGGTAGCTTCCGCTTTTATAGAGGTAATGCATCACACGCCCGATGAGGGTATCCTCCGTCTGACGGTCATCCTCATGCACCACCAGTCCGGCCGGCTTATAAACGATCAGGAGATTTTCATCCTCATAGATGATGTTCAGCTCTGCGGGAGCATTCAGAAAGCGGTACTGCGAAGGGGACTGCCTTTCCTCCGGGAAGAAGTCATCAGGGATATAGCAGGAGATCACATCGCCGCAGCAGAGCATCTGAGCGCCCTCGGCCCGTTTCCGGTTGACCTTGATCTTCTTTGTCCGCAGGAACTTATAGAGCATTCCCTTGGGCAGAGCGGGAGCGGCCTTGCTCATGAACTTATCCAGCCGCTGGCCGCCGTCATTTTCCTGTATCAGAAATTCTTTCATAGTTTCAATAAAGCCGGGTGTATCCGGCGCAGCCTGTCGAAAAAAGTTTGTTTTTAAGCATTTTCCGCATAAGGCTCCCCTTAGTAAGGGGAGCTGTCAGCACGAAGTGACGACTGAGGGGATGCAAAAAGCACGCAAAATCGTAAGTTTTCTCATGCCTTACAATCCCCTCCGTCACGCCTTCGGCGTGCCACCTCCCCTTACTAAGGGGAGGCTTTCATAGGTTTTTCGATAAGCTGGGCCGGGTGTATCCGGCGTTCTCCTTTTTATAATGGATTCGGATGTCTCCGCACAAAAACACGGTTGCTATCCTGTGCAGAATGTGGTATAATATCAGTATATCACAAATTCTGCTGAGAGAAAAGAGTTTTTTTAAAAATAAAACGCCGGAAGGGAGCGGTCTTTTTTATGGACCATTTTGAGCTTATATCAGAATATCAGCCGGCCGGAGATCAGCCGGAGGCCATTGCGGCCCTGGTGCAGGGACTGAAGGACGGCCAGAAGGAGCAGACCCTTCTGGGTGTGACCGGCTCCGGCAAGACCTATACCATCGCCAATGTCATCGCTCAGGTGAACAAGCCCACGCTGGTGCTGGCCCACAACAAGATCCTCGCCGCCCAGCTCTGCTCGGAGTTCAAGGAATTCTTCCCGAACAATGCGGTGGAATATTTCGTATCCTACTACGACTACTATCAGCCGGAAGCCTATATCCCCAGCACGGACAGCTATATCGAGAAGGATTCGGCCATTAATGATGACATCGACAAGCTCCGCCACTCGGCCACAATGGCTCTTGCAGAGCGCCGGGATGTGATCATCGTAGCCAGCGTGTCCTGCATCTATTCTCTGGGAAGCCCGGAGGAATACCGCTCTATGATGGTATCGGTCCGCCAGGGTCAGGAAAAGTCCCGGGATGAGCTGGTACGGGAGCTGGTTTCCATCCAGTATGAGCGCAATGATATCGGCTTTGAGCGAAACAAATTCCGTGTGCGGGGCGATGTGCTGGAGGTCTTTCCCGTAAACTCAGACAATACAGCCCTGCGGATCGAATTTTTCGGAGATGAGATCGACCGCATCGCCGAGGTGAATGTGACCACCGGCGAGGTGCTTTCCCGTCTGTCCCATGCAGCCATATTTCCGGCCTCTCACTATGTTGTGAGCGGAGAGAAGGTACAGAGGGCTGTCCAGGAGATCGAAGCCGAACTGAAGGAGCGAGTGGCCTGGTTTAAGGAAATGGGCAAGCTGGTGGAAGCCCAGCGTATTGAGCAGCGTACCCACTATGACATGGAGATGCTGGAGGAGATCGGCTTCTGCACCGGCATCGAGAACTATTCCCGGATTCTGTCCGGACGGGCCCCGGGAAGCACACCGCTGACGCTCATCGACCATTTCCCGGAGGATTTCCTTCTGGTGGTGGACGAGAGCCACGTGACCCTGCCTCAGGTGAGAGCCATGTCCGCCGGAGACAGAGCCAGAAAGACCACCCTGATCGACTACGGCTTCCGTCTGCCCAGTGCCTATGACAACCGCCCCTTGAATTTCGGGGAGTTCTATGATCACATACACCAGGCGGTCTATGTCAGCGCCACGCCCGGGGACTTTGAGAAGGAGCATTCTTCTCAGATCGTGGAGCAGGTCATCCGCCCCACCGGCCTTGTAGACCCGGAGATCATCGTAAAGCCCATCAGCGGCCAGATCGAGGATCTGTATTCGGAGATACAGAAGCGCACGGAGAAGGACGAGCGTGTGCTGGTAACCACCCTGACCAAGAAAATGGCCGAAAGTCTGACGGAATATCTTCAGGGGATGGAGGTGCGTGTGCGGTATCTCCACCACGATGTGGACACCGTGGAGCGTATGGAAATCATCCGGGATCTGCGTCTGGGGAAATTTGATGTGCTGGTAGGCATCAACCTTCTGCGTGAGGGCCTGGATATACCGGAGGTGTCCCTTGTGGCGATCCTGGATGCGGACAAGGAGGGTTTTCTGCGCAGCGAAACCTCTATGATCCAGACCATCGGAAGAGCCGCACGAAATGCCAATGGCCAGGTCATCATGTATGCCGATGAGGTGACCGGCTCGATGGAGCGGGCGATTACAGAAACGGAGCGCCGCCGTGAAAAGCAGATGGCCTACAACCAGGCCCACGGCATTGTCCCCAGAACCATCCGGAAGGATATCCGTGATGTGATCGACATCCGTTCAAAGGAGGAGATCGAGGAGACGGCGGCCCAGACGAAGATGACGGCCAAGGAGAAGCAGGCCCTCATCGAAGATCTGACACGGCAGATGAAGGAAGCGGCCAAGCTGCTGGAATTTGAGCATGCGGCCTATCTGAGAGATAAGATCCAGGAGCTGGAGGGAAGGAAGAAAGCATGAACGATAAGATCATCATACGAGGCGCAAGAGCCAATAACCTGAAGAATATCAGCGTGGAGATCCCCAGAGACAAGCTGGTGGTCATGACCGGGCTGTCCGGCTCGGGCAAGTCCTCTCTCGCTTTTGATACGATTTTTGCCGACGGACAGCGGCGGTATATGGAGAGTCTGTCCTCCTACGCCAGAATGTTTCTCGGGCAGATGGAAAAGCCGGATGTAGACAGCATCGAGGGACTGTCCCCGGCTATATCCATCGATCAGAAAACCACATCCAAGAACCCACGCTCTACCGTGGGTACAGTGACAGAGATCTATGACTATCTCCGTCTGCTCTATGCCCGGATCGGCATACCCCACTGTCCCATCTGCGGACGGGAGATCCACCAGCAATCCATCGATGAGGTGGCCGACAAGGTGATGCAGCTCCCGGAGGGTACACGGATCCAGCTGCTGGCTCCCATTGTAAGAGGGCGCAAGGGCACACAGGCCAAGGAGCTGGAGCGTGTAAGGCGGTCGGGCTTTGCCCGGGTCCGTGTGGATGGGAATATCTACGACCTCTCTGAGGAGATCACCCTGGAGAAGAACATCAAGCATTCCATTGAGATCGTGGTAGACCGTCTGGTGGTGAAGGACTCCATCCGCTCCAGAGTGACAGACAGCCTGGAGACCGTTTTTTCCCTGGCCGGCGGACTGGCTATTGTAGATGTAGTGGGGCAGGAGGAGCTGCTCTTTTCCCAGAACTATGCCTGCCCGGAGCATGACATCTCTATGGAGGAGCTTTCGCCCCGGATGTTTTCCTTCAACAATCCCTTCGGCGCATGCGAAAACTGTACGGGGCTGGGTGTATTCCAGAAAATTGACCCGGAGCTGCTCATCCCGAACACGGACCTGAGCATCCGTCAGGGTGCGATCAAAGCGCCCGGCTGGAACACACTGGATGACAAGTCCATTGCCATGATGTATTATGGAGCGATCAGCGCAAAGTATGGCATCTCCCTGGATACACCGGTAAAGGAGCTGCCGGAGAAGGCCCTTGAGCCTTTTCTCTACGGCACGACAGAGGAGCTTTTTCTCCACCGGATCCAGGCCGGCGGCCGGTCCACAGGCTATCGCGGCCCTTTTGAGGGGATCATCCCGAACCTGGAGCGCCGCTACCGGGAGGGAGCTGAGTGGGCCAAAGAGGAGATCGAGGCCTGCATGAGCAACGTTCCCTGCCCCGTATGCAAGGGCAAGCGCCTGAAAAAAGAGGTGCTGGGCGTGACGGTAGGCGGTATCAATATCATCGAGCTGACGGAAAAATCCGTTGCGGACTGTATTGAATTCTTTGAGCAGATCACCCTGAGTCCCCAGGAGGAGCGGATCGGCGCACGGATCATCAAGGAGATCCGGGAGCGGCTGGGCTTTCTGAAGAATGTAGGCCTGGACTATCTGACCCTGTCCCGGAGCGCAGGAACGCTTTCGGGCGGTGAGAGCCAGCGTATCCGTCTGGCCACACAGATCGGCGCATACCTCATGGGTGTGCTATATATTCTGGACGAGCCAAGCATCGGCCTGCATCAGAGGGATAATGACAAGCTCATTGCCACGCTGGAGCGTCTGCGTGATCTCGGCAACACCCTGATCGTGGTGGAGCATGATGACGACACCATCCGTGCGGCGGATTATGTGGTGGATATCGGCCCGGGCGCAGGCGTAAATGGCGGTGAGGTGGTCTATTCCGGCAGCGTGAAGGGGCTGCTCAGATGTAAGGATTCCATTACCGGACAATATCTCAGCGGCAAAAAGCAGATCCCCCTTCCGGAGAAGCGCCGGGAGGGAAGCGGTGCTTTTCTCACCGTACACGGCGCACGGGAGCACAATCTGAAGAATATCGATGTAAGCATTCCTCTGGGGACCTTCACCTGCGTGACGGGCGTATCCGGCTCAGGCAAGTCCTCTCTGGTCAATGAGATCATTCACAAATATCTGGCGGCCAAGCTCAACCGTACCAAGGTGCGTGCAGGAGAATTCGATTCTATGGAGGGCCTGGAGCAGCTGGACAAGGTCATTGCCATCGACCAGTCTCCCATCGGACGGACCCCACGCTCCAATCCGGCCACCTACACAGGTGTATTCAGCGATATCCGGGAGCTTTTTGCCAAGACCAACGACGCCAAGGCCAGGGGATACACGGCCGGACGTTTCTCCTTCAATGTCAAGGGCGGCCGGTGCGAGTCCTGTCAGGGGGACGGCATTCTGCGGATCAAGATGCACTTCCTGCCGGATGTATTTGTGCCCTGCGATGTGTGCAATGGCCGGCGGTACAACCGTGAAACGCTGGAGGTAAAATACCGCGGCAGGACCATCCACGATGTGCTGGAAATGACGGTAGATGAGGGCGTGGAATTTTTCTCCAGTCACCCGAAGATCGCAAGAAAGCTGACAACCCTTCAGGAGGTGGGTCTGGGATATATCAAGATCGGGCAGCCGGCCACGACCCTTTCCGGCGGCGAAGCCCAGCGTGTGAAGCTGAGTACAGAGCTTTCACGGAGAGCCACCGGCCGGACGATCTATATCCTGGACGAGCCGACAACAGGTCTCCACACAGCAGATGTCCATCGTCTGGTGGAGGTGCTCCAGCGGCTGACGGACGGCGGCAACACGGTGCTGGTGATCGAGCACAATCTGAATCTGATCAAGGTAGCAGACTATATCATCGACCTTGGCCCGGAGGGCGGAGACCGTGGCGGAACCGTGGTAGCCTGCGGTACACCCGAGGAGATCGCAGCCTGTGAGCAGTCCTGCACGGGACAGTACCTCAGGGAGTACCTTTAAACAGAGCATCGTGAATGATGGATATGTCTGCATCTGGTGGACATTATTCACAATTTGCAAGCATATACGATACGAAAAGGGAGCAATTGCACGGAAATGCAAAAGCTCCCTTTCTTTTGGATGATTCAGAATTTTTTCTTCAGCTTATAGCCCTCTGCCTTGAGGGCCTTTTTGAGAACGGCGTAATGCACCGGGGCGTTCAGTTTGATCTGCACGACCTCAGCTATGAAGCTGGCCTCGGCCGACCTCACCTGAGGCAGTGCTTCCAGGGCCTTTTCCACAGCGGCTTCGCAATGGCGGCACATCATTCCCTGTACAGGGAATATCACGCTGGAGGCGGTGATGCGGCCCGACCTCAGCCTTTTGCGGCGCTTCTGGTCCTTTTTGGTACTGTATATCCGGAACCAGTTCAGCCGCAGGGCATTGGACACCACGCAGAAGCTGGAAAGACTCATTGCGGCCGCACCGAACATCGGGTTGAGCTGGAGATCAAAGAGGGGAATCCATACCCCAGCCGCCAGGGGAATGCCGATGACATTATAAATGAAGGCCCAGAACAGATTTTCATGAATATTCTTCAGCACCTGACGGCTGAGACGGATGGCCGCCGGAACATCAGACAGCCTACTTTTCATGAGCACCACATCTGCTGCATCGATGGCAATATCTGTTCCCGCTCCAATAGCGATGCCGATATCTGCACGGGTCAGAGCCGGAGCATCATTGATTCCGTCTCCCACCATGATGGTGCGGCCCTTCTGCTGGAGACGGCGCAGAACCGCCTCCTTGCCGTCCGGACGGACATCGGCGATCACCTCGTCCACATCGCACTGCCTGCCTACAGCTGCCGCTGTACGTGTATTATCGCCTGTGAGCATTACCACACGCAGGCCCATTTTTTTCAGCTCCCGAATAGCCACAGGGCTTTCTCTTTTGATGGCATCTGATACAGTGATGATACCGCAGAGCTTACCGTCTATCGCAAAGAACAGGGGAGTTCCTCCCTCCAGGGAGAGCCCGCCGGCCAGTGTGCGGATCTCCCCCGGAACAGAAGCGTACTGAGAGATAAACGCCTGATTTCCGCCGGCAAGGGTGTGTCCTCCCACTGTACCGGTCAGACCGTTTCCGGGATATACCTGGAAATTCTCAGCGCCCTCTGCGGAAATTCCCAGCTCCTCAGCCTTTTTGAGAATGGCTTTGGCCAGCGGATGTTCACTCTTCATCTCCAGAGAAAGGGCGATGCTCATCAGCTGTTCATTTGTAAAACCGATCCATGAAGTAATATCGGTCACGGTCGGTTCTCCCTCGGTGATGGTGCCGGTCTTGTCCAATACCACGATCTGTGCTCGTCCGGTCTGTTCCAGAGCAGCAGCAGTCTTAAAGAGAATGCCGTTCTTTGCGCCCACGCCGCTGCCCACCATAATGGCAACGGGCGTAGCCAGTCCCAGTGCACAGGGGCAGCTGATCACCAGAACGGAGATCGCCCTGGCCAGAGAGAAGCCCAGGGTCTCTCCCACCAGCATCCAGACGAGGAAGGTGACAGCGGCAATGGCCATAACCACCGGAACGAATACGCCGGCTACACGATCAGCCGCCTTTGCAATGGGTGCTTTTGAAGCAGATGCATCGCTGACCATACGGATGATCTGGGACAGGGTCGTATCCTCACCCACACGGGTGGCCTCACACCGGAGAAAGCCCGACTGATTGATGGTAGCCGCCGAAACCGCGTCTCCCTCGGCCTTGTCCGCAGGGATGCTTTCACCGGTGAGGGCCGACTCATTCACTGCGCTCGTGCCCTCCAGTACGATCCCATCCACAGGAATGCTTTCACCTGGCCGCACCACAAAGACATCGCCCTTTTTCACCTGCTCGATGGGCACGGTCACCTCCTGTCCGTCCCGGAGAACAGAAGCGTTTTTCGGAGCCAGCTGCATCAGTCCCTTCAGCGCATCGGTGGTCTTGCCCTTGGAATGGGCCTCCAGCATTTTTCCCACGGTGATCAGCGTGAGGATCATCGCCGCCGATTCAAAATAGTAGTCGTGGAGGTAGTGACGGCACAGCTCCATATGACCGCCGACCGCCGCCGCTGTCTGCGCATAGAGCACATAGAGACTGTATCCGAAGGAAGCTCCCGAGCCCAGCGCAACCAGGGTATCCATATTGGGGGCACGGCTGAGCAGGCCCTTCACGCCGCTGATGAAGAATTTCTGATTGATGATCATAACGATGAGAGACAGCAGCATCTGTGTGAGACCAAGGGACAGGGGATTTTCGCTTAGCACAGAGGGGAGCGGCCAGCCCCACATAACATGTCCCATAGAGATATACATCAGTACGATGAGAAAGAGAAGCGAGGAGATGAGCCTGCGCTTCATCTTTGGCGTTTCGGTATCTGTGAGAGAGCTGGTCTGGCCGGATGGGGAAGACGGGCCTGAGTCTCCTTTGAGAGAAGCGCCGTATCCGGCGGCCGTAACGGCCCGGATGATCTCCTCAGGGGACGCTGTACCCTCCACCTGCATGGAGTTTGTAAGCAGATTTACGGAGCATGCGGAAACGCCCTTGACCTTGCGGGCGGCCTTTTCCACACGGGCGCTGCAAGCCGCACAGCTCATGCCGGTAACATTAAATTGCTGCATAGATGAACCTCCTTTTTGAATTCATTCATTTATATTATATCCTGCAAAGGTTCTCCTGTCAAGCTGAAAGAAAATTTCTGTCTTGACAACAGGCAGCGGGTGTGGTATAATAAAAGGGTCAAATTGCCGCTGTGGTGGAATAGGCAGACACAAGGGACTTAAAATCCCTCGGGAGTTAAATCCCGTACCGGTTCGACCCCGGTCAGCGGCACCAGATACCGTTTTCTTCGTAATTGCGAGGAAAACGGTATTTTTATTTGTGTGCCTTTTTAGATAAGTCCCTCGGAGCAGTTTTTTTCTATAAGGGGCTTATCTAAAAATCAGTCATCATCTAAAACCTGATAATAATGATTTACCCCATGGAGGCATCGTACCTCCATGGGGTTTGTACTTAGAGAACTGAAAATGTCTTATGCATTCAGCAGCGTCATGGAATCATAGAACGAGAATTGGTCCAGCATAAAGTATTTCAGCAGACTGAATGCTTTGACACTGGGAGAATCGTTGGAGAAGGCAGGGCTGATGTCTGCATACTGACATTTTGCAGAGTGTGCCAGTGCTTCCAGCTGCTTGTTGAGTGCATCCGGATAAACGACCGAGCTGTTTTCACATACCGAAACGATAACAATATCGCAGTGCTTATCTGCTGCCTTCAGCTTTGTAATGAGACTTTTGTAGGCTTCAATGATTTCTGGAATGGTGTGATAACCCTGCTCCAGATCCGTTTCACCAAGCTGAAGCAGAACCTTGCCGGGCTTCAGGCTGAAAATACAGTCGTTAAGCAGCTCTTCTGCGTGAAATATAGAAAGATCCGTGAGACTGCGGTTATAAATATTGCAGTCGAGATGAAATGCCTGCTTCAATTCACAGACAGGGATATTTTTTGCAAAGGATGAGCCGAATAAAACGACGCCGTTCATCTTGGCCAGCTTATTCAGTTTTCGGAAGTTTTCGATTTCTCTTTCATGTACATTCATGATTTTTCTCCTCTCACATATGCGTTTCAGCAGCTGTATGCTGTCTTTGCGGACTTTGTTCTGGTATCAAGCATCTTGTTTCGGAAGTAGATAAGGATACCTGCGGTGACCATCAGAATATTTACTACATAGAAAAACATGACATACCAGTGCACAGTTTCATACCACGGCTGTGATGCGTTATCGGCAATCATTGCGAATTTTCCGGTCAGAGCAAATGCATAGCCCAGCCAGATAAATGAATAGAAAGGCAGGCTGGTTCCCTGAGCCGTGCGTGATTTCCACGCCTTGACAATGTTGAGCGGCCATGATATGCCAAAGAGCACCACCATCATTGTTTCCATAATGCTTACAAACGTGTTCATATCTGTACTCCCTTTCTTTAATCTGTCCGGTTGCATGCTGACCGACGAAATTAATGTACTGCTGCTTCTTACAGCATCTACATTGTAATCCATAATTCTGAATCTGACAATTCATTCGAAAATTAAAAACGAACTTCGTTTTGCTGCTCACTTTTTTTACTTTCAAAAGCGGTTTTGAACTATTTTCATATTTTCAAAAAGGGGAAAATATGCTATACTGTATGGTAGATCGCAGAAAAGACGGAGGTTATCGCTATGAACCGCAGGAAAGTGCGTCCCATCAAAAAAATCCAGAAGGAAATTCTGAGAATTTTGATTTTTCTGGTTTCTATTATGACAATACTGATTGCTGTTTTCAGTATCTTTGTAAATGTTCGGTCGGAAAGCATCGCCCTGGATCAGAATCTACAGAATATTGCCCGGACAATTGCCCAATCCCAGATTATACAGGATGAACTGACTGATGAAAATGCAGAGAGATCCGCATCGGCTGTTCGTCCGTATCTCGATTCATTGAAGGAGTCGCTTTCCAATATTGATGTTATTTCTATCGTCGATATAAACCAGATTCGGAAATATCATACCAATTCAGATCTGATTGGTTCTGTTTATGATGGCACGATCCCGCAGTTTACTTATGGTGAGCAGGTGCTTTACGTAACCAGCGATACCGGTCCATCCGGCTCACAGCGCCGTGCCTATGCTGCCATATATGATGCAGATGGCAATTATCATGGCTTTGTTCTTGCGGTCATGCTCAACCAGAACATTCATCGCATTATCCTGAACACCGTTGTCATTCATCTGGTTTGTGCTGTTGCGGTCATCATTTGTGCAGTGATACTTTCAAGAAATCTTTCCCGAAAAATCAAGCGTCTGCTGCTTGGATATGAGCCTGATATTTTCAGTGCCATGTTCACCGTCAGAGATAATATTCTTGAGTCTCTGGAGGAAGGCATTCTTGCGGTGGATACGGATGAAAAAATCATCTACATGAATCATGCTGCCCGTAATATGCTTCACATTCAGGCAAAGAATCCGGAAGGACGCAGGATCGGTGATATTTCACCGGATCTGTCCATGAAGCACACATTGACCTCCGGAGAGAAAAGCTTTGGCGTATCGGTTTATCAGAAGCAATGTACAGATATTCTTCTGGATCAGATTCCTGTTCTGGAGCAGAACAGCATTGTGGGTGCATTGTGTATTATGCGGGACCGGACGGAATACACCAAAATGATGGAGGATCTGTCTGGTGTGCGCTATCTGGTGGAGTCCATGCGCGCCAATAATCATGACTTTATCAACAAACTCCATGTGATTCTCGGTCTGATCCAGATGGGTGATACAAAGGCTGCCAGCGAGTATATTACACACATTACCGCCATTCAGCAGACGTTGATTCACAACATCGTGAAAAATATCGAGGATCCATCGATTGCAGCACTGCTTATCGGAAAATATGCCCGTGCCGCGGAACTGAATATTCGATTCAACCTGAAAAAAGGCAGCAGATTCTCCAAAAACGACGTTTCTTTTATGTCCGGTGATCTGGTCACGATTATCGGGAATCTTCTGAATAATGCAATGGACTCCATGAACAGAATGACAGGGCTGCCTAAGGAACTGTCTGTGGGTATATTTACACAGCCCCATGCCTTGCTGATCAGTGTAGATGATACCGGTACAGGAATCCCACCCGAAATTCAGGATGCCATATTTGAAAACGGTTTTTCCACCAAGGGAGAAGGCCGTGGTACGGGACTGCATATTGTGCAGGGACTGATTCAGAAATACGGCGGCACGATTACGGTAGAATCGGAGCCGGATGCAGGAACATCATTTACAGTAACGCTGACTGATGAGGGAGGAAATCAAGATGTATGAAGTTCTTATCGTTGAAGATGATCCGATGGTTGCGATGATCAACAAGCAGTATGTGAATCAGAATCCCCATTTTCATGTTGCTGGTATCTGCCGCGACGGTACAGCAGCACTGGAATATCTTGCAGAAAACACTGTTCACCTTGTTATTCTTGATTTGTATATGCCTCATACAGACGGGCTGACGCTGCTTCGGGAGATACGGGAAAAGCAGCTGCCAGTATCAGTGATCATGGTGACCGCTGCCAATGACAGCACCTCAATTGAAGAGGCATTACGACTGGGAATTGTGGATTATCTGGTCAAGCCGTTTTTCAATACTCGTTTTCAGCAGGCACTGGAAACCTTTCTCAGCAGACAGGATGCCTTTCACAATATGTCTTCCTTTAATCAGCAGCATATTGACGCATTGCTGGGCGGAATGCTTCCAAAATCAACCGATGAGCTTCCCAAGGGTATACAGAATCAGACGCTGGAAACGATCTGCTTTTTTCTGGAAAGCAAGGCGGCAATCGAACTCACAGGAGAAGAGATCGCTGATCACGTGGGCTTGTCCCGTGTGACAGTCCGCAGGTACATGAATTATCTTCTGGAAAAAGGACAGATTCTGGGACGCATGAATTATGAAACCGGAGGCCGTCCGTGTATGCTTTACCGATGGAATGGCTGAGCCTTCATGGGGATTCTTACTTGTAAATCCTACAGGAGTATGATATAATAGAACTCAGAAAACACGCATAATACGAGGTAACCTCCATGAAACCACAGAGTAACGATAAAATCAGATTTGATATCCCTTACAAAAAGCTGCTTTCTCAGAATGCACAGGAACTTCTGGCCGCAATTGAGCTTTCACAGGCAGCAGACGATTCCCTATGGAAGGAGCTTGCCGCAACGCTTCTTGATGATATGAAAAAAATCAGCAAGCTTGATTACGCAGCGGTTCAGAACAAAAGTAGAACGCAGAAACGGGATGATGACATGAAATATGAGGAAGAATTCGAGCTGTACAAGCTGATCTCACAGATGGCGGATGAATATCCTGAACTGGATGCGCTTCTGGAATCCCATGACCTCACCTATGAAAAGGCCCTGCGAATGGCAAAGGCCTGGAAAAATGAGTTTGAAGGTTTACTGGAAAAGCTGAATGTCCATGCGGAATCTCTTGTTGCAGTATGCACAGATATCATCAACCGTATTTCGGATGAGCCGGAAAACCTTGATTTACAGCGTATATATTGTATGCTCATCACGGATTTGGGCTTGCTCTTCCCATATGATGAACGTACCGAGGAGCAGGATATCCGCAATTATCTGAAACAAAGCACAAACACAGAGAAATTACTGAAAGCAATCATGAAACAAAAGATGATGAGATCACGTCTTGAAAAGCTGCTTTGTGCCGCAAAAATAAAAAATAATATTCTGAAGGATTCTTCAGACGAATCAGCTGCGATATACCGTTTATCTCTTCAGCATGGCCTTCTGCGCAAAGATGAAGAGAATGAGATTTATATGGACAATATCACAGCACTTTTGCAGCAGATCAACACCAACCCCTATTTATGTGAGGTAAAGCCCTATCTGATCGCATATGTACTCGCTCACCGAAGCGGTTATATGCTGAGCAGGGAAAATTATCAGCCGAACCTTGAAAGTGCGCTCCGGTATACAGAGTATAATATTTACCAGAATAACGGCAAAAATTACAAAAGTTATCAGCGAAGCATAGAACTGTACACGACTCTCCGGCGTTGTTATTGGAATGATGTGAATGTAGACATCGCCTTTTCCGATCACTGCTTTGCAAATCTCAGCAATCTGAGCGATTGGTTTTATGAGCACTTCGAGCCGGATGCCGCTGTTCCTATGAAGCTGATATACAAGGCGGCTATGCTGAAAGCACCTATGTTTCCAATGCTTCCGGTGGATACGGATGTTGATTCCGAAAAGCTGGAAGAGGAGTTATTCTCCGTTATAAACAACTGGATATAGTAAGAAGCGTGTGCCAGAGCGGTACACGCTTTCTTTCTGTCAAGCCAAACGAGTTCCGGCAAAAATATATTTTTGCGGGAATTCGTTTCAGTTTTTATGCTGCCAGATATGTGATAGAATAAAGGTACAATAAACAAGCAATCAGAAAGGAGAAACGATTATGATCATGCGTGGATGTACCCTTCATTCTGTTCGGGACCTGAAAGCAAATTTCAGCATTGACGAGCTGGTGTATAGCTACTACAGCGGTGAGCTGGAGGTCTGGCTGAATAACATCGGTGAGAAGTCAAAGGCGAAGAAGCTCAGCCGTATCTCATCGAATAATGCCCAGCTGCTGGTTGAGCTTTACAAGGTGTTTGACCTGAACCCGGCTTTGTCCGAGGAAGAGGTCCGCAGAAAATATGGTTAATTTCTAAAGGTATGACTTTGTAAATACTTATGTTCTATTGAGAAAATCCATTTCAAAGGGTATGATAATACTAAAAGATATGGAGGCGATACAATGGAACAGACAGTTGGCGAGAGAATCAGATACTTTCGTATGCATCAGGGACTCAGCCAGGAGAAGCTGGCCCTTGCAGCCGGGATCAATACTGCATTTCTGGGACATCTGGAGCGTGGACTGAAAAGCCCCACAATGACGACGCTTGATAAAATCATCAAGGCTCTTGGGATTTCCTACTGCGAATTCTTCGACGATGCCATTGATGTGAATGATACCGAAAGCCGGAAGTTTTATACGGATATCATAGAAGGCTGTCTGAAACGTCTGCCGGAGGAAAAGCTGAAAATCGTTGCGGATGTCATTATGAAGATTACGGATCTTGCGGAATAGTATCTATTGTCCTGCTTTGGCAGGACAGATTTTTACTTGGAAATAATACCAAAAGGTATTGACAAATAATCTCGATTGATGTATAATAAATTCAGGTCGATCGGATCGAATCAACTGTAAAAGAGAAATCAACTTGTGTTGGAATAAGGAGGGCGGTGATATGTTTTGCAGTAAATGCGGACATCAGCTTGCAGATAATACACGGTTTTGTTCAGAATGTGGTGCGAAATTAGAATCGGTTACAGCGTTGTGCTCAACGATCGATAATCACGATTCAGAAGGTACAGCAGCAAATGCTGAGCAAACGAGAGAAAAAATCGTTTATGTTGCCGAGGAAGGTGATGATGAGAAAAAATCCACTTATGCAGACACGTCTTTTAATTGCGCCATGTTCGCCTTACTATGCTGGTGTTGCTGCGGATTGCAATTGGCCGGGGGTGGACTTGCAGCATTGTTTGGCATACTGGCCATTCGTAATAAAGAAGCGAATGTCGTAAAGGCCTATATCGGACTGGGTCTGGGCGTTGTCGAATTTCTGTTTTTTATTATTATCATGATCGCCGGTCTGAAAGAAAACGTTTAAAAAGGAGAGTTATATATGTTCTGTAAAAAATGCGGTACTATGCTGGAAGAAAATGAGGTGACCTGCGCTAAATGTGGGACTGAGAATTCCAAAACGGCGCAGTCTGTGTCTGAGGACGGGTCTGAGAATTCTGTAAATTCAGCGCTGCATGCAGAAAAGGAGAAGGTGATTGGACATGTTTATACATTCCGGAAGTACTTTTTCATAAATTTACGCTGCCTGAGAGCTGGAGGGCAGAAGACTGTCGGGTTTGATTCTGAATTTATGCAGGCGAATTTCCGTAAGATTCCATATGATACGATAACCAATATCGCAGCATGCGTTAAGCTTGGAATTGGCAGACTGATATTTGCGGCCGTATGCATTCTGCTTGGTGTCCTGCTGCTGTCTGATTTTCTGCTTCCGGCAGTTCTGTGTATCATTTTCGGAATATGCGTGATTCTGTTCAATCTGAAGATACGCATTGTTACAATCCAGACAACACAGGGTTCCTGCGAGATTCATATGATGCCAAACGATTCGCAGACAAATGCGTTCATGCGTGATCTTGATACTATGACAGATCATCGTTTTACGAAGAATATTCGTGTTTAATGGTTCAGACTGTTGTTGCAGTATGGCTGCTGAAGGCTGATTGTATGCGGATGAAGCGGTATGCGATGCAATAAATCTGAATTAAAAGTATGAGATAACAACATGCTCCTTCTTTCCTGAACGGATTGAAGGAGCGTGTTTTTTTGTGAAGAATACCGTTGCAATCACCGCCGATCTGTGCTATAATATACATATCGAAGGAAAGCGAGGGATGCACATGGAACAGTTTAAACCGATTCCGATTGGGGTCGAAGATTTTAAGCGGCTCATTGATGATGGGTATTATTTTGTTGACAAGACATTAATGATCAGGGATATTATCGAAAGCAAGGGCTCTGTCAAGCTTTTCACCCGCCCCAGACGCTTCGGTAAGACGCTGAATATGAGCATGATCCAGCGGTATTTTGAGAAAACGGAGGAAGACAATTCCCATTTGTTCGATGGACTGAACATCTCAAAGGCCGGTGAGAAATATAAAGAGTATCAGGGACAGTATCCTGTCATCACACTTTCTTTGAAGAGTATGAAACAGCCGAGTTATGAGTATGCGTTCAAGATGTTCAAAACCTTTCTTGTCAGAGAATTTGAGCGTCATGATTATATCTTGAAATGCGACGCTGTTCCACCAACTTTGAAATCGGGATTTGAGCAGATTTATTATGGAATTGCGGAGGATTCAGCCTATGTAAATGCGATCCGCCTGCTTTCAGATTGTCTGAGCATCGTGCATCAGAAGAATGTTATCATCCTGATCGACGAGTACGATGTTCCCCTTGAAAATGCCTATTTCAGAGGATTTTATGATGAAATGGTGGACCTCATCCGCTCTGCTTTTGAGAGTGCCTTGAAGACCAATTCATCGTTGGAGTTTGGTGTTCTAACAGGCTGTCTTAGAATCTCTAAGGAGAGCATTTTTACAGGTCTGAATAATCTCAAGGTGAACAGCATCACTACACTGGATTTCAGTGAATATTTTGGCTTTACAAGAGCAGAGGTCGAGGCCTTTGCAGCGGCCTATCATATTGAGGAACGTCTTGACGATATTAAGGACTGGTATGACGGTTATCTGTTTGGTAAAACGGAAATCTATAATCCGTGGAGTATCATCAACTTTATTTCGGATGCCAGAGCAAATCGTCACGCTCTGATCAAGCCCTATTGGAGTAACACCAGCTCCAATGATATTATTCACCAACTTATCAACGAGGGTAACGAGGAAACACGCAGACAAATTGAGGAACTGCTGGGTGGCGGCTTTGTAGATAAGCCTATTTACGAGGATATTACCTACCGCAACGTAAAAATCAATAGCGACTATATCTGGAGTTTTCTCCTGTTTACCGGTTATCTGAAACAAATCGAATCCCGTTTGGAGGAGGAAATTATCTACTCCAAAATGGTGATTCCAAACCGTGAAGTCAAAAGCATTTACAGAAGTACAGTCATGCAGTGGTTTGAGGAAAAACGAAATGCCGTTTCCCGTGATGATCTCTTTGAAGCGGTGCTTCAGGGTGATGAGGAGCAGTTTGAGGAGCTGTTGGGGGACTGGCTGGATGAATCCATCAGCTACTATGACGGCAAGGAGCTGTATTATCATGGCTTCCTGTCCGGCCTGCTTTCGGGATTCCGTGGCTATACGGTCAAGTCCAACCGTGAAAGCGGACTGGGTCGGCCGGATCTTCTGATTCTGGAGCGAAGAAGGCATAAGCTGGCGGTGATCATCGAGATCAAGGTGGCTGAGCGCTTTGCGGAGATGGAGACAAAGTGTGACGAGGCATTACAGCAGATTGAGGACAGAAATTATGAAGCCGAGCTTGTGGATGACTGCTATCAGAAGATCATCAAGTACGGCGTGGCGTTCTATCAGAAATCATGCAGAGTGAAAATGGCATAATATGAAAACGATCAAACGAAGCAGAACTCATTGAGGAAGGCTGTCAGAAGATCATCAAGAAGGCCTGTTCTAAAAAAATAAACGGAGGTTATATCACATGAAAAAAGCAAAATCCATCATCATCGGTCTGCTGCTGCGTCTGCTGGAGCTGGCTGTGGGCATTGTTCTGTTTATCGACCCAATGCGTTTTACCAAGGACATCCTCTGCATTCTGGGTCTTGTGCTGATGGCGGCCGGGATCGCCTCTATTGTGCGTTATTTCCGGACGCCGGCCGAAACAGCCGTGCAGGGGCAGAAGCTCACGCTGGGCCTGCTCGCGCTCACCGCTGGTATATTCTGCGGCTTAAAGGCCGAATGTATTCTGTCCGCACTGCCGGTGCTTCCCTTTATTTATGGCGCAATGCTGGTCGTTTCGTCTATCAGCAAGCTTCAGTGGGGTGTCAATATTCTCCGGCTGAAGAAACAGCGCTGGTTTCTGCCGGTGATCAGTGCAGGCCTTACCGCCCTGGCCGGGGTTGTGATCTTCTGGAAGCCCTTCGGTGCAGAGGGTCTGTGGAACTTCACCGCTGTTGCATTCATTATCCTGAGCGTACTGGATTTTGCAGCGTGGATTTTCAGCGGAAAGGATAAGCCGTCGGCGGTTATACCGGCTGTGCAGGATGAGGCTCCGGCGGTCCAGGAGATACAGATATGAAGATCGATTGGAAAACCTGCCTGAGAGTGGGTGCAAGCGCATTTCTGCTCTACCTGTGCATTCATTACTGGGAGAATCTGGCCCATACGCTGGGGCTGGTGCTTTCAGCAGCCTTTCCGCTGGTGCTGGGCGGCGTGATCGCTTATGTGATCAATATCCCCATGAGCTTTTATGAACGGCATTATTTCCTCAAAAGCAAGAAAAAAGCAGCTGCGGTCAGCCGGCGTCCGGTCTGTATGCTCCTGGCCTATCTCACGGTTCTTGCGGTAGCGGCTCTGATCATCTGGCTGATCCTTCCTCAGCTGGCGGAGTGCGTGAAGGTTATTCTGGCGGAGCTTCCGGCGGTGCTTCAGACGGTGGTGGCCTATGCAGAGGAATTCCGTCTTCTGCCGGAAAATATCATTGACCTTCTGAGCGATATTGACTGGAAGTCCAGTGTGGGCAATATCATCGAGGTACTCACCTCGGGCATCGGCAACATTATGAGCACGGTGCTGTCCATGGCCATGACTGTCTTTTCCGGAATCGTCACGGCCCTGGTGAGTGTGATCTTCTCCGCCTATATCCTGCTCAGTAAGGATACACTGTCCCGTCAGTGGAAGCGTTTTCTGAAGCGCTACCTCAAGGAAAAATGGAGCCGCCGCATCAGCGAAGTACTCTTTGTGCTCAACGACAGCTTCCGGAGGTATATTGTAGGACAGTGCACGGAGGCCGTGGTGCTGGGCGTGCTTTGTGCAGTCGGCATGATGATCTTCGGCTTCCCTTATGCGCTGATGATCGGTGCGCTTATGGCGTTTACTGCGCTCATTCCCGTGGCCGGAGCTTATATCGGAGCGGGCATCGGTGCATTTATGATCCTGACCGAATCCCCCTTCCAGGCGCTTCTGTTCCTTGTGTTCATCGTGATTCTCCAGCAGCTGGAGGGGAATCTGATCTATCCGAGAGTGGTTGGTTCGTCCATTGGTCTGCCGGGTCTTTGGGTTCTGGCGGCTGTAACGGTGGGCGGCGGTGTGCTGGGCATTCCGGGAATGCTTCTGGGCGTGCCCATTGCAGCGGCCATTTATCGCATGCTGCGTGAGCACATGAATCAGCCTTCGCATGCAGAGTCCTTATAAAAGTCTTGACAAAATCCGGGCGTATGCGATATAATAAAAGCACGACAGTATGATGTTTATGAAGATATCGTTTCTCTCTTTGCTTTCCAGATTCATCAGGGGAGAGACCGGTATCTTCATATTTTTTATATTTTAATTTTAAGACAACGCCGCATAAAGGAGGAGCTTTCATGATCTACACAGAGCTGACCATCCGGGCCATGAACCTGGCCTATGCCGCCCATCACGGGCAGAAGGATCGCTCAGGCGTACCGTATATTTTCCATCCGTTTCATCTGGCGGAGCAGATGGAGGATGCGTATGCAGTCTGTGCGGCCCTGCTGCACGATGTTCTGGAGGATACGCAGGTGACAGCGGAGGAGCTGCGGAAAGAATTCCCCTCCGAGGTAACCGAGGCCGTGGAGCTGCTGACCCGGGACAAGCAGGAGGATTATTTTGCATATGTGCAGCGGCTGGGGAAGAACCCCATCGCCCGGGCGGTGAAGCTGGCCGATCTGCGGCACAATATGGATGCAAGCCGTATTCCGCAGCCGACTCCGGAGACAGCAGAGTGGACAAAGGCCCATCAGGAGAAGTATAAGCGTGCAGAGAAAATCCTGCTGGAGATGGCACAAGCGGAATAAAGCCAGGCATCCAGGGCGGGGCATATGGTCAGAGCGCACAAAACAATGCATGTTTTTCGTGCAATACTGTCAAATGTGACAACGCCCCCTTGCAATATTGGAAGAAATATGCTACAATGATACAAATGAAAGCAGCACGATACAGACATAAAAAAGGAGATGACCCATGTATGAAACTACGAAAGCTTATGGCAGCCCTGACAGCGGCAGCCACTGCACTATCCGGCCTGCCGCCGGCGGTGCATTTCCCTCACGTGCACGCTGAGGAGAGCCATTCTCATGAAGCGGAAGCGCCCAGCGGAATTTATGAGGATACAGGTGCGCCCACAAGACTCACCCGAATCGAGTCCGAACCGTCGGAATTCGGTCTGACTGAGGTCACCTATCTGGATGAGAACGGAAATCCGGTCGAGTTTGACCTTGTGCCGGAAGGCCTGGACAGAGCAACAGAGCTGCCGGAAAAATATGACCTGCGTGAGGAGGGACTGGTTACCCCTGCAAAATCGCAGTCTCCTACCAATACGTGCTGGGCGCATGGCGCCATGGCTGTAGCGGAATCCAACCTGATCAAGAAGGGCTATGCAGACACCTCCCTGGACCTTTCAGAGGCCCATCTGGTCTATTTTGCACGATGCTATTCTTCGCAGGACGAAAGCGATGTACTTTATGGGGATGGCTATTCAGATGGATATCTGGGCTATCAGGCCAATGAAAGTGCTGGTGAAGAGGATGGATATTCCAGCGGCGGAAATCCTCTGAATATACAATCTGCATTCAGTCACTGGTCCGGTCCGGTGATTCAGCCTTCTACGGAAAAAATCGCAGATTTTCCTTCCTTTGATGAATCCCGGCGCTATGACCATGACTATATTATGGTAAACAGTGAGGAGATCTCCCGGGATGATCCCGAATCCATCAAGCAGATGCTGATGAAAAACGGTGCACTGACGATTTCCTACCACACAGGCGGGGATGCCATATACACCTCCTACTACAACCGTGAAACAAAGGGTCAGTATGGTTATGATCTGACGGGGACGAATCATGCGGTCACACTGGTAGGCTGGGACGATACCTACAGCAAGGACAATTTCCTGACGCCTGCACCGGAGGATGGTGCATGGATCTGCAAGAACAGCTGGGGTACTACCTTTGGTGAGGACGGCTATTTTTATCTGTCCTACTGTGACCCGACCTTTACCAGGATCTATACACTGGATATGGAGGAAAACAGCACGTATGACAATCGTTATCAGGTCTATGGCATAGAATGGAATCCCTTGAGATATTCCAGCGGATACACCCTGCTGAATACGTTTACCGCAGACAGCTTTGAGACGCTGACGGCGGCCTCCTTCTACACAAGCAATGCAAGCGTTCCCTATAAAATTTATGTAACGCTGGATGATGAGGACGGCGCACCCATGAGCGGTGAGCTGGTTTATACCCAGGCCGGAACTGCCGACTACTCCGGCTATCATACAGTGAATCTGAACCAGACGATTCCCCTGAAGCCCGGCCAGAAATTCACGGTTGCTGTGACTCTGGATGACAGCAGCGGCATTTTTTATCTGGATATGACGGCCAACACCGAGGGCGTTTCCTATTTTGCAGGAACGACCAATCCTTCTTCCAGCACGAATTGGTATGCAGCTGGTAAGAATACAAGCTATCTGGGCGAGGTATGTGTCAGTGCCTTCACCGAGGACAACATTAAGATCAACGCAGCCACCTTCCCGGATGCCAAATTCCGCAGCTATGTCTCCAGCAGCCTGGATGCAAACAAGGACGGAGAGCTGTCCGAAGCGGAAATTGCAGGCATTACGTCAATTTCGGTCAGCGGAAAGGGCATTTCCGATCTGACGGGCATTGAATATTTCACCTACCTGACCAATCTGTATTGCGGCAGCAATCAGCTGAAATATGTGAATCTGGAAAATAACACACGGCTGACCACCCTGTCCTGCGCCGGCAATACCTACAGCGCGGGACGCGTGCCCTGTACGGGCTTTACCGTGGATGGGCTGGATATGTCCCGTGTGACTGCGGTTTCCGGCGCTACGATCTCGGGAGAGATGTTTGTGCCGACGGCCGGGGTTTCTTACATAACCTATCAGTATGCATGCAGCAGCTCTCAGACAGCGACTTTCAAGGTCAGCTTCACCCAGACCCATGCACAGGTCGGGAGCAATGGCAAGTGCGTAAACTGCGGCGTACAGGTCTATTATGCAAAGGCCGTTTCTGAGAGCGGCACGGTGAGCTATTTCACCTGGCTGGATAAGGCCATCACCTATGCGGAGGAGGCCGATGAGCCGGTGACCATCACGCTGCTGGCTGGTATGGCCGGCGGGTTTACGGTTACAGCGGGTGATATTACCTTTGACAGCGGCGGATGCAGCATTGTAAGCTGGGACGAAAATCCGGCTATTCTCGTCTCCGGCGGCTCGGTTGCCTTTACAAACAGTGTTCTTTATAATATGAGCACCGGCAGTGCGCTGAAGGTCACCGGCGGTACGGTAAGCATTCAGGGCGGCTACTATGAGGAAGGCAAGGACGAGACCGGAATCGGTCTGGAGGTCACGGGCGGTACGGTCACCATTACCGGCGGAAACTTCCGGAAATACGGCACAGACGGTACAGCCATCAAATCCAGTGTGCCCATCAGCGACCTGCTTCCCGATGGCTATGTTTTCTATACGAACGGCTCGACCACGGAGATCGCCGCCGAGGGCTATATCAATCCGGATGAAACTGAGGTCAAGACCCTCAGCGTGTCGGTAACGGCCGGGGCGCATACATCCCATGAGTACAACTCCGGCACGACAGCCGGTTCGAGCGAGCATACCGCAGTCTGCGACCAGTGCGGCCTGACAGAATCCCAGGCGCACACATTCGGCGCATGGACGGATACAGACGATACCAATCACAGCAAGACCTGCTCTATCTGCGGCCAGAAGCTGAGCGGCACGCACACCTACGGCGCTTGGTCTGTCACGGATCCGGATCAGCACGTCAAGACTTGTACGGTCTGCGGTCATGAGGAGGAAGGCGCACATACCTTCAGCGCCTGGACCAATGCTGGCGAGGACGGCTGCACACGTACCTGCTCTGTCTGCGGAAGGGTAGAGACCCAGGGGCATGATCTTACCCTGTGGTTTGATATGGAGGACGGCGAAAACCATGCACGAATCTGTACGGCCTGCCCTTATTATGAGGAAGCAGCCCATACTCCGGGCGAATGCAGTGACAACGGCGACGACAGCCATTCCTCCTTCTGTACCGTATGTGATGCAGAATTCAAAGAAGATCACAGCTTCGGCGATTGGTCGGACAACGGAGACGGTACGCATACCCAGACCTGTTCAGACTGCGGAGCGGAGAACACAGCAAATTGTTCCTTCACAGAATACGAACAGGATTATGACAAGATAACGACCCACAAGGAGCTTTGTCCGGACTGCGGTGCATCCCGTGACGCAGCGCATGTCTACACCGAGTGGGAGGACGCAGAGGACGACACCTATCATGTGAGAATCTGTCTGGAGTGCCTTTGGGTGGATATCCAGACGCACACGCTGGGCAATTGGTCGGATAACGGCGACGGCACACATACCGCCGGTTGTACGGAGTGTACCTACAGCGAAACCCACGACCACGGCTTCGGCGATTGGACGGAGTCGGACGAGGAGCTGCATATCCGAACCTGTACCGACTGCGGCGCAGAGGAGACGGAT
>JAFUQX010000025.1 GCA_017472145.1 Ruminococcus sp. | reverse complement strand
GGAGGGGATTGTAAGGCATGAGAAAACTTACGGTTTTGCGTACTTTTTCAATCCCCTCAGTCGTCACTTCGTGCCGACAGCTCCCCTTGCTAAGGGGAGCCTTGTGCGGAAAATCTGACTTTTTCGACAAGCTAAGGGCTGCTGCAAGTGATTTTGCAGCAGCCCCTTCTATTTTATATGGGTATGCTTATTCCTCAGCGGAATTCTGCTTCGGTGCAAGCTGAATTCCCAGAACATCCAGGCTCTCCTGATCTACCGCAGAAGGACACTCACTCATCAGCTCGCTTGCATTCTGTACCTTCGGGAAGGCCACAACATCACGCAGGCTCTCGGCCTGAAGCAGAACCATAGCCAGACGATCCAGACCAATGCCCAGGCCGCCGTGGGGCGGTGCGCCGTACTTATAGGCCTCAACCAGGAAGCCGAACTTGGCCTCGATCTCCTCCGCAGTCAGCCCCAGCGCTTCGAACATCTTCTGCTGAAGCTCATAGTTGGTGATACGGATCGAACCGGAGGAAAGCTCTGTGCCGTTGAGCACCAGGTCAAAGGCCTTGGCAATGACCTTTTCCGGATTGGTATCCAGATATTCCAGACATTCATCCATAGGCATGGTAAAGGGATGGTGCATCGCCACCCAGGTCTCACTTTCGTCATCCCACTCGAAGAAGGGGAATTCTGTGATCCACAGGAAGTTCAGCTGATCCTTCGGGATGATATCCAGCTGCTTGGCCACCATCAGACGCAGTGCGCCCAGAACCGGCAGTGTAACCTTGTTCTTGTCGGCTACGACCAGAACCACATCGCCCTGCTCACAGCCCAGAGAGGACAGGATCTCCTCCAGACGGCCCTCCGGCAGGAACTTGGCGAAGGAGCAGTTGGGCTTTTCATCATTCCAGCGGATGAAGGCCAGACCCTTTGCACCAATGCCCTTGGCCTTCTCGGTCAGCTTGTCGATTTCCTTACGGGTCAGCGTCTTGGATGCATTCTTCGCCACGATGCAGCGAACGCTTCCGCCGGCTTCGATGGCACTCTTGAATACAACGAAATCAAGATCAGATACCAGCGGTGTAATATCCTGAAGCTCCATGCCGAAACGAGTGTCCGGCTTGTCCGAACCAAAGCGGTTCATTGCCTCTGTATAGGTCATACGGGGAATGGGAAGGCTGATCTCTCTGTCCAGCACCTTGGAAAGCAGATACTGGAGGAAGCCCTCTGTCATCTCCAGAATATCGTCCACATCCACAAAGGACATCTCAAGGTCGATCTGTGTGAATTCGGGCTGACGGTCTGCACGCAGATCCTCATCACGGAAGCAGCGTGCGATCTGGATATAGCGGTCGAGACCGGCTACCATAGTCAGCTGCTTGTAGATCTGAGGAGACTGAGGCAACGCATAGAACTTGCCGTTGTGCACACGGGAGGGAATCAGATAGTCTCTTGCACCCTCCGGAGTGGACTTCATCATCATAGGCGTTTCGATTTCAATAAAGCCGTTTGCATAGTAATACTCACGGGCCGCCTGTGCGATCCTGTGGCGCATGATCAGATTGTGCTGAAGGGGTGCACGGCGCAGATCAAGATAGCGATACTTCAGACGAAGCTCCTCGTTTACCTTGGTTTCGTCGGTAATAAAGAACGGTGTTGTCTGAGCCTTGGCCAAAATGCGCAGCTCATCTACGATGATCTCCACCTCACCGGTTTTCATATCCGGATTGATGCTGGAGCGCTTGGTGACCACACCCTTGGCCATCAGTACATATTCGCTGTGGCAGGAGGCCGCCTTCTCAAAGATGGTACGGTCGGTTCCATCGTTGAAGGCCAGCTGTACGATACCGGTTCTGTCCCGCAGATCGATAAAGATCAGGTTGCCCAGATTGCGCACCTTCTGTACAAAGCCTCCGACTACAACGGTGCTGCCGATTTCAGAAACCTCGCCGCAGTAGCAGGTGCGGCGCAGACCATTCATTGTTTCCATATTTATTCCTCCTCGAATTCATCCAGAATATCCTGGAACAGATACTGGATCGCCAGATCTTCAAATTCCTCTGCAAATCTGTCATCCAGGTGAATTTCAAACTGCTCGCCGGTTTCCATGAGCTTGAGCTTAGCGCAGCCGCATTCCAGCTCATTTCCGCCCAGAACCAGTACAAACTTTGCACCGATCTTGTTGGCATATTTCATCTGTGCCTTCAGGCCCCGGTTCATGATATCATACTCAGCCTGATAGCCGCTGAGACGCAGACTCTGAGCCAGCAGCATGGCCTTGTCCGCTGCTGCGTCCTCCATCGGTGCAATGTACAGGTCACAGCTCTTGGGGGTCATGAAGGCGCAGCCCTGACTTTCCATGGTCAGCAGTAGGCGCTCCAGACCCATGCCAAAGCCCAGCGCCGGAGTAGCCGGACCGCCCAGCTGCTCGATAAGACCGTCATAACGGCCGCCGCCGCAAACCGTGCCCTGTGCGCCGATATCGGTCGTTACAAATTCAAACACAGTCTTGGTGTAATAGTCCAGACCGCGTACGATCTTGGGATTGACAGAATATTCAATGGAGAGATTCTCCAGGTACTTTTTCAGTGTTTCAAAGTGATCGCTGCACTCCTCGCACAGATAATCCAGGATCACCGGAGCATCCTTTGCAATATCGCCGCAGACCGGACTCTTGCAGTCCAGAATGCGCATGGGATTTTTTTCCAGACGGGTCTTGCAGGTATCGCACAGCTCGTCCTCACGGTCTGCAAAATAGGAACGCAGAGCCTTGTGATATTCGCTGCGGCACTTGGGGCATCCGATGGAGTTGATGTTCAGGGCGATATTTTTCAGTCCCAGACGATCCAGCAGATTCTTGGCCAGGCTGATGACCTCCGCATCGGCGGCCGGACTAGCCGAACCGGCCATCTCCAGACCGAACTGGTGGAATTCACGCAGACGGCCGGCCTGAGGGCGCTCATGACGGAAGCAGGAGAGGATATAGAAAACCTTCTGAGGCAATGCATCGTTGAGCATGCCGTTCTGGAGAAGCGCACGGATGGTGCCGGCTGTACCCTCCGGACGGAGTGTGAACTCTGTTTCCTTAGCCTTTACGGTATACATTTCCTTCTGAACCACATCGGTGGTTTCGCCTACAGAGCGCAGGAACAGATCCGTGCTCTCAAAGGTGGGCACACGGATCTCCCGGAAGCCGAAGGACTGCGCAGTTTCCCGTGCAATGGTCTCTACTGTATACCATTTGCTGATATTTTTCGGTGTGATATCCTCTGTTCCCTGAGGACGGGTGATTTTCAAAGCCATAGCTGCCTCCTAATTACAAAAAATTGTCCCTTCGGAAAGGGACAGAGAAATATAGACAAAACGACAAAAAGCCGGTTAAATCGTGGGAGTGCCGATCACTCTCCAGTCCAGATCGCCGCGCTCCAGTGCCATGATCAGAGCCTCCGCAGTTGCAATGTTAGTAGCAAGCGGCACATTATGGACGTCGCAGAGACGCAGCAGGTTCATCTCGTTGGGTTCTGTTTCCTTGCGGCTGATCGGATCCCGGAAGAACAGGAGGACATCAATTTCGTTGCAGGAAATACGTGCTCCGATTTGTTGGCCGCCTCCCTGAGAGCCGCTCAGATAGCGTTGAATTTTCAGCCCGGTTGCTTCTGAAACCTGTTTGCCGGTCGTGCCTGTTGCACACAGATTGTGACGAGAGAGAATACCGCAATATGCAATGCAGAACTGGATCATCAGCTCTTTTTTTGCGTCGTGGGCGATGAGTGCAATTGTCATAGAGTAGAATCATTCCTTTCCTGTATCTGATTGTCCAGTAATCCCCGTGTTTTCTCATGTTTTCGGGATTTCTGGGATTTCAAGCCGTTTTCGTCATCAAGCGAATTTCGCTACTGCTTCAAATACTATTATACCATAAATTTGGAATTTGTCAAAGCAATTTCGTGTTATCGAACGAAAATTGTGAAAACTATGGTAGCCTCACAATTGATATTTGTGCAATATAACAACAAATCAAGCCTGTATCATGCAATCATAGGAAAAAGTGAACAATTTTCCGTTCTTTATTCGGTCGGATTCATGCGGGATTTGTAGCTTTCATAGGCCTCCAGAATGCTTCGGATCATATATTTGGAATATTCACCGCCTTCGATCACGCCGGCAAAGGCGATCTCCGGATTCTCCGCCGGTGCATAGCCGATGAAGAAGGAGTCCTGCACACGGGAGCCTTGCTCCGGTGTACCCGTTTTGATGGCTACATTATAGCCCAGATTGCCAAGGGAATATTCATAGGGCATGTTCGTTGTGGAGGCCGCGATCATACCCTGCTCGATGAAGTCAAAGACGCCGGCTTCCTTTCCGGGGATGGTGGCCGCCACAGTCGGCTCAATATCCTGAAGCTTCGTCTCCAGGTTGTAGTCCCAGATGCTGTCCACCAGATGGGGCTCATAACGCACGCCGTCATTGGCGATGGTATTGGCCACAACGGCCATTTGCAGAGGAGATACCGCCCATTCGGACTGACCGATGGCCGACTGCAATACTTCTCCGACAGTCCATGTAAGGCCGGCCTCCTCGTAGTAGTCCATATCCGAGAGATGTCCGGCTGCACCGCCGGTCTCCAGGCCGGTAGCCTGACCCAGACCATAGAGCTTTGCATATTTGCTGATATTGTCGATGGTCAGATCTTCAGAGAGCTTGTAAAAATAGATGTTGCAGGAATGCTGAAGCGCCGGAATCACGGAGATATCGCCGTGTCCGCCGGTACACTGGTAGGTGTGTCCCCGGAATTCATACAGATGACCGCAGTAGTAGGTGGAATAGCCGCTGACCAGGCCCTCGCACAGACCGGCTGTAGCGGTGATGGTCTTGAAGGTAGAGCCGGGACGATAAAGCCCCAGTGTAGCCCGGTTTACCAGAGGATTATTTTCTGCCTTCAGCAGGGACTCATAATCCTCCATGTAGGTCGTCAGATCATAGGTGGGGCAGGTGGCCATACCGAGCACGCCGCCGTCCTTGGCATCCAGAACCACCAGGGCACCGTTTGTAATTTCGCCGAGCTTGAGCTTTTCCGTTTTTTCGTCACGGATATCATCAAAATTCTTGATGAAGTCCTCCAGGATCTTCTGCAAGTCCCGCTGGAAGGTACTGTCCACGGTCAGCATAACCGTATTTCCGGATTCAACGGGAGTGGTGATTTCCGCAGAGAGCACCTCTCCATTGCGCACAGAGACCGTCTTGATGCCCTCATGACCCCGGAGATATTCCTCACAGGCCTGTTCAATGCCGCTTTTGCCTACTGTATCGTCCATATCATAGCCTATTTCGGCATAGGCTTCATATTCCTCTGCATAAATCGGGCCGACCGTACCGATCTCATGAGGAATGATGTCGTCCTGAGCCACGGAGCGCAGGGGCATTTCCACAATATCCACACCGGGCAGTGAAATGCCCGATTCCTTGATTTTGGTGATGGCTGTCAGAGGGATATCCTCCGCCAGAGTAAAGCGGCTGTTCATAGAAAATCCTCTCAGAAGCATCTCATACCGGATGCCGCAGAGCAGCCGCTGCTGCTCCTGGGTATATTCCTCAGAGATCTCATAGTCCTCCATGAGCTTGGCGATGCAGTGCTCTGTGGTGGCATAGACATTCAGTCCCAGCTTGCTTTTGAAATATTCCAGAGCATCCTCATCCTCTGTAGTAAAGGTATAGGGCGCTTCTTCTGAAATAGGAAGGGTCAGCTCCGGCGTTACGCCATACCGCTCCAGCAGCTCTGTAATTTCCAGAAGGATATCATTGCCTTCAGCCAGGCTTTCCGGAAACTGCTCCGGCTGGATGATCACACTGTAGCCCACCTTGTTCTCCACGATGGACTGACCGTTGATATCCACGATCTCACCCCGTGTGGCCTCAATGACCTGTTCATAGCGGTAGGTGGAATATTTGCGGTTGGTATAGGATTCGCTGTCCACCAGCTGAATTTTCATAAGCCGGTATCCGCACAGACAGCAGGCACTGAGCACGGCTGTGACCAGCAGTGTACTTTTCAGGTAATTTGAAAATGAAACTCTTTTCATGGGTATCTGCCTTCTTTCTGCCGGGGTTACTGGGAATCATCCGTAAGAACCGCTTCCTCAATGGTGCGGATGGTGCGGGGACGGAGCATCCGGTTGATATTATGGATGACCGCATATACAATAAAAGAAGAAAGGATCGTATAGATGCAGCAGGGGACTGTATGGTGTGTAAAGATCCGGGATACGTTGGAATGTCCCCAGATCGCATAGTAGAAAAAGAAATCCAGTGTGCCCTGTATGAATGCTCCGGCGGCCGTCAGCACAAGAAAGCTGAGCAGCCGATGGGTAAGATAATATTTATACAAAAGGGAAATGCCGATGCACATGAGCATAAGGATCAGGCCGTTGAAGCCCAGGAGCTTCCCGCAGGTGATGTCCAGCAGAAGGCCGCACAAAAGGCCTGTCAGAAGTGCCGTATGCTCCCGTGCATAGGATGCAATGCAGATGGCCACGGGAATCAGCAGCAGGGGCTTGCGGAAGCTGCCGGCTGTGGCGGTAATAAAGCAAAGCAGGATGATCAGTCCATAGAGCATCCAGCGGATGGCCAGATTTCTTTTTTCACGGGAGGTGATGCGCCGTGTTTTAATTCGATTCATGAGCCTCTCCCTTTCCCGGATAATCTGTGATCACGACTACACTGGTCATGGCCTCAAAGTTCACGGCGGGTGTGATGACCGCATATTTGCTCAGGCCGCTTTCCATCGGCTCGATGGATTCCACCGTGCCGATGAGATAGCCCTTGGGAAACAGGCCGCTTGCACTGGAGGTGGTGATCAGACTGCCCTCCGTGAGGGTCGTGTCTCTGTCCAGATAGATCATGCGGCACTGATAGGATTCGGCCAGCAGAATTTCTCCCTCTACGATGCCGGTATATTTATTATCGGCAGAGATCGCACCGATAGACAGATCCGGTGAAAAAATGGTCTGTACCGTCGCAGAGTTGGAGGAGAGAGTGGAAATGATACCGACAATGCCTTCGCCGGTAACGACCGGATCGTGGAGAGACAGCCCGTCCTCCGAACCCCGGTTGATGATAAAGCTGTGGTAGGGGTCGTTGGTTACATAACCGATGATGGTACAGGGTGCAGAGAAGGTATGGGTCTCATGCTCCTCCTTGATGCCCATAAACTGCTGAAGCTCCTGAAGCTGCTGTTTAGTCTCCTCGAAGTCCTTCAGCTCATTTTTCAGCTCTGCATTTTCCGCCTTCAGCTCTTCGATCTCCGTCTGATACCGGCTTCCCTGTGTGAAGGAGCTGAGCAGGGACTCAGATTTTTCGGAGATATGATTCGCCGCTCCCTGAAAGGGGCTGAGAATGGTGTGAAGAAGGCCGCTGCCGGGAGCAGCATATCCGCCCTGTGTGACTGTATAAAGCATCATACCCACCAGAAGGGCCAGGATGCAGATTAGAATACGAAACCGGTGTTGTCTGAAAAAATCGCCCATTGGCGCCGTCCTCCTTTATTGTATAAGCCGAAAGCCGACCGTCTTTTTCAAGACCTGTCGGCACGGATTTCATTCATTAGTAATACTCAACATCCTCTGTCAGTGCATCCCGGTATTTATCCATATCGGCCAGGATCTTGCCTGTACCTTCGGCCACGCAGTCCAGGGGATATTGGGAAACGTAGACGGGGAGACCTGTTTCGTGGGCAAGTAGGCGGTCGATTCCCCGGAGGAGAGCGCCGCCGCCGCAAAGGGTAATGCCCTGTTCGATGATGTCAGCTGCCAGCTCCGGAGGTGTCTGCTCCAGGGTATATTTTACGGCATCTACGATCCGGGCCAGCGGCTCAGCCAGGGCTTCACGGATCTCAGCCGATGTGATGTTGATATTTTCAGGGAGACCTGTCAGCAGGTTTCTGCCCTTGATCTCCATGGTTCCGTCATCGCCCACCGGGAAGGCCGAGCCGATTTCCAGCTTGATCTCCTCTGCGGTGCGCTCACCGATCAGCAGATTGAATTTCCGCTTGAGGTGGCTGATGATGGCCTCGTCCATTTCCGTGCCTGCACAGCGGATGCTTTTGGACGCAATAATGCCGCCCATAGAGATGACTGCCACCTCGCTTGTGCCGCCGCCGATATCCACGATCATGCAGCCGGTTGGCTCAGTAGTGGGCAGGCCTGCGCCGATCGCCGCCGCCATGGGTTCTTCTACAATAATAACACGCTTTGCGCCGGCCTGCTCAGCCGCTTCCTTTACCGCACGGCGTTCCAGCGGTGTAACGCCGGTGGGAATACAGATGATCACCCGGGCCCTTGTAAACATATGCCCGCGCAGAGCCTTCCGGATGAACTCCTGAAGCATAATGGTTGCCTTTTCAAAATTGGCGATCACGCCGTCCTTTACAGGCTGGACGGCCACGATGGAGCCGGGCGTACGGCCAATGACCTCTTTTGCGGCTCGTCCGACATATTTTGTATTTGCAGTATGGGTATTCACGGCTACAACAGAGGGCTCACGGATGATGATACCTCTGCCGCTCATATAAATGATCGTATTGGCTGTGCCGAGATCGATACCGATATCTTTAGTAAACATGATGCTGCGCTCCTTATATAACACTTGCCGGGCCGGGGATGCTGATTTTCTGTTTTTCACAGCAGGCTGGCAGGGGAAAATGCAGAGAGAAAAGAAAATGCGGCTGCATATCTCTGCGGAAAAAGAAATACAGAATGTACCCGGCCGCTCACTTCACCAGCGTGTTGGCGATTTTGGGCGCAACGAAGATGGTGATGATTATCATAATGATATGTGCAACACTGGGGTGAATATGCAGACCGAATGTAAAATCCAGAACAACCAGATTCAATGTAAACGGTTCAAATCCGAAGGAGGGTGTGATTGCAAGGAAGGACAGGGACGCAAACTGTGCGCCGATGCTGGCCAGGGCGCTGCCTATACCGACTGCAATGGCAAAAACGGCCAGATAAACAAGAAATTTTTTAAAGTTAGCCATAAGGATTTTTCCTCTCCAATTTTATTGATTTAATCCGCTGGAACCAAAGCCGCCGCTTCCGCGCTGGGTTTCGTCCAGACTTTCCGCCGGCGTCCATTCCTGAGAGAGCACCGGCATGACGATCAGCTGTGCGATACGCATACCGCAGGAAACCGTGAAATCCTCGTTTCCGTGATTGATCAGGGGCACCTGGATTTCTCCCCGGTAGTCCGGATCGATCACACCCACAGCATTGGCAAGTGCAATGCCATTTTTGGCGGCAAGCCCGGATCGGGGAAAAATCAGCATGACAACATCCTTCCGCTCCGGTGCAGCTGCAATTCCGATGGGAATTCTGCGGATCTCTCCTCTGGGAATTACGATCGGCTCTTCATTGGCCGCATACAGGTCATGACCTGCGCTCATAGGCGTGGCCTGAGTGGGCACAGCTGCTGATTCTCTGCATTTTATAAAATGAATCTGCATGAAAGTTCCTTTCTCAGCCCTGAAGACCCCGGTAGAGCAGTCCTCGTGTGATCTGTGAGGGCTTCTCATTGCTTCCGGTGCGATAGGACTCCAGGATTCTGCGGATGTCCTTTGTACTTTTTTCATCTGTGAAGTCTACCAGCAGGAAATCGGCCTGCGCCATTTCCGAAAGGCGGTCGGCCATCCATACAGGCACTGCGTTGCACAGCTCTGTATATTCCTTCCGGCTCTGGCAGAGCACAGGGAACTGCCGCTTGGTACGGTCGGTCAGAGAGCCTGTGCACTTTTGGCAGCCGACCTCATTCTGAATGGGGCAGCTGCGCATGAGCATGACCGGCAGCTTTCCGTAGGCATAGATTCCCACAGGGATGTCTGCTCTTAAAGCCGCAGACTGCTTCAGGGTCAGCTCCGGTGAAAGGAGCAGATCCGTAAGGCCCTCCGCCGCAAAAGCAGCTGCACTCATGGAATTTACCGTATGCAGATCCATTCCTCCGTGGAGCACAAAGCCCAGCTTCCGGCCCATTCGGATATGAGCAGGATTTTCACAGAGCAGATGCGTATAGCCAAGGGCCTTCAGCTGAGTAAGCTGCTCTCTGAGCAGATCCTCATCCGCTGTAAACCGGGGTGCTTGCAGGATATGCTCCGTACAGGCCGGATTCTTCAGAGCCAGCGGTACAGGAAGGATGCATGTTTCTCCTGGTCTCAGCTCCAGTGCATTCAGCTGCTCCTGGGTGCGCACACGAATGCGCAGGGCAGGATTTTTTCTATTCTGGAAGCCTGCATGTCCCGTCTGGGGCCTGCAGGGATTGATTTCATAATCAGGTGTATTTTTCCGGATGCGCTCGGCATCCATTTTTAAGGTGCACTCCCTGCGCAGGGCATTCAGGGCCGATGCAGGGAGCATATGGATCCCATCACAGCTGCACGAGAGCTTTCTCAGGAAATAAATTGTATTTCCCAGCTTGGAAAGCTGCCGCTCCAACTGTTCTGCGTCCGTTGCCTTTTTCTGAGCCGGTTGAGGAATATCGCCGGAAACGGTCACACAGTGTCCGTCGCCGTCTGCCGCCTTCAGGAGAACCGGCTGCCCGCCGCTCAGGGTGATCTCCATATCCAGCGGCACAATATGGGGTATTTTCTGATAAAGCTGCTCCAGATGGGGCAGAACGCTTTTTGCGGCCGTCACATCCTCCTTCTCACGGATGCCGAACAGCGCTTGTCTTGTGCCTGTATAATATCCATCTGTAAAGCCGCTTCGTGAAAATACAGCACGCAGGCTTTCCAGATCCGGCTGCTCACCGCTGCGGGCCTGTCTCAGGGCGGTCACAGCTGCTGCCACATATTCCGGGCGCTTCATGCGTCCCTCAATTTTCAGAGAAGCCACACCGTCTGTGATCAGGGACTGCATATGCTCCACGAGGGACAGATCCTTCAGGGACAGACTGCACATACCGCTCCGGCCGCAGGCGGAAAAGGGAAGCCGGCAGGCCTGGGCGCACCGTCCCCGATTGGCACTGCGGGAGCCGATGAGTGCAGACAGATAGCACTGTCCCGAAACGCTCATACAAAGCGCACCGTGGACAAACTGCTCCACCTCAAGGCCGCATGCAGTTATAGCCTGGATCTCCTTCCGGGACAGTTCCCTGGCCACGACCACACGGGAAAAACCGTGCTCCCTGGCCCAGCGTGCGCCTTCAGGCGTGTGAATGGTCATTTGTGTGGATGCATGCAGGGGCATTTCCGGGAGGATCTGGCGGATCAGCTCTCCAGCACCTGCATCCTGTACGATACAGGCATCCACGCCGGCTTTGCCGACTTCTTCTATGTATTCCGCAAATGCAGGAAGCTCCTCATCCAGCAGCACCGTATTCACGGTCAGATACAGCTTAGCGCCGTACAGATGGCAAAGGCTGGCGGCCTCCTTCAGCTCCTGGAGGTCAAAGTTTGCCGCACTCTGCCGGGCAGAAAACTGTTTTCCGCCTGCATAAACGGCATCTGCGCCGCACCGCAGTGCAGCCAGCAGGGATTCCGGACTTCCGGCCGGGGCTAAAATTTCCGGCAGTGTCATATCAGCTGTTCCCGGCCTTATTCTGAGTCAGCGCCTTTTCCAGAGAATTCAGACGCTCCTTCAGAAGTGCGTTTTCTGCAACGACTGCATCCCGCTCCAGACGTGTCTTTCCGGCCTCGTCCACATACATCTTGGACTGAGCGCGGAGCTGATCCAGCTGCTGACTGATGGCGTTCATATCATCCATCATAGTCAGGGCCACGACAATAGCCGCAGTGAACTGAGTGGCACTTGTAGATGAGGCTGTAATCTCCATGATCCGGTTTTCCAGATTGCGTGCCAGATTCTGTACATAGGACGGAGGCTGGGACGTTTGCAGCGTAAATTCTTTTCCGCATACGCTGACTTTTACTTTATTGGTCATGATCGTAATTCCTTTCAGAAGATGGGGCGGTCTGCCGGTGCAAACCGCATATCACTTATATTATAATATATTTTTCAGGAAATGAAAAGACCTTTTTTGAAATTTCCCGAACTTATTTGCAGGTTTTCTCTTCCTTTTTCTTCAGTGCCTCCAGAATCATTTTATTGACCTTGTTCACATCGCCGCAGCCCATGGTGAGCACCAGGTCGCCGGGCTGTGCATGCTCTGTGACATAGTCACACACCTGCTGGAAATTGGCATACTTGCGTTCATCGCAGGAATCCGGCATGCTTTCGTCCTGAGGGAACCAGATGCAGCCTGGGATTTTCTCTGCCAGCTGACGGGTAAAGATGGGCGTGGTATTCTTCTCACGTCCGCCCATGATATCGGTCAGAACTGCATGGGTGGGAATGGACAGGGACTCTGCAAACTCCTCCAGATGCTGCTCTGTTCGTGTATAGGTAAAGGGCTGGAACACGGCCCATACCTCCCGGAAGGGCATCTGCATAGCGGCCTTCAGGGTAGCAGTCAGCTCTGTGGGATGGTGTGCATAATCGTCTACCAGTGTAATGCCGCAGGCCTCGCCCTTTTTGTCGAAGCGCCGTCCTGCACCGCGGAACTCCTCCAGACCCTTGGCCACAGAAGCAAAATCTGCACCCACATAGAGAGCAGCCGCTGCGGCGGCCAGTGCATTGAGAATATTATGCTCACCGGCTACATGGAGTGTGATCTGGCCCAGAGCGCGGCCCTGATACATCACGGTGAAATGCGTCTCCAGACCGGATACCCGGCGGATATCTGCAGCATAGTAGTCGTTCTTGTCGGTGAGACCGTAGGAGATCATGTCTTTTCCGGAGATGCCCTCTACCGCCTTGCAGGTGTTTGCGTCATCGCCGTTGTAGATGATGGCCTTGGTGGTGTTTTCACTGAATTTTCGGAAGGACTTGATGATATTCTCCACCGTGCCGAAATAGTCCAGATGGTCCGCATCGATATTCAGGAGCACAGCCACATCCGGGTAGAGCTTCAGGAAGGTATCTACAAACTCACAGGCCTCACAGGTCATGATATCGCTGCTTCCGCTGCGGCCGCTTCCGCCGATGCAGGGGAGCTTCCCGCCGATGAAGGCCGACAGGTCAATGCCGGCTGTATACAGCGCCTGAGTCACCATAGAGGTAGTAGTGGTCTTGCCGTGGGTACCGGCTACGCAGATGGCGTTGTCATACCAGCTGGTAACAAGGCCCAGCAGATCGCTTCGCTCCAGCACCGGAACGCCGCTGGCCTTGGCCGCAATCAGCTCCGGGTTGTCGGCCATGATCGCCGCTGTGTGGACGATCAGATCTGCGCCTTCGATGTTCTCTGCACGCTGACCCAGCATGACCGGAATGCCCATATCCCGTACAGCCTGGAGGGTCTCGGTCTCGTTATTGTCCGAGCCGGTGAGGTAATAGCCCTTTGCATGGAGGATCTGCGCCAGGGGGTACATGCCTGAACCGCCGATTCCGATAAAATGGATGTGCTTTTTTCCGTTTAAGATTTCATTATTCAAAAAAATCACTCTTTTCTTTCTTTTTAAGTTCATTTTGGTTGTGTATACTGAGTTTGAACAGCAGGGGATCCAGCAGACCGAAAAATAGAAAAATCTGCGTGCCGTGCTGTGCATATTTTACCCGTTTTGTATCCATACTATCCCTGCGGTTCGGGATAGCCGGAGTGCCAGAAGCCAAAGCGGAGGGCCGCATGTGCCCATGCGGTCAGCAATAAGAGGAGGTCATCTTATGGAAATCACAGATATCAAAGTCAGAAGGATCGTCACCGAGGGACGCCTGCGTGCCGTTGTTTCCGTTACAG
Organism: Ruminococcus sp.; assembly: GCA_017472145.1. GTDB lineage: Bacteria > Bacillota > Clostridia > Oscillospirales > Ruminococcaceae > Ruminococcus_C. Next base: position 61,493 of record JAFUQX010000025.1, on the reverse strand, counting down.
TGGACAACATGCTTGCTGTGCACGACATCAAGATCGTACAGGGAGATGAACGTCTGTTCGTCGCCATGCCCAGCCGAAAGGATGAAAACGGCGTATACCGTGATATTGTACATCCCATTTCAGGCGCATCCCGTAAAATGATGGAAAGTGCCATTCTGGAGGCCTATCAGCAGTATCTTGCGCTGATGGAGGCCGAGTCTGAGAACGTGCAGACCTCCGGAATCTGAGGACCATCCTGATATATGCTGTTTTGCGAGGCTGTTATCCTAAGGATAACAGTCTCTTTTTTATGCCTGCTGGCCGTTTGCGAGAATCCACGTTTTCAGCAGGGCGATCTGTGTTTTGGCGTCGGGAATTTTTCCGTCCATGACCATCTGCACAGCTTCGCTCAGGGGCAGTTCTGTCACATCCAGAAACTCTCCGGCGTCCAGCTGCTGCTGAGCCGGCTCAGAGAGCTTCCGGGCCAGATACATGTGAATGACCTCTGTATCATAGGCCGGGGTGGGATAGAGCTTTCCCAGATAGGTGTATTCTCCGCAGGTACGGCCGGCTTCCTCACGAAGCTCACGCAGTCCGCATTCGGAGGGATCCTCGCCTGGCTCCAGCTTTCCGGCCGGAACCTCCAGGGTGATCTCGTGCATGGGGTAGCGGTACTGACGTACCATCAGTACCGTGTTTTTATCGGTCAGGGGAACAACGCACACTCCACCGGAGTGATGCACCACATCCCGGCGCACCTCCGCACCATCCTCCAGCATAGCGGTGTCCTTTGTCACACGAAAGATCTTTGCCTGATAGGCCAGCTCACTGGCCATGGTTTTTTCATCCAGATGCATGCTTCAGAACCTCCTTTTTATTCTGTTTCCGTCTGGTTTTCGGTTGTATTTTCATTTTCTGTATGAGCCGGAGCTGCTTCATAGGCCTGGTTCAGAGCCGCCTTTTTCTTCGGATCAAGAACCTTCCGGCCGATCAGCAGATAGCCGATCAGCAGGAGCACACCGGCCAGTGAAAGCACCGCACCCATTTTCAGTCCCGGTGTTTCATAGGAAAATTCAATGACATTTTCACCGGCCTCTACCGGAACGGCCATGAAGCCCACATCCACTTTTTCGATGTCCACAGGCTTTCCGTTGACCGTAGCCGTCCAGCCGTCCTCACAGGGCACGCTGAAGAAGGCCAGATATGCGCTTTCACAGGTCATCTCTGCCGTGAATCCATAGGAATCGAAGGTAAAGGAGGTGCTGGCTGTGGCTCTGCGCTCCTCACATTCCTCCAGATATTCGGACTTGGAGACATCGGCCCGGCTTTTGGGCAGCTCTGTCATAAGGTGACCATATTTTTCGATCTGCTCCTCATCCAGCACCAGTGCACGGATGAGAACCTCAGAGCGAAGGCTCTCGTCCAGTTTATTCCACGTTTCACGGGAGATATACTGATCAAAGGTGAATCCCATGGGGATGAAATAGTCATTCTGATAAATGCGGAAGCCGTTCTGATCCTCATAATAGCGGAAGCCGGGGAAGGGCGCATCATAGGAATCCTCCTCATCCTCCTTGATCTCATCGAAGTAATACTGAACCGAGAGCAGGCCTCTCAGGGAATAGTAACTGGTTTCCGGACGGGAGGCCACATTTCTGTCCACGCCGATGGCATCGTAGAATTCCATGATCGTGCCGGGAACGACGCTGTGGAAGCACCGCATGCTGGGCAGATTCCAGAACATGGGGTAGTTGTCACGATCCTTGGAGATATCGGTGCGGAAGAAATTGTCCTCATCAACAGAGAGGGTCATATCATCCTCGGCATCAATGGCCAGGTCGATGTACCGCAGGGCATAGCTCCGGTCGTTTGCACCGAAATAAACCACAGAGGCCGTGCAGATCACAGAGGCGGCCACCGTCAGGATGAGTGTCTGCTTCAGATAGGATTTTCCCTTTTGTCGTCTTCTGGCCAGAAGGATGACAGCGGCCAGGGAAAGCAGGCCGATGCCCAGCACCAGATAGAAGTGCAGGGGATATTCGGCCAGGGCAAAATAGTTGACCTCATCCTCCTCACCGTTCCGTACCGGCAGTGCGGAAATAACGGCGAATCCCAGAAGCACCGCTCCTGTGATCCAGATGCCCTCCTTGAGGGGCATTTTTTCTGTTTCACAATCAATGGCTGCTGCGGTCATCATAGCCATGATCAGAATGGGCATGAAGTACCAGCGTGCATAATACGAGCCATTGAACATATAGAATGCGCTGTTGAGTACGGGGACAAAGGCGCAGAGGATGCAGACGGACACCAGCCGCTTGGCCCAGTGACCGTCCCGGTGCTTCATAAAGGCGATGACGCCCACCATGGAGAACAGGGGCAGATAGCCGCCGATAGAGGCCCATTTGGCTGAGCCGCTGGAGAAAAGATTGGGTCTGGCCGGAACATCCGGTATCATGAAGAAGCTCTGGATAATGCGCCAGATTCTGGTTTTGTCGTTATAGGCCACCAGATCCAGGCCATAGAGATGCTCGCTGATGCGGTAGTTGCTGAGCAGGGCCAGCGCCGCCGGAAGGAGGATCACACAGGCGATCATCACGCCGATAATGGCTTCAAAGAGGATCTGGAAGAATTTTTTCGGGCTGGCCGGAAAGTCCTTTGAGAAGCACCGTACAATGAAGTACAGCACCAGAAAGACTGCTTCTCCGGTAAAGAAAAAGTAATTGACCGCTGCCATGAGTGCCACCGTCAGGGCGAATACGCCGCGCCGGTTCTTGCAGACCAGCTCCTCCATGGCGATGAGCATGAGGGGGAAAAAGGCGGTGACATCCTGAAAATGATTAAAGAACAGGTTGAACAGCTGGAAGCCGGAGAAGGCGTAGAGCAGGCCGCCGATGATGGCAGCATTTCGGCTTTTTACAAAGCGCTGAATGTAGGCATAGGCTGTAAGGGCCGCCACGCCGTGCTTCAGGGCCAGCAGTACCGGCAGGAAATGAATATTCCACGGGGACGGGAGCAGGGCATCCAGCCAGAAGAAGGGACTTCCAAAAAGATAGAAGGCATAGGAGCCGATGAAGTTCGCCCCCAGGTCGGTGTACCAGTTCCAGCCGAAGCTGCCGCTTTTTACTGCTTCTCCCGCCAGATGGTGGAAAGGCATCTGCTGGGCGTTGAAGTCGCCGTAGTAGATAAAATAGCCGTTTTCAGCAGCCATGATGGGAACAAGAACGACAAGCAGGGACAAAAATCCCAGAATAAACGAAAGGAAATAGCCGGATCTCCAGCAGGAGCGGACATTGAGTCGGGGAGAGAGCTTTTGCATAGCAGGTAAACCTCCGGAAAAATTGCAGGGGCAGGAAACTTCTGCCTGAGAATGCATATACTAAAAACAGACGGACTGTCAGTCCACAGGTACTGTATTGGTGACAATACCGGCTGGAGTGATATCAATAAAGCCGTAGGACGGCGGACGGCCGTCTCTGGGAGTAGAGGCACTGCCGGGATTCATGATGTGGATCCCCTCCTGATAGGTACACAGCTGGACATGGGTATGCCCGTACAGGGCGATGTCACAGTTCTGCTCCTTGGCCGTCTGTATCAGCGTGCCCAGGTCATAGTTTACCCCATAGCGGTGGCCGTGTGTGGCAAAGATCCGGTGTCCGGGAGCGATATCCAGGGCCATGGACAGGGGGCGCTCACTGCCATAGTCGCAGTTGCCTTTGATGTAGTGGAAGCGGGATGCAACATCCGGAAAATCATAGATCAGCTTCCGGAATTCCTCCTCGCCGTCGCCCAGATGAATAAAGGCATCGGCCTTGAGATTGCGCAGTACGATGGAGCTGAGGGCTCTGTACCGGCCGTGTGTATCAGAAATGACAATAATACGCATATCAAACACCTCGGTGTAAATTGAAAATAGGGAACATTCTTTTCTATTATAGCACAAATTCATCCGCATGACAACCGATTTTTTGAGAAAGGAGCGTTTTTTATGGAAAAATCCTCCGTCGATCCCAAGCAGCTCGAGCTTTTGCTTCAGACCGTGGGAAAAAAGCTGGGTGTTGCGCCGTCTGAACTGAAGGCTGCGCTGGAATCCGGGAAGCTGGATGCAGCGTCGAAGAACATGACACCGGATGCAAAGAAGAAAATGCAGTCCATTATGGGCAATCCCGCCCAGATGGAAAAGCTGATGCAAAGTCCTCAGGCCAAGGCCTTGTACGAAAAACTGACCGGGAAAAAGCCCAAGTAAGGAGCCGCGCATATGGATGATTTGCTGGGAAAAATGCAGTCTGTGCTGTCTGATCCGGAGAGTATGCAGCAGCTTCAGGAGCTGGCTTCTATGCTGGGAGCAGGGGATGAGACGGAGGCGCAGGAGACGCAGCAGCCGGAGCAAGCATCCAAGGAGCCGGAGGAGACGGCGGAGGAGGGAGGCTTTGACTTTGGCCTGCTGATGCAGCTGTCCTCCCTTATGGGCCGCACAGAGCCGGATGAGGATTCGGCTCTGCTGCTGGCTCTGAAGCCGCATCTCCGGGAGGAGCGGCAGAAGAAGGTGGATCAGGCTTTGAAATTTATGAAGCTGATGACAATCTGGAAAACCCTGAAGGAAACAGGGCTTTTGAAGGATTTCTTTTAAGGCGATACCGCATAAAGACTGTGCGTCAGATACGAAGGCCGATTCAGTGAATACTTTGTGTATTCATCACAGCTTGTCGAAAAAGTCAGATTTTCCGCACAATGCTCCCCTTAGCAAGGGGTGATCCCCGCAGTGCGGGGAAATGTCCGAAGGACAAAGGGGACCGGCTCGTGGAGCCTGTCGGCACGAAGTGACGACTGAGGGGATTGCAAAAAAGTACGCAAAATCGTAAGTTTTCTCATGTCTTACAATCCCCTCCGTCACGCCTTCGGCGTGCCACCTCCCCTTATTAAGGGGAGGCTTTCAAAGGTTTTTCGACAGTCTACAGTGAATACTTTGTGTATTCACGAGACTTTTTGTGAAATAGGACGGAAAATATGCAAGCAGATGACGTGCGGAGCCGGGACGGCGGGCTTTGTGCGGGATTGCCTTAAGACAGGGGGAGGTGCGTATGGCTGGATATACAAGGCAGAACGGAAATGCTATGCGGCGGGATGCCATGCGCCGGACACAGCAGATGCAGCAGCGTGTGCCCTATAGAAAGCCGCCGGATGACATGGATGAATACTTACCGCTTCAGGAGGAAGCTCCAAAGCCGGAACACGAACCAAAGCCGGACAAAGAGACGGCTCGTCCGGAGAGCGGCTCATCTCCAGGAACGGGTGGCGGCTTTGGCTTGCCGGGCGGAATAGATCGCCTGTTGGAGCAGGCCGGTTCGGACCGGATGCTGATACTTGCGCTGCTGGCGATACTCTATAAGGACGGCGGCAGCAAAAAGCTGATGATGGCATTGGTATATTTACTCACATAGCAGGGAGGAAAAAGGATGGAGACGTGGAGCTTCTGGATGATCTGGGTGACCTTGGGCGCAGGGATGTTTATCTATTATCTCAGGCGGTTTCATACGATACGCTCCCTGCTGTGGGGAACGCTTACGGGACTGGCTGGGCTGCTTTTGCTGCATTACTGCGGCGGATGGTTTGGCTTTTCGCCGGAGCTGAATCTGTTTAACATCATGCAGGCCGGGATTCTGGGAATACCAGGTGTGATTCTGATGACGGTGCTGCATTTTGTGCTGTAAAACAAAAAATCCCTGCGGAAAAATCCGCAGGGATTTGAAACAGCAAGCAGAGCTTACTTGATTTCGATTGTAGCGCCAGCTTCTTCCAGCTTAGCCTTCAGAGCCTCAGCGTCAGCCTTGGAAACGCCTTCCTTAATGGTAACCGGAGCAGACTCAACAACAGCCTTTGCTTCCTTCAGGCCCAGACCCAGAACGTCCTTAGCAGCCTTGATAACGCCCATCTTAGCGTCACCGAAGGAAGCCAGTACAACGTCGAACTCAGTCTTCTCTTCAGCAGCAGCAGCGCCTGCGCCAGCAGCCGGAGCAGCTGCAACAGCAGCAGTTACGCCAAATTCTTCCTGGATAGCTTCAACCAGTTCTGCCAGTTCCAGAACAGACAGAGCCTTGATTTCTTCAATGAAATTCATAATCTTTTCAGATGCCATGATAATAACTCCTTTATATTTTTTCTTTTTTAGTACGCCTGAAAAAGTCAGGCAGCAGTGCTGCAAACAGAATTATGCAGCAGTTTCTTCGGACTTGCTGTCCACAACAGCCTGCAGAGTAGCAGCCAGCTTCTGAATCGGGCCCTGGAGAGAACCAACGAGCTGAGCCAGCAGGATGTCCTTGGACGGAATCTTAGACAGAGCAACAACGCCTGCGGTATCGTAAGCAGTACCCTCAACGTAACCAGCCTTCAGGTTGAAGAAATCCTTCTTATCCTCAGCGAACTTACCCAGGATACGAGCCGGAGCAGTCTGATCATCTGTAGACAGAGCAACAGCGGTAGTGCCGTGCAGAACATCGTCAAATGCATCAATGCCCATGTTCTTGAATGCGAAACGCAGCATAGAGTTCTTTTCAACTACATACTTAACGTTGGCCTCACGCAGTTCCTTTCTCAGCTTGGTATCGTCTTCAACGGTAATACCCTTGTAGTCAACCAGAACGAAAGAAACAGCACCCTGGAGCATTTCAGTCAGAGCAGCAACCTTAGCCTTCTTGCTTTCCAAAATCTTTTCACTTGCCATGTGATTTTCACCTCCGATACAGTGTTTATCGTATCAAAGAATCGCAGCCATAAAAAAAGACGCTCATTTCGACATAGAGAAAGAGCATCTGTTTCAGTCAGACTATGCACATTCCTCGGCTGGACTTACGGCTTAACACCACCAGCTGTCTTTAGAATACGATATTTTGTTTTGCAACTTCAATAGTATAGCACATATTTTCTTCCTTGTCAAGCCCTTTTCTGAAAAAAATCCCGTTTTTCCGGGAGAGATTTTCAGTTTTTTCTTATACATAAACCAAAAAGCAGACCAAACGCAAGTTCAGTCTGCTTTTATCAGCGATTATAAGCCTTGATTAAACACCATACTTGTTGGTAGCGATCTTAACGCCGATACCCATTGTAGATGTTACGGTGCAGGACTTCAGGTAAGTACCCTTTGCTGCAGCCGGCTTAGCCTTGATGATTGCTTCCATCAGAGTCTCGAAGTTCTGAACGAGCTTCTCTGTACCAAAGGAAGCCTTGCCGATCGGGCAGTGGATGATGTTGGTCTTGTCCAGACGGTACTCGATCTTACCAGCCTTTGCCTCGGTAACAGCCTTGGCAACATCCGGAGTTACAGTACCAGCCTTCGGGTTCGGCATCAGGCCTCTCGGACCGAGCACCTTACCCAGACGGCCTACCAGACCCATCATATCCGGGGAAGCGATAACTACATCGAAATCCATCCAGTTTTCCTTTGTAATCTTGTCAACCAGATCCTGGCCGCCAACATAGTCAGCACCAGCGGCCTTAGCAGCCTCATACTTGTCCTCCTTGCAGAATACACAGGTACGAACGGTCTTACCAGTACCATTGGGCAGTACAACTGCACCACGAACCTGCTGGTCTGCATGTCTGGAGTCAACACCCAGACGGATGTGTGCTTCTACAGTTTCATCAAACTTTGCCTTTGCATTCTGGCAAACCAAGGTCAGAGCTTCGTCAGAAGCATACTGCTTGGAAGTATCTACAGCCTTCAGGCTGTCAACATATTTCTTTCCGTGTTTCATGATATTCCTCCTGATTCAGTGGTAATACCGGGTGCTTATGCGCAGAGCCGGTTAGCGGAATGTTCCTCCCACCATTTGAGAAGTCAGAGCCGTACTTTGCTGCGCCGACACTCCGCATTCTTTTTCGGTTTTAGTCAACAACAACAATGCCCATAGAACGAGCAGTACCAGCGATCATGCTCATCGCTGCTTCCAGAGAACCTGCGTTCAGGTCAGGCATCTTCTGCTCTGCGATCTTCTGAACCTGTTCCTTGGTAATGTTTGCAACCTTATTCTTGTTCGGCACACCAGATGCAGTCTCAATGCCGCAGGCCTTCTTGATCAGAACGGCTGCGGGCGGAGTCTTGGTGATGAATGTGAAAGAACGGTCCGCATAAACGGTGATAACAACCGGGATGATCATACCGATGTCATTCTTGGTTCTTTCGTTGAACTCCTTGGTGAAGGCCATGATATTTACACCGTGCTGACCCAGTGCGGGACCAACAGGCGGAGCAGGTGTTGCCTTACCTGCCGGAATCTGAAGCTTAATATATCCAGTAACTTTCTGTGCCATGATGCACACCTCCATAATGTGGTAAATGGCGGGAGCGCAAAAGCGGTTCCCTCCCACCGGAATTCATAAATTCCGTATTGATAGCGTTTAGTCGTCCAGCTTTACGACCTGGTTCAGAGCCAGTGTAGCCGGAGTCTCCCGACCGAACATTGAAACCGCAACATCTACGGTATTTTCGTCGAGATTGATATTTTGAACGATACCGGTAAAGCCGTCCATAGCTGTGCCGATTACAGTAACTGCATCGCCCACAGCGTAATTTACAGTAATGCTTGTACCGAGATCTACGCCGAGTGCTTCCACTTCCTTTTCAGAAAGGGGAGTCGGCTCTGATGCAGGGCCTACAAATCCAGTCACACCACGAATGTTTTTCACAATGTGCCAGGAATCATCTGTATAGACCATTTTCAGCAGTACATAGCTGGGGAACGTCTTGCGTTCCACTTCCTTTGTTTTGCCGTCATTGATTTCCGTCACCCGTTCAGTAGGAACTCTGACTTCAAGAATCAGATCGTGAAGCTTACGGTTTTCCACGACCTTTTCGATATCCTGCGCTACCTTGTTCTCATAGCCGGAATAAGTGTGGATGACATACCATTTTGCTGCTTCTGACATAATGCTTTCCTCCTGTACAATTTAATGGTGCGGCTGGCAGATGAGAATTCCCATTACAGGTTCATCAGGGTTTCCATCAGCTTGAGGAAGCCCAGGTCAAGCAGACCTACAAAAACACTGCCCAGAACAACGACACTCAGTACGACCAGTGTGTTGTTGAAAACAGTCTTCTTAGTCGGCCAGGATACACGCTTGAATTCTCTCTTGAGATCCTTGAACCAGTTGGCAATTCGTGCAAAAACACTCTTCTTGTCCTTATCGGACTTCTTGGATTTTTTGGAGTCTGCATCCTTTGTCTTTTTCGCCTTCTTCTCTTCCTTCTCGGAGAGTTCGGCGTTTTTTGTGTTGTCAGACATTTTCTTCAGAACCTCCAATCGTTACTTTGTTTCCTTGTGCAAAGTATGCTTCCGGCAGAACTTGCAGTGCTTGTTCATCTCAATCCGCTCCGGATTGTTGCGCTTGTTCTTCTTGGTTACATAGTTGCGACGCTTGCACTCTGTACAAGCCAAAGTTACCTTCACTCTCATTATCGGCACCTCCTGATCATTTACTTCTCCCGGAAATCCGCAGGATCTCCAGGCCGTTTGCCTCCCTCTGACTTACAGGGCTGTCCTGTGCTGCGCCGGGAATTCCCTTCTGCAAACAGGCATAAAAATAACCCCCATAAAAGAGGTAATCAAAGTATACCACATTTATCTCTCCTTGTCAATAGCTTTTTTTGAATTTCAGAAAAAAACCGGAGCTGGCCAGGGAGAAGGCGTAAAAAAATGCGCGATTTGAGGAAAAGGTCTTGCACATTTTAGTGAAATGTGATAAAATAAAAACGGTACTGCATTTATGATGGTCTGTTTGCCATATAAATGAATCAATTGCACATAGAGAGGGGCTATTACACATGGCAAAAATAAGAGTAGCCGTTTTGTTCGGCGGCGTATCCAGCGAGCACGATGTTTCGCTGATTTCTGCAACCAACGTTATCAACAGCATTCCCAAGGATAAATACGAGGTCGTCTGCGTGGGCATTACCCGGAAGGGCCGCTGGCTCTACTTCCCGGGGGATGTAAATGAAATCGCATCCGGCGCATGGGAACGCAATCCGGACTGTGCTGCGGCCATCATTTCTCCCGATCCCATTCACAAGGGGATCATTACCATCGAAAACGGAGAGACATACATTAAAAAGATCGATGTGGTATTCCCGGTGCTCCACGGACGCAACGGCGAGGACGGACGTCTCCAGGGTCTGCTTGAAATGGCAAAGCTGCCCTTTGTAGGCTGCGGTACGCTCAGCAGTGCCATCTGCATGGACAAGAGCATGACCCATACGGTACTGGATTACAATGGGATCCGGACAGCACGCTGGACTGCGATCTATCAGAGAGATATCAGCCGCATGGATGAGAAGTGTGCGGAGGCTGGTAAAAAGCTGGGCTTTCCGCTGTTTGTAAAGCCGGCCAATGCAGGCTCTTCTGTGGGCGTAAACAAGGCCAATAATCTGGAGGAGCTGAAGGACGCGGTTCAGATCGCCTTTTCCCACGACTGCAAGGTCATTGTGGAGGAATTCATCAAGGGCAAGGAACTGGAGGTCGCTGTGTTCGGTCAGGATACTCCCTTTGCGTCCTATGTAGGCGAGATCGAGCCGGCAGCGGACTTTTATGATTATGACGACAAATATATCAACGGCTCATCGAAGCTGTATATTCCGGCGAGAATCACCGATCAGCAGTCCGATGAGATCCGGAAAATTGCGATCAGAGCTTATCAGGCTCTGTGCTGCAAGGGACTGTCCCGCGTAGATTTCTTCCTGACCGAGGAAGGCACGATCTATCTCAATGAGATCAATACCCTGCCTGGCTTTACCAGCATCAGCATGTATCCCAAGCTCATGGAAAATCTGGGCATGGAGCAGAGCTATCTGGTCGATAAGCTGATCGAGCAGGCTATGGATAATACAGAGCGTGTACGCTGACTGAGGAAAGGAGCACTGCCAGGGGCGGTGAGTGAGTGACATGAAGAACGATGCCATCGGCGTATTTGATTCCGGTATGGGCGGTCTTACGGCTGTACAGGAGCTGAACCGCATTCTGCCCAATGAAAATATCATCTACTTCGGCGATACGGCCCGTATTCCCTACGGCAGCAGAAGCCGGGAAACCATCCTCCGGTATGCAAAGGAGGACGTGGCCTTTCTGCGGCGGCACAAGATCAAGATGATCATTGCAGCTTGCGGGACGGTAAGCTCTGTGGCCGCAGAGCATCCCATTGTGACGGATCTGCCTTTTACAGGGGTGATCGCACCGGCCATCGAAGCAGCCTGTGAAGCGACAAGGAAAAAGCGCATCGGCATAATCGGAACGCCGGCCACGATCAGGAGCGGAAGCTACATCAAGGCCATTGCACAGACACACCCGGATGTGATGGTGATTCCACAGGCGTGTCCGCTGTTTGTTCATCTTGTGGAAAACGGCTACACGGATTTTCACAATCCGGTGACACGGCTGGTGGCGGAGGAATACCTCGCCCCGATCCGGAAGGAAAATGTGGATGTGCTGATCCTGGGATGTACCCACTATCCGGTGATCGCCGACCTGATCGGTGATATTATGGGGCCGGAGGTAAAGCTGATCTCCGCCGGAGCAGAGGCCGCCAAATATGCCAAGAAATGTCTTACTGAGCAGGGTCTGCTCAGTGACCGGACCGAAAAGGGACGGAATACATACTATGTAAGCGACAGTACAGAAATGTTTGAGGAGAATGCACGGTACTTCCTTCAGGAGGAAGTTCACGGCGACGTTTTCCGCAGTGATTTCTGATGATAAAGAAAAATATAACAACAGCAAGGAGAACAGAATGAAAAAAATCAGTCTGAAGCTGCGCAGTGTGCAGACCTCGGAGGATGAACGCTCCGAGACGGAGCTGATGACCGAGGGCACCTTTGAAAAGGCGGACGGGGTGTGGAAAATCACCTATGAGGACTCCGATGCCACGGGATTTGAGGGCGCTGTTACCACTATTACAGCGGACGGCACGGAGCTGGTATCCATCGTGCGCTCCGGTTCGGCCAATTCCAACCTGGTGATCGAGTCCGGCAAGAAGCACTACTGCCTTTACGGCACACCCTTCGGAGATATTACAGTGGGTATTTTTACCCATAAGATCGAAAACAGCTTGTCCGAAAACGGCGGCAGTCTGTATTTAAAGTATACGCTCGATGTCAATTCTGCTTTTATGTCCGATAATGAAATTTATCTGGATGTGTGCAGAAAGGACTCGTAAAGAAAGAGGATTGAAACTATGGCAAATTGTATTAAGCTTGCATCCGACGAACTGAATCAGCTGCTGCTGGATGCAGCAGGACGTCTGGTTGCGGAAGGAAAGATTCCGGCTGAGCCGATGCCGGCCTTTAAGATCGAGATTCCGGCTGACAAGTCTCACGGCGATTTTGCAACCAATCTGGCTATGGTCAGCGCAAAGACCTTCCGGATGCCGCCGAGAAATATCGCTGCGCTCATCTGCGGGGCCCTGGCTCTGGAGGGAAGCTCCTTTGAACGGGCCGAGATCGCCGGGCCGGGCTTTATCAACCTGTTCCTGCGCAGAAGCTGGTTCTCCGGCGTGGTGAAGAACGTCCTGGAGGAGAAGGAAAACTATGGCCGCACGGCCACCGGCGCCGGTCAGCGTGTGCTGGTTGAGTTCGTGTCTGCAAATCCCACAGGTCCTATGCATGTGGGAAATGCAAGAGGCGGCGCACTGGGCGACAGCCTGGCGGAAATTCTGCAATGGGCCGGCTACGATACGCAGAGAGAATTCTATATCAATGATGCCGGCAACCAGATCGAGAAGTTTGCAACCTCTCTGGAGGTGCGCTATCTCCAGCATTTTGACCCGTCTGTGGAAATGCCGGAGGATGCCTATCACGGTGCAGATATTGTGGAGCATGCGGAAAGCTTTATTGCAGAAAACGGCGATCGTTATGTAAATGCTGATTCCAAAGAGCGCAGAGACGCACTGGTAAAATTTGCACTGCCCAAGAATGTGGCTGGTCTGGAACGGGACCTGAAGAAGTACCGCATTGTATATGACAACTGGTTCAGCGAAAGCACCCTGCATAACAATGGCAGCGTAAAGCGCATCGTCGAGCAGCTCACCGAGCGCGGATATACCTATGAGCAGGAAGGAGCTGTCTGGTTCAAGGCCACCGAATTCGGCGCAGACAAGGACTTCGTCCTGGTTCGGGCCAACGGCATTCCTACCTATATTGTACCGGATATTGCCTATCACTACGACAAGCTGGTAACCCGTAATTATGACAAGGCCATCGACATTCTGGGCGCCGACCATCATGGATATGTGCCCCGTCTCAAGGCCGCTCTGACGGCTCTGGGCGTGGATGCGGGCCGTCTGGATGTGGTTCTGATGCAGATGGTTATGCTCATGCGGGACGGGGAGGTCGTCAAGCTCTCCAAGCGCAGCGGCAAGGCCATTACACTGGTTACCCTGCTGGAAGAGATCCCCATCGATGCAGCAAGATTCTTCTTCAATACCCGTGAGGCCAACTCCCACTTTGAGTTTGACCTGGATCTGGCTGTGGAGCAGTCCTCCCAGAATCCGGTATATTATGTTCAGTATGCCCATGCAAGAATTTGCAGCATTCTGCGGAATCTGGAGGAAGAAGGCGTATCCGCTGCCAATGCAGATACAGCGCTTCCGGATCTGTTGGACAAGCCTCAGGAGATCGAGCTGATCCGTCATATCGCAGCTCTTCCGGCAGAGATCGACAGTGCAGCTAAGACCTATGACCCGTCCAGGATCACAAAATATGCTACAGAGCTTGCCAATCTGTTCCACAAGTTCTATGACGCATGCAGCGTAAAGCATGCAGAAACAACGAAGCTTCAGCTGGCCCGTCTTCAGCTGTGCAGTGCCGCTCGTCAGGCCCTTTGCAACACGCTGCAGATTCTGAAGGTGGACTGTCCGGAAAAGATGTAAGTCTGGTAAATGATTACAATTTGGATACAGAAAAGCTTCGGCGCTTCCGGAAATATCCCGGAAATGATCCGGCGGAAAATGCCGGAAGAAGCGGCGGTATCCGTAAGATTAACAAAAAATCTATATGTTGCGGAGGAAAATGTGTTACAATTTGTAATATGTTAAGCCGCAGCGCTTCATGATGTACAGGTCCAAGGGCCTGCATCTGACAAAAACGACATAAAAAATGAAAGGATGTTATTCATGTCAAACAGATTATTTCAGGGACTTGTTCACCAGATGCGAGATACCATCGACGCCGTTATCGGCGTAGTGGATGATGCGGCCATCATCATTGCCTGCAGCGACTTGACAAAGGTCGGCACGACCAATGAGTTCGTTTCTCTGGACCTGAGTGATGTACACGATATCTTCATTCGGGACGGATATACCTACAAGCCCTTTGGCTCTCATGCAAAGCCGGAGTATGCGGTGTTTGTGGAGGGCACAGACGAGGCGGCTGCGAAGTATGCCAACATTCTGGCTATTTCTCTGTACAACATCAAGCAGTATTATGATGAGAAGTATGACCGGAACAACTTCATCAAGAATGTGGTTCTGGACAACGTGCTGCCGGGCGATATTGTGATCAAGGCCCGTGAGCTGCACTTCAGCGCAGAGGTAAACCGTGTGGTTCTGCTGATCCGTATCGTATCTGCCAACGATGTTTCGGCTTATGATGTCATCCAGAACCTGTTCCCGGATAAGAACAAGGACTTTGTATTCACCATTTCCGAGTCTGATATCGTTCTGGTCAAGGAGATCAAGGGCTCTGTAGATGCAAGGGATCTGGAGAAGCTGGCCCGTTCCATTGCGGATACCCTCAGCAGCGAGTTCTATACCCGTGTCAATGTTGGTATCGGTACGATCGTAGGCAGCGTCAAGGAGCTGTCCCGTTCCTTCAAGGAGGCTCAGATGGCCATTGAAGTGGGCAAGGTATTCGATACGGACAAGTCCATCGTAAGCTACGATAATCTGGGTATTGCCCGTCTGATTTATAATCTGCCGACCACGCTGTGTGAGACCTTCCTGAGAGAGGTATTCAAGAGAGGCAGCATTGAATCTCTGGATCATGAAACATTGTTTACCATCCAGAAGTTCTTCGAGAACAATCTGAACGTGTCCGAAACCTCCCGCAAGCTGTTCGTACACCGCAATACACTGGTGTATCGTCTGGAAAAGATCAAGAAGCTGACGGGACTCGACCTGAGAGAGTTTGACCACGCAATTATCTTTAAGATTGCGCTGATGGTGAAGCGGTATCTGTCTGCGAACCCGGCCAAGTTCTAAGTTTCGGCAGAAAATTTTTCTGTGAAAGGAATTGTGGGCAACCATGATAGAAATGAGAGATGTGTCTGTTGTCTACTCCGGCGGAGTGGATGCACTGCATCATGTCAATCTGAGAATCAATGACGGTGACTTTGCCTTTGTAGTCGGCCCGTCCGGCGCAGGCAAGAGCACCATGATCAAGCTGATCCTGAAGGAGATCAATCCCAGCAGCGGATCGATTTTTGTCAACGGCTACAATCTGAACAAGCTGCGCCGCCGCCGGATTCCGGCTCTGCGCAGAACCATCGGATTTGTATTTCAGGATTTCCGTCTGATTCCGTCTATGACGGTATATGAGAACATCGCATTTGTAATGCGTGTAATTGACGCACCGCCGAAGTATATCAAGAAGCGGGTTTCCTATGTAATCAATCTGGTCGGACTTTCGGACAAGGCCAGGAACTATCCGAACGAGCTGTCCGGCGGCGAGATGCAGCGTGTGGCGATTGCCCGTGCGCTGGTAAATGACCCTCAGCTGATTATTGCGGACGAGCCTACGGGCAATATTGACCCGGAGATGTCCTATGAAATCGTTGAGCTGCTTCAGAGCATCAATGAGATCGGTACGACCATTCTTATGGTTACCCATGAGCATAATCTGGTGCGGCAGTTCGGCGGAAGAATTATCAATATCAATCAGGGACAGATCGTCTTTGATGAGATCGTTGGAGGAAATTTGATCAATGAGAGCTAGTGGTGTCAGATACCTGCTGGGTCAGGGTGTTGAGAATATCTGGAAAAACCGGATGATGGCATTCGCATCTTTCTGCGTGCTGATGATTTCGCTGCTTCTGGTTGGTATTTCCGTATTGTTCTTTATCAACATTACCTCGATGGTCGGCGGTCTCGAAGATAAAAATGAGGTCATTATCTACCTTCAGGAGGATACGACCGATATGGAGATCAGCGATCTCTACGGACAGCTGAGCCGTATGGACAACATCGCTGAGGTAACCTTTTATTCAAAGGAGGAGTCCTTTGAGGATCTGAAAAGCAGCATGTCGGACTATGAGATGCTGTTTGATTCACTTGGGGATGACAATCCGCTGATCGATGCGTATCGCATCCGGGTGGCGGATATTTCAAGAATGGATGAGACGCTGGCGCAGATCGGTGCGCTGGAGCATATTGAGCATGTGCGGGCTCCGCTGGATCTCGTGCAGATACTTACAGAGCTGCGGCGGATCATCACCATGGTCTGCGGTGTGATCATTCTTGCGCTGATCATCATTTCGATCGTGATCATCGCAAACACCACCAAGGCCAGTGTATTTTCACGGCGTGCTGAAATTCAGATTATGAAGTATGTAGGTGCGACCAATGCCTTTATCCGGTTCCCCTTCTTTGTAGAGGGCATGATCACCGGACTTCTGGCCGGCGTCGGTGCTCTTGCGGTCACATGGCTGGGGTATGATGCCATGATCGACCTTCTCACCCAGGAGACGACATTCATGTCGATTTTTGGAATGACAAGTATCGTTCCATTTGAGGATGCGGTGATGCCTGTTACCATTGCTTACCTTGGCGCCGGCACACTGTTTGGTGCGCTGGGTACTGTATTCGCCATTCGTAAGCATCTGAATGTCTGAAAGGAGGCAGCCGCAGAAAGCGGAAATAACTATGCAGAAAAAAAGTGTATTGCGTTTTGTCAGTGCTATGCTGAGCGTAACCATTCTGTCCGGAAGCCTGTACTGTAAGGAAATGTGGCAGGAGGCGCCGGTCTGGGCGTGGACTTCTTCAGAGCTGGAGGCCGAGAAGAATGCCAACGATGCGGAAATTGCAGAAATGCAGCAGAAGCTGGAGGAAATCGGCGCAGATCAGTCCACAGAGGAAGAATATCAGGAAACGCTTACCGAAAAGCTGGAGCTCCAGGAAAAGAACATCGAGATCGTGGATGAGCAGCTGGATCGGATCGAGGAGGAAATCTTCTACACACAGCAGGACATTGCGCAGACAGAAACGGATATTGTGAATATGGAGGCCGACATCGCAGTGGGCCTGGAGGATTTCAAGAAGCGGATCCGGGCGATGTATGTCAGCGGCAATGACAGCCTGGCCTCGGCTCTGGTGGGGGCAACGGATTTCTTCGATTTTCTGGCAAAATACGATTTGATTTCCCGTGTAGCCAAGCATGATAATGATCTGGTAAACGGTCTGAAGGATCAGCTGACTGCCTGCAATGAGAAGAAGGAGCAGCTGGAGGAAGAAAAGGCCGAGCTGGATATTCAGCTTGAGGAGCAGCAGAAGGCCAAGGATGAGCTGGCCGAGTCCATCCTTCAGCTTCAGGATGACTATCAGGAGTCTCTGGAGCACTCCCAGATGCTGGCGGATCAGCAGAGCCTGCTGAATGCAGATATTGCAGAGCTGGAGGCGGCCAATCTGGAGCTGGAGGCTGAGGATGAGCGTATTCTCCAGGCGATTCTGGCTGCTGAGGCTGCCGCAGAGGCAGAGCGCAAGGCGGCTGAAGAAGCGGCCAGACAGACCACAACAGCAGCTCCGCAGCGCCCGGTTACGACGGTGACAACGACAAAGGCACAGTCCGCCGGCCACAGCAGTCAGCAGACACAAGCACCGGTTCAGACCCAGGCTCCGGCGCAGACGCAGGCACCGGTTCAGACGCAGGCTCCGGTTCAGACAACGGTAGCCACGACAACGGCTGCGCCGGTATATGAGAGCACACGTTTTGCGTGGCCTTGTCCGGGATTCTATGTGCTGACCAGCGGCTTTGGCCCGAGATGGGGCACACAGCACAGCGGCATTGACATCGCCAGCGGCGGCATTGCAGGTGCGGCGGTCACCGCCTCCAAGGGCGGTACAGTAATCGTGGCCAGCAGCGGATGCTCCCATAACTATGCGAAATCCTACAGCTGCGGCTGCGGCGGCGGCTATGGCAATTATGTAATTGTGGCGCATGACGGCGGATATTCTACGGTATATGCACATATGGCTTCGATCACTGTATCCTCCGGTCAGTATGTTTCGGCCGGACAGGTGCTGGGCTATGTCGGTTCAACCGGATTTTCCACAGGTGCGCACCTGCACTTTGAGGTGCGTATCAATGGCAGTCGTGTAGATCCGGAGGCCTATCTCTATTGATATTCGGGATCATACATACTTTTAAAAAAATTCGTATAGAATAACAGAAAGGGCAGGGGTAAGCGTTCCTCTGCCCTTTTTCAGAGAAAGGTGCGTTGTTTATGGAAGAAATGCAGAAGAGGGAGAAATGGAGCTGGCCGCTGCGGCTTCTGGCAATCTTAGCGGCGGTGCTGATGCTGGTGAGTCTGCTTCTGCTCCGGAGGAACTATATGCTGGAGAAGGAGCTTGCGGAGAATGCAAGAATGGCGGAGCTGGAAGACTATGTGGAGGAGAATTTCTATCAGGATGTGGATGAGGAGGCCGCTATGGACGGAGCCCTTAAGGGCTATGTGGCCGGGCTGAACGATCCCTATTCCTCCTATCTGACAGAGGATGAATATTCCGACTGGCAGGTCAAGGAATCCGGAACGACCGTTGGCATTGGCGTGACCGTGCAGGCGATAGACGAAGACGGTCTGCTCATTATTGAGGTGAATCCCGGCTCTCCGGCGGAGCAGTACGGCCTGCTTCCTGAGGATCTGATTGTGGCGGTAGACGGCCAGCGTGTGTCTGAGCTGGGCTATGAGGAGTCTGTCGCAGCGGTAAAGGGACAGATCGGCACAGAGGTCGTGCTGACAGTAGAGCGGGACGGCGAGGAGCTGGATATTTCCGTAGTGCGGGATGAGGTAGTTACTATAACAGCCTTCGGTCAGATGCTGGAGGAAAATGTGGGATATATCCGGATTTCAGCCTTCCGGGCCAATACAGATGAGCAGTTCACAGAAACCCTGGAGACTCTTCTGGAGCAGGGGGCAGAGTCGCTGATTTTTGATGTGCGTAACAATGGCGGCGGTCTGCTTTCCTCACTGGAGGATACCCTGGATCCGCTTCTTCCGGAGGGGGTCATTGCCATAGCCAACTATGGAAACGGTACAGAGCGCACCATTGTAGAATCAGATGCCGAGGAGCTGGATTTGCCCATGGCGGTTCTGGTAAATGAAAATACCGCCAGTGCAGCAGAGCTTTTTGCAGCGTCTCTGCGTGATTTTGACAAGGCCTTTCTGGTGGGAACAACGACTTTCGGCAAGGGTGTTATGCAGGATACCCGGAAGGTCAGCGGCGGAGCTGTTACATTGACTGTGGCCACCTATCAGACGGTAAAGGGTGAATGCTACCACGGCGTAGGTCTGACGCCTGACGAGGTCGTGGCCCTGGGGGAGGATTTTACCGTGGATTATGAGGATCCGGATCTGCAGGGGGATGCACAGCTGAAAAAGGCCTGCGAAAGCATCACCGGGTGATTTCAATTTTTTTGCAATTTCCTGCAAAATGCTATTTACAGAATCTCAAAAATATGATATAATAGCAGAAGAATCAACGTGCAGTTTGCCGGAAAGAAAGGATTGATTTTATTTGATGGGAGCTTTGATATTCTGGAGCGTGCTGCTGATCGCAGCGATTGCCGCTGAATTCGCCACACAGCAGCTTGTTTCCATATGGTTTGCTGCTGGCTCGCTGGGTGCGCTGATCGCCGCTTCGCTGAATGCTCCGGTGTGGGTGCAGCTGACGGTGTTTACAGTTGTATCGCTGGTGCTGCTGATCTGTACACGTCCGATTCTGCGCAAGGCTCTGCGGTTTTCTGTGAAGGAGACCAATGTGCGGATGGATGTGGGGCGGCTTGCTGTTGTGGTGCAGGACATTGATCCTGTGGCCGGAACGGGCCGTGCGCGTCTGAATGATGCAGAATGGATGGCGGTTTCCGCAGATGGCTCTGTGATTCCGGCCGGGACGACTGTCCGGGTGGAGGATATCGATGGAGCAAAGCTCTTTGTAGCACCGATTCCGCAAAAAGCAAAAGCTGAAATGAACTGAGGAGGAAATTTGTATGATTGGTTATGTAATATTGGGTATTATCGTGCTGGCGGTCGTGATCGTGATTTCCAGAATCCGCATCGTGCCCCAGTCCAACATTTATGTAGTAGAGCGTCTGGGTGCATTCTATCGTGCATGGCAGACGGGTATCCACTTCCTGGTGCCGTTCCTGGATCGTGTAGCCAGACGGGTTTCCATCAAGGAGCAGGTCGTAGACTTCAAGCCCCAGGCCGTTATCACAAAGGATAATGTTACCATGCAGATCGACACCGTTGTGTTCTTCCAGATCACAAATGCGGTGCAGTATACTTACGGTGTAGAGCGTCCGGTTGCAGCGATTGAAAATCTGACAGCAACCACGCTGCGTAACATCATCGGTGAGCTGGAGCTGGATGCAACTCTGACCTCCCGTGATCTGATCAACACAAAGATCACAGAGACCCTGGACCAGGCAACGGACCGCTGGGGTATCAAGGTGATCCGTGTGGAGCTGAAGAATATTCTGCCGCCTCGTGAGATTCAGGATGCCATGGAAAAGCAGATGAAGGCCGAGCGTGAGAAGCGTGAAAAGATTCTCCGTGCAGAAGGTGAGAAGCAGTATCAGATCACCGTTGCAGAGGGTGAAAAGGCCGCCAGAATCCTTCGTGCAGAGAGTGATAAGCAGACTGAGATCCTCCGTGCAGAGGCCGAGAAGGAAGCAACCATTCTCCGTGCAGATGCGGCTCGTGAGGAGAAGATCCGTGTGGCAGCCGGTGAAGCAGATGCCATTGAGATGGTACAGAGAGCCTATGCAGACAGCCTTGTAATGCTGAAGAATTCCGCTCCGGATGAGGCCGTTCTCCAGCTGAAGGCGCTGGAAGCCTTTGGCAAGGCCGCAGACGGAAAGGCTACCAAGATCATCATTCCCAGCGAGATTCAGGGAATTGCCGGTCTGGTCGGCAGTATCAAGACCGTGGCAGACGGTACAGAAACCGCTCCGGTTAAGAAGTAATTTTATAAAATGGGCAAGAGCAGTCTTCTTCGGAAGGCTGCTTTTTGGTTTGTCTGTATTGCATAAATTATGAATCGAAATTTCGTTAGATATTACTGTAATTTTCTGTACAAAAAGCTTGACTTTATTTAATTCTTGAGATATAATATAAATATAAGAACGGAATTCGTAATGAAAAAGAACTAGATTAACTATAAGAAAGAGATACATTAATTAGACTGCATATTAATACTCAGAAAGCTAAATGAGGTGATTTTTTTGAAAGTAAAAAAGAGAATTATGTCCATATGTTCGATGATTATCGTTACTTCAATGTTAGTTGCGTCGGAAACAGCTGTTCCTTCGAGTGTTTCGGCTTCTAGTGTGATGAGTATGTAGTAGGAACTTATGGAGTACCTTCTTCTTTCACAACAAGATTGAGTAATATCAAAAATTACTTGAAAGGATTTTATAGTTATCACGGGGCGAGCTTAAATTTTTACGATTTTTCAGCAGCAACTGATATATTAGAATCCCCAGCTTATATTTGCGCTGGGGATTCTGATTCGTTTATTGAAACGCTGATCAATGGTTGTGAATGCTATGGAGATGGTGTGCAAGCGCATGTAGCATGCTTTAAAGGGACATACCAGCATAATAACTTGAACTACTTCGTAAACGATACGCCTGCATATAATGCAAGTAATGAATGTGCAGTGTATTTAACGGCATCGTCGATTTGTTTAAATTCAGCTGAAGAGCACAAGTTCGCTTTTGGTGTTGCAAATCCAAGTACGATGTTTATCGTTTCGCAAGACTCGGACTACTTTCAATACCATGACGACGACAGTCCCTATGCTTACGCTATATCTACACTGGCTCACGAAATCGGGCATCTATATGGTGTGAAGGATCACTACAATCTTGATACCATTACTGTAAACAATCCGAATTGCATATGGGGTGATAACAGAGAGAGTTATGAGATCTTGAAGTCCTGTACAATATGTACTGTTTGTAAGAATATAATCAAAAATAATAGTGAGAAGTTTCATCACACAAGCTAAGGAGGTAGTTCGTATGAAAAAACAAATCACAGCCCTGGCCCTTGCATCTATGCTCATGCTTGCAGGCTGTACGCCGGAAAAAGAGGACACATCCTCCATCGCAGCTGTAACGTGGGTAACTACAGCAAGTACACAGCCTGAAATATATATCAATGAGGTTCAGATAGAGTATTTTCAATCTTATGATGAACTTATGGCTGCATATAAGGAAAGCAATCCAACAAGCTATGTGCATCCTTTGCCGGATATTGTAAGTACATGGGAAGAAAGACGTCACAGTCTTTCTACGGGTAATTATACGGTTCGGTATACCGATCCCTCAAATCAGGTTCGGGTCATGCTTGAGATTAGCTTCAACTCTGCATATAATACGATCGAGAATTATATAAATCAGCCGGTATATGCATACGAAGAATCTGAGATCGTTGAAATGACGGACAAATATGCCGTAAAACACTACATAACAGATGATGACTATGCCATTATCGGAATTACAGGTGATTTGAACATCATGTATACGCTTGTTGTGCGCACGGACGATGAAACCCTGGATCCGGTGGAGCTTCATAAGCAGTACATGGAGATCCTGGAGCTTTAACATACACAAAAAACGTCCGCAGGAGAAAGCTCCTGCGGACGTTTCATGTTATCATTCGGTCAGATGATTACTTGGCTGCATACAGCTGATCCAGCGTTTTCTTTACATCCGGGTCATTGGTCAGGCTGTAGAGAATGCGGAAATAGATCTTTGCACGGCTTTTGTCTTCGGCCGCAATGGAATCCTTGGCCAGAACCGCTACAACGGAAACGACCTCTTCGTTTGCGCCCGGCTTGATGCCGTATTTATCAAAGGCCTCGTTGACCTGCTTTCTGGTAGGCGGAGACAGCTTCTTGCCGGTCTTGGTGTGGATGTGGTGCAGCTCACCGGTTACAATGGGGTTGTCTGCATAGATCATGGCTTCATAGTAGAAGCAGACCGCACTGTCATAGTCCTCCAGCTCTACACAGTAGAAGCCCAGATTGCAGTAGCAGCGGGAGATCTCCTCCGGAGATGTAGCAATGCTCAGGGTCTCCTTGGTGCAGCCCAGCAGGTCAGCGGTCGAACCGAGCACCTTGTAGCATTCAGCCATTTCAAAGTATGCATCTGTATTCATGGGATTGAAGCGGATCGCATCCTCCAGAACGGCAATGGCCTCCTCCGGACGCTTGGCCTCCAGCAGGCTGTAGCCGTGGAGCATGACCATACGGGACAGATCAAAGGGCGGACGCTCCAGGCGCTTGGACGGCTGATAAAAGTACAGATACAGCTGATGCTCCAGGGGATTACGCAGGCTCAGATACATCTTTTCCTCCGTCTCACGATAGGAAATACGGATCTTGGTATAAAGAGCCTCCGTCAGCTTGAAAGCCTCCTGGTACTTCTTTTCATTGATCAGCTGGATGGCCTCGTTCATCACTGCATCCAGACGTTTGCCGTCCAGATACATCATTCTGGCTACCTGTTCTTTTTTATCCTCCGGGAGGATCTCATAGGCCAGCTCGGCAATGCCGTTTTCGATTTCAGCAGCCTTCTCATGGCCTTTATACTTGGATACCTGACCCTCCAGATAGGCCATATCCACGCCGTATTCACCGGACAAACCGTCACGGATTTCCTGTAAAATTTCCTGTGTACTCATGTATAAACTCCTTCTCTTGTGGAAATACCCACCTTACTCCGATTATTGTACCACATTTTCACATAAATTGCAACACTTTTTTCGGCGATTTTATCGAATCTCCATAAATCAGGTTTGGGAGGGGTGCTTTTTCTTCTTCTTTTTCCGGACAGACCAGCCAAAGTCACCCAGCTTTCGTCCCAGGGCGAAGTATTCTCCGTGGGCATAGGCCATGAGGCCGCACTGCTGAAGGTTGAGCTTGCCCTTGCTGTCGATATAGCGCTCATCGGCATTTACCCCTGTAATTTCGGCGAGAAACATAGTATGGCTGCCCAGCTCCTTCGTCTCGGTGACTCTGCATTCAAGATTTATGGGGCATTCTGCGATCATGGGGGCGGAGACCGTCTGAGCGGCCTCCGGGGTGAATCCGCAGTGAGCAAACTTATCGGTATCCTTACCGCTGCGCACGCCGCAGAAATCGGTCTCTTTGCACATAGCGGAGGTCGTGAGGTTGATGACAAACTCTCTTTTCTCCATGAGAATGGGGTAGGAGTGGCGTGAGGGACGAACGGAAATATATGTCATGGGAGGATGCGTGCAGAGCACACCCGTCCATGCGATGGTGAGGACATTCGGTTCCTCCATCGTGCCGCAGGAAACGAGGGCGGCGGGTACGGGTGCGAGAAGCACGCTGCCTTTCCAGTGCTGTTTGGCCATAGGTAAGACTCCTTTGCAATAGTATAAAGATATTGTAGCATGGAAAAGGCGGCCTTGTCAATCCGATTATAGAAGCTTTTTCGGTCAGCTGTTTTTCAAAAAAGCTTGCGGAGCGTACTGCTGCATGCAGTTTGACACGATCCGGCCGATGTGCTATAATATGAAGGAACGTATCCGGCCCAATGGGATGAGGTGAATTTATGAGTGATGCAGTAACGTTATTTCTTTTGCTTATAGGATTTCTTATGGTTTGTTCTCTGGTGTTCCTTGTTCTTTCCATTTTCTTTCTGGTAAAAACGAGAAAAGGACAGAGCTGCAAAACCAAGGGAATTATATTTCTGGTTCTGGCGAATGTCTGTGCAGTATTTTCGCTTGTCCATATTTTTGTCGGGCTGGGCTTGATCGCATTGGCTGTTTTGTTTGCGGCGGATGCTGTTATAATAATTCTGTTCGGGTCCGCTGGAAAGAAAGCGTGAATCAAAGTGTTTGTACCGCCTTTAAAAAGGGCGGTATTTTTTCTTCATCCCATACTTTACAAAGGCCGGAAACCATGATATAATAATAAGATGATAGTGAAGAAAACCATACTTTGAAGGAGTAAATATATGATGGACAACATTCGCAATTTTTGTATTATTGCCCATATTGACCATGGCAAATCCACGCTGGCTGACCGCATTCTGGAAAAGACCTTTACCGTGGCTGAGCGTGATATGGAGGAGCAGATCCTTGATAACATGGATATTGAGCGTGAGCGTGGTATTACCATCAAAGCCCGTGCTGTGCATCTGAACTATAAAGCCAAGGACGACAACACCTATGTGTTCAATCTGATCGATACACCGGGTCATGTAGACTTCAATTACGAGGTTTCCCGAAGCCTGGCCGCCTGTGAGGGTGCGATCCTGGTGGTGGATGCCTCTCAGGGAATCGAAGCCCAGACCCTGGCCAATACCTACCTGGCCATCGAGCATGACCTGGAGGTCGTGCCGGTCGTAAATAAGATCGATCTCCCGGCGGCTGACCCGGAACGTGTCTGTAACGAGATCGAAAATATCATCGGCATTCCGGCCATGGATGCGCCGAGAATTTCCGCAAAGGCCGGTCTGAATATCGAGGAGGTGCTGGAGCGCATCGTAACAGATATCCCCTCTCCCAAGGGCGACCCGGACGCACCGCTCCAGGCCCTCATTTTCGACAGCTACTATGATGCTTATAAGGGTGTTGTTATCTATATTCGTGTCAAGGAAGGCACGGTGAAGGTAGGCGACACCATCCGTCTCATGGCCACCGGCTCTACCTTTACCATCGTAGAAGCGGGCTATATGGATACCAATCAGCTGGTGAATACCGGTGTGCTCCGGGCCGGTGAGGTCGGCTACCTTACCGCCTCTATCAAGAGCATCGGAGATACACAGGTGGGCGATACCGTCACACTGGATGAAAATCCCTGCGCCGAGCCTCTGCCTGGCTACCGTCAGGCCAATCCCATGGTGTTCTCCGGTATCTATCCGGCCGACGGCGCAAAATACGGCGATCTGCGTGAAGCGCTGGAAAAGCTTCAGCTCAATGATGCGTCCCTGACCTTTGAGCCGGAAACCTCCATTGCACTGGGCTTTGGCTTCCGCTGCGGCTTTTTGGGACTGCTCCACATGGAGATCATTCAGGAGCGTCTGGAGCGTGAGTACAATCTTGACCTGATCACCACAGCACCCTCCGTTATCTATCGTGTCACCATGATGAGCGGTGAGGTGGTTTATATTGATAACCCCACCAACTATCCCGACCCGGCGACCATCCGTCTGGCGGAAGAGCCTATGGTGAAGGCGGAGATCCTGACGCCCTCCGACTTCGTGGGCAATGTTATGGATCTTTGCCAGAACCGGCGCGGTGTGTTCCACGATATGCAGTATATCGATGATAACCGTGTCAGCCTGAAATATGACCTGCCCCTGAATGAGATCGTGTATGACTTCTTTGACGTGCTCAAGTCCCGTACCAAGGGCTATGCCTCCTTCGACTATGAGCTGAGCGAATATGCCCCCTCCAAGCTGGTGAAGCTGGACATTCTCCTCAACGGCGATATAGTGGATGCCCTGTCCTTTATCATTCATGCGGACAAGGCCTATGAGCGTGCCAGAAAGATGGTTGAAAAACTGAAGGAAAATATTCCGCGGCAGCTCTTTGAAGTGCCGGTTCAGGCGGCTATCGGCGGCAAGATCATTGCCCGTGAAACCATCAAGGCTATGCGCAAGGACGTTCTGGCCAAGTGCTACGGCGGCGATATTACACGTAAGAAGAAGCTGCTGGAGAAGCAGAAGGAAGGCAAAAAGAGAATGCGCTCGCTGGGTACGGTAGAGGTGCCTCAGGAGGCCTTTATGAGTGTATTGAAGCTGGATACAGAATAAGGAGGAAACATTTTATGAGCAAGGAATCTATTTATAATTGTCCTCACTGCGGAGAGAAATCCTTCAATCCCCTGACCAAGGCCATGGCCGGCGGACTGAACTCCAAGGGCCGTGTCTGCAAAGCCTGCGGACGCCGCTGCTGCAATGGACAGGTTTCCACCATCGTCAATGCGGTCATCTATGTGATCGCACTGGTGGGCGTTATTTACTGCTACCTGATGATCGACAGCAATCTGTGGGCGTTTCTGCTGATGGCCGGCTGTATTGCGGCGGCCTTTGTGCTGACAAAGCTCTTTGATGCCTTTTTCATGCCCCTGGTTCGGGTGATCCGCAATGACATCCGCAGCTGACAAGACTCTGGGGATCTACATCCACGTTCCCTTCTGCATGAGGAAATGTCCCTACTGTGATTTTTATTCCTGTGAAAACAGCCTGCATAAGCGTGACGCTTACGTGCAGGCTGTCTGCCGTAATCTGGAGCTTTACGGTGATGGCCGGGATGTGGATACCATATATTTCGGCGGAGGAACGCCCTCGCTTCTTTCGCCTGAGCATATAGAAAAAATCCTTGGTACGGTCAGCAAAGCATTCACACAAAGAGCACCTGAAATCACCATGGAGGTCAATCCGGCTACCGTTACAAGGGAGACGCTGGCAGCTTACTGGAGGGCTGGGGTGAACCGTCTATCCATCGGCGTGCAGGATCTGCTGGAGGATGCGCTTAAAGCGCTGGGCCGGCTTCACACAGCACAGCAGGCCCTTGACACGGTATATGCCGCAAGGGAGGCCGGCTTTGAAAATATCTCCTGCGATCTGATGATCGGCACAAAGGGACAGACCCCGGAGCGTCTGGATGAAACGCTGAAAGGGCTGGCCGCTCTGCCCATAACCCATGTTTCGGCCTATCTTCTGAAGATCGAGGAGGGTACGCCCTACGCCGGGCAGAACATGCAGGCGGAGATCCCCACGGAGGATGCAGCTGCTGATCTGTATCTGCAAATGGTGTCCTTCCTGGAGACCTGCGGCTTTATGCAGTACGAGGTATCCAACTTTGCAAGGATGGGCTTTGAGAGCCGGCATAACATCCGCTACTGGAAATGCCGCCCCTATCTTGGAATCGGCCCGGCGGCACATTCCTGTCTGGATACCCGTTTCTATGTTCCGGCCGATCTGGATACATTTATAAAGGAAGTGCACCAGCCGACCTGTCTGGAGGATGCTTCTCCCTGCACTCCGGAGGAGAAGATCATGCTGGGTCTGCGCCTTGCGGAGGGAATACCGCTCTGCTGGCTGGACACCCGGCAGCGGAAGCGGGTCGAGCGTTTCTGTAAGGGCGGTCTTATGCGGACGGAAGGGGAGCGCATCCGCTTCACGCCGGAGGGCTTTCTGGTGTCCAATGCCATTCTGGCAGAAATTTTATAGCGGCATTGAATGAAAGGAGAAGAACCGGTTCATACTCTTACCGAGGTGAGAGACATGAAAAAACTGGAACTGGCCTGTCTCCTGGGAATGGCTGGAGCAATGACGATTTCTGTATTTACAAAGGATGCGCAGACCCGGCAGACTCTGGAAAATGATGTGCTGCGCTTGCATATTCTTGCCAATTCTGATTCTGCTGAGGATCAGCTTCTGAAATATGCTGTCCGGGATGCGGTCCTGGAGGAGGGTGCTGTTTATTTTGAGGAGCTGTCCTCCTGTGCGGATGCAAAGGCCGCTGCGGCCGGCGCACTTCCTCAGCTGGAGGAGATCGCACGGGAGACTGTGTCCGAGTGGGGTTATGACTATGAAGTCACAGCGGAGCTTTCTCAGACCGCCTTCGGGGAGCGTGTCTATGAGGAGGTTACGCTTCCGGCCGGAGTCTATGACGCCGTGCGCATCTGCATCGGACAGGCGGAGGGGCAGAACTGGTGGTGTGTGATGTATCCGCCCCTGTGTGTTCCGGCCGCTGCGGAGGATGATCAGGAGCAGGAGGTGTATTTCACGGAGGACGAGCTGGAAATGATGACAGAGCCGGAGAAATTCCGCTATCGGCTGAAGTGTGTGGAGTGGCTGAAGGAGCTGTGGGAGACGTTGTGTGAATAATTTGTAAAAGTTGGGGCGAAGCGCTTGACTTCAGGCGTAGGATAAGGTATACTACTAAGAGTAAACAAAGTAGAGCATCACAGTTCTCACCGTTTGGTACACATCGAAACGGTTTATAATATTTCGCTTTTCTGCGCAGAAGGTGCAGGATATACAGGCGAGGTATGAGGAGAGTGCTCACTGTGTGATGCACTCATTTTTGTTTGTAAATAAAATGTTTGGAGGTGCTGGCTTATCAGCAAACAGGAGCTGCAGATCAACGAGGAAATCCGGGATAAGGAAATCCTTGTCATCGATAGCGATGGCACAAAGCTCGGAAACATGTCTGCAAGAGATGCACAGAAACTGGCCTATGACAAGGATCTGGATCTTGTCAAGATTGCACCGCAGGCGAAGCCGCCGGTGTGCCGTATCATGGATTACGGCAAGTACTGTTTTGAACAGCAGAAGCGGGAAAAGGAAGCCCGTAAGAACCAGAAGGTAGTTGCAATTAAGGAAATCCGTATGTTTTCTGCAATTGACACACATGACTTTGAGACCAAGGTCAATCAGGCCAAGAAGTTTCTGGAGGGCGGCGACAAGCTGAAGGTATCTGTAAGATTCCGTAAGCGTGCGATCGCACATCCGCAGATCGGTGAGGAGCTGCTTGAGAGATTCAAGGAAGCGTGTGCAGCGGTAGGTACTGTTGAAAAGCCTGCAAAGATGGAAGGCCGCAGTATGGTCATGTTCATTTCACCGAAGGCATCCAAGTAAAAGGAGGATATATCATGGCAAAGATCAAGACAAAAACACATTCTGGTGCAAAGAAGCGTTTTAAGCTGACTGGTTCTGGTAAGCTGAAGTATCAGAAGACAAACAAGAGACACAGACTGACACAGAAGGACACAAAGCGTAAGAGAATCGCTCGTACCGCAGGTGTTGCTGATGTGACAAATGCACCGGCACTGAAGAAGCTGCTGCCGTATCTCTAATCTGAGAACGCATTGGGAAAATAACAAAAAGAAAATCGGAGGTAGAAGATTATGGCACGTGTTAAGGGTGCAATGATGACTCGTAAGAGAAGAAATAAAACACTGAAGCTGGCAAAGGGCTACTGGGGCAGCAAGAGCAAGCACTTCAAGATGGCGAAGCAGGCTGTTATGAAGTCCGGCAACTATGCTTATGTTGGCAGAAAGCAGAAGAAGAGAGAGTTCAGACAGCTCTGGATCACAAGAATCTCTGCGGCCTGCAAGATGAATGGCATGAACTATTCTACATTTATGAACGGCTGCAAGAAGGCTGGCATCGAACTGAACAGAAAGATGCTGTCCGAGATTGCAATCAACGATGCAGCTGGTTTCGCTGCAATTGTTGAAAAGGCAAAGGCAGCTCTGTAAAAAAATGGTATCTGAACACGCTCTGGTAGACACGGAGCGTGTTTTGTTATAGAGGAGGATTTCTGTATGGGCATAACACCGCAGTTGATAACAGCAAAGGAAAATCCGGCTGTAAAGCTGTACCGGAAGCTGGCCAGAACCAAAAAGGCCAGAGTGCAGGAGCAGCTTTTTGTGCTGGAGGGCTATCGGCTGGTTTCCGATGCACTTGCAAATGGTGCAGAGCTTACCCATCTGTTTCTGACGCAGGAGGCCGTGTCCCGTTACGGCCAGGCGCTTCCTGAGAGAGAGGGCTGCAAGCAGCTGTCCATATCGGACGAGCTGGGGGAATATATGGCAGAGACCGAGCACACACAGGGCATTTTTGCCATATGCCGTATGCCGATACAGAAGTCGTGGGATTCGTTCCTGAAAAAGGACGGCCGGTATATCGTGCTGCATCGTTTGCAGGATCCGGGAAATGCGGGAATGATCCTGCGGACGGCCGATGCACTGGGTATTTCCGGTGCGGTTTTCTGCGAGAGCTGTGATGTGTACAGCCCCAAGGTGGTAAGAGCAACTATGGGTTCGCTGTTCCGTGTGCCGATTCTGGTTACCTCTGAAACGGAGAAGGTATTTCAGGCCCTGAAGCAGCAGGAAATCGGGAGCTGTGCGGCTGTGGTGCAGGGTGAGGCCGAGCTTGTGGGAGAGAGTACATATGGCACAGAGGGCTGTGCGGTATGGATCGGCAACGAGGGAAACGGCCTTCCTGAGGAGGTGGCCCTGCGATGTGAGCGCCGGCTGACCATTCCCATGCACGGTACGATCGAATCGCTGAATGCAGCCATGGCGGCTGGTATTATGATGTGGGAAATGACAAAAAGTGCAGGAGGTCGAAGTGTAAAATGACACTGGAATACTGGCTGTGGATGGTGATGGTGTTCGGCGCAGGCAATCCCAAGATCTGGAGCGTTCTCCAGGTAACCGAAACACCGGAAAAGGCATTTTATATTTTACAGGATGCGGCCCAGCAGAAACGGTTTGACCTGACGGCCGCTCAGAAGCGTTCGGTACATAGTGTGACCCTGGAGCAGGTGGAGAAGGTACTGGAAAACTGCCGGAAGAAGGAGATCTCGGTGATCTGTTACGGAGACGGGAAATATCCCTCCCGTCTGATGGGAATCTACAATCCGCCGGCTGTACTGTTCTATCAGGGAAATATTCAGATCCTGGAGGAATATCCGGCGATAACGGTCGTGGGTACGAGAAATCCTTCGGCCTACAGTGTGCGTGTGGCCAATGCCATTTGCAGCGATCTGGCCAGAGCCGGCATGGTGATCGTCAGCGGCTTTGCCATCGGGCTTGATTCGGCAGCGCATCGTGCGGCGCTGCTTTCACAGGGGAGAACCGTGGCTGTTCTGGGCTGCGGTCTTGATGTGGATTATCCCAGGAATAATGCAGGTGCGAAGAAATATATTACCCGAAAGGGTCTGCTGCTGACAGAATTTCTGCCGGGCACAGAGCCGCACCCGAAAAATTTCCCGTCCCGGAACCGGATCCTGTCCGGAATCAGTCTGGGTACGCTGGTGGTTCAGGCGGCCGAGCGCAGCGGTTCGCTGATCACAGCTGAGCTGGCACTGGAACAGGGCCGGAATGTTTTCTGCATTCCGCCGGCGGATATATTTGACAATCAATATGCAGGTGTGGTAAAATATCTGCGGGATGGTGCGATCCCCGTGTTCAGTTATCTGGACATCATCAACGAATACTACCATTCCTATGCACATAGACTAATGTCATCCGTTCTCTTTGAGCCGTCCAGAGCATCGGAGGATTCTGTGCTGTTCGGAGAAAAAAGTACCTCCGGTGTGCAGAAGGCCGAAAAGAAAAAGCCGGCAGCGAAAGAGAAGCAGAAAGAGACAGAGAAAAAAGAAGAAAACGTAGAGGAACAGAAAAGCGACACGCCGGAGCCGTCTCCGGAGCACCGGGATTTTTCTGCGCTGGACGGACTGGAGCTTCAGATCGCAGTCCTGCTGTCACAGGAGCACCAGCTGCATGTGGATACGATCGTGGAGAGACTGGGGGCGGACGAGGAGGACGTAATATCCGCCATGACGGAGCTGGCCATTGATGGCTACGTGACTCGCTTGAAGGGACAGTGCTACGGAATCCTTTAGAAAGGAGTCAGCTCTGCCGGAAATGCAGAGTGATTGAAATATGACAAATCTGGTTATTGTAGAGTCGCCGGCCAAGGCGAAAACCATACAGAAATATCTGGGGAAGGATTTTGATGTAATTGCCTCCATGGGTCATGTACGTGACCTGCCCAAGTCCAAGCTGGGCGTGGATGTGGAAAACGGCTTCCAGCCCCACTATACAGATATGAAAGGCAAGGAGGATGTCATCAAGCAGCTGAAATCACGGGCTAAAAAGTGTGACCGTGTCTATCTGGCCACAGACCCGGACCGTGAGGGTGAGGCTATTTCCTGGCATATTGCGCATATACTGAATCTGGATATGGAGGAAGACAACCGTGTGGAATTCAATGAGATCACCAAGAGCGGTATCCAGAATGGTATGGCGCATCCCCATAAAATAGATGTAGATCTGGTGAATGCCCAGCAGGCCCGCCGGATCGTAGATCGAATCGTAGGCTACAAGCTCAGTCCGTTCCTCTGGAAAAAGGTGCGCCGGGGACTTTCCGCCGGACGGGTGCAGTCAGTAGCTGTGCGTCTGGTTGTGGATCGTGAGAATGAGATCCGTGCCTTTGTACCCCAGGAATACTGGTCTATTGACGCCAAGCTCTCTGCACCGCCCTCCAGAAAGATCTTCTCCGCCAAGCTGACAACGGTGGATGGAAAGCGTGTGGATAAGACGGAGATCGGCACCAAGGAGGAGGCCGATGCGCTTCTGGCACGTCTGAATCAGGCGGAGTTTGTCGTTTCCAAGGTGAAAAAGCGGATCACCAAAAAGCATCCGGCGGCTCCGTTTATTACCTCTACCCTCCAGCAGGATGCCTCTTATCGTCTGGGCTTTCAGTCCAAGCGTACCATGAAGGTGGCACAGGAGCTGTATGAGGGCGTTGAGGTGCAGGGGATGGGTGCGATCGGTCTGATTACCTATATGAGAACGGACAGCCTGCGTATTTCGGACGAGGCCCGCAGCGCAGCGTCTGATTATATCCGTGTGACCTACGGTGAGGACTACCTGCCGCCGGAGCCGCGCATATATAAGACGAAGAAGAATGCGCAGGATGCGCACGAGGCGATCCGCCCCTCCACGCCGTCCCTTACACCGGCGGATGTGAAGAACAGTCTGACCTCCGATCAGTACAAGCTGTATAAGCTCATCTGGGAGCGCTTTATTGCCAGTCAGATGGCAGATGCGCAGATGGATACGGTTTCTGTGGATATTGCCGCAGACGGATGTATGTTCAAGGCGACAGGCTCTACGGTTCGTTTTGATGGCTTTACCGCTCTTTATGAGGAAGCCAAGGAGGCCAAGGGGGAGAATAAGAATCTTCCGGAGCTGAAGGAAAAGGACGTGCTGAAGGTGCGCTCTTTGGAGGGCAACCAGCATTTCACTCAGCCGCCGGCCCGGTATACAGAAGCGTCCCTGATCAAGGCGCTGGAGGAAAACGGCATCGGCCGACCCAGTACCTATGCCCCGACGATCACAACCATTACCAATCGTCTGTATGTAGAGCGTGAGGGAAAGTCCCTCAAGCCCACGGTTCTGGGCGAGGTTACCACCGAGCTGATGAAGGAGCATTTTCAGAATATTGTAGATGCGGCCTTTACGGCTAAAATGGAAAGCGACCTGGACGAGGTGGAGCAGGGTCAGCGGGACTGGGTGAGTGCCCTGGAGGAGTTTTATGTGGACTTTGCCAGGACTCTTGCAGAGGCCGAGGAGAAGATGGAGGGCAAGCGTGTAAAGGTGCCCGATGAGGAGACGGATATTGTCTGTGAACAGTGCGGCAGGAATATGGTTATTAAAATCGGACGGTTCGGACGGTTTCTGGCTTGTCCGGGATTTCCGGAATGTACGAATACCAAGAAGATCGTTCAGGAAACGCCGGGCACCTGTCCGCTGTGCAGCGGTAAGATCATCCTGAAGAAGTCCAAGCGCGGACGGAGCTTCTACGGCTGTGCCAGCTATCCGGAATGCAACTTTATGACATGGAATGTGCCCCTGGAGGAGAAATGTCCCCAGTGTGGCAGTACGCTGTTCCAGAAGGGCGGAAAATCCGGCCGGATGGTCTGCGAAAAGCCTGAGTGCGGCTATGACCGTCCGATGAACGGAGGAAAAGATGACGAATAAGCAGACAGTTTCTGTTATAGGTGGAGGGCTTGCCGGATGTGAGGCGGCCTGGCAGCTGGCCGAGGCCGGCTTTCCTGTGACCATATATGAGATGAAGCCCCGGCAGTATACCCCGGCTCATCATTACAAGGGGCTGGCGGAGCTGGTCTGCTCCAATTCCCTGAAGGCAGACCGTCTGGCTTCGGCTGCCGGCCTTCTGAAGGCGGAAATGGAACGCATGGACTCTCTGTTGATTCCCTGTGCACGGCAGGTTTCCGTTGCGGCCGGCGGTGCGCTGGCGGTGGACCGGGAGCGGTTTTCTGATCTTGTAACGGAGAAGATCACCTCCCATCCGCTGATCACCATCTGCACCCAGGAGGTAAATGCGCTCCCGGAGGCTCCGGCAATTATTGCCAGCGGCCCTCTTACAGCCGCCGGACTTGCACAGAGCATCGAGGAGAAGTGCGGTCAGAGACTGAGCTTTTTTGATGCAGCCGCTCCCATTGTGACCTATGAGAGCCTTGATCATGACATCACCTTTTTTGCGTCCCGCTATGACAGAGGAGACGCTGATTATATCAATTGTCCCATGAACAAGGAGGAGTACCTGGCCTTCTATCAGGCGCTGATCCAGGCTGAGCGTGCGCCCCTGAGCGAATTTGACAAGGAGATCTTCCGTGTGTATGAGGGCTGTATGCCCATCGAGGTGCTGGCCTCCCGTGGAGAGGATACCATGCGGTTCGGGCCGCTCAAGCCGGTGGGACTGACAGACCCGCGCACCGGACGCCGCCCCTATGCGGTGGTACAGCTTCGCCGGGAAAACAGTACAGGTACACTGTTTAATCTGGTCGGCTTCCAGACCAATCTGAAATTTCCGGAGCAGAAAAGAGTCTTTTCCATGATTCCCGGCCTTCAGAATGCGGAATTCATGCGGTACGGTGTTATGCACCGGAATTCGTTCCTGGACAGTCCGCGTCTGCTTTCGGCAGACTATTCTCTGCGGAGCGAGCCGCTTCTGTTCTTTGCCGGACAGATCACCGGCGTAGAGGGATATATCGAATCGGCAGCCAGCGGGATTCTGGCCGGCCGCAATCTGGCAAGAAAGCTCAGCGGAAAAGAGCCGCTGATCCTGCCCATCGACACCATGATGGGTGCGCTGGCGGCTTATGTCAGCAGTCCGGGCGTGTCTGATTTCCAGCCCATGGGCTGCAATATGGGCATTCTGCCGGAGCTGCCTGTGCGGATCCGGGATAAGAAGGAGAAATATCAGGCCTATGCAGACAGAGCACTTGCATCCCTGGAGGCCTATTTGACTAAGCAGGAAGGAAGATAAAGAAACATGAATATCATTGTAGATGCATTCGGCGGAGATCACGCACCGCTGGAGGTGATCAAGGGCGGCACAAGAGCAGCCCGTGAGCTGGGCGTGCATATCACGCTCGTAGGCGATAAGGAGCGGATCCGTAAGTGCGCACAGGATCATGAAATCTCTCTGGACGGCGTAGAGCTGCTTCATGCACCCAAGGCCTTTGATATCCACGAGGAACCCACGTCCCTTCTGAAGGAGCATCAGGACAGCTCTATGGCGGTGGGTATGAAGGCCCTCAGCGACGGAAAGGGCGACGCCTTTGTATCGGCCGGAAGCAGCGGTGCGCTGGTGGTAGGCTCTACTTTCCTGGTAAAGCGTATCAAGGGAATCAAGCGTGTGGCACTGGCTCCGGTCATGCCTACAGCCAAGAAGCCCTTTATTCTGGTAGACGGCGGTGCGAATAATGACTGCCGTCCGGAGATGCTGGTACAGTTTGCCATTATGGGCAGTGCCTATATGCAGAAGGTGATGGGGATCGACAAGCCCCGTGTGAAGCTGCTGAATGTGGGTGCAGAGGAGACCAAGGGACGGGATCTGGAGCTGGAGACCTATAAGCTGCTCCAGGAGGCCCCGGTGAATTTCTGCGGCAATATTGAGGCCCGTGAGCTGCCGGAGGGCAATGCAGACGTGGTTGTAGCCGATGGCTTTACCGGAAATGTTGCTCTGAAATTATATGAGGGTATGGGTAAATTCTTTGCCAATCAGCTTAAGAACAATATTTTTGCCGGAGCAGGCAAGCTGGCAGCCATGATGGTAATGGGCCGTCTGAAGACCATGACCAGACAGCTGGACTATAAGTCCGTAGGCGGTGCACTGATGCTGGGTGCATCCAGGCCTGTCATCAAGGCCCACGGAAGCTCCGATGCGCTGGCCTTCTTTAATGCGATCCGTCAGGCGAAGAACTGTGTCAGCGGAAATATGATTGCAGCAATATCGGATTCCGTATGCAGTCAGAAGAAAGGATGATGAAATCCATGGAGCATACAGAACGGGACGACCTGAGTCGTTTTGAAGCGTATATCGATTATCATTTTAAAAACCAGCAGCTGCTGATGGAGGCCCTTTCTCATTCCTCCTATGCCAATGAGAAGAAAAAGTGCCGGTGCAGCAACGAACGTCTGGAGTTTCTGGGAGACAGCGTGCTGTCCATTATCGTTTCGGACTATCTGTTTTCCCACTATCCGGACATGCCTGAGGGAGAGCTGACCAAGCTCCGGGCCTCTCTGGTGTGTGAAAAGGCGCTGCATGTTTTTGCAAAGGAGATCCATCTGGGTGAATTCCTGCTACTGGGCAAAGGTGAGGAAAACACCGGCGGCCGGGAGCGCTCTTCCATTCTGGCGGATGCCTTTGAGGCTGTGATTGCAGCGATCTATTTGGACGGCGGCATGGAGCCGGCGGCAAAGCATGTGCTGCGGTTTGTTCCGAAGCATGCAGAAAAAAGCGGCAATCTGGGCTTCCGGGACTACAAGACGGTGCTTCAGGAAATTATCCAGAAGAATCCGGAGGAAAAGGTAGAATATGTTCTGGCCGGAGAGAGCGGCCCGGATCATGACAAGGCCTTTACCGTGCAGGTGTGTCTGAATTCCAATGTCATCGGCACAGGCACAGGAAAGAGCAAAAAATCTGCGGAGCAGATGGCCGCCAAGGAAGCACTGGCGCTGATGGGATATGAAACGGCACTGTAATCTGGCGTTCTTCATTCCCCATCTGGGATGTCCCAATCAATGCAGCTTCTGTGACCAGAGAGCCATCAGCGGTGCAGCAAAAGCTCCAGCTCCGGAGGAGATCGCAGAGTCGTGCAGAGAATATCTTGCATCCGGCGGCGATGGGCAGAATACGGAGATCGCTTTTTTCGGCGGCAGTTTCACAGCCATTCCAAGGGAGCAGATGCTGGCCTATCTGAAAGCGGTGCAGCCCTTTCTGGGAGAAGGCGGCCTTTCCGGAATCCGGATCTCCACAAGACCCGATGCTGTGCCGGAGGAGATCCTGTGTATTCTGAAGGAATATGGCGTTACTGCTGTTGAGCTGGGTGCGCAGAGTATGTCCGACAGGGTTCTGGAGATGAATCAGCGCGGCCACACGGCGCAGGATGTCCGGGAGGCTGCTGTGTGTATCCGGAGACAAGGCTTTTCACTGGGCTTGCAGATGATGTATGGTCTGTACGGCAGTACACCGGAGGAGGAGCGCAGGACGCTGGAGGACTGTATAGCCCTTCGGCCGGATACCATGCGGCTGTACCCCACGGTGATTCTGGAGGGAACCTGTCTTGCAGAGCGATACCGGAGCGGCCGCTATGTGCTGCCCTCGTGGGAGGAGATGCTTGATTTTGCGGCGATGGCCATGGGCCGGCTGCGGGAAGAAGGCATCCGGCTGATTCGCTGCGGACTGCATGTGGAACAGGATCTGGAAAAACGAATGATCGCCGGGTTCTATCATCCGGCACTCCGGGAGCTTGCGGAATCCAGGCTGTATTTCAAAGCCATGATCTGCTGGATGGAAAAATATGCGGCGGAGTACAGGGCCTTTTCTCAGAATGGTCATGGACACACCCGGTATTCCTTCATTGTGGAAACGGCAAAGGGCTGCGCCGGAAAAGCAGCCGGACACAAAGGGGAAAACCGACGCAGGCTCTGTGAGAGGGAGCTTTTTCAGAATCATCTCTCAGCAGAATGCCGGATGAAAATACGGGAAGTCCCTGACCTTGCAGAGGGACAGCTGCGGATGTATATGCAGCAGCTGGTGTCCGGCCCGGACGGACGGACGATCATACGAATCGGAGAGGAAGTGTACGATGTATTTAAAATCACTTGAATTACAGGGCTTTAAGTCCTTTCCGGATAAAATCAAGCTGACCTTTGACGCCGGACTGACGGCCGTCGTGGGACCGAACGGCAGCGGAAAGAGTAATATCGGCGATGCAGTGCGATGGGTTTTGGGCGAGCAGTCCACCAAGACACTGCGCGGCAACAAGATGGAGGATGTTATTTTTTCCGGTACCAAGCAGCGGAGACCGACTGGCTTTGCGGCGGTTACTCTGAATATCGACAACCATTCCGGCATTCTGGGAGATACCTACGGCGAGGAAGTCAGCGTGACCCGAAAGCTTTACCGCAGCGGTGAGAGCGAATATCGTATCAACGGAAAGTCGGTTCGCCTGAAGGATGTCAACGAGCTGTTTATGGATACCGGTATGGGACGGGACGGCTATTCTATCATCGGACAGGGACGCATTGCGGAGATCGTCAGTGCCAAGAGCACGGACCGCCGTGATATTTTCGAGGAGGCCGCCGGTGTTTCCAAGTTCCGTTATAAGAAGGAGGAGGCCCAGCGAAGACTTGCCAGCGCAGAGGAAAACCTGTCCCGTCTGCGTGATATTGCCGCAGAGCTGGAGGGACGTGTAGAGCCGCTCCGGATTCAGGCGGAAAAGGCAAAGAAGTTTCTCGTTCTGGCTGAGGAGCAGAAGAAGCTGGAGGTCTCCCTCTGGGTGCAGCAGTCTCAGACTCTGAGACAGAAGCTGGATACGCTTGCGGATGAGCTTTTGCAGGCCAGGGCTGAATACAGTAACATCGAAAGAGACCTTGAATCGGCGGAATCCCAGGTGCAGGAGGGCTATCGCCGCTTGCAGGAAAGCAGCATGAAAACAGAAGCCCTGCGGGAGGAGATCCGGCAGGCGGAGGAGCAAACCGCCCAGCTTCAGGCAGCGCTTGCGGTTTGTGAGAATGATGTGCAGCATGCCCTGCAGCGTGTAGGCGGACTGGAGCAGCAGGCCAAGGAACTTTCCGGACAGTCCGATACCGCAGGAAAATATGTGCAGCAGCTTCTGGAAAAGGAGGAGGTGCTCCATCACCAGGGAATCACGCTTCGAGTGGAATCGGAGCAGGTTCAGCACGACTGGGAACGGCTGGAGGAAAAGGCGGCCGCATTGGGAGCCGGCTTTGATGAAACAGGCATTCAGCTTCAGAATCTCTATGTCAGACAGGGTGAGTGCCGTGTGCAGAGTGAAAATCTCATCCGGCAGCAGGAGGAATATGCCGCACAGCTCACCGGGTGCAGTATGCGTCTGGCGGCTGTGATGCAGGAGCAGCAGGCTCAGGCGAACGAGACGCAGCAGTGGAAGGAGAAGCTCAATCAGGCTCAGGAGGCCTTTGCCGATCTCAGAAACCAGATGACGGAGGAGGAAAAGGCCTGCGGCAGTGCGCTTCAGCAGGCAGAAGCCCTGAGGGCCGAGCGCAATCAGATCGCTTTTTCCATCCGTGAAAAGCAGCAGCGGCAGAAGCTGCTCAGTGACATGGAGCAGAACATGGAGGGCTTTGCCGGAAGTGTCAAGGCCATTCTCCGAGCCGAGGGCGGAAGCCCCTCCGGCGTGCATGGCACCGTGGCCCAGTGTATCGAAACGGACAAGCGCTGCGGCCTGGCCATTGAAACGGCGCTGGGCGGCTCCATGCAGAATCTCATTGTGGAGGATGAAGCGGCTGCCAAGAAGTGGATCCGCTTTCTGGCCCAGCATCGTGCAGGACGGGCGACCTTCCTTCCGGTAACCTCCGTAAGGGGAAAGACCCTTCAGGAGAACGGACTGGAGCAGGAGATGGGATTTGTGGACTATGCCTGCAATCTGGTGCGGTATGATCCGGTGCATGAGGGTATTGTCCGCTCTCTTCTGGGAAGAATTGTGGTAGCAGAAAATCTGGATTATGCTTCCGATATTGCAAAGAAGTACGGCTATCGTTTCCGGATCGTGACGCTGGATGGACAAGTCGTCAATGCCGGCGGTTCGTTTACAGGCGGTTCGGCTCAGAAAAGCGGCGGCATGATCACCCGAAAGACTGAAATATCCGCTCTGAAGCAGGAGATCGCTTCTCTCAGACAGCGTGAGCAGGAAAATGCAGAAAAGCTTTCTGCGGCAGAAGCCCAGACAGCGGAAATGCAGGCGGCCATCGAGGCCATGCGCCGGGAATGTGCGGCGGCTGAGTCTGCACAGATGCAGGCCAGCGCAGAATATGAAAAGCAGCGGTATCTTCTGGATCAGACTCATACCCGAAGCCAGGAGCTGCACAAGGAGCAGCAATCCATTCAGGAACGTGCAGAGCAGGCCAAGGCAGCGCTTGCACAGACGCAGAAAGCCCTCCGTGAAATCGAGGGGCAGGTAAAGCAGACCCAGTCTGAAATGGAACAGGCCCAGGGCGAGCGTGACAGTCTGAGAGCGGAGCAGAGTGCACTGGCCGAACGCCGTGCACAGATGCGGATCCAGACAGCGGCGCTGGAAAAGGATATGGACACCTTGCAGCGTGAGCTGGAGAATGCGCAGAGCCAGCAGCAGAATGCCAAGGAAAATGCCCTGCGTATCCGCAGTGAGCTTCAGGATACTTACAGGCTGATCGCAGACAAGAAGAAGGAAGGGGAGCAGACACGGCTCTCCATCCGTCAGCTGGAGGAAAAACGCACCAGGGCGCAGGAGAATGTGACCCATTGGAGGACCGTTCACGATACACAGGATCAGCAGATCCGTCAGCTTCAGGAGGGCATGAAGGAAACCAATGCCGCCAAGGAGAAATATGCAGGAACAGTCACTCGTCTGGAGGAGCGGAAAATTTCCGTCCAGAACGAGTATGACAGCCTGATCAACCGGCTTCTGGAGCAGTATGAGCTGACCCGCACCGAGGCGATGAAGATCGCAGAGCCTCTGGAGGATCTGACCGCCGCTCAGCGTGAGCTGTCCGCTCTTAAGGGGAAGATCCGCGGGCTGGGCAGCGTCAATGTGGCGGCCATTGAGGAGTATGACGATGTCTCCCGGAGGTGGCGCTTCCTGACTGCACAGATGAAGGATGCAGAAAAGGCCAAGAAGGAGCTGGAGGAGCTGATCGACAGCCTGACAGAGGAGATGCAGCGGATCTTTGCGGAGAGCTTTGCGGAAATCAACAAGAATTTCAAGGAGATCTTCTGTGATCTGTTCGGCGGAGGAGAAGCCAATCTGGAGCTGTCCGACCCGGACAATGTGCTGGAATCCGGCATTGAGATCCGTGTTGCACCGCCGGGAAAGGTCATCAAGAATCTGATCTCCCTTTCGGGCGGCGAGCAGTCCTTTGTGGCGATTGCCATTTATTTTGCGATTCTCCGGCTGCATCCGTCTCCGTTCTGCATTCTGGACGAGATCGATGCGGCGCTGGACGAGGGCAATGTGCGGAAATATGCACAGTATCTCCATCATTTTACAAAGACCACCCAGTTTATTCTGGTTACCCACAGACGAAGCGCCATGGAAGAAGCCAAGGTGCTGTACGGTGTAACCATGCAGGATAATGGCGTTTCAAAGCTGCTGCGTATGGAGCAGGAGGAGTTTGAAGCAGAAACAGCAGGCGCTGGCTCGGCCGGAGTCTGACAGGAAAGGAAAGGTGCATAGTCATGGCTTTTTTCGGAAAGAAGGATAAGGATAAGAAAAAGAAGGGCTTTTTCAGCCGCTGGAAGCAGACCGATGAGCAGAACGAGATCGATGAGATCCAGGCGGCTGCGGAGGAAGCGGTGGAAGTCCTTGAGGAGCAGAATGAGCCTCTGGATGATATCACCCAGGCCGTTTCCGAGCGGGAACGTTCGGTCCGTGAGGAGGAGGAGCGCCGCCGGGCCGAGGCGGAGGTCGCCGCAGAGCAGGAAATGGCCCAGGCCAGAGCACTGGCTGCTCAGGCGGCCCAGCTGGCTTCTCTCTCCCAGGATGTAGAGGAGCTGGAAACGCTGGACGATGAGGAGGAGGATGAGGACGAGTATGCGTCCGAAAATCCTGTAACAGAATCGGAGGAGACAGCAGAGGAGGACGCTTCTGAGGAAGAAGCCTATACCGAAGCAGCTGAGGAGACAGAGACGGAGAAAGAAACAGACACAGTGACGGAGGAGGCTGCATGCTCCTCTGACGAGACGGAAGCAGACTCCGAGGACGAACCGGAGGAGGAAGCGGATTCTGAGGAGGAGCCGGTCAAGCAGGAGAAGAAGGGCATCTTTGCCAAGATCCGTGAAGGCCTGCGCAAGACCAAGGAATCCATGATGTCCAAAATTCAGGGCGTTCTGGGAAGCTTTACCAAGATCGATGAGGAGCTGTTCGATGAGCTGGAGGAGACCATGATCATGGGCGACATGGGCGTGGAGACCTCTGAAACCATCTGTAATGCCCTGCGTAAGCGCATCAAGGAGCGCGGTATTACCGACCCGAAGGAGATCATGACGCTGATCCAGGAGATCATCAGCGAAATGCTGGGTGAGGATCAGGAACTGAAGCTGGATACCAAGCCCTCCGTCATCGTGGTGATCGGTGTAAACGGCGCCGGCAAGACCACCACGATCGGCAAGCTCTGCCGTCAGCTGAAGGACGAGGGCAAAAAGGTCATCGTTGCAGCGGCCGACACCTTCCGTGCAGCAGCGATCGATCAGCTTGAGGTGTGGACAAACCGCTCCGGCGTGGAGCTGGTAAAGCATGCAGAAGGCTCTGACCCAGGCGCCGTTGTGTATGATGCTATCGATGCAGCCAAGGCCAGAGGCTGCGATGTGCTCATCTGCGATACCGCCGGCCGTCTGCATAACAAGAAGAATCTCATGCAGGAGCTGGCCAAGATCAATCGGATCATCGCCAGCCGGGCCGAGGGCTGCTCAGTAGAGACGCTGCTGGTCCTGGATGCAACCACCGGTCAGAATGCAGTCAATCAGGCAAGACTCTTTAAGGAGGTAGCGGACATCAGCGGTATTGTGCTGACCAAGCTGGACGGTACGGCCAAGGGCGGTATCATCGTTTCCATCAAGAACGAGCTGGATATTCCGGTGAAGCTCATCGGCGTGGGCGAGAAGATCGATGATCTCCAGCCCTTCCATGCAAAGGACTTCGTGGATGCCCTCTTTGAAAAGGAGGAGCGTGTGTGATGAAGGTGATCCTTGCTTCCAATAATAAGAATAAGATCCGTGAGATGCAGCAGATCCTTGCGCCCTTTGGCATGGAGGTCATCTCCCAGAAAGAGGCCGGCGCAGACTTTGAGGTAGAGGAAAACGGCACGACCTTTGCGGAAAATGCCGAGCTGAAAGCCAGAGCGGTCTATGAGCGGCTGGGTGTTCCGGTGATCGCCGATGACAGCGGTCTGGCTGTGG
Source organism: Ruminococcus sp. (assembly GCA_017472145.1). Taxonomy (GTDB): domain Bacteria; phylum Bacillota; class Clostridia; order Oscillospirales; family Ruminococcaceae; genus Ruminococcus_C. The sequence continues at coordinate 17,254 of JAFUQX010000025.1, read as the reverse complement.
ATGCACTGAATGGTGCACCGGGCGTCTATTCCCACCGCTACGCCGGGGAAAATGCCACCGATGAGGAGCGGTGTCAGAAGCTGCTCTGTGAGCTGAAGAATGTTCCGGCAGAGCAGCGCACAGCCCGTTTTCTCTGTGAGATCTGCTACCTTGATGAAAACGGAGACAAGCATTTTTTCACAGGCAGCTGTGAAGGCTTCATCGGCACAGAGCCGAAGGGTTCAAACGGCTTCGGCTACGATCCGGTTTTTTGCAGCGGAGACAAGACACTGGCCGAAATGACAGACGAAGAAAAAAACAGAATCAGCCACAGAGGAAAGGCCCTGCGGCTGTTTCAGGCCTATTTGAAGGAGAGAAATACAGATGTTGACAAGTAAGCAGAGAGCAAAGCTGAGAGGCATTGCAAGCACATATGAAACCATTTTCCAGGTAGGAAAGGGCGGCATCGGCGATCAGCTGGTTCAGCAGGTTCTGGATGCCCTGAAAAAGCGTGAGCTGATCAAGCTGCATGTTCTGGACAACTGTGAGTACAGCGCAGCAGAGGCCGCAGCCATTCTGGCGGAGCGTTCCCGCTCCGAGGTGGTGCAGGTCATCGGCAATCGTTTTGTACTGTACAAGCGCAATCCCCAGGATCCGGTTATTGACCTCAAGGGCTGAGGATGAAGCGGATCGGCATATACGGCGGCAGCTTCGACCCGGTGCATAACGGGCATCTCCATCTGGCGGAGACGGCCAGGAAACGGCTCAGGCTGGATGAGGTGATCTTCGTTCCGGCCCATGTGTCTCCCTTCAAGCAGGAGAAAACCGGAACGGCCGATGGGATGCATCGCATGGCAATGCTGGAGCTGGCCCTTGAAGATAAGCCCGGCCTGACGGTCAGCGACTATGAGCTGAGACAGGAGGGCGTGAGCTATACCGTGCATACCCTGCGCCATTTCCGGGCACTTTATCCGGAGGAGCAGCTGGTGCTGCTGATGGGAAGTGATATGCTTCTGAGCTTTCAGCGGTGGTATTGCTGGCCGGAGCTAATGAAGCTTGCGGAGCTGGGGTGTATGGCCCGTACGCCGGAGGATGCAGAGAAGCTGCATGCACAGGCAGAAATTCTTGCGCCATATGGGCGTGTACAGATCATCTGTGATGGGATCCTGCCCCTTTCGTCTACAAAAATCCGGAAGAATCTGAAAAAAGGTGAAGATTGTTCTTGCTATTTGCCGGAAAAAGTAGTACAATATATAGGAGCGCATCATTTATATGGCAGATGACGGATGGAGGCGGATGAAGTATGTATGATGTGGAGAAAATGCAGGCGTTCCTGAGAGGCCGCCTTTCCCGTGAGCGGTTTGCTCATACGATGAATGTAGCCAAGGAATGCAGAAGACTGGCAAAGCTTTACGGCGAAGATCCGGACAGAGCTTATTTTGCCGGAATGGTTCATGACATCTGCAAGGAGGATCCCAGACAGCAGCAGCTGGAGTGGGCCAGGCTCAGTGATATGGGGCTGTGTCCGGAGGAAGAAGCGGCCTATAAGGTATGGCACGGCGTGGCCGGAGCGTACTTTCTGCGCACGCACTTCGGTGTGATCGATGAGGATGTACTCCGGGCTGTACGCTTCCACACGGTCGGTCGGAGCGGCATGTCCCTGCTGGAGAAGATCGTATACCTGGGCGATATGACCTCCGAGGAGCGCTCCTACAGCGGCGTGGAGATCATGCGCAGAACCTGTAACGAAAGCCTGGAGCTGGGGATGCTGTATGCACTGCGGTATGCTCTGAAAAAGCAGCTCAAGCGCAATGCGCTGATCCCGCATTATACACTGGAAGCCTATAACGAATATACACGGATGTTTCCGGAAAATACGTATCATATCTGAATGTGGATTGGGTAAGGTGAAAAAGAATGGCAATGGGAAAAAGCGGACGGCTTCACGATCCGGATCCGGTTCGGCGCTCAGGGGATTACAGCGCAAGGCCGGAGAAAAGCGGCCGTCAGTCGGGATATGAACGGGATGAGGATACAACAATTTATGAGGGGCGCACCCGGAAATTCAGACCGGAGAGCGAAAAGAAAAGCAGCCGCCGGAAGCTTGTGCAGATGTACGAGGCCTTTGAAGCGGATTATCTGGAGTATTACGGACAGGATGAAGATCCGGAGGAGGCCCGTATGGAAAAGCGCCGTGGCCGGCAGAAAAAGCAGCGGCCGAAGGGCTTTTGGAAAAATCGTCTGGTCAATGGCGGCCTGAAGGTGCTTTCTGTTCTGGCTGCTGTGGCCATTATTGCAGGGCTGGGCCTGAATCTTCCCATCGTGTCCTATCGGACGGAGAATAACGGTACGATGGAGATCGAGAAAATTTCCTATCTGGATTCGTTCAAGAGGGCACAGCCGGCTATCCTTCAGGAGGGTGAGCTGGAAAAGCCCGATCCGGAGGATACCTCTGCACTGAATCTGCGTGCGGATATCAACCCGGAGACCACAAACGACGGCCTGAATCTGGAGCAGATCGTGGAGGGCCAGTACACCGTGCTGTTTGTGGGCATGGATGAAAGCGGTCAGCTGGCCGATGTAAACTGGCTGTTCCAGTTTGATCTGTTTGCAGGCACGATGAATGTACTTCAGATCCCCCGTGACAGCTATGTACCGCAGTATGCAAACTATTCTACAGGCAAGTTCAACAGCGTATATGGCAGCGGCCAGGAGCAGGGCGTGACGCCCCTTCAGCGTGTGGTAAACTGCATTGAGGAGAGCTTCTGCGTCATCATCGACTGCTATATCAAGCTGGACTGCGAGGATATCAAGCATATTGTAGATGCTGTGGGCGGCATTCCCATTACGCTTCCGGAGGAGATCATGTACGAGGCCGACAAGGTTCTGCCGGCCGGTGAGCAGGTCCTCACGGGTCAGCAGTCAGAGTGGTTCATCCGTTTCCGCAGAGAGTATGATGAGGGCGACATCGGCCGTGTGAAGGCGCAGCGGATCTTTCTGGCCGCAGCCATGGAGAAGCTCCTGAGCATGGGGCAGACCGGGCTTATGAGCGCTATGGAGGAGATCTATGACAACGAGTGGCTGGCTACAGATCTGTCTCTGGCAGAAATGAGCATGCTGGCGGACTTTGCAGCCAACCGTCTGACGCTGGAAGGTGTGAACATTTTCATGGTTCCCGGAGAGGGGGCCATTGCAGGCGACCAGTCGGTGTATTCCATTCACAAGAATGAGACCATTGACCTGATCAATGAATATTTCCGTCCCTATCAGAATCAGGTGTATCCGGAGGAGAGCACGATTGTGGAGCTGATTCCGGAGGGACAGTATCAATCCGATGAATACAACGGCAATCAGGAGAACCTGAGCGATATCAGCGATGGGGAAACAGAGGACGGCCGTCAGAATATATACAGCGAAAATAGCAGCTGGTGAAAGGAGTAAAAATTTATGGCAGAACAGAATCAGGTGCTGGAAACCATCGTAAAGGCACTGGACAGCAAGCGTGCAGAGGATATTCAGGTTATCGGAATCGGTGAGCTGACCATTCTGGGCGATCACTTTGTAATTGCAAACGGCACAAGTACCACGCATACACGTACACTGGCCGATGAGGTGGAGTATAAGATGACAGAGTTGGGCCTGGAGCCGATTCACCGTGAGGGCCGCGGAAACGGTTCTAGCTGGATCGTGCTGGACTACGGCGATGTGATCGTGCATGTGTTCTACAAGGAAGCAAGAGACTTCTATCAGCTGGAGCGCATGTGGGCCGACGGTGAGCAGGTGGATATTTCTCAGTGGCTGAAGAAGGACTGAGCGATATAAAGGAGGCTTATTATGGCTGAAACCGGAAGAAATATGGCAACAGGCATTGGCGTGTACCTGATCATAAAGGCCGCGCTCAATCTGATCCTGGGATTCTCTGCGGGCAATGTGGTTACCCTGCTTGTGGCCGGTGTGATCTTCGTATTGCTCTGCAAGCGGATTCCGTATACGAACTATATCATTGCGATCTATCTTGCACTGGTATTTCTGGCGCACTTCTGGACGAATATCACCAATCTCGGAAACGGCTGGGTGTACTGGCTGTACCTGATCGAGGGCGTTCTGGATCTGCTGGCCGGAGCAGCGCTTGCTTTCAATAAGAGCATCAAAGCCTATTATCAGCAATAAAAAAATATGAAATAAAGGGATGAGAAACCATGAGTAAGTATGATTTTACCGCCATTGAGCAAAAGTGGCAGCAGTATTGGGAGGAGCACCACTCCTTCCGTGCAGGAACGGACTACAGCAAGCCGAAGTTCTATGCACTGGTAGAGTTCCCCTATCCGTCCGGACAGGGCCTGCATATCGGACATCCCCGTCCGTATACTGCAATGGACATTGTATCCAGAAAGCGCCGCCTGGAGGGCTATAATGTTCTGTTCCCCATGGGCTGGGACGCATTCGGCCTGCCTACAGAGAATTTTGCTATCAAGAACAAGATCCATCCGGCTGTTGTTACCAAGAATAATGTAGCCCGCTTCAAAAGCCAGCTCCAGTCTCTGGGTCTGTCCTTTGACTGGGAGCGTGAGGTGAATACCACTGATCCGGACTATTTCCACTGGACCCAGTGGATCTTTGTGGAGATGTTCAAGAAGGGTCTGGCCTATAAGAAGGAAATGGCTGTAAACTGGTGTACCTCCTGTAAGGTCGTACTGGCCAACGAGGAGGTTGTCGGCGGCGTTTGTGAGCGCTGCGGCGGTGAGGTTGTCCGCAAGGTCAAGTCCCAGTGGATGCTGAAGATCACCGAGTATGCACAGAGACTGCTGGATGATCTGGACGATGTGAACTATCTGGAGAGAATCAAGACTACCCAGCGCAACTGGATCGGCCGTTCTACCGGTGCAGAGGTGGATTTTGCAACCACAGCCGGTGATACATTGAGGATCTACACCACCCGTCCGGACACGCTGTTCGGTGCAACATATATGGTTATGTCTCCGGAGCATCCGCTGATCGAAAAGTGGAGCGATCAGCTTCAGAATATGGATGAGATCCGTGCTTATCAGGAGAAGGCCGCCAGAAAGTCTGACTTTGAGCGTACCGAGATGGCCAAGGAAAAGACCGGCGTATGCCTGAAGGGCGTTAGCGGTATCAATCCGGTAAATGGTAAGGAGATCCCGATCTTCCTGTCTGACTATGTACTCATGAGCTATGGTACAGGTGCGATCATGGCAGTTCCGGCTCACGATACCCGTGACTATGAATTCGCAAAGGTATTCGGTCTGCCGATCATTGAGGTTGTCAAGGGCGGCGATGTGACCAAGGAAGCCTTCACCGACTGTGAAACTGGTATTATGACCAACAGCGATTTCCTGGATGGACTGACGGTAGAGGAAGCCAAGGTGAAGATCAAGGCGTGGCTGGAGGAAAACGGCAAGGGCGAGAGCAAGGTGAACTTCAAGCTCCGTGACTGGGTATTCTCCCGTCAGCGTTATTGGGGTGAGCCGATCCCGATCGTACACTGTGACAAGTGCGGCTATGTGGCTCTGCCGGAAAGCGAGCTGCCGCTGACACTGCCGGATGTGGACAGCTATATGCCGACCGATAACGGAGAAAGCCCGCTTTCTACACTGGAAAGCTTTATCAATACAACCTGCCCGCAGTGCGGCGGTGCAGCAAAGCGTGAGACTGATACCATGCCGCAGTGGGCCGGTTCCTCCTGGTACTATCTGCGTTACTGCGACCCGAAGAATGAAAACGAGCTGGCCTCTAAGGAAGCTCTCGACTACTGGATGCCTGTTGACTGGTACAACGGCGGTATGGAGCATACGACCCTGCATCTGCTGTACTCCCGTTTCTGGCACAAGTTCCTGTTCGATTTGGGCAAGGTAAGCACCACTGAGCCGTATATGCGCCGTACCTCTCATGGTATGATCCTGGGTGAGGACGGTCAGAAGATGTCCAAGTCCAGAGGCAATGTCATCAATCCGGATGATGTAGTTGCAGCTTATGGTGCAGATACTCTGCGCCTGTATGAGATGTTCGTGGGCGACTTTGAAAAGACTGCTCCGTGGAGCACCTCCAGCATCAAGGGCTGCAAGAGATTCCTCGACCGTGTATGGGCGCTTCAGGATGTACTGATCGATGGGGATGAATATCGTGATGCAATCAAGTCCAAGATGCACAAGACCATCAAGAAGGTTTCTGAGGATATTGAGAATCTGAAGTTCAATACAGCCATTGCGGCCATGATGGAGCTGCTCAATGATATCAGCGCAACCGGCCATGTAAACCGTGCGGAACTTGCATCGCTGCTCATGCTGCTGAATCCTTTTGCCCCCCACATCACAGAAGAGATGTACGAGGCGCACTGCGGCGGCATTCTCAGTGAGCAGTCCTGGCCGTCTTATGACGAGGCCCTCTGCGTAGATCAGACTGTGGAGATCGTAGTGCAGATCAACGGCAAGGTGAAGACCAAGATGGAGATCCCGGTGAATGCGGCGAACGAAGCGGTACTGGAGCAGGCCATTGCTGAGCCGAAGATCGCCGAGGCTCTGGAGGGCAAAACGGTTGTCAAGAAGATATATGTACCAAACAAGCTGGTTAATTTTGTAGCAAAATAACAAAATTCCCGTTTGGTGAAAAAACATCTTGACAAGGCATAGAAAACATGGTACAATAAAATATAACTTAATGAAATGCAGGCTATATGAGAAACAGAGAGATATCCCGGAGGAGCTGTAACTGCTCTTTTCCGGTGGTATAGGTCGGAGACAGGGATGCGTTTCTGAATCTGATCAGCCTCTGCCGTGGCGGCAAAGGGAGGGAAATGTAAGTGGCAGAAGTTCGTGTTGGCAAGAATGAATCTCTGGATACAGCGCTGAAGCGTTTCAAGAGATCTTGTGCTAAGGACGGCGTGATTGCTGAAGTTCGGAAAAGAGAACATTACGAAAAGCCTTCAGTAAAGCGTAAGAAGAAGTCTGAGGCTGCTCGTAAGCGCAAGTATTAATAGAATCTGCGATACAGCATGGCGGACGCACTGAAGAGTGCGTCCGTTTTTTTATCATGCAGGCTGTCAGATTCAGTGTAAAAATGCGTATACTATTATAATAGAGAGGAGGCGTGTGATGCTGTTTCAAACCACCATCGCACTGCGTACCATATGTGACCTGTCTCCCGGATTGCTGAAGCAGCATGGGATAAAGGGGCTGCTTCTGGATCTGGACAATACGCTGACCACTCACGATAATCCCCGTCCGGCCGACGGCGTGCCGGAGTGGATCGCACAGATGAAGGAAAGCGGAATTCAGATGTGCATCGTGTCCAATAACCATGCGCCCAGAGTAAAGCCCTTTGCTGATGCGCTGGGACTGGACTTTGTCTGCGAGGGAAAGAAGCCCCTGTCCAAAGGCTTCCGGGAGGCCAGGGAAAAGATGGGGCTATCCTGGGAGGAGCTGGCTGTTGTGGGAGACCAGATCTTCACCGATGTACTGGGTGCAAACCTGAAGAGACTCAAGTGCGTTTTTGTATTCCCCATTGAACATGAGACCACACGGTTTTTCCGCTTCAAGCGGCGGATGGAGATCCCCTTCCTGCCCAAGCGGATCACAGAGCCGGAATCCGGAGAGAAAGGAAACTGATTATGAAAAAGATACTTGTTATTCACGGACCAAACCTGAATCTGCTGGGAGAGCGTGAGCCGGGTGTGTACGGCAGCACCAGCTTTGCCCAGCTCAATGAGATGATTCAGGATCGTGCAGAGAAAATGGGAATGGAGTGTGAGATCTTCCAGTCCAACCACGAGGGCGCTATTATCGATCAGCTTCATGCAGCGAGAAAGCGCTTTGACGGTGTGATCATCAACGCCGGCGCATACACCCACTACAGCTATGCCATTCATGATGCCATTCACGACATCCGCATTCCGGTCATCGAGGTGCACATCAGTAATATCCATGCACGGGAGGGCTTCCGCGCTCACTCGGTCATTAGCCCGGTGTGTGCAGGCTCTATCGTTGGCTTTGGTATCAACAGCTATTTCCTTGCATTGCATGCAATGGCCGAGATGTAAAAGGAGCGGAAAATGAATCAGCGGATAGAAAGACTTATGGCCAAGCTGCCGGAGGAGATCGACTGCGCCCTGATCACGTCGGATATAAACAGACGGTATTTCACAGGTATGCGCTCCACAGCAGGAACCGTTCTGTGCTTCCGGGAGGAGGCCTATCTGATTATCGATTTCCGGTATATCGAAAAGGCCCGTCAGGCCGCGCAGGGCTGCGTGGTTCTTCAGCAGGATAATCTCTATGCACAGATCCGAACACTTCTGGAAAAGCATGGTGCAAAGTGCATGGCGGCAGAAGCCATGGAACTGACCCTCAGCCGGTTTGCGCAGCTGGAGGAAAAGCTGGGCGACTGCATAGAATTGGATGCTTCCAACACCCTCAGCAAGGCGGTCTATGCGTGCCGCATGGTGAAAGAGCCGGAGGAGCTTCAGAAAATCAGGGACGCACAGCAGCTGGCCGAGACGGCCTTCCAGCATATCCTCACCTTTATCCGTCCCGGCGTGACGGAGCGTGAGATCCGGATGGAGCTGGATTTTACCATGATTCGTCTCGGTGCAGAGGATCTGTCCTTTCCGACCATTGCTCTGACCGGTGCCAGTACATCCATGCCCCACGGCGTCCCCTCCTCTAAGGTTGTGGAAAAGGGGGCCTTTGTGCTCATGGATTATGGTGCAGTGGTAGACGGCTATCACAGCGATATGACACGTACCGTTGCGGTAGGGCCGCCTTCGGAGGAGATGGAAAAGGTGTATCATGTGGTGCTGGAAGCCCAGAAAAAAAGCCTGGATGCAGTGCGGGCCGGCCTGACCGGACAGCAGCTGGATGCGGTGGCCCGTGCACACATTGCACAGGCCGGATATGGAGAGCATTTCGGTCATTCCCTGGGACATGGCGTGGGGCTGGAGATCCACGAGTATCCCAATGCCGCTCCATCAGGCGGTACAGTTCTGCGGCCGGGCCATGTGATCACAGTTGAGCCGGGAATTTATCTGCCCGGAAGGTTCGGCGTGCGGATCGAGGATTTTGTGGCGGTGACGGAAACGGGCTGCGAAAATCTCACAAAAGCCCCGAAGGAACTGATTATTTTGTAAGGTGAGGAATTTTTTCTGCAATAGGTCTTGCCAAAACGATTTTTTTGTAGTATAATAGGAATATATTTATGTGTATCGGCAGGCGCAGCAGCAAATACGGCTGAAAGGGCAGGCCGGACACGGCAACAAACGGAGGTTTAATTTATGATTTCAGCAGGTGATTTCAGAAACGGCGTTACATTTGAAATGGATGGCAACGTTGTTCAGGTTATTGAATTTCAGCACGTAAAGCCGGGTAAGGGCGCAGCTTTTGTCCGCACAAAGTATAAGAACGTTATTACCGGCGCAGTGGTTGAGCGTTCCTTCAACCCGACAGATAAGTATCCGACCGCTTACATTGAGCGCAAGGATATGCAGTATCTGTACAACGAGGAAGATCTGTACTACTTCATGGATATGGAGAGCTACGAGCAGCTGCCGATCGACAAGTCTAAGCTGGGTCCGGCCTTTGCCTTTGTAAAGGAGAACATGGAAGTAAAGGTTCTGTCCTACAAGGGCAATGTATTCGGTGTTGAGCCGCCCTTCTTCGTAGAGCTGGAGGTTACTGAGACAGATCCGGGCTTCAAGGGCGATACTGCTACCAATGCAACCAAGCCGGCTACACTGGAAACCGGTGCAGAGATCAAGGTTCCGCTGTTCATCAATCAGGGCGATATGATCCGTATTGATACAAGAACAGGCGAATATATGGAACGTGCATAAGTAAAAATATACTGACGGATGAGAGGTAGATTCATATGAAGCTGAGCGAACAGATGGCTTATCTGCGTGGTCTGGTAGACGGCGCTGATATTGATATGACTACAAAGGAAGGCAAGGTACTGGGACAGGTTCTGGAGGTGCTCCAGTCTGCTGTTCTGCACATTGATGACCTTCAGAGCCAGGTGGACGAGCTGACAGAGCTGTGTGAGGATCTGGATGAGGATCTGGGCGATGTTGAGGAGTTCCTGCTGGACGAAGAGGACGACGATGATGAAGACGATGAAGACGAGGATGAGGACGACGAGGATGACTTCGATATCGACATGGATGAATATGACGATGACGAGGATCTGTACGAGACCGTATGTCCGACCTGCCAGAACACCATCGTGCTGGCTGATTCCATCCTGGATGAAGGCCAGATGAAGTGCCCGTGCTGCGGCGAGCTTCTGGAATTCGACTTTGATGACCTGTCCATCGAGGACTTTGAAGAATGCGGCTGTGACTGCGAGGAGTCTGAGGACTGCGCTTGCGAAGAAGCAGACGCTGAATAAGGCAAAGGCTTGTTTTTAACAACAGGTTCTGAAAATAAGCTGACACTCTGTCGGCTTATTTTTATGCATGAAGAAAGTTCCGAAAAAACAGTATTGTCATTCAGAAAAAGATGTGTTATAATAGAGGCATGTGATGTGAATGACGCATCTGCAAATGCAGGTGCATGTAAAAACTAAGAGAGGTGAACTCTGTGTTTCCGATTGTAGAAAAGAAGGTACTGAATCAGGGTGTTGTTCAGATCAAGCTGGCTGCACCGCTGATTGCAAAGAAGGCGCTTCCCGGTCAGTTTATCATTTTCCGGGTGGATGAATACGGCGAAAGAGTTCCGCTGACCATTGCGGACTATGACCGTGAGGGCGGAACGATCACTCTGATTTTCCAGCTGGTGGGCAATTCCACACGCCGTCTGGCCGAGCTGGAGGAGGGCGATGCAGTTCTGGATCTGGTAGGCCCGCTGGGTGTTCCGACAGAGATCCCGGAGGATGTAAAGTCTGTCTGTGTTATCGGCGGCGGCGTGGGCTGTGCCATTGCATATCCTCAGGCCAAGCAGCTGTATAACCAGGGCCTGGAAGTGGATGTTATTGCCGGCTTCCGCAGCAAGGACATCGTCATCCTGGAGGAGGAGTTCAAGGCAGCCAGCACCAATCTGTATATCTGTACGGATGATGGCACTTATGGCACAAAGGGCTTTGTAACCAATGTGCTTCAGGAGCAGATCGACTCCGGCAAGAAGTATGATATGGTCATTGCCATTGGCCCGATTCCCATGATGAAGTTTGTCTGCAAGGGAACAGAGCCGTATGGAATCAAGACCATTGTTTCCCTGAACCCGATCATGATCGATGGTACGGGCATGTGCGGCGGCTGCCGTGTAACTGTGGGCGGTCAGACCAAGTATGCCTGCGTAGATGGTCCGGACTTTGACGGCCACCAGGTAGATTTTGATGAGCTGATGAGAAGAAACGGCACATACCGTGAGCAGGAGCACGAGTGCCGTATGATGAAGCAGCTGTAAGATACAGAAGGAAAGGAAAGATTCACAATGGCAAATATGGCTATGGAAAAGGTTCCGATGCCGGAACGTGACCCGAAAGAACGTGCCAAGTGCTTTGAAGAAGTGTCCATGGGCTATACAGCCGAAATGGCACAGGAGGAAGCTTCCCGTTGTCTGGGCTGTAAGGCGATGCCCTGCGTAAAGGGATGTCCGGTAGGCGTTCAGATTCCGAACTTTGTACAGAAGATTGCAGCCGGTGATTTTGCTGGTGCATATGAGACCATTACCGCTACAAACAGCCTTCCGGCCGTATGCGGACGTGTATGTCCCCAGGAAAGCCAGTGCGAAGGCAAGTGCGTGCGCGGTGTGAAGGGCCAGCCGGTTGGTATCGGCCGTCTGGAGCGTTTTGCTGCGGACTATATGCGTGCACAGGAGAAAAAGGCGATTGAGCCTGTCGCAAAGAACGGCCACAAGGTGGCTGTCATCGGCGGCGGTCCGGCCGGTCTGACCTGCGCAGGCGATCTGGCTAAGCTGGGCTACGAGGTGACCATTTATGAGGCCTTCCAGGTAGCCGGCGGCGTACTGATGTACGGCATTCCGGAGTTCCGTCTGCCCAAGCAGATCGTACAGGAGGAAATCAGCAACCTGAAGGCGATGGGTGTAGAGATCTGCACCAATATGGTTATCGGCAAGATCGTCTCCATCGATGAGCTGATGGAGCAGGGTTATGAGGCTGTATTCGTTGGCTCCGGTGCCGGTCTGCCCCGGTTTATGGGCATTCCGGGCGAGGGCCTGGTTGGTGTTTGCTCGGCCAATGAGTATCTGACCCGAATCAATCTGATGAAGGGCTATCTGGACGAGTATGATACGCCGGTCATCCGTTCCAAGGCAGTTGCTGTTGTCGGCGGCGGCAACGTAGCGATGGATGCAGCAAGAAGCGCACTGCGTATGGGTGCTGAGCATGTATATATCGTATACCGTCGTTCCGAGGCAGAGATGCCGGCTCGTGTGGAGGAGGTCCACCACGCAAAGGAGGAGGGCGTTGAGTTCCTGAATCTGAACAATCCGGTTGAGCTGATCGGTGATGAAAACGGCCGTGTATGCGGCATGAAGTGCATCCGTATGGAGCTGGGCGAACCGGATGAAAGCGGCCGCCGTAAGCCGGTTGAGGTTCCGGGCAGCGAGTATGTTCTGGATGTGGATACCGTTATCATGTCCATTGGTACTTCTCCGAATCCGCTGATCCGCTCTACCACTCAGGGCCTGGAAGCAAATCGCCGTGGCTGTCTCGTTGTTGACGAGGAGACAATGGCTACCACTAAGGATGGCGTATATGCCGGCGGTGATGCTGTAACCGGGGCCGCAACTGTAATTCTGGCAATGGGTGCCGGTAAGAAGGCGGCTGCATCTATTGATGCATACATCAAAGGCAAGGAATAACCCGGCCGGCAGGGAAGCACCTGCGGCCAACAGAAAGGAAAACCAATCATGAAAAAGCATTTCGTTAAATTTGGATTTGTTGCATCTTTGACCGCTCTGGCCGCTGGTGCAATGACAGTGACCGCATCTGCTGAGGGTACAGCAAGCACTGCAACCAGCAGTGCTGGTATGATGTCCTCTCTGATCATCATGGTTCTGCTTTTTGCAGTGATGTATTTCATTCTGATCCGTCCTCAGAAGAAGAAGGAGAAGGAACAGAAGGCGATGCAGAATGACCTGCGTATGGGCGATGAGATCGTAACCATCGGCGGTATTGTAGGTCTGGTTGTAAAGATCGCAGATGACACGGTTGTGATCGAGTGCGGAGACAGAAGCAGAATCCGCATGAAGAAGTGGGCGATTCAGGAGAATGTTACCGTTCGTGAGGATGCAGAGCGTGCAAAGGCTGCTGCGGCTGCTGAAATTCAGAAGAAGAAGGAAGCCAAGAAGAAGGGTAAGGACGCTGCTGATACCGAACAGACAGAAGATAAGGGAATGCTGAAGGACTGATTGTCTGTGAGAATCTGGATTCACAGGATATTTAAAAAAGAGGAATGAGACAAGCTTTCTGTGAATACAGATAATAGATGAGAGCGGCGGAATCTGCTGCTCTCATTTGTGTTTTTTAATGTATTGTTTTGTATTTCATGTTTTTTTGGACAACGGAGGTGTTTTTATGCAGATGATGCACAAAAAGACGAGACGAAAAATCGGAGCGGTACTGACAGCTGCTGTAATGTGTCTGAGTATGATGCTTGGAGTGATGAATATCACCCCGATGAAGGCCCAGGCCTTCAGCAATTCCGACTATGTGGATGAATATGGTGATTTTCTCTATGCAATCGGCGAAACAGAGTCTGGGAACAGCTATTCCGCAGAGAATGGGCAGTATCTGGGCTACTGGCAGATGGGAAGCATTACTCTTCAGGAGGTAGGCTTTATGGATTCCAGCGGAAACTGGACAGAGCTGGCCGCTTCCTATGGCGTAACCAGTAAGGAGACCTTCCTGAGCACGCCCGCCGCACAGGACTATGCCGTTCTGGCCTTCCACAAGAGGATCTGGTACTATGCCCAGAATATGGGGATGGATGATTACATAGGCCAGACGGTGAACGGAATCGATATTACCTTTGCAGCAGTGATTGTCGGCTCTCACGCTCTGGGTATTGGCGGTCTGCAGGCCTGGCTGAAAAACGGAACCAGTGGCTATTCCGGCAATGATGCCATTGCAGAGCGTTATATGCAGGATTATGGTATCTATGATATCGAGGCCACCATCAAGGGAGCGGTTCCGGATACCACTCCGACCACGACCACAACTACGACTACGACTACAACTACAACTACAACTACTGCCGCCGCCACTACGACAACAACAATGACCACGACCACAGCAGTCCTGACTACGACGACTCCGGCGGTCACAACAACGGAATCTGTGACCACCACGGAAACAGAAACCACTCCGGCCGCTGTACCTTCCTATATTTCGGTGAAGCCCTCGGCCGATGTAGTAGCAGCCGGGTCGCTTATGGAGCTGTTCATAGACAGTGATACAGCAGAGCAGTACCATATTCTGGTGATCTCACCCAGCGGAGAGGAAACGGAGTATCTTCTCAGCGGCTCGATGATCGGATTTGTTCTTCCGGAGCCGGGAGTGTACGAGATCGTGGTCAATGGATTCAATTCAGCTGGTGCAGCTGTGTCCGAGCCGCTTTACATAATCGCACAGGAGGAAGTGCTCATTCAGCCCAAAAATCTGGGCGATGTGAATGGCGATGGAAGCATTGACATTTCAGATGCTACCCTGGTTCTCGGGCAGTATTCCAAGACAGCAGCCGGACTCACAGGAACGACAGAGGGCTTCTATGCAGACCAGGCGGATATAGACGGGGACGGCGTGATCGATATTACCGACGCAACGCTGATTCTCACCTATTATGCAAAATACGCAAGCGGACTGGATGTCAGCTGGGAGTCCCTTTTGTCCGGGAAGTAAGGTCTAAGCGATTTTTCCTCTGCATAAGATGTTTTAACGGCATTGAAGGCGGAGGTGACGGAAATGAAAATCAAATGCAGAAGACTGCGCAGCAGCTTCTGGGAATCCCGGTGCTGCTGTACACTGATCGCAATTGCAGCCGGACTGCTGGTAACGCTTATATGTCTGTCCGGCTTCTCCGTACTGATGACCAGTCTGGATGCACCGGATTCGCTGGTTTCCTGTATGGCGGCCATTGCACTTTGTGCGGGAAGCTTTACGGCCGGATTTATTTCGGCAAAGCACCGGCGCAGGCATGGACTTCTTGCAGGACTGGGCTGCGGCATCATCATTTATTTTATTGTATTCTTTTTCGGATTGCTGCTTTTGCAGAGCCTATCCGGTGCAGGAACAATCATGAAGCTGATCCTGATTATTCTGTGCAGCTGTATGGGCGGTGTCTGTGGTGTAAATACACGGATCCGCAAGCCGCCCCGGTGACAGCTTTACCAATATGAATGAAGCAGAATTGTGCAATATGTAAAAATTCTGTATTTTACAGCAAAGGCTATTGAAAAAAGCGGCGGTTTATGTTAAAATAGAAGAAATAATTACTCATTTGGAGGGAATTCGTATGAAGCACATCAAGACCATCAATAAGGCAAATCTGAAGGCAACTGCTGCTAAGGGCGGCTGCGGTAAGTGTCAGGCATCCTGTCAGTCTGCTTGTAAGACATCCTGCACGGTTGCAAACCAGAAGTGTGAGCACTAATCGAATTTGAATGATCAGAAAGAATCCGCATGCCTGAGGTGTGCGGATTCTCAGTACAGGGGAAAGGGACAAGTTCTGTCCCTTTCTTCATTATTATATTGAGAAAAGGTGATACATTATGATTCATAAATATAAGCTGTGCGGATATAATGTGGTGCTGGATGTAAACAGCGGCGGCGTACATATTGTGGACGATCTGACCTATGACCTGCTGGCCTATATCGAGCCGCCTCTGGCCGAGGTCTGTCCGGAGGAGGCCATTGAAAATCTGAGTCGTTTCTACAGCCGGGAGGATATTGTTTCCTGCTATGAGGAGCTGCTGGAGGCCCACAAGGCCGGTATTCTCTATTCGGAGGATGACTACGAGCAGTATGCGGAGGTAGCGGTTGCATCTCCCATAAAGGCAATGTGTCTGAATATTGCCCATGACTGTAACCTGCGCTGTGAATACTGCTTTGCATCCACTGGAGATTTCGGCGAGGGCCGGAAGCTCATGACTTTTGAGACGGGTAAGAAGGCAATCGATTTTCTGCTGACCCATTCTGCAAACAGAGAAAACCTGGAGCTGGACTTCTTTGGCGGTGAGCCGCTGATGAATTTTGATGTGGTAAAGCAGATCGTAGAATATGCCCGCAGCAAGGAGAAGGAATATAACAAGCATTTCCGGTTTACCATCACGACGAATGGCATGCTGCTGGATGAGGACAAGATCAACTATATCAACAAGGAAATGTCCAATGTAGTTCTGTCCATTGACGGACGAAAGGATGTCAATGACCGTATGCGCAAGCGTGTGGATGGCAAGGGCTGCTATGACCGGATCGTGCCCCGTTATCGTGAGCTGGTGGAGAAGCGCGGGGATGGTGAGTATTATGTGCGCGGCACTTATACAAAGTACAACCTGGATTTCTCTGAGGATGTATTCAGTCTTCTGGAGGCTGGCTTTGACCAGATCTCTGTAGAACCGGTTGTGACAAAGCCGACTGACCCCTATGCACTGACGGAGAAGGATCTGCCGGTGATTTTTGAGGAATACGAAACGCTTATGCAGAAGATCCTGGATTATGAGAAGACCGGAAAACGGTTCAACTTCTTCCACTTTATGCTGGATCTGGATCAGGGCCCTTGTGCCATTAAGCGTCTGAGAGGTTGCGGCTGCGGCAATGACTATGTAGCCATCACGCCGGACGGCGATATCTATCCCTGCCATCAGTTTGTGGGCGAGGAGCGATACAAGATGGGCAACATCGATGAAGGCACTTTTGACTATGAGATGAAGAAGGACTTTGCGAGAATGCACATCTACACGAAGCCGGATTGCCGGGACTGCTGGGCGAAGTTCTATTGCAGCGGCGGCTGCAACGCCAATAATTATCAGTATGCAGGCGACACCCGGAAGGCCCACCGGATGTCCTGTGAGATCGAGAAGAAGCGTCTGGAATGTGCCATCGTACTGAAGGCCATCCGCATGGGTGAGAGTGCAGATCCCAATGAGGAATAAATGAATATTTAAACAAAAGGACTGTCGGTATCCATTCCGGCAGTCTTTTTTGTGTAATCGGTACAAACGATTCGCTCACTTTTTGTATAGTTGTTATATTGACTTCATAAATAAAAAGGTGTATACTATAGATAGGAGATACAATAAATGGAAAT
>JAFUQX010000024.1 GCA_017472145.1 Ruminococcus sp. | reverse complement strand
TCGCCCTCGGCCTTTGCTGCGTTATATGCAGCCTGATCAAAGATCTTCAGCACTGCGCCGTCCAGGAGAATGGTGTTATCTGTAACATCCACCTTGGAGATATATACCTTGGTGTAGTCATCCGTCATAACGATGGTGTTGTTCTTCTGAGTTTCGCCATCTACTGTTACACTGCCGTCTTCTTCTACATTGAAGGTAATATCACTTGTTACGAGATAGCCGCTCGGTGCTGCTTCCTCGTGGAGTGTGTAAGTGCCTGCATCCAGCTTAAAGGACTTGTCTGTGCCGTCTGTTGTCCACTCACACTTTGTTTCGTCCATGGTAACAACAGCGCCATTTTCGTCCAGGATCTGGAGCTGTGCACCCAGAACATTTCTGGTTTCCTTTACGCCAGCTGCTTCAAATACAGCAACCTTGCTGATGATCACGCTGCCCTTGGGTGCGTCTGCCATCTTTACAGAAACCTGATAGTTCTTTGTTGTTGTTTCTTCGCCTGCTTCATCTGTTGAAGTCGTCGTGCCTTCCGTCAGAGAGAAGTATTGCGGAGCTGCGGTCTGATAATCTTCCGGAGCCTCCAGCTCTACCAGATAATAATTACCCAGCGGAAGCTTTTCGATTACCTGAACCTCTTCACCAGATGTCCAGGATGCAGCCGTACCATCTGCCGTCTTGGCAATGTTACCCTCGTCTGCAAGGAATGCATCCAGTGTGGCCTCGTCCGCTGCGGCCTGATTATAAGCATCAGCGTCATAGAGAGCCAGCTTTGCGCCCGAGAGCAGATCACCATTTTCATCTACCTTGGCGATCTCAACCTTGGTGTAGTCATCCTTCATGACAACGGTTTTATCAGTGAATTCCTCAATGGTACCGTCTTCCTTTACAGTGAAGGTGATAGCCTCTGCCTTAACATAACCCGTCGGAGCTAAGGTCTCTTCCAGAGTATATGTACCCGGCTGGAGTGTAACTTCATGCTTGGTATCCTTTACAGAATCCCACTCTTCAACTACATTGCCGTCTCCATCTGTGATCTTCAGGTGTGCGTCTTCGATTTCCTCAGTGCTGTTGATATCCTGCTTGGAGATCTTCACAACTGTGGTGTATCTTGCGTCGCAGACCTCAATGTAGTTTGCATTTTCGGATTCATTGAAGAAGTAGCCGTTCTTCAGAGTCTCACCCTCCGCAGCCTCGATGTCAGAATCAACTGCTTCGTGTGTGCTCTGAGTACCTGTTGCAGTAACAACGCCCTTTTCATCGATCGTGAACTTCATCTCGGTTTCAATGATCTCATAAACCGTGCCGTCCTCGGTCGTGAATGTTGCACCGTTCTCAGAGGTTTCCTTCAGGGTGTACTCTACGTCGATAGCCAGACCCTTGATGGTCTTCGCACCGCCTGTTGTAGATGTCCATTTGATACCTGCAACGACTTCTGTGCCTTCGTCTGTAGTATCAGTAACAGTCTCTACGTCATTCTTTTCTGCAATTGCTCCCCACTGCTCAGCGGTCAGGCCACCGGTAATGGTCAGAGTCGCACCTGCAACCTCCTCATCACCGGAGATGTCCTTCTTGTCGATCTGTACTTCTGTGATCTTGTCCTTAACAGTAATGGAATCTACTGTACTGGAGATGTTGTCCGAATCTGCAGTGGTTGCACCTGCTGTTGTCTTGTCGATCTTACCGTTTGTGATCGTGAATGTGAATTCAGATGTAACAAGCAGATAACCATCCGGAGCAATGGTCTCTTCCAGCGTGTATACGCCATCCGGCAGACCAACCAGTGTATCAGAACCAGTTGTGCTGATCCATGTGATAATGTGCTTGTTCTCAGGCTTAGCCGGCTGATCGGTCCGGCCGTCCACAGCGATTGCAGACAGATCTGTATTTGTATTCTGAGCGGTCAGCTTCATAGCTGCGCCCGGAACCAGTGTAGAGGTCTCATCGATGTCGACCTTGCTGATCACGATCTCAGACTTGCTATCCTTCATTGTAACCTCGACGATTTCAGATGTCTGAACGCCTGTGGTTTCATCTGTTGTGATCTTTACAGAGAATTCTACAGCCTCTGTATTTACAGTGTAGCCCTCCGGAGCGGTGATCTCAACCAGAACATAGTTGCCAGCCGGGAGCGCTTCCACCTTGGTTACCTCGCCGCCAACGGTCTCCATCGTTCTGATCGCATTGTCTGCATTGTCAACGAAGGTCTTCAGAGCCTCTTCGCCCTCGGCCTTTGCTGCGTTATATGCAGCCTGATCAAAGATCTTCAGCACTGCGCCGTCCAGGAGAATGGTGTTATCTGTAACATCCACCTTGGATATATATACCTTGGTGTAGTCATCCGTCATGGTGATGGTGCCGTCCTCAGCCTTGCCAGTTGCACTGGTAACGGTGATTTCGCCGCCTTCAACCACGGTAAATGTAATATCACTTGCTACGAGATAGCCGCTCGGTGCTGCTTCCTCGTGGAGTGTGTAGGTACCCGGCTTCAGGCCTACTTCCTTAACAGTACCATCGGTATCCCATTCCTTGACAACCTTGCCCTCGTCGTCCAGGATCTGGAGCTTTGCACCCGGAACGTGCTTGGTTTCCTCTACGCCAGCTGCTTCAAATACGGCAACCTTGTCGATCTTTACAGTTTCCTCACCGACTGCAATATCTTCTATTGAGATCTCATGCTGATACTTAGCATCCGCATTCTGTGTTGCAATCGGGTCGGCCAGTGTTACATCAACCGCAGTTGCGATCTTGTAGTTTTCCGGAGCCTTCACTTCGACGATTACATACTCGCCCAGCGGGAGTTTCTCGAAGGTCTTGGCTGTACCGTCTGTTGTCCAAGTCTTTGCAGCGTTCTTATTGAGGTATTCTGTCAGTGCTTCGTCGCTCGCATTCTTTGCAGTCTCAAGATCTGTTGCATTGTACTTGGACTTATCAAAGATTGCCATGAGCGCACCAGACAGAGCCTCCCCAGTGTCAGATGCTGTCTTGGATACAGTGATCTTGGTGTAGTCATCCTTCATGACAACTACGCCGCCCTCCAGGTTTTCGGATTCAACCTTGCCATCCTTAACTGTGAACTCGATTTCCTCGGACAGTACATAGCCATCCGGAGCCTGTGTCTCCTTCAGGATGTAGTCGCCGGCCGGAAGCTCGAATTCCTTATTCTCACCTTCTACAGAATCCCATTCCTTAACAACTGCATTATTGTTGTTCTTGTCAAGGATCTGGATGTGAGCGTCGCCGATTTCCTCACCGGATGTGATATCCTGCTTGGAGATCTTTACAGTTGTAAGCTTTTCTGCATTGCATACTACGATGAGATTCTGATCCTCTGTGCTATTATAGATGTAATAGCCGCCTGTTGCAGTCTCATCCTTCTCCGTCTTGGCTTCCTCTGTGCTGATCGTGTCAGCCTGGATCTCACCATTTGTGATCGTGAAGACAACGGTCTTGTCAATGATCTTGTAAACAACACCATCTGCGGTGAATGTGGTGTCGGTATCTGCCGCACCCGTTTCAGCCAGTGTATACTCGCCGTCCGGCAGACCATAGATAATCTGAGCATCTGTGCCTGATGTCCACTGCACGCCGCCTGTGATTGCTGTGAGACCTGTGTTGTTATCCTCGATCTCGGTCCAGTCGATGCCAGTCGGGCCGCCGGTCAGAGTCAGAGTCGCACCAACAACTTCCTTCTCACCTGTAACATCGCTCTTATCGATCTGGATCTGAGAGATGTTATCCTTGATGGTAATAGTCTTGCCGTCTGTGCTTACATTGCCATTCGTTTCAGCATCTACGAGTGTAACGCTGCCGCTTTCGTCAACAGTAAACTTGAACTTGGAAACAACGGTATATCCATCCGGAGCAACGGTTTCCTCAAGCTCGTAAGTAACACCCGCCTTCAGACCAGCGATATCTGCATCATTGCCTGTGAAGGTGATCTTATTGTCCTTGTCATCATCCTTCTTTCCGCCGGCAGTTACATCACTCAGGTCATCGCCGCTCAGTACAAATGTAGCATCGTTGTCCTCTGCAAGCTCAACCTTTGTTGTTCCGTCAGACCCCAGACCTTCCTTATTGATGGAGATCTTCTTCTGATCCAGAACAATGATCTTGCCAGCTTCCAGCGTAACTACGCCGTTTGTTACAGATACGGTCTGGGTTGTGTCAACCTTGCCGTTCTTGATTACAAAGGTGAATGCGGAAACAACTGCATAGCCATCCGGACCAGCGATTTCCTTCAGCTGATAAGTACCATCTGTCAGGCCTTCAATTGTAGTATCTTCGCCTGTGAAGGTGATCTTGTCCGCTGCTACAGTTGCCTTTGTATCGCTTACTGTTACGCTATCCAGACTTGCAGTGTTGTCTGTAACACCCGCTGCCACACTCAGCTCGAATGTAGCTTCCAGAGCCTTTTCAGCATCTGCAAAGTCACGCTTGCTCACAGTGATGGACTTTCTCTCATCCATTACAGTGATCTTGCCATCCTCATACTGGACTGCACCGTTTGTGAGCGCTGTAGTTCCAGTCTCCTTTACCTTACCATTCTCGATCGTAAAGGTAAAGTCGGTTACGGTCAGATAGCCATTCGGAGCAGTTTCCTCGTGGAGCTTATATGTGCCGTCCTTCAGACCGATGATCGTTACATCATTGCCTGTGAAGGTGATCACGCCGTTCTCAACAACAGCCTTTTCATCGCCTATATACAGGTCTTCCAGGCTTGCTGTATTGTCAGTAACAGTGCTGTCAATACTCAGCTGGAACTCAGCCGCAGTTGCATTTGCATCCAGATCAACCGGAGCATTCTCTGCGCCCAGCTCCTTCTTGCTGATCTCAAGCTTTCTTGCATCCTTGACTGTGATGGTACCTGTTGCAGCGTCAAATACAACATCACCGTTTGTTTCGGAGATGGTATCCTTGGACACCAGCTCACCGTTCTCAATCGTGAATGTGAAATCAGATACGGTTACATAGTTGCCTTCTGCTGCGATCTCAGACAGCTTGTACGTACCGTCCTTCAGACCTGTGATCGCTGTATCAGAGCCTTCGAAGGTGATCGTGCCGTCTTCGCCAACAGTGGCCTTTGTACCATTTATGGTTACATTTTCCAGACTTGCGGTGTTATCTGTAACGTCATCCACGCTCAGCTTAAAGGTTGCGTTTACCTTTGCATCTGTATCCTCTGCTGCGTTCAGATCCCGCTTGCTTACGGTGATAGAGGACTGCTGCTTGTCTTCGATGGTAACTGTATTACCCTCAACTGTAACGCTGCCGTTTGTTTCAGCATTATTGGTTGTGATCTCACCGTTCTCAACTGTGAAGGTAAACGCAGAGATCGTCTCATAACCATCCGGAGCAACGGTTTCTTCCAGCTTATAGCTGCCGTCCTTCAGGCCAACGATCGTTACAGCATTGCCCTTATAGGTAAAGCTTGTTGCATCGTCGCCTGCTGTTTTATTACCGTATGTGGTTGTTGCTGCGCCTTCTTCGCTGGTTACAACATTCTGGAAGATAACGCCGTCCAGAGTTGTATCCTCTGATGTAACGCTCAGCTCAAACTTTGCATCGCCAGCCTCGGCCGGAATCTCTACGCCGCCGACAGCCTTCTTGTCGATCACGATCTTGGAGATCTCATCCATTACAGTGATCTTGCCTGCTTCAAGCTTAACATCACCGTCTGTTACAGATACAGTCTTGGTTGTATCAACCTTACCATCCGTGATTACAAAGGTGAATTCGGAAACAACTGTGTAGCCATCCGGAGCTGTGATTTCCTTCAGCTTGTAAGTGCCGTCCTTCAGACCTGTGACCTTTGTTTCATTGCCTGTGAAGGTGATCTTGCCGTCAGATGCAGTCTTGTTATTTGCTGTATCGTCAGCAACATCCGGTGTCTGATCTACAACTACGCCTTCCAGACTTGCGGTGTTATTTTCATAACCCTCGCCAGTGGCCACGCTCAGCTCAAACTGTGCATCGGTTGCGCCCGTCGGGAGATCAGTCTCCTCACCCTCATCATTCAGAGCCTTCTTGCTGATCTCAACGTCAGCAGTCGGTACATACTCAGCGTCTGCTACGATGATAGACTCTGCATTGTCTGCGTTCCAGATGTAATAGCTGTCCTTGGAATCGGCATCAGCTTCACTCTTCAGATCGTCAGACTCGGTGTTTGTAACTTCGCCGTTTACGATATCAAATGTCAGGTCGCTTTCAACAACCTCATACTTGGTCTTGTCTGTGTCGTTTGCTTCAAAGGTATTGTTGGTCGTGTCGGCTGCTGTCTCGGACAGTGTATAGCTGCCGTTGAGCAGACCCTCGAGCTTCACTTCAGCGCCTGTACCAGTGATGGACTTCCACTCAACACCGATGTTCTTTCCGCTCTCGGTAACGACCGTCATTTCGTGGGTATCTGCATACTGCTCCGCAATAGCCGCCCAGTCGATGGTTTTGGTTGTATCTGTGGGCGTACCGGTCAGCTTCAGGGCAGCACCGGCGATTTCATTCTGACCTGTTACATCCATCTTGCTGATGTTTACAACAGAAGGTGCATCCTTCATGATGATCTTGTTGTTTGCTGTATCCAGATTGGATGCAGTACCCATCTCAACCAGCTTGCCGTCCTTCAGCTCATACTGAGCCTTTACCGCATTGCCCTCGATGAATACATAGATATCGGTTGCGACTGCATAGCCGTCCGGAGCGGTTTCCTCATGGAGGAGGTAATAGCCTTCCTTAAGTTCATCATCCAGTGTCTTGGCTGTGCTGTCGGATGTCCACTTGATGGTCTCAAAGGTTGTATCTTCAGTAGGCTTCATTTCAGCATCTACTGTTAGCTTGCTGAATTCCATAGCAGCTCCAGGGATTTCCTTGCTGCCTGCCATATCCATCTTGCTGATAACAACGTTCTTGACGATCTTATCCGATACAGAAACAGAGGTTGCCAGGATCTGGTAGGAATTATCCTCTGCAGTTGTACCAGCTTCTTCGATCAGACCGTCCTTCACATTGAAGACGATCTCACCAATAATCTTACCGTAGCCCTTCGGAGCCTCTACCTCAGTAAGTTTATACTCACCGCTCAGCTTGGACTGAGTACCGCTCAGTACAAGGTCAGTACCATTGGTTACCCATGTCAGAATGTCATTGTCTGCGTTGATGAAGTACTGACCTTCAGTCAGTTCATCTGCGGAAGTACCTGCTGTATAACCCTTGCCAACAGTTACCTCTGTAAATGCACCTGTGAGCTGCATCTTTGCACCAGACAGAACACTACCATCTTCTGACCACTTGCTGAGACTGATTTCGGCATTTGTTGTAATCTTATTCTCAATTACAGCAGTCGGATTCAGCTCTGCAGCGTCAACAACGATAATTGCGCCGTCGCCAGTACCATAGTTTACAACAGCCTTATAGGTCTTTTCAGCCGTGCCATTGTTAATGGCAACATCAACAACACCGCCGGTGCTTACCGGATCGTCTCCATTCATCTCGAACAGATAGTATGTGATCGGTTCCAGATTGGTGCTATCCATCTCCGGAAGGAGGATTTCCTTCTCCTGTGCAATTGCACCATCGCCGGACATTTCAATATCACCCATAGCCAGTGTTGTAGTGATATGATTACCAGAAGCATCCTTCACAGGAACATACTCACTTGTGTCGTCGCTATTATGCTGTACGGTATAGAGACCGAACTTCATGTCGCTTGTAGAACCCTCTGTGATGGCACCTACGCCAGTCAGGGTCAGGAGCTTGGTCAGGGTCAGCTTCGGCTGGAGCTTTGTGCTCTGTACGTTGCTGATCGTAACGCTGCCCTTGTTTTCGGTATCGTTCACAGTTGTAGGAACATAGTATACCTCATACTCTGCATCGACTTCACCTTCAGCCGCAACGTCACGTACCTCTACGCCATTGGGATACTGAACGGTGTAATCGCCGAATGTACCATTGTGCTCGATCGGAACATAGTTATTATTTCCGTCGCCCTGAACCTCGAATACATAGTACTCGCCAGCCTTATCCAGCGGAATGCGGATAGTCTCGCCGCTCTTGATGGTATAAACCTCAGAAACTCTGGTGAAGTTGTTGATATCAGAAGCGTCCTCATAGATCGGTTCGCCGTCATCGTCAACAGCCGGTGTGTCACCATCCATCTGCTGATTCAGCTGATATACAGCAACCTGGAATTCGCCGCCTTCAGTAGCGCACTCCTTGGTAACTGCAATACTGTAAGCCTCGGTATTGCTGATCTTATATGCATCCAGGCTCTCATTGTCTGTTGCAGTGAGCTTGATACCAGCAGTGCTGGTTACCTTATAGATCGTGCCGCTTACAGATTCACTTATGTAAGCCTGCTCGCTGCTATCAGCAGACGGAGCCGGAACGGTTCTTGTAAGGTTGCCCTTTGCATCTGTTTCCAGAATGTAGTATGTGATACCCTCATCTGTTACCGGCAGATTCTCAAAGCGGATCACGCCTGTAACCGCATTTTCTGCATCGTTGGCCATCTTACCCTGGAGGGTCAGAGACTGAACCTCAGCATACGGGGACTTCACATATACCTGATTGGTTTCATCCCATGTGAATGCGGCAAAGTAGAAAGTATCCTTTGCGCCATCCACTGCCGGAACAAAGCTCTTGGTAGCGGCAAGTGTTCCAACCTTTGTCTTGTCGGTGATGTCGACAATCAGATCGTCAGCGGGCTTACTTGCTGTGATATCCAAAGCAGGCATATTATTAATAGTGGCAGGCTTTGCGATGGTAATATCTTCATCACTTGAAGAAGTATACTCGCAAGGCGTTGTAGAACTCAATGCAACGCTTTTCACGTTGTCGCCCTGCGTAATTGTAATATTTCCAGTTTCACTCTCTGCCAAGGCTATGGTAATTTTATTGCCCTCAGCAGCAGCAGCACCTGTGATTGTAATGCTAGAATCATTGCCACTTCCAGACAGGCTGTAATAAGCAGAATCACCATTCAATGTATACGCATAACCATTATTGGCATCCCAGAACGTATTTGCAGTAGTCTTAAAGGCATCCAGCACATTACCCAGGCTTGCAAGATTACCCTCTGTAAATTCTACCTGAGAGTCGCCGGAGCCGTAGTAAACCTCCTGCTCCACAGCAGACTTGAGGATCTTGCCGTGTGCGTCTACCTCGAATACATAGAGCGATTCATCGGTGAGCAGATTATTGAAGGAAACCGTACCGGTTACCTGCTTCATGTCGGAATCATCCGCAGCCACAGCCAGACCCTCTGTTGCAGCATTCAGTGTCAGGGACTGAGGTACACTGTACATTACGTACTTGTTCTCGCCGATGGTCTGAATATTCTCCTCAGCATCTGCATCCGTCGCTGCTCTGAACAGTGCAAAGTAGAAGGTATTATCCTTGTCGGAATTGGTTACATAGGTCTTATTTACATCAATCTTTGCAGAATCTTCGTTAATGTCAACCCATACACCAACCTGAGCCGGCTCGGAGATCATAACATCATCTGCGTTCAGACCCGTTCTCGGATTCGAGCTCTTATAGGCATATGCAAAG
The DNA here is from genome assembly GCA_017472145.1 of Ruminococcus sp. GTDB lineage: Bacteria > Bacillota > Clostridia > Oscillospirales > Ruminococcaceae > Ruminococcus_C. Next base: position 19,014 of record JAFUQX010000024.1, on the reverse strand, counting down.
CTGTTCCATGCGCAGTTTTCCTCGCCGGTCTTCTCCACATAAGCCGGAACAAGTCCGCAGAATTCAACCAGAACGGTCTCACCTGCACCAACAGTAATGCTGGGATCGAACATCATACGGAAGTTCTTCATGGAGCTGTCATAGGCAGACTGCCATACCATAGCACCATTCTGACCGATCCAGTCAGTATCGAACTCTGTCAGAACCGCTGTGCTGTCGGAAAAGGTTATGGTTACCTCATCTGTAACATCCCTACGAACATCATTATTGCCAACGGTTACCCTAATGGTATCCGGCTTCAGAGTTACCGGGAAAACAGAGCCTCTTACACGACCAGATACCAGACCTACGTCACCGATATACGGCAGACGGTCGATAATTACAAAGTTTTCCAGAGGATTTGTTGAAGAATCGTTCTTTACATTCAGTGTATAGTAAACCAGATCATTCTGCTTACCCTGAACATAGTTGTTGGAAAGAGTGGTAGAGCTATCAAACGGAGCTGCATGCTCATACATGTCACCGAAACCAGTCCAGGACGTTGTATCCTCCAGCTCTGTTCCGTCATCCAGCTTGATCTTCTTGCCTGTTGTATAATTCGCAATAGACGAATAGTTCTTATACTCAATGGTCTTATACGACTGTGTCTTCATACCACCGATCTGGTGTGTAGCAGAAGCCTCGATGGTCTTGTCGCCCTTATAATCACCCTTGAGAACACTGTCCTCAGAAAAGCCCTGATCGAACTTTACACTGACTGTATTGGTTACATCGCCCTTTTCAGGAACCCAGAACAGTTCACCGTCAATCTCCTTTTCTTCCGCCGGGGAAGCTGCAAAGGTGATCTCGATGCACTGATTCGGAGCAAGAGCCATATCCTCCGTTGCAACAAAACAGATATTTTCAGAGGTGGGTGCAGCTACTGTTGAGCCATCAGATGCCAATGTCGCAGCGATCGTGCCTTTCTTAACAGCGGTTCCTGTCTTCTTGCCATCCGTTCCCAGATTGTAAATTTCATAGGACGCCTTCATAGAATCCGCTGTGTACTCATAAGAGCTCGGAATACCATCCTCATAAGCACTGCCGTAATAGGTGTTGCCATCTGTCAGAACATCTGTGATGGTATAGCCGGTAAGGGTGTACAGCTCTTCTTCTTCACCGACTTTATACTTTTCGCTGCCGTCACCATTCTGAACGGTCACAGTCCACAGCGCACCGCTGCTCTTGTTTCCATCCGGCATCAGAATGTTTTCATTGGTTTCAGCAGACTTTCCTACACCCGGAGCGATGGACTTCTGGTGCAGAGTAACAATCGCATCATTTTCAGCTGTGGTGAAAATCTTAGAGGAGCTACCCGTACCATAATCCTTATATATATCGGCTGTCGCAACATTCCTGTATACCTCGTGAATGGTTTCTTTGTTATTCTGAGCAGCTACAAGATCTGCTTTCTCAGTATCAGTAAATTCAAGCTGATACACTACAGCAATACTTGTACCCGCATCAAACGCTGTATCCTTGATTACTATTGCCGATACAGTACCATCCTCATTATATTCAACATAATGTGCATATTCGCAAGATTCATATACAACATCTCCTTGATCTATGCTGCCACTTACTATATTCTGCACATTTACAGTAAGGTTTGAAATTTCAATGTATGTGGAAGCAACCGAATAGCCTGTTGAATCCATGATTACTCCATTTTTATAGCTCTTGTTCGCTACAGGATATACATGCAGAGAACCATCAACAATTTTCATTCCCTCCGGAACTGCATCATTGATTTTGAATGTATAGGAATCGTCATAGCTGGTAGCCGAACTAGAGTTGTTGTCGAGGATAATCGCATAATTATATACGTAATCATCACCTAGATCAGTTTCAGTAAGGCCGTCAGAAACGTCGTCGAAAACATTACCGTTCTTGCTTCCTTCACTGCCACTGTAACTTACATCAAATCCAGTGTATGTGAGCTGTGTCTGTGCGTCGTTGGGTTCTGGCTCGGTCTTTGTAACAGACTTTACAAGAACAGGGGAACCTGCAAGGAATTCTACCTTATCTCTGAAATAATAGTCTTCGCCTGCATTTTTAAGATCTTCTACTTTACCGCCATAACTTGCATATACGGTATTGCTGCCACCCGTGAACTTATTATCAGTAAAGTTATAGGGCACCTTGTAGGTCTTGATCTGATATGCAAATGTAACAGAACCGCGCGGTTCAAGAACCGTAGAATCAGATGTAATGTTGATGGTAAAAACATTATCATCTGTCATCTGCGCTGCGTTCCAATTACCCTTCTCAGTCGCAAAGGTAACACTATAATTCTTCTGGGTGTTGTATTTAACACCATACTGTCCATCGTAGTCATCTCTGATGGAGGTATATGTATCACCCAATGAAATTACATCACTTCCACTTACGGCTGCAACATATACATTAAAATTGAAATCGCTTCCAATTTCGCCGCCGCCCTCGTAATAGCCATTAATAACATCATAGATATTCAGTGTATTCCACGGCTTTGAGGAGGTGTTGGTGATTGTAATATAGTTTGTAAGAACTGTCGCATAGCCTACATACTCTGGAAGCTCGTCGATAACACTGGAATCCATCTTATCCGGAACTTCCGTCAGGCTGCCGTCCATCTTCGCAAACTTGTCCACCTTCATGGCGTTCTTGTCTACGATAGAAACGGTTGCGCTGTCCGATTTGGTTGTACCCTGGATGGTGGCATCCGCATTGTTGGTGAATGACGAATCCGCATAATCCACCAGTGTATTCACCTTATAGGTAATGGTCAGGACTGCGCTACTGTCTACACCACCCGTGTGGATATAGGTCAGGACGTTGCCATTCACTGTGTACGCACTTTCATCCAGTGTTTCGGCTGTGCCGCTGTCCACTGTGATCGATACGCTTTCCAGACTCAGCGCACCAGCCGGGAGATCCTCCGGGAGTGTGTCTGTGAATGTGATCGGGAATACAACTGTACCCAGCTTGTTTGTTTTAGTATAGGTCAGCTTGAAACTTACAGACTCACCGCCGTTGATGTCAACAGAGGTCGGGCTGGCTTCCTTCTTAAACTCACCCATGCTGAACTTATTCTCAGAAATGTACGCTGTAGAGCTGCCGCCTGTGCCGCCTGTGTAACTGTAGGAAGCGGTGTTTTCCACTGTGCCTGTTACATCAGCCTTGATGCCGCCCAGGATCTTGATCTTTATAGTCTGACCAGCTTCCAGCTTCGTAATGGCAGAGGTGACATCAGACCACGCAGAAGCATCCTTCCATGTGCTGCCGCCGTCTGTGCTGTACTTATAGGATACATTCTCAAACTTGCTTGTATCTACAGTATCTTTGATCGTAAAGCCCTCAGCCGCTACTGTACCATTATTGGTTGCAGTAATCTCAAACAGCTCCTGAACCGCTGTATTCTGACCCTTGATATAGTAGCCCAGAAGTGCAGACTTGTGGAAACCGATATCTACACTGCCCGGCTTTACCGACAGAGATGCTTCCGGAGTCGAAGAAGTACCATTATGCGTTACAGTAGCTTTATTGGACAGACCGGTGTTTTCATAATCAGCCAGCTCACTATCTGTAAAGTCCTTCTTGATCGTGATCTGAACAGACTTACCCGGCTCGATGCTGGAAATCGTCCAGTTGCCTGCGGAGTTCTGTGTCACAAGGCTCGCATCGGAGTACGATACAGTTGCACCACTATAAATACCCGTTGCAACAGGTTCATCTGTAACCTGGATGTTGGTTGCAGTTGCATCACCGCTGTTGTATACGTTGATCACGAATACTGCGGTAGCACCGTTCTTACCAACCTGGTAGCTGCTCATCTGCTGACCGTCTACCATAAAGTAACCGGACTTGGAGGAAGCTACATTCGCTGTTAAATCCTTTACCGTAATGTTGGGCGTTGCAGCTCTGTCTGTTACTGTTTTGCCCGCACCTGTACCGCTTACATCTCCCACACCTGTACCGCTTACATCTACAGTGTTGGCAAAGCCATCCGCATCAGACGGAGAATTGGTCTTTGCAACAATCGTAAAGGTAACATATTCACCCGGCTTCAGTGTTGAAACATCACTGGGGAACAGGTTTCCAGACGCAGTATCGCTCAGATTCGCAAGATCGATCTCACCACTCTGGCTGTTATTGCTGTATACCCAGGAAACCTTGCCGGAGGTTATTGTGGATGTACCAATAAAGCTGTCCAGCTCATCTGTCAATTTAATATTTGTCAGATCTGCTGTGCCATTGTTGCTGACAACGATACGATAGGTAATATCTGTATCTGTACCAGAGATGATGGAATATGTACTTGCACTCTTTGTTACAGAGATACTCGGACTCGAAACCTTAACCGGAGCATAGGCTGTTGCAGAATAGTTTGAGTCCTTGATGGTTACCGTATTCGGAATATTTGCATCCGCCGTTACAGCGTCAGTTACTTTATAGTACAGATATACGCCGACCTCCTGGCCGCCCGGAACACTGTTATATTCAATCGTAACATCATTGCTGCTGTCGGATACACTGCTGGGCGCAATTGAGCCCCATGTCTCATATTTGCTGTACTCCAGGCCTTCATAGGTCAGCTTTGCATTTACATCATCAACCAGAGTCACAGAGCCGGTCTTGCCGCCAGTGTTCTTTGCCTTTACAAGGAACACCACAGTGTCTCCTGCCATGAAGTAGCCTCTGGTACTATAATCCGGTGTAGCTACGCCGGACTTTGTAGCATCCAGTATCTTTGAGATCTGGTCGAACTTGGCCGGATTGGTCTTTACAGGTACAGAAACCTTCTTGCTACCCAGATCATAAATATACTTTTCTGCATCAGTGTTTCCAGAGCTGCTGCTGTAGGTCATAGCCTTGACATTCAGGGTATTGCTCAGCGTACCGGAATTAAACGTATCCTCATTTACATCAATGCAGCTCAGATTCAGAGTCGCTGTCTTATTGAAAGCGTCCATCTCTGCATAAGGCTTGCCCGAACTGTCAACATTTGTGCTGGCTACTCTCCAGGTCACAACCGCAGTTGTAGAACCTGTCAGCTTCACATCTTCAATGGTCACACCCGGAATAGACAGCGCATTCTTAACAGCAGTGTCACTTACAAAGGACAGAGAACCTGCCGGATCGCTTGTCAGCTCGATCGTATCTGTAAAGAGCAGACCAGTAGCCCATACTTCGCCCGTACCGTCCGAAACATAGTTCGGGGATGCAGACAGTGTGTACTGAATGCTGCCATTTTCAAAATCCGAAGACTGAAGCTCCGTTACATTCTTCGCCTTATTGTCCTTCCAGTTGAACTCAGCATTTACCTTGATCGAACCAGAAACAGACTTATTCGTAGATCTGTCGATCAGCTTCACAGTAGAAGTATGCGGCTCGGTAATACCGTTTGCAAACTTCGCACTCAGCTGAATGGTCTTGGTAGAACCATTCCGGATGCTGAAATCAATATAACGCTTTCCTGTGGCTTCATCATACGTCAGCTTATAGCCATTATATTTTGCGCCATTATAGAAACCGTCGTTTCTGAAGTTTGTCAGCAGCAGATTGGAGTCCGTAATCTCAATACGGTAATTTGTACTGCCGCCGTTGGGACGCTGATGTACGTTGTTACCACTGATGGTGATTACAAGCTTGAAGGTCTCGCCTGAATCCACCTCGCCGATAACTGTATTATTGGCGTCCTTGAATTTTACTGTGGCATTGGTCAGAACGTTCGGACCGCTCCAGCCAAACCAGTTGTTCCAGCCGGGCATAAAGCCCCAGAACGCATCCGCTGTCATATTTGCGGACGGAACTGCCGGAATGCACAATACCAGTGTCAGTAAAGCCAGGAATACGCTGAGTACGCGCTTCCACATGCTGCGTTTTCTGACAGTTGTGCTGCCGTTTGTTGTCATAAAAAAACCTCCTTTAAAATGACTGCCTGTCTTTCACTGTCTGCATGCAGTCCGCATGCCCAGGCCGACAGAATAAATTGGATCCCTCTGCGTCATGCAGCGCATCTGCACCTTATATTTCTCAGAGGGCGGGACTGCTTTATGTATATCACAGCGGCCGGTCTGTTTTCCACACGATAGACTCCTTTTGTGCATCATGCGTATAAATCCACAAAAGCCGCTGGTATATGCACAAAAACATTATAGCATATGCACAGAGCAGAAGTCAAGACATTCCACATTTTTTCAAAAATATTCTATCCATCTTCTCAGTATAATAACAATCTATACACAAAATCAGCCATGCACACCCGATTTGTCCATGGCCGTTTCCATTATTCGCCTTTTTCTGCTTCATCACCGGCCTCATCCGGCTCATTTCCATTGGTCATTCTGTCAATCGCCGCTGTATTCAGCTTGGTGTACATCCGCAGCTTGTTGATCTCTGCCTTCATCACCTTCATGTCCGCCGCCATACGCTCAAAAAGCTCCCGGGTCCGGTCCTGCTCCAGCTTCAACTGAGCCTGCAGGCGGATATTCTCCTCCTGAAGCTCGTTGATCTCGCACTGAAACCGGCGGCATACAGCCTGTACGGCCTGCACACGCATTTCCACACTGCGGTTGTAGGCATTCTGCCGCTCACCGAATTTATGTACCAGAACCATACCCGGACTGCTTGTCACCGAGGACAGCTCCTCCGAGTAGGTTTCCACGATCACACGGGCTTCTCTCATCTGCTCCTCATTCTGACTCATTTATGCCTCCTCCTTTATCTCCTCTATAAAGCCGTCCAGCATTTCCCTCAGCGTCTGTCCCAGGGGAATTTCCGGCAGCCAGCCTGTGTCTCTTTGCAGCTTTGAAATATCTGCTGTGATCTCCGGCAGATCCACCGGGCGCATCCGGGCCGGATCGGTTTCCGTCCGGATCTCTGCGCCGCTCTGACGGATGATCTCCCTGAGCAGCTCCTCAATGGCAATGCTCCGGCCGCTTCCTACATTATAGGTCTCGCCGGCCTGACCCTTCTGTGCAAGCAGACCATAGGCTCTCACCACATCCCGCACATCGGTAAAGTCCCTTCTGGCTGAAAGATTGCCTGTGCGGATGACATTTTCTCTCTTTCCGCAGACGATCTGAGCCGCCTGCCTGCAAAAATCCGCTGCCACGAACTGGGGCAACTGACCGGCACCGATATGATTAAAGGCACGCACCATGATGATATCCATGCCGTAGGCTCTTGCATAAAGATGCCCGAACATATTCTGGGCGGCCTTGGTTACTGCATAAGGATTTCCCGGATGAACGGGTGTCTCCTCAGAAACAAGCGTCACGCCCTTTGGCAGATGGCCATATTCCTCACCGGAGCCGATGAGCAGAATCCGGGGCGCATACCCCTCCATGCTCCGTACGGCCTCCAGGAGATTGAGACATCCGGTCACATTCACCGCTGCGGTCATCTGGGGCTTTTTCCAGGATACCGCCACAGAGCTTTGCGCCGCCAGATGGAAGATCACATCCGGGCGCAGCGTCTCCAGAAGGGAAACGATCTCCTCCGGCCTGAGAATATCCAGATCATATACCGGGCAGTCCGTATCCGCCAGCTTCTCCGCCGGAAGCTTGGTCAGCGCCGTCTCCCAGTGCAGATCTCCGGCCAGATGCCGTGCAAGATACCGACCCACAAAGCCGGCTGCCCCGATAATCAATGCTTTCATATGCCTTCGCCTTTCTGCTTCAGTACCTGATACAGCTGTTCAAGTACATTCTTTTCCGAAAATTCCTGCTCTACCTGGGCCGCCGCCGCCCGGCCGTATACCGCTCTCTGCTCCGGGCTGTCGGCAAGCTGCTGAATGGCCTGAGCCAGTGCATCCGCATCCTCCGGGGGTACAGTAAGCCCTGTCTTTCCATGAAGACTGACAAAGGGCACGCCGGTAGGCAAAGCCGTGTTGATCACAGGCTTTCCATAGACCATGGTCTCCAGCTGAACGATGCCAAAGGCCTCGCTGTTGGCCACCGATGGCAGCACAAACAGATCACAGTCCGCAAAGGCCGCCTTCAGCTCCTCATCAGGCAGTACACCCAAAAAATGCACCGGAAGGGACAAACGCTCTGCCTGCTCCCGGAGAGATCCCTCCAGCGCACCAGTTCCCACCAGAAACAGCTCGCAGCCCTTTACCTTTGCAAAGGCCCTGAGCAGAACCTCCACACCTTTATAATAGACAAGCCGCCCTGTAAACAGCACCTTGACGGCCTTTTTATCATGCAGCCGCTCTGTAAGCACAGGCCTTCTCCCGGCCCGGAGATAGGCTTCTGCATCCAGGCCATAGGGTATCACTCTGCATTTTTCCCTGTATTCCGGAAGAAATGCAGAGCTGTCAATATGTCCCTGTGTGGCCGTGAGGATCACATCCGCCCGGCGCAGAAACCGCCGAAGGATGGGTCTGTAAAACAAAAGCAGCTTTTTCTGCTTGACTACATCGCTGTGCCACGCCAGCACCACTCTCCCCTTATAGCCGGAGAGAAGGCACGCCAGATCTCCCAGGGGAAAGGGCATGTGAAACAAAATCACATCGGCCTGCTTTGCCATTTTCCGGAAGTACCGGAAGAAGGAAAAGGACAAGGGACAGGAAAAATACGTCCCCAGGCTTCCGGCTCTGGTAACCGGAACACCCTCGATGACCTCATGAGAAGTCCGGCCCCTGGCCTGACAGACCAGCACCTGCATCTCTGCGTCCGGTCTTTTCTGAAGCTCTCTTGCATAGGTGCGCACAAGGCTTTCAATTCCGCCGATGTGGGGAAAATAGGCCTTATTCACCTGCAGTATCCGTAATTTCTGATTCTCAGCCATAGACGGCCTCCTGGTATACATCATAGAGCATGGCCGCTGCATTCTCCCAGGAGAACATTCTGGCCCGGCGCAGTCCCGCCTCACGCAGCTCCTTCCGGAGCTTTGCGTCCCGGTACAGCTGTTCAAGACGATCCGTCATCTGCTCCGGCTGATAGGGGTCGCAAATCAGCGCACTGTCTCCCACCACCTCCGGCAGAGAGGCCGCATGGGTGGTCAGCACCGGAACGCCGCAGGCCATGGCCTCCAGCGGCGGCATACCGAAGCCCTCATACACCGATGGGAACACAAAGGCCAGCGCACCGGACATCAGCGCACACAGCAGGTGCTCCGGTACATAGGAAAGCATCTGCACATCCTGCTCCAGTCCCAGCTCCCTGATCGCCCGAAACAGCTCCTCATTCATCCAGCCCTTTCCGCCGGCCAGCACCATTTTCGGGTAGTCGGCCTTCCCCTTGCGGAACCGGTCATAGGCCAGCATCAGGCGGCGCAGGTTTTTTCTCGGCTCCAGGGTCCCCAGATAGAGAAAATATTCTCCCTCCAGCCCCAGCTGCCGCTTGGCATCCTCTATGCGCTCCTGATTCTCCACCGGATGGAAACGGCTTCTGTCCACGCCGCAGGGCACGACCCGGAGCTTCTCTGCTGCCGACGGAAAATACTTGATGATTTCCGTCCGGGAGAATTCCGAATCCGTCACCACAAGGTCGGCCCGCTTCAGGGAGCGTTTCAGTCCGGTTTCCAGCATATATCGTGTCCGTCCCCGGACCGTTTCCGGGAAGGTCTTGTATACCATATCATGAACTGTAACGATCTTCTTTCCGTCCACCTTCGGCGGTACGATATAATTGAAGAAGTGGGTCACGTCGGCATCGCTGCCGAAGAAGCAGCGGTAGGGCACGGGAAGAAAGTTGGACACCAGCCGGTAGAGATAGCCGGAGCATTTTCCCTGCCGGATCTCCACGTGGGCCTTTTCATAGGCCTTCAGCCGCTGCCGTTTTTCTGCACCATCGCCTGCTGCAAAGAACTGAAGCACATACTCCTCCTCCGGATGCAGTGCGGTCAGCGCCTGGATCTGCCCGGCCTGACAATAGCCAATGCCTGTCATGCGCTCGCTGATCAGGGGCAGTGCGTCAAATGCGATCTTCATCTCGTCCCTCCTTTACTTTATCATGGCTGCTGTACAGCCATCCGGGACACCTCGTCCCTTTCAACGAGTCCGTCCCTCTGTCCGCTTCGATGACATCTCCCTGCACTGTCAATGTCATCCACTTAAGGTAATCGTGAAAGGCTCCCCTTAGTAAGGGGAGCTGTCGGCACGAAGTGACGACTGAGGGGATTGCAAGCAGAACAGCAAGCTGCAAGCTTACTCGCTGCTTACAATCCCTTCCACCGCAGCAAGCTGCGGTCCCCCTCCCCTTGCTAAGGGGAGGCTTTCAAAGGCTTTTTCGGCACAACAGCCTATTATACCTGCTTAAGTTGATGACATCGCCTGCACTGCGGGGAGTCGACCTACACCAGCATTGCTGGTTCAAAAAGGCTTTACACCTTATTCAGCCAGAGCCTTTACTTTCTCCTTCTCAACCAGAGCCACATCATTCTTTACCATGCGCTCAACCAGCTGAGAGAAGGAGATCTCCCGCTTCCAGCCCAGAGCCGCCTCCGCCTTGGCCGGATTGCCCAGCAGCACATCCACCTCGGCCGGACGGAAGAACTTCGGATTCACCTTTACGATGGTCTTGCCCGTAGCTGCATCGATACCGATCTCATCTACGCCGCTTCCCTGCCACTGAACGGCAATGCCCACATGACCAAAGGCGATCTCCACGAATTCACGGACAGTTCTTGTCTCGCCCGTTGCAATAACATAGTCATCCGGTGTCTCCTGCTGGAGCATGAGCCACATGGCCCGTACATAGTCCTTGGAGTGGCCCCAGTCCCGCTTGGAATCCATGTTGCCCAGCTCCATATAGTCCTGAACGCCAGCCTTGATTCGGGCTACTGCGTCTGTGATCTTACGGGTCACGAATTCAAGACCTCTGCGCTCGGATTCGTGATTGAACAGAATACCGGAGCATGCATACAGGCCATAGCTTTCACGGTAGTTCTTGGTGATCCAGTGGCCATACAGCTTTGCAACGCCATAGGGGCTTCTCGGGTAGAAGGGGGTCTTTTCTGTCTGAGGCATTTCCTGAACCAGACCGAACATCTCAGAGGTAGACGCCTGATAGAAGCGAGCCTCCGGCTTTACCACACGAATGGCTTCCAGCATCTTGGTAACGCCCACTGCGTCGATCTCAGCGGTGGCCATGGGCTGCTCCCAGCTGGTAGCCACGAAGGACTGTGCAGCCAGATTATATACCTCGTCTGCCTGGGAGATTCTCATAGCAGAGATCAGGGAGATCTCGTCTGTCATATCTGCATAGATAAAGTGGATGCGATCCTTCAGATGCTCCACGTTGCCGTAGTCCACAACGCTCTTGCGGCGCATGATGCCATAAACCTCATAGCCCTTTTCCAGCAGCAGCTCAGCCAGATAGGAACCGTCCTGTCCTGTAATACCTGTAATCAATGCATGTTTGCTCATGTTCAATACTTCCTTTCTATATCTCACGGCCTTTATCAGAGAAGGGCCGCACGGTTGCAGATCTTCAGATTCTCAATGACCTTCTTCACATCCTGTGTGTGATCCTTTGCGCAGATGAGCAGCGCATCGTCTGTATCCACCACGATGAGATTCTCCACACCCACTGCCGCAATGAGACGACTCTTTCCGCAGATAGTGCTGTGCTCTGTGCCGATGGTGATGACATCGCCCTCCACATAGTTGCCCAGCTCGTTGGTAGGATTGATCCGCTCCACAGCCAGCCAGTTGCCCACATCATCCCAGCCGAAGCTGCCGGGAATGGTATAGATCTCCTCAGCCTTTTCCATAACGCCGAAGTCAATGGACTCACTTTCGAGCTTCTCATAGCCCTCCTCCAGAGCGGCCTGGAAGCCCTCCGTACCGAAGGCGGCTGCAATGGCGCAGGTGCCTGCATACACCGAAGGCATGTACTTTTCCAGATTCATGAGGATCGTGCCCGTTTTCCATACAAACATACCGCTGTTCCACAGATACCGTCTGGAGGCCAGATAGTCCTTGGCCGTCTCCAGATCCGGCTTTTCCACAAAGCGGCTTACCTGATAGACACCCGGCCGACCCAGCGTCTCGTCCCGTTCAAACTGGATGTAGCCATAGCCTGTCTCCGGATAGGTCGGGGTAATGCCGATGGTTACCAGACGGCGTCCCTCCTCTGCAACCGAAACCGCCTGACGCAACGTGTCGATATACATATCCTCATATCGGATGAGATGGTCAGAGGGCAGCACCAGCATCATGGCCTCGCCGCCGTATTTCTTCTCGATCACCGCAGCCGCCAGAGAGATGCAGGGAGCGGTATTCCGGGCGCACGGCTCAAAAATGATATTCTCCTTGGGCAGACGGGGCAGCTGCTCCTCCACAAGGGCCGCATACTGGGCATTGGTCACCACAAAGATGTCCTCTGCCGCCACCAGCGGAAGAAGCCGGCCAACGGTCTTCTGAATCATGGTTTCCTTGTCCGCTGTCAGGGACAGAAACTGCTTGGGGAGACGGGTACGGCTCTTGGGCCAGAAGCGTTCGCCTTTTCCGCCTGCCATAATCACGGCTGTAATTTTCATAGTTACCTCAATCTTCTTTCTCATTTATGGGTGGATTTATCTGCTGCTCATGGAGCTTTGCCTCCTCATTGCTTTCGCCGGGGAAAAGGGCGATCTTCAGCGTCATCATAATAATGCGCAGATCCAGAAGCAGCGAATATTGCTCAATATACATCATATCCATTTTGAGCTTGTCATAGGGAATGGTATCATAAAGCCCCGTCACCTGGGCATAGCCCGTAAGGCCGGCCTTCACACGGAGACGGAAGTCGAATTCCGGCATGGTCTCCTCATATTGCAGCGCAAGCTCCGGACGCTCCGGACGAGGGCCTACCACGGACATATCGCCCTTCAGGATATTCAGCAGCTGGGGTATCTCATCCAGACGGCACTTTCTCAGCACCTTTCCCACCCTGGTGATACGATTGTCTGATTCGGTGGCCAGCTGAGGGCCGTTTGCCTCTGCATTCTGAATCATGCTGCGGAACTTGTACACATTGAATACCTTATCATCAATGGTCAGCCGCTTCTGCTTATAGAGCACCGGACCGCCGTCCTCCAGCTTGATGCACAGCGCCACGATCAGGGATATAGGCAGACACAAAATGCCCACAACAATGGCAAAAACCAGATCAAAGGCACGCTTTACAAACCGCTGCTCCAGTGAAAGTCCGCTGTTGCGGCAGAGCAGAAGGGGCGTGTCGAACAAGCGGATCTCCTCCGCACCTCTGATGATAATATCTGAAATTTTCGGTGCGACATACACACGGGTCCTTCTTGCAAAGCAATATTTTAAGATGTCATTGCGCAGCTGACCGGGCATATCGCAGAGGATCACGCCCTCATACCGGTCGATGGCCTCCTGCATCTCCGTCCAGGGCTTGTCGGCGCTGACGGATTCACAGATCATGTACTTGTCCACCCGGCGGCTCATTTTCGTCACCAGCTCCGCCGCAGCCCGTTCCCCATAGATGATCACAAGACGCCTGGGCGGATACAGCGTAAAATAAAGCTGATTGGTGATCAGTATCCACACCGGCAGCACGGCAATATCCGCAAGGGTCAGCAGCACCAGGGGGACAGCATCCACAAAATCACGGGCAATGAGGCTGATCTGGAAGTAGGTCACCACATTGACGCAGAGCATGGAGAGGGACTGGGAGTAGAAGGTATCCGTCCGCTTGAGATATCCGGTTTTCAGTCCGCCGAACACGCTGCTGAAAAGTATCATCAGCACCGCATAGATGGCGATCATCACCCAGTTGCCCCTCCTGTAAAAGGGAAGTAAAATCGTATCACTGAAGCAGGAATACCAGACCAGCCCGAAGCCTGCGGTAAAAATACCCAGCAGAACCACTGCGGCCAGAAGCGAATAAAGACGCTTGTACTGATCCCTGTCTTTTCTTTTATTTTCCGGCATTTTCACATATACCTGCCTGTTTTCCTCAAAATATGACTGCTCTTGCAGCTTCCTGCAAATGCATAAAGATATTATAGCAAAGTGTACCCCAAGTGTCAAGCTTTTCCGATAAATCCCCAGCCTCATTCCAACAGGACGCAGCCGCTTGCTGTCCATCTCTTCCCAAACAAAAAGGGCAGCCGTTTGTCAGCTGCCCCTTTTATGTTTCTTTTACTCAACACAGTAGAAATAGTAGTACTCTCTCTGTCCTGCGTATTGTACTGCGAATCCGCGTTCCACCGGAACGCCTTCGATCTCGTACAGAAGAATCGTGTACGAGCCGTTGACCGCATCACCTACAGCCACACCCGAACCAAGATGATTCGTAAGCCTGCTGTACGGCACAGTCTCATAGACTGTATCATAACTCAGTCCTGCCCAGGTTACATGATTGAAATCATACATATCTCCGTAGAGACTGGGCAGCTGTGTTACTGTAGCCGTCACTGTCGTGGCTGTCACAGCCGCTTCTGTATGGGCTGTGGTCTGCACTTCAGTTTCCTCGGTCAGAGTCGTTACGGAAGCTGCTGTTGTGATTGAGGGTTCACTTACAGCTTCTGTAGGAGATGTAACGACCTCGCTGACAGACGGCGCCTGAGATTCTGCTGTGGTTACAGCCGGGATCTCATTGAGGAAATGATCAAGCGATGTCTCTGTGAGGGCAGAGGACACCGTTGTAAACGTAGTCTGAACCGGAACCGGAGCGGTTACCGCCTCCGTACCGGGCGCATAAGCTTCTGCATCATCCGCAGAAGCGACCGGCGCAGTGGTGTGCATCCCACTGACCGGCTGCGTTCCCAGCAGCTCCTGGCGGGAGCTGCCGTTATTCACCAGCAGAGGATTCCCTACTGCTAATGTCACTACCATTACGCAGGCCATGGCGGCCGCAGAAACACCCATAGGTACTCTCAACCGTACATACCATGGGGTCACAACCGGTTCAGCAGATGTTTCCTTCTGCGCCTCCATGGCTGCGGATCTTGCCATGATCCCCTGCAGCATGCGCTCCTTGGCCTGCTCATCCGGTGTAAGCCGTTCCCAGGCTCTTTTGATCTCTTCATTCTTCATCTGCTTCACCCCCTAATGCTTTCTGCAAAATCGCTCGTCCCCTTTTCAGCAGGGAACGGACGGTAGACTCCTTTTTCTTCAGAGCCGCTGCAATGTCACTGCACGAATATTCCTCGTAATAAAAGAGATAAATCGCTGTCTTGTACTTATCCGGCAGCTGAAGTACAGCCTCCAGTACACGATTTTCTCCGCCGTCGCCGCTGCGGTCCGGGAGCTCATCCATGCTCTCCATCTCCTTCCGCTTCTGACGCGTCCAGCTGCGCAGGTGATTCTTACAGATATTCGATGCGGTCACGATCAGCCATGCACGTTCATGAGCCGTGCTCTCAAAAGCCTGATCCTCGCCGCGCTGCAGGAGCTTTAAAAAAGTCTCCTGCACGGCGTCTTCTGCATCTGCATTGTTTTTCATAAATCCAAAGCATACTCTGTATACAGCATCTACATGCTGCCGATACACTCTCTGAAAACCGGATTCCTCCGGGCTCTCACTCTGCAGCACGTAACTCCCTCCTTTGCCCGCAAAATGCGTTCACTCCGCGCGCTGTGCTACAATTAGTGTACTATATTTTTCAGGCAGATTTTCAGATAAACTGTAAACAAATATATATTCTGACAGACTCTGTGAGTCTGTGGAGTCTTCATCCCTCATGGTAGAAAAATGACAGCCTGTTTCATGAGGAATTCTCAGTCAACACGCAGCGTCCTATGACGCTTCATCCCTTCTTTTGTTACCAGCACGGCCCCGGCCATAAGCCTCTTTCCCGCCGCCTGTCTTTCCAGCATGCATCACGCACACTGCCCTTTCTGAAAGTCAGACGCCGCCGGTGCCAATCCGCCCCCCGGCAGACTGTCCCTTCTGCACCTGCGGAGCAAAGCCGCTTCGGCCGGATCCATCACTGATTCGTGCTTGCACGGGATGTATTGTCCCGTCTAAAAGTCCCTTCACCCCTTATACAATCGAGACCCCCGAAAAGTTGCATTTTCCGGAAAAATTTTTTCACTTTGTATACATGCACAAAACGCACTCCCTGATTTTGTGCAAATTATCTATATCCGTTTGTCAGATTGTAAATAATCACAAATCTTTTCCAAAAGGGATTTTATTTTCCGGAGAAATATGGTATAATGAGAAAGATACAATTCTCACTTGCTTTATTGGCCTGTCCGGCTAATACAACAATCAAAGGATGTCTGACATGAACAAGTACAAAAAACTGGCCTCGAACACGATCATATTTGCGATCGGTTCCTTCGGCTCAAAAATCCTCCTGCTGTTCCTGACCAAGCTGTACACGGCTAATATCAACCCGGCCGACAACAGCACCAAGGAGCTGCTGGAAATTACCGCAAATTTCCTCATACCCATCGTTACCTTTTCCATGGCGGAGGCCATCATCCGGTTCGGACTGGATCGCCGCTACAGCGGAGCACGGGTCTATACCTCCGCCTGCGCCATCACCGGATTCGGTATCCTTCTGCTGCTGGCTATCTCGCCCATGCTGAGCGTCCTTCCCTATGCAGACGGGTACACGTGGCTGCTCATCGGCTATGTCACGGCCTCGTCCATGCGGTCGGTGAATTCCCAGTTCGTCCGCTCTCAGGGAATGGTAAAGCTCTTTGCCTTTGACGGCATTCTGGCCACACTTACGCTGTTCCTTTTCAATGTTCTCTTCATTGCCGGTCTCAAGCTGGGCGTTACAGGCTTTATGCTGTCCGTTATCTGCTCCGACCTGCTTTCGGCCATCTTCCTGTGGGTGATCGCCGGCCTGCGCCGGTATCTCCGGCCGAGAGAGCTGAAAGGCTCTATGGTGTGGAATATGCTCGTATTTGCAGTCCCCCTGATCCCCTCCACCCTGCTCTGGACGATCACCGGTTTTTCTGACCGTATATTCATCCGGTACATGCCCGGCCCGGAGGGTCTGGTCGGTGAGAGCGCCGCCGGAATCTACGGCATTGCCAGCAAGATACCCAATCTGATCTCCATGTTCTCCACGATTTTCTTCCAGGCCTGGAATATGTCTGCCATCATGGAGAAGGATTCCAAGGACAGGGGCCGCTTTTACCAGCGGATCTTTGATGCCTATGCATCCTTCCTGTTCATAGCCAGTGCAGCTATGATCGTCTTTGTAAAGCCGCTGTCGGCCCTGCTCATCGATACCAGTCAATTCCCGGAATACGGCACGGCCTATCTCTACACGCCGGTGCTGGTGGCCGCCGTACTCATGATGTGCCTGAACCAGTTTTTCAGCAGTGTTTACACAGCGACTGACCACACCTCCCACTCCTTCTGGACGAGTCTCATTGCAGCGGTTGTGAACATTATTCTCAATGTGATCCTGGTGCTGCTTTTCGGCATATACGGAGCGGCCTTTGCCACCTTTGCAAGCTACTTTGTAAGCTACTATATCCGCCAGAAGGATGCCCGGCGGTATATTTACTTCCCCATCAACCAGAAAAAATTCTACATCAATCTGGCTGTTCTCTTCGTGCTGGGCTTTATTGCCACCCACGAATTCCCGGGGCAGATCCTATTGCTGATTCTGGGCATGCTGTTCATGCTGGCGTTTAATTTCAGTGCAATCATCAGCACCCTGAAGCAGATCCGATCCCGATAAGTCTAAAAAACAGGCCGGCAGAGATCCACTACTCAGATATCTGCCGGCCTGATTTGTAAAAGGAGGTATTTTTCCATGTCAACACCCCATAACGCCGCCAGAAAAGGCGATATCGCAAAAACCGTCCTCATGCCGGGCGATCCTCTGCGTGCAAAGTTCATTGCAGAGACCTATCTGGAGCAGCCGGTCTGCTACAATACGGTACGGAATATGCTGGGTTACACCGGCCTGTACAAGGGAATTCCGGTTTCCGTTCAGGGCAGCGGCATGGGCATGCCATCCATGGGCATCTATTCCTATGAGCTGTTTCACGAATATGATGTGGACCGCATCATCCGCATTGGCACGGCCGGAGGAGTCTGCGATGACATAAAGCTCCGGGATGTGGTAATGGCCCAGGCGGCCTGCACCAATTCCGCCTATGCCAGCCAGTACGGCCTGCCGGGGACATATGCACCGATCGCTGATTTTTCCCTGCTGGAAACGGCGGTAAAGGCGGCACGGGAGCTGAACATTGCCGTACGGGTAGGCAACATCCTCTCCTCGGATATTTTCTACTACAGCGGAGAGAGCGACCTGCCCCGCTGGGCGAAAATGGGCATACTGGCCACGGAGATGGAGGCGGCTGCGCTGTACATGAATGCGGCTGAAGCCGGGAAGCAGGCCTTATGCATTGCAACGATATCGGATTGTCCGCTCCGGGGCGAGGCGCTTTCGGCCGAGGAGCGGCAGTACACTTTCTCTCAGATGATGGAAATTGCACTGGAGACTTGCACATTTTTCTGATAAAACTGTAGGATCATTTAAGATTCTTTTAAGCCGTGGGGTATATACTAAGAGCAAGGATTAAGTAATCCTCACAAATCCCCTAAATTTTATTTGCCAAGCGTACCGCTGGTACGTCTGTATCTTTTTATTTCACGCCTGCATGGATCCTATGCAGGCTTTTTTCTTTAAGGATGCGCCGCAAAGCGACAGCCTTCAGTCTGTCGAAAACCTCTGAAAGCCTCCCCTTAGTAAGGGGAGGTGGCACGCCGAAGGCGTGACGGAGGGGATTGGAAGACATGAGAAAACTTGCGATTTTGCGTACTTTTTGCTATCCCCTCAGTCGTCACTTCGTACCGACAGCTCCCCTTGCTCAATGTCATCAACTTAAGGAGTGCTGCGTTGAAAACGTCCCACCGGGACGTTTTCAAGAGAAACTTGCTTCGAATCGCAACAAGGGGAAGCGGTCTTGTTCGCTTCCCCTCAAAAAAGCTGTCGCTTTTTCTCACCCCATTCTCCGTGCGCCGGAAGTACGGCGCAGAGAGTTTCGCCGTCTGCGGACGGCGACCAGGGACTCTGTCCCTGGACCCTGGCAGCATTTTCGAGAAATTGCTG
>JAFUQX010000023.1 GCA_017472145.1 Ruminococcus sp. | reverse complement strand
GACGGCGACCAGGGACTCTGTCCCTGGACCCTGGCAGCATTTTCGAGAAATTGCTGCACCAAAAAGCTTTTATACCTGCTTAAGTTGACGGCATTGCCCTTACTAAGGGGAGGCTTTCAAAGGCTTTTTGACAAACGAAAGGCTGCCGCAATGCGACAGCCTTTTCTCATATATGCGCCTGCTTGCTTTATGCAGACTTTTTCTTCTTTACATAGCGAACCACGCCATGGCCCCGCTTCTTCTGCCACAGTACCCACAGAGTCGGTACAAAGCACAGAGAATTGAACGTACCAGCCACGATACCCACAGACATCGGGATGGAGAAGCTCAGAATGGAGGTCAGCCCCATAATACCAGCTACGATCGATACAATGATCATGGTCGCAACTGTTGTAATGGAGGTTCTCAGAGAACGGCGCAGAGACTGAGAGCAGCTCATATTTACCAGCTCCTCAATGGTCTGACCATTCATATAAACCTGATTCTCACGGATACGGTCATATACTACAATGGTATCATTGACCGCATAGCCCAGCAGCGTCAGGATAACCGCCATGAAGTTGGAATCGATCTCAAAGCCGCACAGTACGACCGCACCATAGGTGATGATCAGGGTGATCAGCAGACCCAGAACCGCACATACGCCGGAAGACCAGCCGCTGATCACACGGAAACGGAATGCAATGTACAGGATCAGCACGATCGCTGCAAATACAGCCGCTACAATACACTTGGTGAAGAACTCACCGCCGGAGCGTGCGTCCACATCATTGGCATCCAGTACCTCCAGATTGCCCTCCGGATACAGGCCCTGAATGGTATCGGTCACCTGAGCCTGACGCTCAATGGTCAGACCCTCGTTGGATGTGAAGGATACCGTCATGGTCTTGGTGTCCCCGCTGAGAGACTCACCTGTCTGCACACGTACACCAGAGCCGATCAGCTCCGTCAGCTCGCTCTCAATGTCGGTCTCAGACACATCGCCTTCGTAGCCGTAGGTGATGATCGTACCGCCCTTGAATTCCAGTGCGATATCTACGCCGGTAAAGGTAGAAGCAATAGAAATCACAACCAGAGAAATAACCAGAATAAAGAAAATCTTTGTCTTGGAGCAGATGTCCCGTACCTTTACGTCCGCTCCGAAGCCCTTCATCTGTGCATTAGTCGACATGGATAGCACCTCCGTACAGCTTCTTGTTCTGGAAGCACTTGAAACGAGAGAGAGACATGGTCATCAGTCTGGACGCAAGTACACCCATGATAAAGTTCATAATCAGACCGGTCAGCAATGTGTAGCCGAAGGAGTAGATCACACCCTCTGTTGTTGCACCGAACCAGCGGAACAGCGGACTGAGCAGCTGTGCGCACCAGCTGTCCGGTACACCAAATGCACCCATCAGCACGATGGATACGATAATACCCGTCAGGTTGCCGTCGAAGATCGCACCAAAGGCCCGCTTGTAACCAGAGGTCAGTGCTGCATTCAGGGTCTTGCCGGCATTCAGCTCCTCACGGATACGCTCTCCGGTGATGATGTTAGCATCCACGCCCATACCGACAGACAGGATAATACCAGCAATACCCGGAATGGTCAGTGTTGCACTGGGCATAAAGCCGAACCAGCCGGAAACAAAGGCCAGCATACCAGCCACCTGTCCGATCAGGCAGATGGATGCAACCACACCCTGCAGGCGATACAGAACGATCATGTAAACAATGATGAATGCCAGAGAAATCGCACCAGCGATCAGCATTACACTCAGTGCGCCCTGACCCATGGTCGGGGAGATGGTCTTGAAGCTGGTGGTCTCCAGAGAGAAGGGCAGCGCACCGGAGTTGATCTTGTCAGCCAGCTCCTTGGCTTCCTCATATGTAAAGTCGCCCTCGATGGTACATTCGCCGTTGGAAATAACGGAGTTTACAGTCGGAGCAGAGATCATCGTGCTGTCCATCCAGATGGAGATCACGCCGGACTCCGCATACAGTGCAGAGGTTGCTTCATAGAACTTGTCCGCACCCTCGTCTGTCAGCTTCAGTGTAACCAGATACTGCTGAGAGCCTGTGGTCTCATTCTGGGTCGCACCAACGCCGGCTTCCTCAACATCCGCACCGGTCAGAACGGTCGCACCGGCCGGAACGGTATTGCCATCCTCGTCATATGTGGCCTCAGAGCCATAGCAGAAGGACAGCTCTGCCATTTCGCCCGGCTCCTTGACAGCAGCCTCAGGATCGAAGTTCTGCTCGCCGGCCTGCCACGGGAAACGCACGATGATACGGTTGCTGTTGTAGTCAACGTAGGTTTCACTGTCGTTGATATTCTGTGTGATGAGACGGTGCTTGATAACCTCCAGAGCAGCGTCCATTTGCTCCTCAGTTGCATCTGCTCCGTCTGCCGGCTCAAATGTAACGTCAACACCGCCCTGGATATCGATACCCAGACGGATGTCATCCACACCGTGAACGTAGGTAGTGACAATATCTCCGTACTGGGAGTGCACACCAAACACGGTCGTTACAGCAAAGAGCGCAATGACGGCAAATACAATGAAGAAAACTGGTTTTGTAATTTTTTTCACGATTTAGCCTCCTAATGTGAAGATTTGAAACAGCCTGTGTACCGGATTGTCCTGCTCCACCGGCTGATCCCCTTTTGTGCCGACTGTTTTATGAATCGTTATCGACAATTACCTATAATTATATTACATCTTCCCCAAATAGTCAATAGGGTTTGAAAATCTTGTACAAAACATCTGATTTAAGCACCTCATTTTCGGCGTATTTTCCAACATGCGGCGCTTCTGTGGATGCTGTGTGACAGTCCGGAGAAAGTCTTGTGCAGCGGGGCCGGCCACACCTGTCCTGTGCTGGTGAAAATATTGTGAAAACGATTGAAATTGACTGTGTACTGTGCTATAATATAGAAGTATATATCAAAAGCAGGAGGCTTTGAAAATGGTGAACTTCGGAAACGACTGGGACGCTGTCATGCAGGGGGAATTTGACCGGCCCTATTACCAGGAGCTGCGCCGGTTTCTGATTCAGGAATACCGCAGCCAGACCATCTATCCGGGCATGTATGACATCTACAATGCCATGAAATATACCCCCTATCACAGTGTACGGGCCGTGATCCTGGGACAGGACCCCTATCACGGACCGAATCAGGCCCACGGGCTTTCCTTTTCCGTGCGGAAGGGCGTTGCACCGCCGCCGTCCCTGGTCAACATTTTCAAGGAGATCCGGGATGATTCAGGGATCGATAACCTGGGCCGGCACGGAGAGCTGACAAAATGGGCGCAGTCCGGTGTGCTGCTGCTGAACACGGTCCTGACCGTACGGGCCGGACAGGCCGGCTCTCACCGGGGGAAGGGCTGGGAGCAGCTCACCGACTGTATCATCGAAAAGCTGAATCAGCGTCCTGAACCGATCGTATTCCTGCTCTGGGGCGCAAATGCTAGATCCAAGCAGGCGCTCATCACCGCGCCCCAGCATCTGGTGCTGACGGCTGCACATCCAAGCCCGCTGTCAGCCTATAACGGCTTCTTCGGATGCCGTCACTTCTCAAAGACCAATGAATTCCTTCGCAGCCGGGGGCTCCCGGAAATCGACTGGAGCATCGGCGACTGAAAGAATTTCTGTGACATAAACCGGCGCTGAGCAGAGACAGAAAAACAGCAGCGTCAATCAAAAGAGAAAGGAACAACAAGTATGAAAATTGCATCTTTATTCAAGGATCGGACGGTCTTTTCCTTTGAGGTATTTCCGCCCAAAAAGACAAGTCCCATTGAATCCGTTTACCGTTCACTGGAGGAGCTGGAGGAGCTGAAGCCCGACTTTGTCAGCGTCACTCTGGGCGCTGGCGGCAGCGGAAACGGCGAGAATACCATCGCTGTAACAAAACGCCTTCAGGAGCAGCACGGCATTCTGCCCATGGCTCACCTGCCCTGCATCCACTACACCAAGGCACAGATCGATGCCATCCTGAAGGAATTTCAGGCCAGCGGCATTGAGAATATCCTGGCGCTCCGGGGCGACCTTGTGCCGGATTTTGCACCCACTGAGGATTTCAGGCATGCCTGTGACCTGATCGAATATATCCGCACCAAGGGTGATTTTGACATTGCCGCCGCCTGCTATCCGGAGGGGCACACAGAAGCACCCAATATGGACATTGACATTGCCCATCTGAAGGAGAAGGTGGAAGCCGGTGCGACCCATCTGATCTCCCAGCTGTTCTTTGACAACGACGCCTTCTATAATTTCCGCTGGAAGGCAGAGCGGGCCGGAATCCATGTACCGATAGAGGCCGGGATCATGCCTGTAACCAACCGCAGACAGATCGAGCGCATGGTTTCCATGTGCGGTGCAAGCCTGCCGAGAAAGTTCACACGCATCATCCAGAAGTATGAGAACAATCCGGAGGCCCTCCGGGATGCCGGCATTGCCTATGCCATCGACCAGATCGTAGATCTGGTGACCGAGGGTGTGGACGGCATTCACCTGTACACGATGAACAACCCCTACGTTGCACGGAAGATCACCGAGGCCGTTTCCGGTATCATCCGTACAGGCCGCAAATGCTGAGCCTGGATCTGGAGCCGGTCAACCGCAGGGAAGCGCTGCGGTATATGGGCTTCGGTCAGAAGCTCCCGGAAGAGGACTTTCTCCGCCGTATGGACAGCCTGGAAGCCCGGCTTATCGCTCAGGTCCGTCCCCGCTTCATCTACCGCATAGACGAGCTGGAATGCAGAGACGGCTGTCTCTGTGCAGGAGGACTGGTGCTTTCGGGGAAATCGGCGGCAGAGCATCTGGAGGGGTGTTCCCATGTGATCTTTCTGGCGGCTACCCTTTCAGCCCGGGCCGACCAGCTCATAGCCCAGGCCCAGGCCCGTGATATGACGGATATGCTCATTCTGGATGCGCTGGCCAGTGCCGGCATCGAGCAGATCTGCGGCAAGGCCGAGCAGCAGATACGGGAGAAGCTTCCTGAGAAATACAGCACCTGGCGGTTCAGTCCGGGCTACGGCGACCTTCCTCTGGAGATCCAGGGAGATCTGTTGCGGCTGCTGGATGCCCCACGGAAGATCGGCCTGACCGTAACAGAAACATCTATTTTAATCCCAAGAAAATCCGTGACAGCCCTCATTGGCCTGAGTGCCCGCCCCCTGCCGAAAAGGCGCAGAGGGTGCGTCTCCTGCAATATGAGAGAACGCTGTACCTATCGAAATAAAGGAGTGCATTGCAGCCATGTGGAATCAGCTTCTGAAGAATAAAAAATACATCTGTCTGGACGGAGGCATGGGTACAATGCTGCAAAAGGGCGGCATGCCCGCCGGAGCGATCCCGGAGCTTTATAACCTGTCCGAGCCGGAGCGGCTCATCGCCGTGCACAGAGCCTATATCGAGGCCGGTGCGGATATCATCTATGCCAATACCTTCGGGGCCAACCGCCTGAAGATGAAAAAAACCGGAAGATCCGCATCGGAGCTGATCCGTGCAGGCGTTACCAATGCAAAAAAGGCAGCCCAGGGTACAGATACACTGGTGGCCCTGGATATCGGCCCTATCGGCCAGCTTCTGGAGCCGCTGGGTACGATGACCTTTGAGGAGGCCTATGACATCTTCAAGGAGGAGGTTCTGGCCGGAGCAGAGGCGGATGTCATCGTCATCGAGACCATGACCGATCTCTATGAGACAAAGGCGGCTGTGCTGGCCGCCAAGGAGCACAGCACAAAGCCGGTGCTGGTGACCATGACCTTTGAGGAGAGCGGACGCACCTTTACCGGATGCAGCGTGGCCGCTATGGCACTTACACTGGAGGGGCTGGGCGCAGATGCATTGGGCGTGAACTGCTCCCTCGGTCCGAAGGAGCTGTATCCGGTAGTTGAGGATCTGTGCCGGTGGACAAGCCTTCCGGTGATCGTAAAGCCCAACGCAGGTCTCCCTGACCCCATTACAGGCACATTTTCCATAGAGCCGGAGGATTTTGCCGGTGCGATGGCTGATTTTGCTGCACTGGGCGTGAAGATCTTCGGCGGCTGCTGCGGAACGACGCCGGAGCACCTCAGAGCGGCCTTTGCCCGTCTGGATGCAATGGAAATCCCGGCTCCAAAGAAAAAGGACATCCCGGCAGCCGTGTGCTCGGCCACCTGCGTGGTGCCCATCACCGAGCCGAGAATGATCGGCGAGCGGATCAATCCCACGGGCAAGAAGCGCTTCCAGCAGGCCCTCCGGGAAAATGATATTTCCTACATTCTGGAGCAGGCCGTACAGCAGACCGACGCCGGAGCAGATATTCTGGATGTAAACGTAGGTCTGCCGGGCCTTGACGAAAAGGATATGATGGTGCGCACGGTGAAGGCGCTCCAGTCGGTGGGAGATACCCCCTTGCAGCTGGACTCCACCGATCCTGAGGTGCTGGAGGCGGCCCTGCGGGTCTATAATGGCAAGCCCATTGTCAATTCCGTAAACGGAGAGGAAAAATCTCTCCGCACCATTCTTCCCCTTGTAAAGAAATACGGCGCTGCTGTGGTGGGACTGACCCTGGATGAAAAGGGCATTCCCCAGAAGGCAGAGGATCGCCTTGCCATTGCCCGGCGCATTCTGGAGCGGGCCGAGGCCATCGGCATTCCAAAGCGGGACGTGTATATCGACTGTCTCACCCTGACCGTATCAGCCGAGCAGTCCGGCGCACAGGAGACGCTGACGGCGCTGCGCCGTGTAAAGGAAGAGCTGGGACTCAAAACGGTACTGGGTGTTTCCAATATTTCCTTCGGTCTCCCCAACCGGGAAGCCGTAAACCGCACCTTCCTGACCATGGCCATGCAGAACGGACTGGATCTGCCCATCCTGAATCCGAATATCGTCTCTATGGCAGAGGCCGTCCGGGCCTATAAGGTGCTGACGGGACTGGAGGAGAATTCTGTGGGTTATATCGAAGCCTATGGAGCCGCTGCTCCTGCAAAGCCTGCACCGGCTGTATCATCCTCCGAAAAGGAAACGCCTGATCTGGGCTATGCCCTTGCAAAGGGGCTGAAGGAGGACTGCGCAAAAATCACAGCCAGACTCCTGGAGACGCATGATCCCATGACCATCATCAACGAAATGCTGATCCCGGCACTGGATGCAGCCGGTACACAGTTTGAACAGGGCAAAATTTTCCTGCCCCAGCTGATCCTCACCGCCGGAGCGGCTCAGTCTGCCTTTGGCGTGATCCGTGAGGTGCTCTCCCGGAGCAGCGAAGCCCCCGTCAGCAAGGGCCGGATCGTTCTGGCCACTGTCAAGGGCGATGTCCACGATATCGGCAAGAATATTGTCCGGGTGCTTCTGGAAAACTACGGATATACAGTCATTGACCTCGGCAAGGACGTGCCGCCCCAGAAGGTAGCAGATGCGGCTATAGAGCATAAAGTGCCGCTGGTAGGACTGTCGGCGCTGATGACCACCACACTGGATGCCATGGCCGAGACCATCCGGCTGCTTCAGGAGCAGTATCCGTCCTGCAAAACGGTCGTGGGCGGTGCCGTTCTCACGCCGGAATATGCAAAGCAGATTCATGCGGACTTCTATGCAAAGGACGCAAAAAATACAGTCGATATCGCAAAGGCTGTCATCGGATAAGCAGAGAGGAGCGGACGGATGCCAAAGAAACCCAATCATAACATAAACAAAACCCTCAGCATGACGCTGATCTTCAGTGGGGCTGTGCTGATCCTGCTGGCCTTTGTCCTCATGCGCATTGAGAATATTCTGGGCTGGATCGGCTCTCTGCTGAGCATTATGCGGCCGATGTTCATCGGCATTCTGCTGACGTTCATTCTCTATAAGCCTACGATCCTCATCACGGAATTTCTGGAGCGCTCCACCAAGGGCCGGCGGTTTCCCTGTGACGGCGTGGCCGTGGCCATAACCTATGTGCTGTTTCTGGGCATACTGACAGGCCTGGTCTGGATCGTAGTGCCGTCCTTCATTTCCAGTATTGAGGAATTCTCCACGAAATTCTCCACCTATATGAATAATATCCAGGATGCGCTGAACTCTGTGCTGAGCATTCTTCAGGGTGAAGATGGAAACGGACTCCTGAGCCAGGTGGATATCAGCGCAGAGGATATCATAACCCAGATCACCAATGTGGTTTCCATGATTCCCGATTATGTCCCGGATGTAATGGAAAAGGTCGGCGAATGGGCCAGCGGCCTGACAGGTGTCCTGACAGACATCATCTTCGGCATCGCCTTCTCGGTATATATTCTCATCGGGCGGAAGAAGCTGAAGCGTCAGGTGAAGCGGATCATCCGCACCTTCTTTACCGAGCCGACCTACCGCCGGATCTCCCATTACAGCAGTCTGACCTTCCAGATCTTCTCCAATTTTGTCAGCGGCCAGCTGATGGAGGCGGTCATTCTGGGTCTGCTGTGCTTCCTGGGAATGACGATACTGGGCTTCCCCTATGCGGTGATGATCAGTGTAATTGTAGGCGTAACCAATATCATCCCGATCATCGGCCCGATCATCGGAACGGTGCCGGGAGCGATCATCTATCTGATGATCGACCCATGGAAAGCGGTCTGGTTTGTCATTTTCGTTGTTATCATGCAGCAGATCGACAGCAATCTGATCTATCCGAGAGTCGTAGGAAGCTCTGTGGGTCTGCCGGCCATCTGGATCCTGTTTGCGGTAACAGTCGGCGGCGGCCTGTTCGGTGTAGTCGGCATGCTGGTGGGTGTACCGGTCATGTCGCTGATCTACACGATCCTGCGTGAAAAAACGGCAGCGGCGGCGGCACTGGAGCCTTCATCGGGAGAGCATGACGATCGTGCCCCTCTGTTCCCGGCGGTGGGTGAAAAGACCACAGCGCTGTTCTCAAAGCTGGCTCAATCGGTGCGCAGCGGCTTCGGACAGGTAATGGATAAGGTAGACGAGCGTGTACACCGGAAGGAGCAGCATGCAGAGGAGCAGACTGAACCGTCTGAGGAGGATACAGCGGAATCCAGAGACATAGAAGCGGCCATGGAGCAGCTGGAGCAGGAAGAAGCCCCGGCTGAGACGGAATAAAAAGACTTTATGACAAAAACCGGCTGCTGATACGCTCCTGTATCGGCAGCCGATTTTTATCGTTCCCCCCTTCCATGCAAAAACAAAAAGGGCTGCTGCACACGGCAACAGCCCTTTCACTCTATGCTTTTTTATCTCTCCAGGATCTGTGTACGATCCGGGCCGTTGCCTACCATGACAACCCTGCACTCGCAGACCTCTTCCAGTCTTGCAATATACTTCTTTGCATTCTCCGGAAGCGCATCAAAGGATGTCAGTCCGCTGATATCCTCATTGAAGCCCTCAAATTCCTCATATACCGGCTTGCAGTCCGCCAGCTCCTCCAGAGCAGCCGGGAAATCCTTCAGGATCGTACCGTCCGGCTTCTCATAGCCAACGCACATCTTCAGCACCGGAATACCGGAAAGGGTATCCAGCTTGTTGATGGCCAGACCATCCAGTCCGTTTACTCGTACAGAATGACGTACGATCACAGCATCAAACCAGCCGGTTCTTCTCGGACGGCCGGTCGTTGTACCAAACTCGCCGCCCTTGTTCCGGATGGAATCACCGATCTCATCATCCAGCTCGGTCGGGAACGGGCCCTTGCCTACACGGGTGGTATAAGCCTTGGCTACACCAATGATGTTGGTAACCATCTTCGGGCCGACACCTACACCAGCGCACATACCGCTGGATACCGGATGAGAAGAGGTTACATAGGGATACGTGCCATAGTCAATGTCCAGCAGTGTGGCCTGTGCACCCTCGAACATGATGTTCTTGCCAGCCTTATGAGCCTCATAGGTCAGAACCGATACATCTGCAATGTACGGAGCCAGTCTCTTTCCGTATTCGATATATTCAGCGATCACAGCGTCCAGATCAAAGCCCTCGCCGCCGTATACCTTTGTGATAATGGCGTTCTTCAGCTCGCCGGTAGCCTTGGCCTTCTGTGCAAAAACCTCCGGATTGATCAGATCACACATACGCAGGCCGCAGCGCTCGTATTTATCCATATAAGTCGGACCAATGCCGCGCTTGGTTGTACCAATGTCAGAATTCCCGCGGAACTGCTCAGACAGGCCGTCCAGTGCAATGTGCCACGGCATTACTACATGAGCACGGGGGTCGATCTTCAGATTGGCTGTGGAAATTCCACGGCTCTCCAGGCTCTCCAGCTCAGAGATGAAGTCCTTCGGATCCAGTACAACGCCGGCCCCGATCAGGCACAGGGTATTCGGATACAGAATACCGGACGGAATCAGATGCAGCTTGTACACCTCACCGTTGTTTACAACCGTATGACCGGCATTGTTGCCGCCGGTAGAACGTACAACGACCTCCGCACGGGATGCCATAATATCAATGATTTTACCTTTACCCTCATCGCCCCACTGAGAACCGACAATTACATTCGCAGGCATGATAGTTCCTCTTTTCCTTCAAAATTTTCACGGCCGTCTCACGACAAGCCTTTATCATTATAGCAGGTCTCCCGATAAATTGCAAGTTTTTTTACAGAATTTCTCAAATTCCATACAATTTCACATATTTTTCCGCAAATTGCGCCTTACTTCGCATTTCCCAGGAAAGCCGCACCGATGATACCAGCGTCATTGCCCAGCTTGGCGATGACGATCTCTGCATTCTTCGGAGAATTTCTGGTGTAGTTCTCTCTGGCCACGATCTCCTTCATGGGCACGAGCAGCGGATCGCCCTCGTTGCATACACCGCCGCCGATGCAGAGTACATCCGGCTGGAAGATATTGATGGTGTTGGTGACGCCTGCGGCCAGATGCTTGATGTACTTGTCAACAACCGCCTTGGCAGAAGCATCGCCGGAACGCATGTGATTGAAAGCCGTGCGGCCGCTGATCTTTTCTTCCTTTGCCATGGAGCTTTCCGGATTTTCCGCAATGGCCTCCTTGGTCATACGGATCAGACCGGTTGCAGAGGAGAATACCTCAAAGCAGCCCTTTCGGCCGCAGGTGCACTGCGGACCGTCTACAGAAATAACGGTATGGCCGATCTCCGCACCGCCGAAGTTGGAGCCGCAGTAGATTTTGCCGTCGATGACGATACCGCCGCCAACGCCTGTACCCAGGGTGATACATACTGCATTCTTTGCGCCCTTTGCTGCACCGGCTACATATTCGCCATAGGCAGCTGCATTGGCATCATTCTCGATGAAGGCCGGCTTTCCCAGGCCCTCCTCCAGATACTTCACCATGGGTGTATTGTTGAAGCCCAGGTTGTTGGAATACTCAATGATACCGGTCTCGCTGTTTGCAATGCCCGGTGTGCCCATGCCGACCCACTCGATCTGCTCCAGGGTCAGGCCTGCATCTGCAACGGCCTGCTTGGATACCTTGATGATATCTGCTGCGATCTCCTGCTCCGGTCTGGGGAGATTGGTCTTTACGCTGGCCTTGGCCAGAATTTCATAGTTTTCGCTGACTACGCCTGCAACGATATTTGTACCGCCCAGATCCACACCAATATAATACTTCATAATGTTCATTCCTCCATCGTTTGATTTTCTATTTCCTCTGCACCCGGAATATGCGTTTCTATAAAGCACATCATTCCGCTTATGCAGTAGTGTCCCATTTTTGCCGGAAGCAGTACGCTGCTTCCCTTTTTCAGCGGATAGACACCGCTGCTTGTCTCCAGCCGTCCCTCGCCCTCCAGGATCAGAAGATGGGTGAAAGACGTCCCGCTTGTCTCAAAGCTCCGCTCCCGGTACACCGAAATATGACTCACCGCAAAATATGGACAATGCACAAGCACCTGCACCGTGCCCCATGGAAATGTCCGGGCCGGGAAAGGCTTTTCCCGCAGACTGGGCGTGCACCTTGTGACAGCCAGTGCATCCTCAATATGCAGCTCCCTGAGCTTCCCCTCGGCATCCCTCCGGTTATAGTCATACACACGGTAGGTCAGGTTCGAGCTTTGCTGCACCTCGGCGATGAGAATTCCGCCGCCGATGGCGTGGAGCGTTCCGGCCGGGATGAAGAATACATCGCCTTTTTTCACCGGCACATAATGCAGGATCTCCTCCAGCGTACCATTCTCAATATGCGCTGCAAATTCTCCCTGTGAAAGCGTGCGGTTTACTCCATAGACCAGCTCTGCGCCCGGCTCTGCATCGAGGACATACCACATCTCGGTCTTGCCGTTTGCATCCCCATGAGCACGGGCATATACATCATCCGGATGCACCTGCACCGAAAGCGGCTCTTTGGCATCGATCAGCTTGATCAGCGGCAGGCGCTCCGCACAGCCGCAGGATTTCCCCAGTATCTCCTCTGCCCCATATAGCCCCAGAAGGGCTGTCAGAAGCAGGCCGTCATGCCGGCCGCCGGAAACTGCGCTGCACCCATCGGGATGACAGGAAAGCTCCCAGCTCTCCGCTGTCACACGGCCGCCGCTGTCCCGGCCGAACGCCTCCTTCAGACGGTGGCCGCCCCACAGATAATCCTTGCAGACACCCTTCAGAAAAAGCGGCTCTCTCACCATACCGTCTCCTTTCGATACACTGCAAAATCCGGGGACAGCCCGAACTCCTCATAAAAGTCCTTTTCGTCTCCGTTATAGACATTCAGATCCACCGGAATATCCTCCGCTGCAAAGCCCGGCAGCTTTCCCTCAAAGCTGTACTGCCAGAAGGTCCAGTTTTCTATCGGCTCACAGCTTGTATTGCTCATCCAGATGTCATAGCCCCAGTATGAGCCAAGCAGATACTTGATATACAGATTGGATGAGGTGTAGATGATGGGCTTTACGCCATAGTGCGCCTCCAGCTTTTCGATCATGGCGTCCAGGATCTCGTGTACCTCCTCACGGGAGGGCGGGTTCAGATTCACTTCTTCATTGTACAGCTCCAGATCCAGCACCGGCGGCAGGCTGTTGGCCTGCTTGGGCACAAGAGAGATGAAGTTGTCGGCCTGTGTTTCACCGGATGTCTCAAAGCTGATGAAATGATAGGCACCCACATACACGCCGGCACTCCGGGCATTCTCCCAGTTTTCGGTAAAGCGCTCGTCCTGATGGCTGCTGCCCTCGGTGGCCTTGATAAAGGCAAAGGTCACATGGTCATCCTCTGCCAGCACATTCCAGTCGATCTCCCCCTGATAGTAGGAGATATCCACGCCCCGCACGGGGTAGTCCTCTGCCGAAGGGATCTCCCTGGGGATCTCCCCGTTCACTGCACGGTAGAAGTGCCATACCCGAAAGCCGCACCATGCCAGAAAGGCAAGCAGCGCAATGACGATCAGGAGCACCGCCCAGCGCATAATATAGGTTGTTATTTTACTGCGGTATCTTCTGCTCACTTTTTCAAATCACCCATAACGATTCCACGGCCGTTCGTGGCAATGTAGACTCTGCCGTATACATTGCTGTCGCCGCTGATATAGCCGGACAGATTGCCGAACAGGTGCTGCTCATCATTGATGCGCACCCAGGTTTCGCCCTTGTCCTCGGACATGTAGATGCCTGTGCCGTTTGTGCCGTCATTGCCCTGTGCATAGATGACCGGGTAGCTGTCCTCGGTCCGGCCAGCGCCAAAGCCGATGGCGGTGATCTCAGACAGAGTCTTTATATTGGTAAAGGTCTGGCAGCCGTCCTCAGAATACATGATCAGAGAACCGGTCGCCATCCACACATGCCCCTCCTGGCCCGGAACGGTCTGGGGAACGGCGCTGTCGGCCACAAGCTTTCCTGTATCTTCAAAGTTTACACCGCCGTCTGTAGAAATATACAGCTGGCCGTCGCAGGTCGCATAGAAGGTTTTGGGATTCACACGGTCTGCGGCGATCTCCGTACCAAAGCCCAGACCCGTACAATAGTACCAGGTCTCGCCGAAGTCGAAGGTCACATAGGGCTTGCCGGAAACATTGGCCGGAACCCATACCATGGAGCTGCCGTCTGCGGAAACAGCGATCCGTCCGCCCTGAGAAGGCTCCGGCAGTGTAGCCACATCCTGCCAGGTGCTGCCGCCATCCTTGGTGTAGGCGATAGCACTGCGCTCCTCTGTCGTATAGGCGGCAATGTTCGGATTCAGGAAGGCCACATCCAGATCAGTGGGCTTGCCGTTCTTCATAAAGTGTGCGTCATCCGGGCACACGGTGACATCCAGATGGGCAAAGCCGGTCAGGTCGCCCATGATGGAATACAGCTCCGGCGCACCCTCCTGTGCAGGAGGCGATACCATCTTGAACACAGCGGTTTCCTCCAGGCCATAGGCATCAAAGGCAATGGTCACCGGTTCGGTCTCATACTTTGTAATGTTGGTAGTGGCATAAATGGTAGCACCTGTACCATACATCACCTCATCGGAATTAAAGGGATTAATGTTGATATCCGCTGTCCACCAGCCGGTCTTGGCCTGGTTTTCTCCCCGGCCCCAGTCCAGCCAGCCGCACTGAGAGGTATCCATCTGGTAATTGGTCTGGCCTGTCTTATCATTAAAGAGACCGGCCCAGCTTTCGCCGCCGTCGGTGGAATAGTACACATTATCGCCCTGGTCCGACCACCAGCCCAGTGTGGAGACTACCAGTGTATCGGGGTTCTGTGCATCAACAGAAACCGCACCGAAGCCGCCGTATCGTCCGTCATCCAGATCCGGTGTGATATCGGTGAAGGTGCCGCTGGCCAGCTCATACTTGTACACCTTTCCCTTTTCAGGCGACAGGTTCGGGCCGCAGTTGTCAGAATAGGCGATATACATATTTCCATTGGGAGAGATATCCGCCTGAAGGGGATACATTCCCTTTTCATTGGCCGGAAGGGCCTCCCAGCTTTCGCCGCCGTCGGCCGATTTATAGATGCACACGCCGTCGGTCATGGCCGCACCTACATACATATCCGCAGAGCCCGGGTCAAATTCCACCCACATAATGCCGATATTGTTGCCCTCCTGAGAATAGTTTCCCTTTACCGGGAAGGAGGTGCACTGCTCCCAGGTCTGGCCGTAGTCCTCGGTTTTCCAGAGACCGGAGTCTCTTGTGCCCATCCAGACCTCCTTGTTGTTATTGGGATTTACCATCATACGCTCACCTGTACCACGGCCGGACTGATTGCCGCCGCAGGAGAAGGGAACGTCCACCTGTGTCCATGTTTCGCCGTAGTCATCGGAAGCAAACATCGCACCGGCCTTGTCCATATAGGTGCCGCCTGCGAAATACACACGCTTGGGGTCAACCGGGTCCGCAGCCACACTTTCGATGCCGATATAGTTCCAGTCCTCTGCACCCAGGAAGTCCGTCAGGGGCTGCCAGGTGTCATTGTCCCGGGCGCTTCTGCGGTACAGACCGCCGATGTCTGTACGGGCATAGACAAGGCCCTCCTCACCGGGGTTATAGACCATGCCGGTAACATATCCGCCGCCGCCCATGGCAACGTTGCTCCATGTATAATCCTCAGCTGTGATGCTGCTGTCTCCACAAGCCGTTGCTGTTGTCATCAGGAGAACTGCGCTCACGGCCGCAGCTGCCCATCTTGTCCGTTTCATAAGAAATGTTCCTCCGTTCTCTGTCTGGTATCAGATACCTATATACATATAATGATACACGAAAAAGCCGAATCCGTCAACTGTTTTTTGCGCCTTTCCTGAAAAGAAATCGTGATGACAAAAAGTGCCCGTAATTCCGGAGCCGTATCAGGCCCGGTACGCCCTTCAATTTATGCTTGCAACCTCCGGAAGGATATGGTATAATAGGAGGAGTCAGGGAAAACCACAATAACAACAGAAAGAGGTTTCAAATATGCGTAATACAAAGAGCTATGAAAGTCCGTTCTGCACACGATATGCCAGCGAGGAAATGCAGTATGTTTTCTCCGCGGACAAGAAGTTCACCACCTGGAGAAAGCTGTGGGTGGCACTGGCCCGTGCAGAGATGGAGCTGGGCCTGCCGGTAACACAGGAGCAGGTGGACGAGCTGGAAGCCAACATTGAGAACATCGACTACGATGCAGCAGAGGCCAGAGAAAAGGTTGTCCGCCACGATGTTATGTCCCATGTGTATGCATACGGTCTGGTATGCCCCAATGCAAAGGGGATCATCCATCTGGGTGCAACCTCCTGCTATGTAGGCGACAATACCGATGTGATCATTCTGCGTGATGCTTTGCAGGTGGTACGCCGCAAGATGATCAATGTGCTGTCCAATCTTTCCAAGTTTGCTCTGGAATACAAGGCCATGCCGGCGCTGGCCTATACCCATCTCCAGCCGGCTCAGCTGACCACCATCGGCAAGCGGGCCACTCTGTGGATGAATGAGCTGCTCATGGACTTCGAGGAGCTGGAATACAGAATTGCCAGCCTGAAGCTGCTGGGCTCCAAGGGTACGACCGGCACACAGGCCTCCTTTATGGAGCTGTTTGAAGGCGATACCGACAAGGTAAAGCTGCTGGAAGAAAAAATTGCCAGGGAAATGGGCTTTGATGCAGTCGTTCCGGTATCCGGCCAGACCTATTCCAGAAAGATGGATGCGCAGGTGCTCCAGACCCTCAGCGGTATTGCACAGTCCTGCAGCAAGTTCTCCAACGACATGCGTATCCTCCAGAGCTTCAAGGAAATGGAAGAGCCCTTTGAAAAGACACAGATCGGTTCTTCGGCCATGGCTTACAAGCGCAATCCCATGCGCTGTGAGAGAATCACCTCTCTGGCCCGTTATGTCATGATCGACAGCCTGAACCCGGCCTTCACAGCTGGTACACAGTGGTTTGAGAGAACCCTGGATGACTCCGCAAACAAGAGAGTATCCGTTCCGGAGGCCTTCCTGGCCGTGGATGCCATCCTGAATATCATGATGAACGTAACAGACGGTCTGGTGGTATATCCGAAGATGGTCCGTCAGAGAGTGATGCGTGAGCTGCCGTTTATGGCAACAGAGAACATCATGATGGACGCTGTAAAGAAGGGCGGCGACCGTCAGGCTCTCCACGAGAAGATCCGTGAGTATTCCATGGAGGCCGGCAGACATGTCAAGGAGGAAGGCCTGGAGAATGATCTGTGTGATATGATCCTGGCTGACCCGATGTTCATGATCACCAAGGAGGAGCTGGATGCCATCCTCCAGCCGGAGAATTTCACCGGCCGCAGTGAGCAGCAGACAGAGGAGTTTGTTGCAAACTGCATTCAGCCGATCCTGGAGGCCAACAAGGACATCCTGGGTGAAAGCTTTGAGATGAAGAACTAAGAATATTTTCAGAAGGACAGCTGTGAATGGCAGCTGTCCTTATTCTATCAATAAACCTCTGAAAGCCTCCCCTTAGTAAGGGCAATGTCATCAACTTAAGCAGGTATAAAAGCTTTTTGGTGATTCCCCACGGGGTGGGGAAATGTCCCGAAGGGACAAAGGGGACGGCACCGTTGGTGCAGTACCCCAAGGGCACTTCCTTCGGGGCGCATTTCT
>JAFUQX010000022.1 GCA_017472145.1 Ruminococcus sp. | reverse complement strand
TGTTTCTGTCTCGCCTCGACAGTCTCAAAGGTTTAGTTCAGCTTTCACTCAACTAAACTTCAAGGGCTTGTTCGCTTGTAGTGCATTGTTCAATTTTCAAGATACCTTCTTGCTGTCTTTCCTCTCGGCGACAACTCATTTATTATATCACATAATCTTTGAGTTGTCAAGTAAACAATTTGTGAAGTTGTTTGACTCCCTCTTCGTTCATTCGACAGACAACTCATTTATTATATCATATGTCCTTTAAGTTGTCAAGTAAATAAATTGTGAACCAGAGCCAAGCCCCGTTCATCCCCTCTTTTACTCTTTCTTGCCACCATCTCCGACAGCTTTTTTATTATATCACATCCCTCCCTCTTTGTCAAGCCAAATATCTGACATTTTTCCAGGCTTTTTTCGGTTATTTTTACTATAACCAAATTCTATATCAAATTATATCAAATAAAGGAGGCCACTGTTCCCACAGCGGCCTCCCATTATTACACATTATACACTTGCGCTTGCGCTTGCTTATGCATCTTCACCAGTAAAATCAATTTCAAACGGATCATAACGCTTGATCGCTGCTTCGTTCACCTGAACATCCATCGCAGCGCACCATTCATCCAGCTTCTCCTGGAAAGAATCACTGAACATAGAAGAAACCACGCTGGTCTTCTGATCCTCTGTCCAGATATCCTCCTCGTTCATACGCTCCTCAATATCATAGCGGACAATCAGGTAGTAAGCCTTGTTTTCCTCGTCGTACACAACCTCCGGCTTGTTGATCTCAGCCTCATCATAAACAAAGTCATGAATCGTTTTAGACGGAGAATAGGTAATATCCTCCTCAGATGTATCCTCATCTGTGGTAGCCTTCACAACAATAGACTCGTTTGCATAAGGAACTGTTGTTGTCGTAGTCGTCGTGGTCGTTTCGCCCTCAGCAAGTGTAGTCGTTGTAGTGGTTGTCGTCGTAACGTTGCCCTCTGCATCCGTTGCTGTAGCTGCAACAGCCTCCTCCGAAACAGAGGTTACATAGGCGTTATACTCCTCCTGGATCTCGTCCATCTTTTCACCGATCTCGTCCTCATCCTTGAGCTTCTCTACAGCAGCCAGATAGTCATTTACCATTTCCTCAATCTCAGCCTGGCCATCCGCATCCAGCTCTGCGCCTGTTCCATCCACCAGATCGAAGCGTACATACTGCACTCGTGCATTATTCTCCACATAGTGGTCATGCACTTCCTCCTCGGTAACGCCTTCCTCGCCGTCAATATCATAATAGTACAGGAACAGGTCACTGGCCTTGTATGTATACTCCATAACCTCACGGATCGAAGCCTCAGAGATGCCATTCTCCTCAAAAACTTCCTCGTTTGTTCCCCAGAAGCTCTCCATGGTAGCATCGATCTCGCTGATCTCCTCTTCGGTCAGAGTCAATCCCACCGCATCAAAATCCTTATTGACTGCAATATGCTCCTCACAGTAGTCCTGCGCCTTATTCTGAATCCAGGTCAGCGTATCCACATCATCGATGATCTGATCCTTCACCAGATCCTTATCTGTAGTATCCAGCTCCGCATTCTGCTCTGTCAGAGTGGTAATTGCGTCATTGTATGCTACATAGGAATAATAAATGTAGATACCAGCCTTTACCTGCTCACCATCTATTGTAAATGCATATGCAGTATTGCTGCCGCAGGCCGTCAGCGATCCCATCATTGCAGCAGCTGTGAATGCAGCTGCGATTCTTTTCCAGTTTGCCATTGTCTTACCTCCAAGCAATTTTTCAAATACCTACTTATTATACAATAAATTCCGCTCAAAGTCTATAGTTTTTCTGAAATTTTTTTCGTTTTCTCACCATTTTTTCATGCGTACTCCCTTTTCAGCCCGATCGGCCGGCATTTTACACATCTATTTTAGCATGACAGACCGGCTTTGTCAATTCTCTTTTTGTAATTCACCCGAAACGATTGACACTATAGAAAAATTCTGGTACAATATGAACAGGGATGCAGAAAGCGCTGCATTCCCTTTCAGGAAAATGAAAAAAGGAGTACAAATCATGGAAAAAATTTATAAACTGCATATGGGACCAGCCAGATGCGCAGTCGATCTGGGGGACGGCAGCGAACGCGGCGAATATGTGGATCAGGACTATATTCTGGCTAAGCTGGGCCGGCCGCACCGCAGCATCAGTCTGATGTACTGCTACTATCCCCTGGATGCCGGCTGGCCGGGACGGGCCAGCGTTGTTCACGCAAGCCCGGATGTCAGCTTTGCCTGGGACTTCCCCTATGATGACTATTTCACCTATAAGGGCGGTCTGGGCGGCACAACTGATGATGAGCCGTTCACCTGTATGCGTGAGATCCGTGCACACGGCCAGGATGTCACACTGACGCTGACCATCGACCCCCATGTAACGGACGAGCATCTGATCGCCATCGCTGAGGATCTTCGTCCCTTTGGCCGTGTATTCCTGCGCATCAATCACGAAGCCACCGGCAACTGGTTCTCCTTCAACAAGCGCTGCTCCTATCAGGAGGTAGCTGATTTCTTCGTTCGTGCCAGCCGCATCATCAAGGAGCATGCTCCCAATGTAAAGACCATCATCTGCATCGGCGGCGTAGAGCACCCGGAGAAGGAGGAAATAGAGAAGGAAGCCGAATTTGCACAGACCATCCCGGAAGCAGACATCTGGTCAGTAGACAAGTATATGGCGCTTCACTGGGGCTGGCCCTATGATGTTGCAGAGCACGGCGGACATTCCCACAGCCGCGGCACCGTTGAGGGCACATATGAGCTGACCAAGAGAAGCTTTGAACGGTATTGCTACCTCAACGGCGGCACACCCAAGCCTATGGTTATGTCTGAGTTCAATGCAGACGGCGATGTTACAGGCCCCTATGAACAGGCCGATATGGTACGTGAATTCTGCGAAAAGCTGAAGGCAGACAAGGCCGACTGGTTCAGCGGCTTTACCTTCTATCAGTTCCGGGACAGAGGCCGGCTGGGTCTGGAAATCGAAGATCCCAACAATCCCAATGTGGGTATTGCCCAGCCTGTTCTGGATACCTATAAGAAAATCATTCACGACGACTGGTTCAAGCCGTCCATGACACAGGGCGAGGAGGTACAGCTGCCGCTGACGCTGCGCTGGGGTCATTCCGAGGATGCAGAGGGTATTGCCATTCCGCTGCACTTTGAGAAGAATCCCACCTTCTGCGAGGTAACCTTTGAAGAGGACCTCAACCTCATGATGGAAATCAACGGCAAGTGGTTCTATAAAGCACCCAAGGCAAAAACCATCGATCTGATGGCTGCCTTCTTTGAAAAGCCCCTGGACGGCCCGGCCGATATGACCCTGAAGATTTTCGCACCGCCTGCAAGCGGCGAAAACGACCTCTCTCTGGAGGACGGTCTGTATAACTCCTACACCACGCTGCATGCGCTGCCGGATATCCGCATCCGTTTTGAGCCGGTGGAAAAGTAAATATTCCGCTGTTTTAGAATTTCACTATAAAAATACTTGACAGCGTGCCGGAAAAGATGTATAATTTATATAGTATATTACATAACGAATAGGAGCGATTTACTATGGCTGGTATTTTCGAAAAAATTTCTGGTGCAGGCAAGGGCGTTTCTGATATGTCCAAAGCCGCATCCGACACCAACAACCTGAAGAAGAAGATTGCATACGAACAGGAGCGCATCCAGGAGGTTATGCAGGAAATCGGACGTCAGTATTATGCAAATCCGAAGGGTGACTATTCTGCTCTCTGCGCCGACATCGACGACAGAAAGAGAAGAATCAACAGCATGAAGGCCGATCTGCACTCTCTGAAGGGTCTCCGTGTATGCGGTACATGCGGCACAAAGTTCGATGAAAAGTATACATTTGAATTCTGTGGTAAGTGCGGTACAAGACTCACCATCGAATAAACCCTTCTCCATCAAAAGAACAAAACCGGGTGACTGTCCCTGTGGAATAGTCACCCGGTTTTTATATATACGCAAATCAACTCTTTGTATGGCGATTGATATATTTCGGCTCGTACTTGGAATAGACAATGCGCTGATCCCGGTAAAGACCGTAGTAGCCCGAGAGCATATAGCTGACGGCCACACCAATAAGAAAATAGGCCGGATTCTGGAACTGGAACATTTCAAAGGCAATGAGCATGGAACTGATGGGGCAATTCGTTACGCCGCAGAAAATAGCAACCATGCCTACTGCTGCACACAGCTCCGGCGAAAAGCCTGTGATCTGCCCGAAAAGACAGCCAAAGGTCGCTCCGATAAAGAAGGAGGGAACGATTTCACCGCCCTTGTATCCAGCCTCAATGGTGATAGCTGTACACAGGATCTTCAGCAGGAAGGCATACCAGACCACCCGGCCCTCCAGAGCACGCTCAATTACAGGCACACCGGCCCCCAGAAAATCCTGATTGCCAAGGATCAGGCTCACTGCGATCAGAATACATCCGGCTGCGGCAATGCGTATGTAAGGATTCTTCAGCGTCTTCTTCAGAATGGTATTGGTTTTGTGCAGCGTCATGCAGAACAGCACGCTCAGACCAGCACAAAGCACGCCCAGAAGCACGATCCACAGCGCACCGGGAATACTCAGCTCCGGAAATGTACCAATGGCAAAATTATCATGCTTCACCCCTAAAAATACCGCCAGCCGCCACGCCGTCAGAGAGGAAATGGCGCAGGGAACCAGGGCTGCATAATACATCACGCCCACACTGCCGATCTCCATAGCAAAAATAGCCGCCGCCAGAGGCGTTCCAAATCCGGCGGAGAATACGGCGCTCATACCGCACATTACCAGCACTCTCCGGTCTGTATCACACATTTTCAGCCTTCGGCCCAGAACTGCACCCAGACTGCCGCCCATCTGCAAGGCCGCACCCTCCCGTCCGGCCGAGCCGCCTACCAGATGGGTAATCACCGTGGAGATGAAAATCATCGGTGCCATTTTCCACGGGATTTCACCCTCTGCATGAATCGAGGCAATTACCATATTTGTGCCCCGGTCATTCTGATACCGGAACAACCGATACAGGAGCACGATCAGAATACCGCCGGCCGGCAGAAAAAACATAATCCACGGGTGCTCTGTACGCAGCGTCACCGCTTTTGTCATACACAACGCAAAAAGGCTGCCTATGCCCCCGATTCCCAGTCCGGTAACCAGGGACAAGATCAGCCAGCGCAGAAACAAACGCAAATGTGACAAAGTGTGAATCAGACACCGCAGGGCACGAATCCTTCCATGCGTCCATATGCGTTTTGCATCCATCTTAATAATTCTCTGCCTTCACCATAAAGTAAGCCTGCGGGTGGGCACAAACCGGACAGACCTGCGGAGCCTTCGGTCCAATACAGATGTGGCCGCAGTTTGCGCACTCCCAGATGGTGTCGCCATCCTTGGAGAACACCAGACCGCCCTCTACATTGGCCAGCAGCTTGCGGTAGCGCTCCTCATGCATCTTTTCGATCTTGCCAACCTCCTCAAAGAGGAATGCAATGTGGTCAAAGCCTTCTTCTCTTGCTTCCTTCGCAAAGGTAGCATACATATCTGTCCACTCATAGTTCTCTCCAGCCGCAGCCTCAGCCAGATTCTCGGCTGTGGTACGCATATCTGCACCATACAGCAGCTTGAACCAGATTTTTGCGTGTTCCTTCTCATTATTGGCCGTTTCCTCGAACAGCTTGGCAATCTGTACATAGCCTTCCTTCTTCGCCTTGGATGCAAAGTAGGTGTACTTGTTCCTGGCTTCAGATTCGCCGGAAAATGCGGCTCTCAGATTTGCTTCGGTTTTTGTTCCTTTCAGTTCCATAATGGTTCCTCCATTCAGAATAAAATTTATTGGCATTCGGGGCAAAGCCCGCTGAATACGATCTGGTATCCGTCAATTACAAAGCCGCGGTTATTGACAACGCAGCTGCACAAATCGTTCTGATAGGGCATATCCACATCAAATACTCCGCCGCAGCCCCTGCACTTCAGGTGATAATGCGGGCAGCAGTTGAAATCAAAGCAATCAGCTCCGTCCGGAATCGGAATGTGCAGAATCAGTCCCTGCTTGGACAGCAGCTTGAGATTCCGGTAGACGGTCGCCTTGCTGACCAGCGGATTTTCCATTGATATTCTGGCATATATGGCCTCGGCATCCGGATGGTTGTGCATAGACTGCACGGTTTCCAGAACCAGCCTTCTCTGAAGGGTATTCCGGTTTTTGGTATCGCTCTGTCCTCTCATAACGCTCCTTTATGCAATTCAGAATCAATTGATAACTTATGTTAATTACAGTATAGCAGATTCCCCTGCATTTGTCAAGCACTTTGACCGATTTTCCCATGATCTATTTTTCCCTGATCCCTGAGAAATATACACGAAATGCATTTTTGCTGAGCTGAAAAAGACGGCGAACATCTCGTCCGCCGCCCTGTGCTCATATTCACTTTTCTCAGGCTGCCTGTTTTTTCAGACGGCGCAGCTTCTGCATAGCCATACGCATCTTCGGCGCAAGCACCTCCAGCGCAGCACAATATTTATCCACCACCACGATCACATACCCCTCCTTATACTGAGGTCTCGCCTTGGTCAGTGGCCACATATGCTTCGTAATGATATCCTCCTCAACCGCATTCACCGCAAAAAGCGCACAAGCATTGTTCAGCGCCACATTCGGGTGATGGGCATTGTGAGACTGTATCGCCTCCGAACTCCGCCGGCGTACTTTGCGATAAGTCTTTGTGTCATAATAATACAAATCATGGAGCAGTCCGGCCCGGGCCGCCGATGCCGCATCCAGATGAAAAAAACGGCAGATCAGATAATTATAGTAAGATACATTCACACAGTGCTGAAAACGATTGGTCGAAATGTGGTGACGATAATTCTTCAGCCCTTGAACCAGCTCATTCTCCAGAATATCCGCCACGTAAACATAATACTCCAGCTCGGTCAGCTCTTTCTTTGATCCGATTGCGTGCAGCACACAGCATCATCCTTTCTGTACAGTCTCAGTGTAGCAGATTCTCCCCCATTTGTCAAGAGAAATTCTCCGCCAAATTCTGTAAAGTT
Organism: Ruminococcus sp.; assembly: GCA_017472145.1. Lineage (GTDB taxonomy): Bacteria > Bacillota > Clostridia > Oscillospirales > Ruminococcaceae > Ruminococcus_C. The sequence goes on along the minus strand of JAFUQX010000022.1, from coordinate 28,591 downwards.
CTGCACAGAACGGTTTCTCACCGGCCCCGCCGGGACTGGATCTCATAAAGGATTCCCGGCAGAATGGTGTGAGGTACCAGCTGAGTCACCACCGCCGACAGCTTCATCATCGTGCCTGGAACAATGAGCTTTCTGCCCTCCAGCGTCTGCTCCAGTGCATATCTGGCCACTTCCCCGCTGGTCATTGAGGACGGACGGAAGTTGGCTCCGGCTCTTTCATTAAAGCGCGTACGAACCGGACCAGGGCAAAGCACACTCACTGTCACATTGCTTCCCTCCCGGCGCAGCTCCTCGGAAAGAGCCAGAGACAAGCGAACTACATAATTCTTGGTCGCATAATATGTGGACATCAGCGGCCCGGTCATCAGCCCGGCAATGGAGGCCACATTGAGGATCCGTCCGTGATTCCTCCGGCGAAAATCCCGGAGAAAGAGCTTGGTCAGAATATGAACTGCACGGACATTCACAGAAATCATATCCAGCTCGGTTTTCAGCTTCACATCGGAAAATGGGCCATATGCTCCAAAGCCGGCATTGTTCACCAGCAGATCCACACGCTTCCCCTGACAGAATTTGTACAGCCGGAAAGGCGCTTTTTCCTCCGATAAATCCAATGCAATCGTCTGAACATCCGTGGGAAGCTTTTTCTTCAGGAATTCCAGCTCCTTCTCATTACGCCCGGTCAGAATCAGATCCCAGCCGCTTCTGGACAGCAAAACCGCCATATCCCGTCCCAGGCCTGAGGTCGCTCCTGTGATAACTGCTCTCATGATGGTGATTCCTTTCTTTTCAGATGATAAACAAAAAACACGCAACATAAAATTGCGTGTTTCATGGCGCAGAAAGAGGGATTTGAACCCTCGCGCCGGTTTCCCGACCTACTCCCTTAGCAGGGGAGCCCCTTCACCACTTGGGTATTTCTGCAAAAATATTTGGCGGAGAGAGTGGGATTCGAACCCACGGTTCCTTGCGGAATCACTGGTTTTCAAGACCAGCTCCTTAAACCACTCGGACATCTCTCCATGTCATAGCAGGTTATAAAAGCGGATTTTCGTTTCATAAACCAGCTTTTATATTATACACCATTCCAGCTCGTTTGTCAAGCCCTTTTTCAAAAAAATTTTCTAAGAATCTGATCGGGCGAAGAACCCGGCCTTTTTCGTGCACTTACAAAAATATACATCACAGCTTTCGTCCAAAAAAGTCCCCGTTATGATTTCAATCAATAACCTTATTTTCATTCGCCCAAAGTTGTGCAACATGCACAAAAAACAGACCTCTATTTCTCTTTCTTACCACTTGATTTTATGTATAAAATGGTGTATAATAATAGTAACGAAAGCGGAACTATGAAGATGCAGCTGATGTAGTGCATGACATCTGTTGTGTCGTTCCGTGCGTATTACCTCTCATATTTTTTCCTCTTTAATATAAAAAACGGACTGTTTCTACAGTCTGTTTTTTTATGTATTTTCAAGCTGCACCGGACATGCTCCTGCGGCGGAAAGGAACGGTTATGAATTTCTTAGAGCTTGCAAAAACACGTTATTCTGTACGAGGTTATCTGCCCAAGGCGGTAGAACCGGAGAAGCTCCGCTATATTCTGGAGTGCGGACGGGTGGCCCCGACTGGTGTAAACGCTCAGCCTCAGCGGATTCTGGTTGTGCAGACGCCGGAGGGCATGGAAAAAATGGCAAAGGCCACCGGCATTCCGGAGCTGTACCATGCACCCATGGCCATCATTATCTGTGTCGAGCCAGAATGCGCCTGGACACGCAAATATGACGGACACAATATCCATGAGATCGATGCCACCATCGTCACCGATCATATGATTCTGGCAGCCACAGAGCAGGGGCTGGGCACACTGTGGATGTGCCGCTTCAAGCCGGAGATCATCCGCAGCGAATTCAACATCCCGGAGAAGTATGTGCCGGTGAATGTGCTGCTGGTGGGCTATCCCGACCCGGAGGCTCTTTACAAAGCGCCGGATCGCCACGATGCTGAAGGCATGCGCAAGCCTCTTGATGAAACCGTTTCCTACGAGATCTTCTGATGATATGAAAAATAAGACTGCTGACTGGGCATGGAAAGCCCTTTGTCAGCAGTCTTTCTTTTTTATCCGATCAGCTCATCCCACTCCGGATACAGACCTGCTCCGAATCTTGCATAGTAGGTCAGAATCAGGGTAGCATCGCTGATTTCAATTACACCATCACCATCTATATCGGCCAGGTTGCAAATCAGGGCATCCTGTTCCGGATCCAGGGAAAAGGCCGGATTCAAACTTGCACCCTGCTGGGCATAGTAACTCAACACCAGCGTTGCATCTGTTATATTCACTATACCGTCCAGATTTACATCGCCAAGAAGTCCATTGGCAGGGTCCATTTTTGCATTCAGAATCAACTCACCAGAAATGGACTTGTAGTTTGTGGTATCCTCCGGCACATATTCCCAGATAAGTATATTCTGGCCACCGGACAGCACCTCTGGCGTACCATCACTCCAGGAAATCGTACCTGGTGTGTCATTTTTGGTAAGAAGAATCTCCGGAACCGCATCGCCCCCAGTATAGCTTCCCTCTGCAATTACAGGATTGACAAACGGCAGCGCTTTAGCTACGCTGATCGTCATCTCGATGCCTGTCACCGTCTGATAATTCTCCGTATCCTCCGGTGTGTAGGTCACTGTAGCTGTGCTCGTTCCGGCATTTCCAACAGGACTTTCCGGATTTTCCCAGGTGAATCCCTCAGGAAGGGCTATGCTGCTCAGTGTATCACCATAGACAGCCTTCAGACCTGTGGGAACCGTATATTCAGGAAAAGCCTTTACGATCTCGAAGGGAATGGTAAATTCACCCAGATATCTCTTTGTATCTGTCATCGTAACGACCGCCGCAGCTGTACCAGTTTCCGTATTGTTCTGGTATTCTACTGTATAATACTCCGGCTCTATAACCTTTTGGCCGCATACAAGCGTGATTTCCGGCTGGACGGGCTGACCTGTGTATGTCTGTGTCTCGATCGGCTCTGCAAGCGCACTTGTACAGGTCACTGTTCCAATCGAAATCGAAAAGCTCAGTGTTTCACCGCTGTAGCCGGAATCATACTCATAGGTGATTTCCTCCGTAGGATCGAGAATGGTGAGGACCGATCCCTCCAATGTGGCGTTTCCAATATTGACCATACGGGAAGCATCGAAATTCTCAGGCATGATCTCTGAAAGGTCAAGTGTCTCACCCACAATATCCGGCTTTACGCCGATGCTTCTCGGAGCACAGAAATCGGTAAGTGCCGTCTGATTTTCCAGATTGATATAGCCCATAGGCAGACTGGTACACCAGAGCGTTTCCAGCAGCGGATTATTCGACAGGTCGAGCGCTGTGATACCGCTGCAAAAATCAAGATAAAGATACTCCAGAAGTGGATTCTTGGATACATCAAGCTCCGTAAGCAGACCGCTGCCACGGCAGTCAAGACGTGTAAGATTCGGCTTATCTGTAACATCAAGCTCTGTAATCGAGCAGCCCACATTCAGTGTTTCCAGCAAGGAATTCTGCGTGATATCCAGCTCCGTGATACCATCCCCCGAAACCTGAAGATTTATAAGATCCGGATTCTTTGTTACATCAATTTCAGTGATGGTATCGATCTGCTGCACAGAAAGATATTTCAGCTTGGGGCAGCCCGTCACATCAATGGATGTAATGGGATTTCTGTCCACATATAGATACCGCAGCTCAGGGCAGCCTGTCACATCGATCTCAGGGATCTCATTGTAAAGAAGTTCCACCGATTCCAGAGCCGGACATCCGGAAAAATCGATCCTTGTCAGTCCGCTTTCCCGTGCAGAAAAAGATTTCAAAGCAGGATTATTGGAAAGATCCAGCTCCGGTATGCTGCATTTGTAGATATCCAGGTCCTCAAGCAAAGGATTCTTCGACAGATCCAGCGAAGTGATCGCATTCTGATCGCAGTGGAGAAAGGTCAGGGCCGGATTATTGGTAACATCCAGCTCAGTGATCAGGGTATCCGTGCAGCAAAATGCTTCCAACAGCGGATTTCTTGATACATCGACCGCTGCGATCTGCGTCCAACCTATTTCAAGATGCGTCAGATTCGGATTCCGACTCACATCAATTTCTGTCAGCTGTGTACAATTATTCAGACACAGCTCTTCCAGGTTCATATTATTGCTGACGTCGATCTCTGTTATCGGACAGCTTCCTGCATTGAGATACCAGAGGTTTTCCAGCAGCTCAATGCCCTTCAGAGAGGTGATCCCCTCCACATTGTACAGATCCAGTCGAACCGTCCAGATCTCGCTGTCCTCCAGACAGCCATCTCCATTCTCATCAAACTTGGTGCTTATATACTCCCGGAAAACGGCGTCGGGAAAGTTGGTTTCATTGATTGATATAGCGCTCTCAGGGACGCCTAACTCACCTGTAAAAGACTCCGCTGAAACGGGCATATTCACAGCGAGCATGGCTGCGGCTGACAAAAAAGCGATCCATCTTTTCATATAAGGCTCCTTTCAAGGTTTACATTTCCTGTGGAAACTGAAATCCCCACTGCGTCCGGCATGCATCCATCATTTCCATAACATGAATCGTTCCTGTATGCGGAACCAGCTGACTTTCGGCAAGTCCTGCACGAAGGCAGCGATTGACCTCCACGATCTCGTATTCATAGCCGTTGCAGAGGTTATCCTCATGGAATCGCTCCAGGACGGCATTGTTTTCATCATACAGTGTGGCCTCACAGGTGCACATGAACCAGTTGCCCAGCTCTACAGAGCCTTTGCTTCCGATGATGACCGCATTATTCCCGCAGGGAATGTCAAATCCGGCGGTCACCGCCGCAAAGCCGCCCTTATATTGCAGGATGGCGGCCATGTCAAAATCCACACCGCTCTTTCCCATATGCATCTGCGAATGAATCTGCTCCGGCCTTCCGCCGAATACAGCTTCCGCCAGCGTAAAGGGATACACCGCCAGATCCAGCAGGCATCCGCCGCCCAGCTCCGGCCGGAACAGGCGGTCCTTCTCATCATAGGCCACCCGATTGCAGAAATCGGCCTTGACCATCTGCACCTCACCAATTCGCCCGCTGCGGATCCATTCCATTGCCTTCCGGAAGGACGGGCGGCAGTTCATCCACATGGCTTCCATGAAGAAAACCCTCTTTTTCCGGGCAAGCTCCAGAAGCTCTGCAAGCTGCTGTATATTCAGAGTGACGGATTTTTCGCAGAGAACATTTTTTCCTGCCAGAATCGCTGCCTTTGCCTGGTCATAGTGACAGGCCATGGGACTTGCGATGTAAACCACATCCAGCTCCTCGTCCCGGAGCATCTCTTCCAGACTGCCATAGGCACGGCGAAAGCCGTATTTCTCCGCAAAAGTCTGCGCTTTCTCCAGCGTCCGGGAGCTGACGCAGGTACGTTCTGCATCCGATACGGACGTAAGCGCTGCGGCCAAGGTCTCTGCGATCCTGCCGGTGCTGCATATTCCCCAGTGAATTGTCATAAAACTTCTCCCTTCCCAAATACAAATCACCCACAGCATACTGCATATGGGTGATTTTATTTTTATTGATCAGAATTCTTCTTCCATCTCACGAATCATATCCACTCGTGCAGCATGGCGGCCGCCCTCAAAGGGTGTATCAACAAACAGCTCTGCAAGCTCCAATGCTACACCTATGCCCAGTGTTCTTGCGCCCATGCACATAATATTTGCGTCATTATGAAGACGTGTGTACTTTGCAGAGAAGTGATCGGCACAAAGCGCTGCGCGGATGCCCTTTATCTTATTGGCTGCCAGTGACATACCAATACCCGTACCGCAAATGAGAATGCCTCTTGCGCCCTCATTTTCAGCAACCGCATGTCCGACCTTCTTTGCAATGACGGGATACTCCACACGTCCGCCGTCACCGCCCATATCCTCAACGTCATGGCCCTTTTCTGTGAGCATTCTGATGATTTCTGCCTTCATTTCATAGCCTGCATGATCGCAGCCGATATAGATCTTCATATAGAAGCCTCCTCTGTTCTGAGTTGATTTTTACATCATTTTATCCAGTCTGTCCTTCTCGGCCTTTACCAGCTGAAGGTATTCCGCTTCCAGCTGCTCCGGAGAAATGCCCTCATGATGGAGCGCCGCCCGGCACAGACCGCAGCCGTTCTGAAGGCGTACCATGGCCGGAGCCAGCAGGGCCTCCAGCTGAGAATGCTCCTCCAGAAAGGCCGCTCCGCCGTCACCGGTGAGCGTTACGGCTCCGTCCAGCTCCTGAAGCTGAGTCAGAAGCGCCTGCTCCGGCAGGAGTTGATCCTGCATCAGAATCTGGCAGGATTCTCCGGAAAAATGGTACATTCCGGCATATACAAGCCCCTTGCGTGCCTTCATTACCGCACAGACCGTATCTTCGCCGGCGAGATGTGCCTGCCATGCCAGGGCTTCCAGTGTAGAAATCCCGCAGCAGGGAATCTTCAGCGCAAAGGACATGGCCTTTACCGCTGCAATGCCGATGCGCAGACCTGTATAAGACCCCGGCCCTGCGGCTGCGGCCATACGGTCTACATCCGAAAGGGTAAGCCCCGTATCCTCCAGGATCCTCTGCACCAGCGGCAGGATCACCTGTGAATGGGTCCGCTTGGTATAGACCAGCTGCTGTCCCAGAAGCAGGTCTGTATCACTGTCATAAAGAGCAGCAGCTGCCACTGTACCGGACGTATCAATTCCCAGAATCCGCAAAGCGTTCATCTCCCTCAATGGTTATTTTTCGCGTATCATCATCCACACGGTCGATCCGGATGCGGATGACATCCTTCGGAAAGGCCTCCTCAATGTTCTCCGACCACTCCACCGCAAAGACGCTTTCCTCCATGGGATAATCATAAAAGCCCGTGGTTTCCAGCTCATCGCTGCTCTGTATGCGGTACATGTCGAAATGATAAAGAGAAAGCGCACCCTGGCCGTGATACTCATTCACAATGGCAAAGGTGGGAGAGGACACCTCATCCGGCAGTCCCATTCCCTGAGCAAGACCCCGCGTGAAGGTGGTCTTGCCTGCGCCCAGATCGCCGTAGTAGGCGATGCAGTCCCCGGCCCGCAGCTGAGCACCGATCCGCTTTGCAAGCGCAATGGTTTCCTCCGGCGTGTGGGTTATAAATTCATATTGCATGGTATTTCATCCTTGATCAGAATAATCCGGTGATATTGCCCTCGTTATCGCAGTCGATGCGCAGCGCTGAGGGAGCCTTGGGCAGACCCGGCATGGTCATGATATTCCCTGTCAGCACGACCACAAAGCCTGCACCGGCCGAGAGAGTCACGTCACGAACCGTGATCTTAAAGCCCTCCGGCTTGCCCAGCAGAGACGGGTCATCAGACAGAGAATACTGCGTTTTGGCAATACACACCGGAAGCTCGCCGTGACCCAGCGCCTCGATCTGTGCGATGGCCTTGGCTGCCTGAGGAGTGATATTCACGCCGTCTGCACGGTAGATCTCCTTTGCAATGGTCTCGATCTTCTCCGCAATGGACAGCTTGGTGTCATACAGTACGTGGAAGTCCGACTTCTTGGTTTCGATGGTCCTGCATACCTGCTCGGCCAGAGCCTTACCGCCTGCGCCGCCCTTTGCAAATACCTCAGCCAGCGCAAAGTCTGCACCCAGCTTCTCGCAGAATTCCTGTACGAATGCCAGCTCTGCATCCGTATCCGTCATAAAGCGGTTAATGGCAACCACAACCGGTACGCCATACTTCTGCATATTCTCAATATGCACCTGGAGATTGACGATACCCTTGGACAGCGCCTCCAGATTTTCCTCCGTCAGCTGCGCCTTGGGGACACCGCCGTTATATTTCAGCGCACGGACGGTTGCAACCAGTACAACACAGTCGGGGCTTAGACCGCCGTAGCGGCACTTGATGTCAAAGAACTTCTCCGCACCCAGATCCGAGCCGAAACCAGCCTCGGTGATACAGTAATCACCCAGCTTGAGCGCCAGACGGGTCGCACGGATGGAGTTGCAGCCGTGTGCGATATTCGCAAAGGGGCCGCCGTGGATAAAGGCCGGGGTATTCTCCAGCGTCTGAACCAGATTTGGCTTGAGCGCATCCTTGAGCAGAGCGGTCATTGCGCCGTTTGCGCCCAGATCTCTTGCATAAACCGGATTGCCGTCCAGATCGTAGGCCACCAGAATCCGTCCCAGTCTCTCCTTCATATCGGCCAGGTCCGCAGACAGGCACAGAATGGCCATAACTTCAGATGCAACGGTGATCTGGAAGCTGTCGGAACGGGGAATGCCGTCCACCTTGCCGCCCAGACCGATCACGATATTCCGAAGCGCACGGTCATTCATATCCAGAACACGCTTGATCATGATCCGGCGCTGGTCGATTCTCAGGTCATTGCCCTGCTGCATATGGTTGTCCAGCATGGCACAGAGCAGATTATTGGCCGATGTGATGGCGTGCATGTCGCCTGTAAAGTGCAGATTGATGTCCTCCATAGGAACCACCTGTGCATAGCCGCCGCCGGCTGCGCCGCCCTTGATGCCGAACACCGGACCGAGAGACGGCTCACGGAGCGCCAGTACTGCATTCTTTCCGATCTGCCCCATAGCCTCAGCGAGACCTACGCTGATGGTGGTCTTGCCCTCTCCGGCCGGCGTAGGATTAATCGCGGTCACCAGAATCAGCTTACCGTCCGGCTTATCCTCCAGCTTACGGAACAGCTCCTCAGAGAGCTTGGCCTTGTAGTGACCATAATACTCAATGTCCTCCTCCTCGATGGAAAGACCGGCAGCGATCTCACTGATTTTCTTCATTTTAGCCTGCTGTGCGATTTCAATATCTGTCAGCATAAAATTCCTCCTCTTGTGTACTCTTCACAGTCAAAATCATACCTCTATTATAGCATTTCCCACCATGAATTGCAAGCATTCTTCCCTCTTTTGAGAATTCCGTCACATTTTGTCCGATTTGCGCAAAGCCTTTGTACAGCCTGTAAGCATCTCCTTTTCCGACTGTAATTTCAGCATATCCTTCTCTCCGCAGCCATATACTAGAATCAAAAAAGCAAGGAGACCTGCATCATGAAGCATCTGATCCGGAAAATTCTCTGTCTGCTGAGTCTGCCAGCTCTGTTCTGCGCCTGCGGACAGGCCGAGGACATGTCCTCCTCTCAGGAGGAGCTGCATCTTTACGATTATGAGCAAACGCCCTATCATCTTTCCCTGCCGGAATCCACAGAAAAAAGCGGCTATCAGCCCCTGAACCATTCGCCCCAGTATGCCATGTGGTTTACGGCCAACGACTATCCGGAAATTCTCATGACTCAGACAGAGGAGACCTTCACGGAAAGGATAGAGGAGCGTTTTGATAATGCAGCGGCGATGGGTATCAATACAGTTTATGTGCAGGTCCGGGCCTTCGGAGATGCCTACTACCAATCAGAGCTGTTTTCACCGGGACTGTATACGCCGGGAAACATGGACTTCGACCCGCTGGAAATCATGATACAGGCGGCGCATGCACGAGAGCTTTCCATCCATGCATGGATCAATCCTCTGCGGACTCAGTCCGATGTGCAGATGCAGGAAATGGACGACCGCTTTCCTCTGAAGCAGTGGTATATGGATAAGGAGACCAACGGTACATATATCTCTCTTGTGAACGATCGTTGGTGGCTGTGCCCGGCCTATCCGGAGGTGCGGAAGCTGATCGCAGAGGGAGCGGCGGAAATCGTGCGGAATTACGAGGTAGACGGTATTCACATTGATGACTACTTCTATCCTACCACGGATACAGAATTTGATGCGGAGGCCTTTGCGGAAAGCAAGGAGACCAATCTCACAGAATTCCGGATGGAGCAGTGCAGCCAGATGGTTTCCGAAATCTATGAAGCGATAAAGAAGGAGAATCCGGAGGTGCTTTTCGGTATCAGTCCACAGGGAACGCTTCACGGGAACGAGGTGCAATATGCAGATATAGAGACCTGGTGCAGTGAGCCGGGGTACTGTGACTATATTGTTCCGCAGATTTATTTTGGACTGAAAAATGAAAATGCCCCATTTGCCGAAACCGCCACTCTATGGAGAGAGAGGGTGACAAATGAGGATCTGGAGCTGATCATTGGGCTGTGCACCTATAAGATGGGACAGGAGGACAAATACGCTGGAAGCGGCCGGGAGGAATGGATCACAGACAGTTCCATTCCCTCCAAGGAGCTGGCACTGGTTCAGGAAATGGGGCTTGGAGCGGCCATTTACAGCTATGACTCTACCTTTGCGCCGGATGAGGAAATCCAGCAGCAGATGGCGAACGAGCGAAAGGCCATCCAGGCCCTGCTGGAATAAAAACTGAATTTTATCGGATTCAGGCCGCGCAATAAAGTCGCTGTAAAACAAAATTCCCCTGTACCGCAGCATACTGCTGATACAGGGGAAAGTTTTTGATATTATGCCATTTTTTCCAGAAGCAGTGGCTTCAGGGCTGATTCCACATATGCATTCAGACGTTCCTCCGCCTGGGTAAATGTGCAGTCACTGGCACTGGCCAGCTCCTCCGACAAAATGCGCTTGCAGTCATGATACAGGTGATCATCACTGATGCAAAGACCACCCTTGTTCCCGCGGAAATGCCTGCGCTGCTTGGCAAGATACAGCGTTTTCAGCACCTGGAGCACCTCATCCTGTGTGCCATCCAGCAGCAGCTCCCGATATTTTCTGCGGCGAGCGTGTACATCCGATATCCACAGCGTATCCAGCTCTGATAATTTCTCCAGACTGCCAGTGATCTCTTCCTCATTTCTCAGGGCCGTCATACGATGCTCCAGAGAGTGTGGAACAAAAATCGTCAGATTGTTTAAGTACAGCGGTACCAGCGCATAACACTCCTGTGTCTGGTCACCAAAACGCTTTTCCGTCAGCGCAGTAATTTCACAAACACCTGTTCCACGATACAAAATCACATCATTCACCTGATACATAGCCTTACCATCCTCTCCGTACAGTGTGCACATTGTCCTCGAAAAAACAAAACGTGCAGCTGCATTACAACCGGCTTTGCGCTCGCTCTGCAAACTACACGTTGTTATATATATTATACCACATTTTTACAAAAAATGGTATGGGCGTTTTTCACGAAAAATCCGCATGCACTATGCACGAAAACGCCAAAAGCTCAGCCTTATCTGCAAGCAGCCAGCAGCTCCTCGGTCTTGTCACAGCGCTCCCATGCTACGCACAGATCCTCCCGGCCCATGTGGCCATAAGCGGCCAGACGACGATACTGAGGCTTACGCAGATCCAGCATCCGGATAATGCCTTCCGGAGTCAGCGCAAATACCTTCTTCACCGCCTCGGCCAGGACCTCGTCAGAAACCGTTCCTGTGCCGAATGTATCCACCAGAACAGAAACCGGGTTGGCCACACCGATGGCATAGGCCAGCTGCACCTCACAGCGCTTGGCCAGACCCGCTGCAACAATATTCTTCGCAATATAACGGGTCGCATAAGCCGCACTGCGGTCCACCTTGGTCGGATCCTTGCCGCTGAATGCGCCGCCGCCGTGACGGGCATAGCCGCCATAGGTGTCTACGATGATCTTCCGTCCTGTCAGACCGCTGTCTCCCTGAGGACCGCCGATTACAAAACGGCCTGTGGGATTGATATAGAACTTGGTGTTCTCATCGATCATCTCCGCCGGAAGCACCTCATTGCACACATAGGTCATGATATCATCACGGATACGCTCTGCCGGAATATCCGGGGAATGCTGTGTAGACACTACAACCGCATCAATACGAACCGGTGTACCATCCTCATACTCAACCGTAACCTGAGCCTTACCGTCCGGCCGCAGGTAGGTGAGCACATTCCGCTTGCGAACATCGGCCAGCTTCAGACAAAGCTTGTGAGCCAGAGAAATCGGCAAAGGCATCAGCTCCCGGGTCTCATCGCAGGCATAGCCAAACATCATGCCCTGATCGCCTGCGCCGGTTGCTGTTTCCTCTGTACCGCGGCTTTCCATGGCATCGTTTACACCCATGGCAATATCCGGGGACTGCTTGTCAATGGCCGTCAGCACGGAGCATGTATGACCATCAAAGCCGTACTTGGCACGGTCATAACCGATGTCGATGACAACCTCTCGTGCGATCTGGGGAATATCTACTCGTGCAGTGGTGGAAATTTCACCCATGCACAAAATCATACCCGTGGTGGTAGTGGTTTCGCAGGCTACACGGGCCATAGGATCCTGTTCCAGAATGGCATCCAGCACTGCATCGGAAATCTGGTCACAGATCTTGTCCGGATGTCCTTCTGTAACAGATTCAGATGTAAACAAATAACGGCTCATTTTCATCATTCCTTTCAAATACATAAAAAATGCACCCGGCCGACGAGTGCATGATTTCGCTTTTTTCTCCGAAATCCTCATCTCTCGGTATACACCGCAGGATTTAGCACCTTTTTTGCATCGCTGCAATCAGGTTGCCGGGCTTCACAGGACCAGTTCCTCCGCCACTCTTGATAAGGTTTTATTCCCTTATATTATAGCGCATACGCTGTCGATTGTCAATAGCTTTCCTCGATTTCTCACGAAAAATCCCTCCGCATACGCAAAAAAACGGCACGGACGAAGCCGTGCCGTTTCATTATGCGTTTACATCAACCGGATAAGCAGGCGCTTATTCAGTTGTCTGCGGCAGAGATGTTACCAGCTCGATTACGAATTCGAGCAGAGCAGTAGCATCTGCAGAGTTGATTCTGCCTTCAGCATCTGCTACACACTGTGCATTGTACATCTGCTGATCATTGAAGTTCATGGAACCTGCAATGTACTTGTTCAGATATACAACGTCAACCAGAGATACCTTGCCATCCAGGTTGGTATCGCCGATCAGACCATCATCAATCGGATCACCGTTGGAAGTAGTAGTCTCTGTGCTGTCACCAGAAGTGGTAGTAGAATCAGTTGTAACAGTTGTTGTTACAGTTGTGGTTGTTGTATCCTCGCCTGTAGTGGTTGTCTTGGATGTAGTTGTCTGTGAACCATCCGCATACGGAGCTTCATCTTCCAGGAAGGAAGCAACCCATACCAGCGGAGAGTTCCAGTTGATTGTACACTCGTTTACAGACCAAGCCTCTACGTTATCCAGGAAGCAAACCATCGGAGCGATTTCGCCGGCCTTGTAGCCCTTACCCTGAATCATCGGGTCCTGCATCTGAGAGTTCGGACCACCGGACAGAACGCCCTTCGGTGCAGACGGGAATGTGTTATCCAGCTGGTAAGACCACCATCTGTGGTGCGGATACTTCAGCTCACGCTCACCGTAACCAGTTACGTAGGACTGTTCCAGAACGTTTCTACCCATGATGTAGTCCATAGCGGTGGATACACCATCGATATACTGCTTCTCATTGTCAATGTCATAAGCCAGACCCATTACCATAGCGTTGTTCATAACGAAGGAGTTGGAGCCCCACTCATAACCATTGGTCAGAGTACGCTTTTCCATACCATTAGCCAGTGTCCAAACGTCGATCTCATAGTCGTGACCAACATACGGTACACCGAAGTCAGATGTGTTCTCCAGTTCGATGAAGTAGTCAGCAGCAGCCTTTACGCTGTTCTGGATCTCAGTTACTTCATCAGCTGTCAGCAGGCCCTTTTCGAGCATTGCATCTGCATTGATGGACAGGGACAGAGTACCCAGACCGCCTACAGTACCCCATGTGAAGGCACCAGCAGAACCGTTGTTCTCGCCGCCGTACAGAGCAGTCGGAACGAAGAAGCACTTACCGGAATCATCATTATAGGACAGCATATCTGTCTTATAAGCTGCATCGCCGGAGGTGATGTACAGCTCACAAGCAGCCCAGTAGAATTCGTCAGTTACGCATGTGTCACCGTACGGGCCACCACCCTTGTTCTGGGTCAGCGGAGCATACAGAGAAGTATGATCCTTCAGCTCATCCTGAACCTTTACATACGGCTGATAGGTGGACTTAGCTGCATCATAAGCCTTCTTAGCCAGTGTCAGGCACTCCTCAGCCTCAGATGCGTCATACGGCTGAATCAGTCTGGAGTACTGAGCCAGAGCAGCTGCAAAGTTCAGAGTAGCTGCATAGGTCTTCGGCTTAACGATACGAGTCAGCTCACCAGCGTTGGTCAGCTCTGTAGCATCAGCCGGAGAAACGGCCAGAGCAGTCCACTTGTAGTCGTGGATCTTGTGGTAAACCATGCCATCAGCAGAATCCTGCATGGTCTTGAAGAAGTCGATTTCGATCTGTACTTCGTCCAGGAGGTCCGGCAGGCCATTGCCGTTCTCCGGAATTGTGATCGTACCAGAAGCGTCATCCCACTTAGAAACGTCGCCCTTGTTTACGTCACGGTCATACAGAGACAGCAGAGTCCAGATGGAAACACCACCGTTTACAACGTACTTACCGTGGTCACCAGCGTCGTACCAACCGCCGGTTGTATCGATAGAACCATTGCTGGTTTCAACAGCTGCATCATTCGGAATGATGTAAACCCACTTGGACTGAATGTAAGCTACGTCGTTGGAGTGACCAGCCGGACGAGCCAGATCTTCAGCGGTAGCCTTTTCACCATTCGGGTTTGCAGAAACGATGTACTGAGCCTTGATATCTACACCAGAACGGTTCTGGTAGAAGTAGTTCATAGCCTCAGATGTCAGATCGCCATAGATATCGTTGTTGATATCGAACGGCAGAGAAGTCTTGCCATCACAGGTGATGGTGTAGCCAGAGCCTTCTGTCTGGAAATCAGAGAAGTCGAGTACCTGGTTGTATGTGTTGGAAGCATCGCAAAGTACGTCGCCGCCAGTCGTTGTACCCTCGTATACAGTAGCACCGCTGGAGTCCTTGATCTGGAAGGTCTTTGCTGTTGCATCAGCCCCGTCGAGAACCAGAGTCGCCTTCTTCGCCAGCTTTGTGAAGTAACCAACCTGGTTTACTTCGATGCCTGTCGGAATATAAACCGGCTCTTCTATCCAGTCGGAAGCATCGTCTGTCATATCCAGCAGAACCATGTTATCAAACTTGATAACCTTGTTCTCGTGTACGCAGATGAAGTTGTTATAGTCGGATGTACCGCCCAGGTGGAAGGTCCACTCGCCTACGCCCTTAGCAGAACCCTGCGGCTGGAATTCGTAAGCATATGTTGTCCACTGGTTTGCTGTCAGCGGCTTGTTCTTCCAGTCATCCCAACCCATACCATAGTCAATGGTCTGACCGGACGGAGATGCACTCTTCAGTGCAGTCTCGATCTCTTCCTGAGACTTGCCCTCGATCTGAGAGTAGGTCAGGTTCAGCAGAGTACCGTTACCATGCCACATTTCAGCGTCATCGTTTGTCATATCGCCGAGCTTGGAATAGATTCTAGCATCAGAGTCATCGGTCCATACAGAATATGTCAGACGATAGGTGTGACCCTCTTCGATCGTCAGACCTCTGTGACGGAACTGACAGTCCCAACGGCCTTCACCGTCGTTGGACAGACCACCGGGGTTGGTGATCAGGATGTTGTAGCAGCCGTCTGTGATCTCGAACTTCATTGTACCAGTTGCGGATTCACAGATATGCCACGGCAGACCTGCACCGTCGTTGAAGTCCCCGTGACCAAGCTCTTCGCCTGCATATGCTGTCAGGGAAGTCAGACCAGCCATAAGAGCAGTAGCAGACATAGCTGCTGCCATTACGCCGGAGAGCAATCTCTTGCTCAGTTTGTTCTTTGGCATAAGTTATCCTCCTTAAATAAGTAAAAAATTTGCGAAACACCATTTCAGGCGTTTCATTGTTAACGAAATCCCCTCCCGGGAAAACAGAGATGCAACGCTCAAACAACCGTTTGTTTCCGGTGAATATCCCCCTTCTGCAAACGGCGCTGTTCGTCATCTTCTCGTTGCACTTATTATACCATAACCACCATTTCTTGTAAAGCAATTTTCCGATTTTCAGTAGTTTTTTCTAAAAGTGTGGCCTCATTTTTGTGCTTTTTGCCAGTTTTCTGATCGTGATTTTCCCCTCCGAACCAATACAAAATGCGGAAAACCAGCTGGCTTTCCGCATTTGTTCACATTATCGAAACTGTTATCTAAAAAATCTCTTACTTCTTCGGCAGAGTCTCGATCAGCTCAACCAGATATTCCATAACAGCGGTTACGTCAGAAGAATCAACTGTACCGTTTGCATCACAGTCTGCATTGGCCATCTGCTGTGCGTTCAGGTTCAGCTTGCCGATCACGCCCTTGTTCAGCAGGATAACATCCAGAATGGACACGTCCCCGTCCATATTGATATCACCATAGGTGGAAACGGTAGCCGGTGTATCATCCTTTGTAGTTGTAGTTGTGGTAACCGGCTTGGGTGTGGTGGTTGTTGTCGTTGTTGTAGCCTTCGGTGTTGTGGATGTGGTCGTAGTAGTCGTCTTGGTTGTTGTAGTGGTTGTCTTGGTTGTCGTAGTGGTTGTCTTAGTTGTGGTCGTAGTAGTGGTTGTCGTTGTAGTGGTAGTCGTTGTTGTTGTGGTAGTTGCACCCTCACCATTCTTGTCTGTGTACACTACGATGGAATCGATTACAAATGTACCGCAGTCGATCCACCAGATACCCCACTTCAGCTCGCCGCCGTACTGGGTCTGAATAATAGAAGCAGTAGCAGAATCGATTTCCCATGAAATCGTACCGGACTTGCCGCTGATGGTCTGCTCCATATCCTTGCTCTGTGTCCAGTATTCCGGAGCAGAGCTTGTGGAAGAACCAAATGCGCCCTGCCACTTGCCGATTTCAGAGCCGATCGCAGAAATGTTGATATCTACCTTCTGAATGGTCTCGCCGGCCCCGATGCCGAATTCAGCCCATTCCCAGCCGATCATCTTGTCGGTAGCCGGAAGCTCGCTGTATACGACTGTCTGATTCGGGGTGATCTTGTAGCCGCCGCCGCTTGTGCTGCTGTCCCCGGAATTGCTGTTGTTTCCGCTGTCGCCTGTGTATGCATCTGTGTATACATTGATGGAATCTACTACGATCGTACCGCAGTCGATCCACCAGATACCCCACTTCAGCTCACCGCCGTACTGGGTCTGCACGATGCTTCCCACAGAGGAATCCAGCTCCCATGTAATCGAACCGGACTTGCCGCTGATGGTCTGTTCCATATCTGCGCTCTGAGCCCAGTATTCCGGAGCAGAGCTTGTGGATGTACCAAAAGCACCCTGCCACTTGCCGATTTCAGAACCGATTGCAGAAATGTTGATCTCAACCTTCTCAATCGTTTCACCAGCTCCAATGCCAAAATCAGCCCAGCTGAAGCCGATCATCTTATCCGTGGCCGGAAGCTCACTGTATACGATGGTCTGGTTCGGAGAAACTGTGTACAGACCAGCTGCGCCCAGTACCTGACCAGCCGCACCCTCCAGTGCATTATCCACGCCATAAGCAGAAGCAGATGTAGTGCAAACGAAGCCGCTTACAGCCAGTGCGGCCGCCGATACGATCGCAACGGCCTTGTTCTTGAATTCCTTGATTTTCATATAATAGACTCCTTCCAAAAAAATAATAATCCGGCTCAAATATGCCATGTTTATTTTAGCACATTCCTCCAAAAATTGCAATCATTTTTGCCAGATGCCGCAATTTTAGTCTATATCATACAATTCAAAAAAGCCTTTTTTATGCACTTTGCCGTCTTCTCCCAGCAAAAAGGCACACAGCCGCCATTAGCTTGCACGCCTTTTCCCTTTACTCAGATAAAAATCAGCCAGATCACCTTTGAGATCACATGACAGCCTGCATGGGCAAGCATTCCATACTGAATGCCGTATTTCCGATAAAGATAACCGAATACCAGACCAAAGCCGCCGTTCAGCAGGAAACAGCGAATCAAAATAAGCGGTGACAATTCACCGAAGATCAAGATCGATGAAGGAAGATGTCCTGCCGCAAAGAGCAGTGCTGCCGCAAGATTGGCTGCGATTAGTACGCCTGTCGGCACAACCTCCTGTTTCCGGAAGAAGATCTTCCAGATCACAAGGGCAATCAGCGACATGAGAAGCAGCCGCATCATGACCTCCTCGATAATACCGCCATAGAGAACAGATGCAAGAAACGCTTCCGGTGTAAGCCCGCCAGCTGTACCCTCTCTGAGTGCAGGATCAGCTGTACCAGAGATCCAGTAGTCAAGACTGAAGAGAATACCGGCGACAAGCGTTATAACAAGTGCAGGGATCAGCTTTGCCTTCTCAAACCGGAAAGAACGCATCAGTCCCAGCTTTTCCGCAATGATATACCCGAAAAATCCGCAGATAACAGCATAAATAACTGTCTGCACAGCGGTCATGACGATCAGTGCGCCCTCTCCGCCTATCTGCGAAAGAATCTGTTCCAGTACAGCAGGGTCGTATACATCAAACTGGTAGAGTGCTGTAAAGATTCCCGCAGCCGCTGCAGCCGGAATCAGAAACAGGCAGAACAGAAGTGCCTTTTTCATCGTTGCGTTCATGCCTGCGACTCCTTTTCCTCCGGTGCGGCCACCTCTATACAATAGCCTTTATGACCGCAGCAGGAACATGTAAGCCTGCGTGTTGTAGGCGTATGATATGCAAAGAAATTCTCTTTCTTTGACGGCTGGAATATCTCATGGCATTCAGGGCAGATATAGGCAACACGATCCATGTAGTAAATAGATGCCCATATACCCAAAGGTATCATAATACAAAGTCCCAGCACAAAGGGCATCCATATGCCCTTAGCGATCCAGATCGCAATTGCAGAGACCTCGATAAGCTCAATAATGATACCTGCACCAAGCATGATTCCCCTGATTTTTCTCAGTTTCTTTTTGTTATTCATCTGATAAGCTACGTCACCTATGGATTCAATGGAGAAATTCTCAGTTCCATTTACGAATTTTTTCAGCTCGGTAAGTGCAGCCAGTTTTTCCTGACGTTCAGTAATCTCACTGCGGATCGACTGCTCCTGCTGCTCTAATAGAATAGAGATCACATTCTGGGGATTCTCCTCCTTCAGCAGCTCACCGATATTGTCAATGGACATATCCAGACCTCTCAGGAAGCAGATGATCTTCATCTTCCGCAGATCATCCTCAGAATAGATTCTTCTGCCACCTTCGCTCAGTTCACTGGGAATCAGGATCCCTCTCGTATCATAATACTGAACAGTTAGCACTGACACGCCGCAGAGCTTTGCCATTTCTCCTGTCGTGTATTTTGACATAGCTTTCACCTCCTTCTACCCCGATCTTACATCATTACGCAGGGTCATAAGCAATACCTTACGCAGGGTGATTTTTTGAAAATGCAGTATTTCGGGCATTTTTAACAATTCGCATTCAAACTGCAAATCAATTGTACACAAACTAAAAAAGCAGCACCGCCATTCCCGAAAATCAGCGGTGCTGCCTGCTCACAAGCATATTCTCAGTTATCAGACAAATCAAATTCATCCTGCGCTTCCCGGTTGGAGAAGGCGGCTTCCAGAATTTTGCCATAGAAGCCGGCCGGATTGAGCATGATCTGCTCCCCCAGATATTTGGCCTGGGTCAGATCCGGGGCATAGAGCTTCATATCCAGCAGGTCAGCCTGGACATCCAGACACCGCACATGAACATAATACCCACGCTCCAGAGGAATATACTGAATCTTCACTTCACTCTCCCGCTTCATACGGGCAAAGTACCGCAAAGCGCAGGACACCATCTTGTCCCGATAGGCCTTGCTGACGCAGTTCCGGAGCTGCCTGGCACATTCCACGCCCTTTTCCCCCAGCGTATAGGCCGCCCGGCCCTCGGGAGAGACACAGTGCTTCAGTGAGCCATTCTTCTCCAGATTGGCTATGGCATCCTGATAGAAAAAATAGTTGATCACATCACCGCCCACTGCAATATCATACAGATGGGTTTTCTCAATCGGACGATCGATGCGATAGAGCAGATAGCAGATCAGAATGGTAGCCGTATAGGTCTCCATAACCGGCGGCGTTGCCATTTCCGACATCTTCAGCAGATTTTCATCCTGCATCCAGGTCACCTCCCAGGAGCATCTTTCAGAAATGCGGATAATTCATCATATGAGAGAGAAGGGCAATATTGACTGCGGCCTCTACGCAGGGCACTGCTCTGGCCACAATGCATGGGTCGTGTCTGCCCTTGATTTGCAGAATCTCATTGGTCTTGGCACGGAAATCCACCGTCTCCTGAGGCTTTGAGATGGAAGCTGTGGGCTTGATGGCCACATTCAGGGTGATGGGCATGCCGGAAGAAATGCCGCCCAGAATACCGCCGTGGTTGTTGGTCCTGGTCTTTACATGACCGCTCTCATCAATATAGAAAGTGTCGTTATCCTGACTGCCTACCATTTCAGCCACCTTAAAGCCTGCACCGAACTCCAGCCCCTTTACCGCCGGAATGCCGAAGATCAGCTGTGCCATGGAATTTTCCAGGCCCTCAAACATGGGAGAGCCGATGCCGGCCGGCACATTTACAGCTGCACACTCAATAATACCGCCCAGGGATTCGCCGCCCTCTCTGGCCTTCAGGATATCCGCACGCATAGCCTCGCCCTGCACGTCATCAATAACCGGGAAGGCCTTCTCCCGTACAGCCAGCAGATCAGCCTTGGTCACCTGAGTGGGAGAGAACATGCTGTCCTTGATGCCGTGAATGGAGGCAATATGAGCACCTGTATAAATCCCTCTGCGCTCCAGAATCTGACCGCATACAGCACCGGCAAAGCACAGGGGCGCTGTCAGACGGCCGGAGAAATGACCGCCGCCCCGGACATCATTGAAGCCCTGATACCGCATCGCACCTGTATAGTCTGCATGACCAGGTCTGGGCAGACGAGCCAGGTCGCTGTAGTCCTTGGAACGGGTATCGGTATTCTGGATCATCGCACAAAGAGGTGCTCCTGTCGTTCTGTCGTTCAGGACACCGGACATGATCTCCGGCAGATCCTTTTCTCCTCTGGGTGTGGTCGTGCCGTCCTTCCTGGGCGCACGCCGTGCCATGAATTGCAGCAGCTTCTCCTTGTCAATATATTCCCCCGGCGGGAGATTGTCGATCACGATACCGATGGCCGGCCCGTGGGATTCTCCAAAAATGGAAAAGGTGATGCGATTGTTCCAGAACGACGACATGGGCGTTTCCTCCTAATTGATTATTATCTTTATAAAACAGCGGAGCACATGAAAGCACCATCCGCTTCCGCATGAAATGATACAAAAGATCCTGTTTCTTTCATTATACCACAAAGGCCCTGTGGTTTCAACATCTTTTTATGACTCTGTGCGTTTCAGGCCTCCATCCAGAGGGAGAAGGAATCAAAGGGCATGGTGTGGATCTCGGCCCGTCCGATAACCCTGCACACAATAAACCGCAGCTGGCTGGCGGCCCGCTTCTTATCCTTGCCGCAGAGGGGCACAAGTGCCCGGATATCCGCCGGGACTTCGGTCGGAAGGTTATAGGCCTTCACACATTTTTTCAGTCGCTCGGTCACCTCCGGATCGCAGGTCTTGGCCGCCATCATGCACATACCGGCGGCCACTGCACTGCCGTGGCTGTAGGTTTCATAGTGATAGTAGCTCTCTATAGCATGTCCCAGGGTATGACCGTAATTCAGGATCATACGCTCACCGGTGTCGAATTCATCCGCTTCCACAACATCTCTCTTGATGGCGATACAAGCGGCGATGACCTCCTCCAGAACAGCGGAAATACTTTCCTGTGTATGGGCGGCCACCAGATCAAACAGAGCCGCATCCCGGATCATGCCGTATTTGATAACCTCTCCCATGCCATCGGAGAAGATTTCCGGCGGAAGGGTATCCAGCGTCCTGGGATCGCAGATGACGCAGACCGGCTGCTTGAAGGCCCCTACCAGATTCTTGCCCCCTGGCAGATCGATGGCGGTCTTTCCGCCTACAGAGGAGTCCACCTGCGCCAGAAGGGTGGTGGGGATCTGTACAAAATCCATGCCGCGCAGGAAGGTAGCCGCTGCAAAGCCTGTAATATCGCCTACAACGCCGCCGCCCAGGGCCACAAGGCAGTCTGTACGGGTCATGCTGTTTTCACAGAGAAAATCATAGATCTGATTGAGCGTTGCAGAGCACTTGGAAAGCTCACCGTGAGGGAACACGAACTGGATCACCTCAAAGCCTTCTTTTTCCAGGGAAGCCCGAACACGGGCACCGTACAGGGCCTCTACTGTATCATCCGTGATGATCGCAGCCTTCTGGGCCTTGGTCGTCTGCTTTAATATTGTACCGCATGCATCCAGAAGCCCATTCTCGATAAAGATATCATAGGTCTGGCTGGCATGTACTGTAATCGTTTTCATAATATATTCCTCGTTTCCTGCAGCTTTCAGCCGCATATACATTCATTATACTAAACTTTCTCCATGATGTCAATTCCCGCAGGAAAACACTTTTCTTTTTTTCTCAAATATGGTATACTAGAAAAAATACCAATCAGGAGGTTTTATCATGCGCTTACTGGCCATCGACGGAAACAGCATCCTCAACCGGGCCTTCTACGGCATCCGGCTGCTGTCCAATCAGAAGGGGATCTATACCAATGCCATTTTCGGCTTCATGAATATCTATTTCAAGCATGTATCGGAGGTAAAGCCCGACCGGATCGTGGCAGCCTTTGACCTGAAAGCTCCTACCTTCCGGCATAAGGCCGTGGAGACCTATAAGGCCAACCGCAAGGGCATGCCGGAGGAGCTGGCCATGCAGCTGCCCTATGTCAAGGAGATCCTCACCCTCATGGGCGTGCCGGTCGTGACCTGTGAGGGCTATGAGGCGGACGACATCCTCGGTACGCTGGCACGGATCTGCACCGAGCAGGACTCTGAATGCCATATTGTCACCGGAGACCGGGACAGCCTGCAGCTCATTGATGAAAAGGTGACCGTGCGCCTTGTGACCAACAAGGACACCATTCCCTACACGCCGACTCTCTTTGAGGAGGAATATGGCTTTGCGCCCCTGTCCATGATCGACCTGAAGGCGCTCATGGGTGACAGCTCAGACAATATTTCAGGCGTAGCCGGTGTGGGACAAAAAACCGCATCGGGGCTGATCCAGAAGTGGGGTACGATCGAAAAGCTCTATGAAAACATCGACAGGGCCGGCCTTACCAAGGGCGTGTACACCAAGCTGACTACAGGAAAGGCAGCTGCGGAGCAGAGCAAATGGCTGGCGACCATCGTAAAAAATGCACCCATTCCGGAGGAGCTGTCTTCCTATGATAAAAAGCCGGTTCAGGGCGGGAAGCTGAAAGCCCTCCTGCTGGAGTTGGAAATGGCAAAGCTCCTTTCCAAGCTGAAGCTGGAGGAAACGCCGGCCGAAACAGATGAGACCGCACCGGAACAGGAGTCCGCAGCCGAAGCAGTATCCTATCCGGAGGAGACGCTCACAGCGGATATTCTCAGGACATGGGAAAATGGGCAGGAAGCCTTTGCCTATCTCTTTGACGGGACAACGCTTTCTGTATTCCATGACTGTACCATTTATCAGACAGAGGAAACAGCGCTCATCAAGGCCTTTCTGGGCGGGGGCCTCCGGAAAAGAACCTTCTCCGCAAAGCCCCACTACCGCTATATGCTGGCCCGGGACGGCGAGCTGAAAAATCTCCTCACCGACGGGGAGATCTGCGCCTACCTGCTCAATCCCACTACATCGGAATATACCATCGACCGGCTGTGTGTGACCTATCATACCCCCTGCCCGTCTCCCCTGGCGGCTCTTGCGCCCCTGTGTGATGAAATGGAGCGGCTGGTGAAGGAGCAGGATATGACGGAGCTGTATGCACTGGAGCTGCGCCTGACAGAGGTGCTGGCCTCTATGGAGCATGCAGGCGTTCAGGTGGATACGGACGGTGTACGGGAATTCGGCGTGTACCTGTCGGAGCAGATCGAGGAGATGCAGCAGATGGTCTATGACGAGGCCGGACATGCCTTCAACATCGGCTCTCCCAAGCAGCTGGGAGAGGTGCTGTTCTCCGAAATGGGACTGCCCCACGGCAAGAAAACCAAGACCGGCTACTCCACCAATGCGGAGATCCTGGAGAGTCTGCGCAGTGACTATAAGATCGTGGACTATGTGCTCCAGTGGAGACAGTTCTCCAAGCTCAAATCCACCTATGTGGACGGCCTGCTGAAAACCGTGGGCCAGGACGGACGCATTCACTCTGTCTTTAAGCAGACCGAAACCCGCACGGGACGGATCTCCTCTACAGAACCGAACTTGCAGAATATTCCTGTGCGCACAAAACTGGGACGGAACATGCGGAAATTCTTCAAGGCCGCTGAAGGGAACATCCTGCTGGATGCGGACTACAGCCAGATCGAGCTGAGAATCCTGGCCAATCTCTGCGGCGATGAAAATATGCAGGCGGCCTTCCTCAGCGGTGCGGATATTCATACGGCAACAGCCGCCCAGGTATTTGACATGCCCCCGGACATGGTCACCAGCGAAATGAGAAGTGCAGCCAAAGCGGTCAACTTCGGTATTATCTACGGCATGGGTGCATTCTCCCTGTCCAAGGATATCCATGTATCCGTCTATGAAGCCAACCGCTATATCCGGAATTATCTGGCACGCTACCCCAGAGTGGACGCCTTCATGGAGGAGATCGTGGAAAACGCAAAGCAGAGCGGCTATGTTTCCACCTACTTCAAGCGGAGACGTCCTGTTCCGGAGCTGAAGCAGTCCAACAAGATGGTACAGGCCGCCGGAAAACGCATCGCTATGAATACGCCGATTCAGGGAACGGCGGCAGACATCATCAAAATGGCGATGGTGCGTGTCTATGACCGTCTCCGGGAGGAAGTGCCGGAGGCCAGACTCATTTTACAGGTACATGATGAACTGATCGTGGAAGTCCCGCAGAAACTGGCGCTGAAGGCGGCCAGGGTACTGGGCGAAGAAATGCAGAATGTAGTGGATTTCACCGTTCCTCTGACGGCTGAGGTGAGCATGGGAGGAAGCTGGTATGATGCAAAGGGTTAAGATCGGGCCTGCTGCTGAGCAGGATTTGCAGCAGCTTGCGGAAATTGCGGCGGTGTCTTTTCCGGATCCATGGTCGGAAAGACTTTTCCGGGAGGCCTTTGCCTCTCCCTATACGCAGATCACAGCGGCCAGGACAGATTCCGGCGAAATTGCCGGGTATCTGGTTCTGTCTCAGGCCGGGGACGAGATGAATGTGGACGACATTGCGGTTTCTCCTGGCTTCCGGCGGACGGGAGTCGGAAGGATGCTGCTGGAAACGGCGCATAGGACTTATCCGGAGCGGAATTTTCTCCTGGAGGTCCGGGAGACCAACAAGCCTGCACTCGCACTTTATGAAGCCCTTGGATATCGTCAGGTGGGCTACCGGAAACGGTATTACCGGAATCCCGATGAGGGTGCGGTGCTTATGACAAAGACAAAGGAGCGTGATACAATATGATCCAGGGTGAGTTTCTGTTATATCTGATTTTTTTCCCTTTGCTGTTCGGCGTACCCCTTGCGCTGACTGCACTGAACCTGAAGAATCTGTTCTCCAGGAAAAAATGGATCCCCAGAATGTCCGATACGCTGACTGTGTGTATCGGCTGGATTTACTATATATTTCTGATAGGACTGTCCTTTAAGCCATCAGGAGAATATTATGAAGTTGTAGATTTATGCCAGTATCATTATACCATCAGCTTTGAGTATATACTTTCCTTCTTACTGCCCTGTGCAGTAGGCGTGGTGGGATTTTTCATCCTGTCCTACAGCAAGCCGGAAAACCTGCCGCCCCTGGTTTCAGCGGTATCCATTGCGGCGGTTCTGATCGGCAATATTATGAATGTACTCTATTTTCTTCAGATCGCACCCGAAACCTATTCGAAGGATCTTTTTTCGGCATTCTGGCTGTACCTGTATCACTTCAATCTGCTGATCATATCCATCCGGCAGATCCACCGCCATATCTGCGGACAGGTAAAGCACATTCAGGAAAGAGAGACTCAGTTCCGGCACAAGGGGATGGAAAGGCTCTATTCGCTTATGTCAAAGATCTCCGGTATGAGCATGCTGAGCTTCCTGCTGATATTTCCTCTGGCCGCGATTCTGGAGATCATCCTGCTGCTTTTCGGACAAGGGCCGGACGGCTTCATCAAGGCCTTCACCATGACCGCCGACTGGAACTTCAGCACCCAGATTCCCCCACCCCCGGAAATGTATGACGGACACTATCTCTGCACCGTGGCGGCCGGCGGTCACCGGAAGCTGGTGCGTCCTCTGCGGTATGGAACACGGCTTTCCCACACGATAATCGTAAATCGTCAGCTGGCGGTTTCCAATGCCTTTGAGGAGCTGCTGGCCCAGAAGCGGCCCCGATTCCACAAATGGGTGCGCACCTTCTACAACCGCCATGGCTATCCTCTTTCTAAGGTGATCACAACGCCCCTTCGTGCGGATATTGTGTATATCCTCATGAAGCCCCTGGAATGGCTGTTCCTGCTTACGCTGTATGCATGGGATGTGCACCCGGAAAATCGCATTGCGGTGCAGTATGCGTATCGGACGGAGGAAAATGTGTGATGTGCTTTCCACAAATCAGGCTTTAATTGTTGAAAGGAGGTCTCCCCCTTGGACACTTTCATTGAAATTACTGAAATCATTATATTTGGCGTACTTATTTTCCTGGGGCTGCCGGTTCTCTGGCTGGTATTGTTTATCACCCGGATGATGCTCCGGAAAGAGCCGTCTGTCCTGCTGAATCTGGTAACGATCTCCTGCAACAGTCTTGGATATACGGTGTTGATCGGTTGGAAATTCCGCACACCTGAGCCTTTGAAATTCCACGGAAATGAACTCCGCTTTGAAGATCTCTCCCTGACAGGGAATGCTGCGGCCGATGAAACGGCGATCCTTCTGTTTGCGCTGAGCCTTCTGAGCGTGCTGATGCTCTCTCTTTTCAGACCGGAGAAAATGCCCTCATGGGGGAAATGGACATGCCTGTCCTCTGTGGGGCTGGGGCTGCTGATCCAGGGACTCTGGCTTCTGAAGTTTTGCTTCTGCTATGCTCCGCTGCCCCCGGCCGGCCCAGACCCGGTCCTGCCGGCTCTCATGAGTCTGTATCACATCAACTACCTGTTTATGGCTGTCGGACAGCTCAGACGATATTGGAAAAAGCGGAAGGCAGCCGTGCAGAGTACATGCCCGCCGAATGCGTTTTCCACAAATCAGGCTTTAATTGTTGAAAGGAGAGACTGAATTCTATGTTCCTGTCATGGATACCGCCATTGATAGATTTTTTGCTCGGGGCATTTTTCCCTGTTCTCTTTCTGGTGATTCAGATCATCTATTTTGCTGTTGAAAAGAAATCGTCCGGAGTCCTTGATGGGATAACGCTCCTGGTCAGCGGCATCTATTATTATTTTTTCATCAGAGGTACATTTGCACCGCCGCAGAATGAGGAAACCGCATCCCACAATGACCTGCTCTTTGAGGAGCTGTCCCTGACCGGCCGGGACATCCCCGACGCCATTCTGTTCTGGTTATTCATAGTCAGCATGCTCAGTCTGCTCATGCTCTGCATAGCCGCTCCGGAAAAGCGGCCCGTAACAGAAAAACGCATCCTCTGGATCCTGACCGGGACGGGCGCTATTTTGCAGATGCTGTGGTTCCGCATGTTCTTTTTCCTCTGGCAAGACAGCTTCTTCTGGCAGGTGGATACAGGCCTCCTCTTCCAGATGGTTCCCTATCATCTGGTGTACCTTTGTGTAATGGGAATGCAGGCCTGGCGGTATTGGAAAAAGGAGGGGTGCTGACTTGGATATTCTGGGAGACGCAGCTGAATTTTTAGAATTCCTGCTGCTGGCGGTCCTTCTCTTTATCGCTCCGCCGTTTCTCTGGACGATCGGCCACATCCTGCGCCTGGTGCTCCGGAAAAAGCCCTCACGGCTGCTGGATACCATAACCCTTCTCGGCGGAAGCCTTGGCTATATCATGCTGCTTGTATGGGTGACCTCTCCGCCCGCCGAGCCGGAAAAAGGCCCTGGCCTCGGCATACAGCTCGAAACTCTTACGCTGTCCGGCAATCAGACCCTTGATACCATCGCAGGCTTCCTGCTCCTCCTGGGACTGCCGGGACTTCTGGCGCTTTCCCTTGCAAAACCGGAAAAGCTCCCCTCTCCTGTAAAATACACTCTTCTCAGCTTTGCCGGAGCGGGCGTGATTTTGCAGTTTCTATGGCTACTGCGCTTTTTTACCTACTACTGGAATCTGTACAGCTGGCAGCTGGGCACGATGACCCTCGTCCTGATATGCGCCTACCATTTCAACTTTTTGTGCACTGCCGGCGGACAGTTTTTCCGATATTTGCAGAAACCGAAAAATACATCTTGTAAAATCAAAGAAAATAGCGTACAATAAGTACGGCAACTTGTCGAAAAACCTCTAAAAGTCTCCCCTTACTAAGGGCAATGTCATCAACTTAAGCAGGTATAAAAGCTTTTTGATGCAGCAATTTCTCGAAAATGCTGCTGGGGTCC
>JAFUQX010000021.1 GCA_017472145.1 Ruminococcus sp. | reverse complement strand
GGAGGGGATTGTAAGGCATGAGAAAACTTACGGTTTTGCGTACTTTTTCAATCCCCTCAGTCGTCACTTCGTGCCGACAGCTCCCCTTGCTAAGGGGAGCCTTGTGCGGAAAATCTGACTTTTTCGACAAGCTAAGGGCTGTTGCAGTATTGCAGCAGCCCTGTTTTTCTATCAAAGGTTTTTCAGAAAAGCACCGCTCTCTGCTTCGGCCAGCTCCACCGCCTTTTCGAGGGACATGCCTGCAAAAGCATCTGCGGAAAAAAGTCGTCCGGAAATGCCGTCGTTTACAAATACACCGACGATCACGCCCGGAAGCGCATGCTCCGGTGCATTGGGCGCATTGGGCCCGCCAAGATCCGTTCGGCACCAGCCAGGATCGGCCAGACTGAGGATCACATTCGTACCATTGAGCTTGGAACTGAGGTCCACTGTTACCTTATCCAGAGCCGCCTTGCTTGCAGAATATCCGGCCTGCTCCGGCTCAAGCCGGATGCCGCTTGTAGTATTGACGATCCGTCCGAATCCACGCTCTGTCATACCCGGCAGAAAATGGTAGCAGATCATCATAGGGGCAATGGTGTTGATGACAAAGCTGGTCATATAATCCTCCGCCGGAGTCTCATAATAATCCGTGCGATAGGCGATCTGTACACCGGCATTATTCAGGACAATATCCACCGAAAGATCCATTGCATCAATTTCCTTCAGCATGCCTTCAACCGCCTTCAGATCAGAAAGCTCACAGGCTATGATCCGCACCTCCACGCCCAATGCAGCCGCCTTTGCAGCAATTTCTTCTGTATGCTCCGGCTTGCGGCTGTGCAGGATGAGATTGCAGCCTGATTCAGCCAGCATTTCCGCAGCCAGAGCGCCGATTCCACGGCTTGCGCCTGTAACAAGCGCCCATTTCCCTCTGATGTTCATCATGGTCAATACCTCTTTCTGAAAAATTGATGAAATTCTCTGATAAGTATAGCATTTTTTCCGGAGATATGATATAATGGAATTGTACAGAAATCGTATAAATCTATCGAGGTAAAAGGAGGTGCGATGAATGTATTTCTTATTTGAAGCAGGGGATGCTTTGAATTCCCCCTTTGAGTGCTTTACCTATCACTCAGAGAATGAGGACTTTCCGGTTCGTCCGCATTGGCACTATTTCGTAGAGATCATATACATGACAAGCGGTACAGCCCGGATGCAGTGCGGGGAAAACAGCTACATTCTCATACCTGGAGATGTTATCTTGTTTCATCCGCAGACGGTTCATGCCATTTCTTCTGAGGATGACCAGCCGGTTACTTATGATGTATTGAAATTTGATGTAAACCGGCTGAGCATGACGGCCGCTTACGCACCTAAGGTGCGCAGCATTCTGAAAAGTGCAGAAAATCAGGGAATGCCCTTCCTGTTTCACAGAGGGGAAATTCAGTGCAGGGATATTTTTACACGCTGCATAAAGGAAGCAGCGGAGAAAAAATATGGATATGATCTGCTGATTCAGGCCAGTCTTTATGATCTGATCATGCAGATGATCCGCCGCTGGCAGACACTGGGTTTCCAGGTGGAAAGTGATACGGCACAGTATGAGGCTGAATATCGCATTGACAATATCACAGAGTACATGGACAAGCACATCAAGGATGCGATCCAGGTGCAGGAGGTTGCACG
This sequence comes from Ruminococcus sp., assembly GCA_017472145.1. Lineage (GTDB taxonomy): Bacteria > Bacillota > Clostridia > Oscillospirales > Ruminococcaceae > Ruminococcus_C. Next base: position 92,617 of record JAFUQX010000021.1, on the reverse strand, counting down.
GAAATGCGGTATGAGCTATTCCTATTTTGCCAAGCGATTCCGGGATATGTATGGCAAATCCTGCAAAGAGTATATTGAGCATATGCGAATTTATAAGGTAGAGGACTTCCTGCTGTTTACGGATTATGATCTGAATTATATCAGTCAGGAAACCGGCTTTTCCGATTGCAGTCATATGATCAAGATGTTCAAGCGGCATCGCGGCATGACGCCGAAGCAGTATCGTCTGCACTATCAGAATTACAGCAGCTCTGTAAAGCATAGTAAGGATAAAGACAAGGACAAGGAAAAACAAAAGTAAGAATAAGCACTAAAAGCGGCACTGTCCAAAAAAGACAGTGCCGCTTTTTGCTGCTATCGATTGTATCCGATCAGATCCTTGATAACTTCTCCAGCCAGAATCAGCCCGGCCACAGGCGGTACAAAGGAGTTGCTTGCAGGGATCAGCCGGCGGAATTCGCTCTGCTCCTCCGATCGTCCCTGGTGCTGAAGGGGCTGTTCCTGGGAATAGACTACCTTGAGCTTTTTAATGCCCCTGCGCTTCAGCTCATAGCGCATGACCTTGGCCAGAGGGCAGACAGAGGTCTTGTAAATGTCCGATACCTTAAAGGCTGTAGGATCCATTTTGTTGCCCGTGCCCATAGAGCTGATGATGGGTGTCCCCGCAGCTGCGGCTTGCTCTGCAAGACTGATTTTCCCTGTGACCGTGTCGATGGCATCCACTATATAGTCATACTGGGAAAAGTCAAATTCCCCGGCTGTTTCCGGCGTGTAGAAGGTGTTGTGTGTATATACTTTACATTCCGGGTTGATTTGCAGAATGCGTTCCTTTGCAGCTTCTGTCTTCAGCTGCCCCAGTGTCTGATGGGTGGCGATGATCTGCCGGTTGAGATTGGTCACAGCAACCGTGTCGTTGTCAATGACATCCAGCGTTCCCACACCGCCCCGGGCCAGAGCCTCCACCACATATCCGCCTACGCCGCCTACACCGAATACGGCCACACGGGAGCCTCTGAGCTTTTCCATGGCTTCTTCACCGATGAGCATTTCCGTTCGGGAAAAAGGCTTTACCATAAATTCACGCTCCTTTATTTTGTATGATAATCGTCAAGGAAATGGGTATAATTTTCTCCCTTGTGATAGGAAATGATCGTATCGAGATTTACATTTTCCACGCTGCGGAAAATATTTGTATCAATGTTGGGATTGATCGTGCGGAAGCGTGCAATAAGCTGCTTCATTTCCTGCCGCTTGGAATTGCTTGCGCCGTTTTCATAGGTGGTATAATTTTCAGTAAAGCGACATGCGCACTGGATAAATTCCAGGTTATTATAGGCCTGCCAGGCCAGAATATCCGCCTCCTTCACCATGTACAGAGGACGGATCAGCTCCATCCCCTCAAAGTTGGAGCTGTGGAGCTTGGGCATCATGGTCTGCACCTGTGCTCCGTAGAGCATACCCATGAGAATGGTTTCAATGACATCATCAAAATGATGTCCCAAAGCGATTTTATTGCAGCCCAGAGCCTGTGCATGGCTGTAAAGATAGCCGCGGCGCATACGGGCACAGAGATAGCAGGGGCTGTCCTTGATGTCGGCCACAGCGTCGAAAATGGTGCTTTCAAAAATCTGAATGGGAATTTCCAGAGTTTCTGCATTTTCTTCGATTTTCTGCCGGTTCCGAGGATTATAGCCGGGATCCATGACGAGATAAACGGCCTCGAAGGGGATTTCGCTGTACCGCTGGAGACGCTGAATGCACTTGGCCATAAGCATGGAGTCCTTGCCGCCGGAGATGCACACAGCGATCTTATCCCCTGCTTCGATGAGCTTGTATTCCTTCAGCCCCATGATAAAGCGATTCCAGATGGTCTTTTTGAATTTTTTGCAGATGCTTGCTTCTATTTCGTATCCACGTTTCATAAAAACTGTTCCTTTGCGTATGTAGTAAGGACATTATACCATGGAGCGGAGAAAAAATCAAGGAAGGCTTTTGGGCGGCACAGAAGAACCGCCGGTCCTCTTCTCCTTATCCGGCGATCTCTGCACCTGTAAAATCGCCGTCAAGGGTTCCGTGCACGATGATCACATGTCCCCAGAACATATCGTCATCATCATAATAAATCTCAAAATCACCATGATTGGAAATGCATATTTCACCCGGTGTTATTCTCTCAGCGAATTCTTCTTCTGTGAATTCCTCGATCTCATCCTCGTCTGCTTCCTCATTATCCATGAGCCAGTCCTTTGCATCCTCTGTCAGCAGGCCTGCTGCATAGCGCCGGGCTTTTTCGTCCCATTCAGCAGCATCGGCACAAAGGCGATTCCATACAGCCAGAGCATGATCTGCCGTTTCAGCCTCCTCAGTATCCACATCCAGATAAACCGTGCATACACAGCCGTTCCATTCGCCATCTCCGCTGAATACACCCAGATGCTTGTGGAGCAGAAGCGTTCCGCAGCCCTCCGGATGCAGGGTCACAGGCTGCTGATACTTCTGGAGAATCCCCTCCAGTCTCTCATCTGCACAGTCCCTTTCAACCACCTCGCAAACCAGAAGACTTGCACCACGCTCTATGGTCCGGCCCGTCTCCTCAATGATAAGGGGAAGGGATTCCCGTACCTTCAGGCGATATATTTTCTCTGCCTTCAGACCGAATATTTTCTCATCCGTACGCCGCTGCATGTCCGTCATCAGCCATGTAAGACTTCTTCTTCCGGCAATCAGCGCATCGCTTTCTGTATCCACCATGGCCAGAATGGAAAGGCTGGCGCTCCACATCTGGTTCTGTCCAAAGCGTCCTGCGCCGGTGTTGTCTCTGGTCAGCACCAGAACCTCCTTTATCGAAGGATCAAATCTCGCTTCAAATGCATTGATCTCTCTTTCCATAACATCCTCCATCAAAAAATAGTTTGCTGTTCCGTTTTATTATAGCACCAGGCCCCGGAAAAGTCAACGCCGCCAAACAAATAAAAAGGCTTCCCCCCAAAAATATCGGGGAAGCCTTCAGCTCGTCGAAAAACCTTCTCATCAACTTAAGCAGGTATAAAAGCTTTTTGGTGATTCCCCACGGGGTGGGGAAATGTCCCGAAGGGACAAAGGGGACGGCACCGTTGGTGCAGCAATTTCTCGAAAATGCTGCCAGGGTCCAGGGACAGCGTCCCTAGTCGCTCTCCGCAGAGAGCGAAACTCCCTGCGCCGTACTTCCGGCGCACGGAGAAATGGGGTGAGAAATGCGACAGCATTTCGAGGGGAAAGCGAACAAGACCGCTTTCCCCTTGTTGCGATCCGAAGTAAGGTTCTCTTGAAAACGTCCCGGTGGGACGTTTTCAACGCTATTATCCCTGCTAGTAAAGATGTTTTCAGAGTTTTTTCTACAGCCTGAGACTTCCCCAAAAATATCGGGGAAGCCTTAAATTTCAATTCTGCTTCATTACAGCTGCACAGAATTATACATATCCGATCAGAGAAGAAATCAGGATCGCCACCAGAAATACCGGACAGATATAGGAGATCATGATCTGATACAGCTTCTTGGACTTAAACGGCCCGTTCAGCTCAACCTCATCCTCAACGGCCTTTGTCTTGATGACATAGGCCACAAAGATACAAGTCAGAAGCGCTGTAATGGGCATCATAATGTTGTTGCTCAGGAAGTCGAAGAAGTCCAGAATTTGCTTGCCGAAAATGAGCACCTCAGACCATACGCCATAGCCCAGAGAGGACGGAATGGCTATGATCATTGTACCGATCATAACAAGAATACAAAGCAGCCGGCGGTTGATCTTCAGCTTATCCTGGAAAATGGATACAACCGTTTCCATCAGAGAAATAGAAGAGGTCAGCGCCGCAAAGAGCACCAGAATAAAGAATACCACGCCCACAATATGTCCGCCCGGCATGGAGTCGAATACCTTCGGGAGCGTTACGAACATCAGGCCCGGGCCCTGGTTCAATGCAGACGGATCACCGCCGGAGAAGGAAAATACAGCCGGAATGATCATCAGACCAGCCAGGAAGGCAACAGACGTGTCAAAAATCTCAATATGACGGACAGAGCTTTCCAGGCTTTCCTTTTTCGGCATGTATGAACCATAGGTGATCATAATGCCCATCGCCAGGGACATGGAGTAGAACATCTGACCCATAGCTGCAACAACCGTCTTCAGAGAGAAATTGCTGAAATTGGGAATGAGATAATACTTCACACCTTCCATCGCACCGTCTAATGTCAGACTGTAGATAGAAATGCCCACGGTCAGAACCAGGAGCACCGGCATGAGGATCTTGCTGATCTTCTCGATACCCTTCTGAACGCCCATCAATACGACAGCCGCTGTCAGAATGATATAAATCGCTGCAAAAATCAGCGGAGAGCCGGTAGAACCGATAAACTCATTAAAATAACCATCCGCTGCAGCGGCTGCGCCCTGTCCTGCTGCAAAGGTCACACCGTACTTGATCACCCAGCCGCCGATCACACAGTAATACGGCAGAATGATCATGGGAACGGCGGAAATCAGGTAGCCGATCCAGGAACCCTTTCTGTTCAGCGCCCCAAAGGCCTCGATCGCACTCTTTCCGGTCTTTCGTCCGATCGCAATTTCCGTTATCATCAGAGAAAAGCCAAAAGTTACGACCAGTACAAGATATACCAGCAGGAAAATACCACCGCCGTACTGAGCGGCAAGATAAGGGAATCTCCAGATGTTTCCCAGACCGACTGCGGAGCCGGCTGCGGCCAGGATGAAGCCCAGTCTGCTGGAAAATCCAGTTTTTTGTGTACTCATCATTTCATCTCCTTATATTTTTTAATTCTAAGCACATGCCTTTGATTATACCCGATTTCCGTCGTTTTGTCAATACAAATACCAAAATGTTCATTCATTCCGTTGTTTCAATAAAAAGGCATCCCTTTCCGGATGCCCTCTCCTGTTAGTCCTGCGCTTCCTTATCATACTGCTGTTCCAGCCAGCGGATCATTTCCTCAAATCCGGCCTGCTCCATGGGAAACTCCTGCTCCGTCTCGATCTCCGACTTTTCAGAGCAGAGCATACCGTGCCAGATCTGCACCTTCAGGGTCTCCCCTGGTATGATCTTATAATTAAACATCGCATTTTTGCTTCCGGTGAAAATGTTCTTCGCCTGAAAATAATAAAACTTCGGGATATCAAAATATTCCGATACGCGTACTGCTGCCATGCCCTAGGCCCTCCTCTCGGCTTCTATCAGCGGAATTACATCTTTAAGCGTCTTTACCCATGCATAAAGCAAGGGCTTGAGCATCTCGTCCGGCTCTGTCAGATCCGGAACCATCACCGGATGACATCCGGCAGAAAATGCGGCTATGATCCCATTGGGAGAATCCTCCAGGGCCATGCACTCCTCCGGCAGCCGCCCCAGCACAGAAGCCGCCTTCTGGTAAATATCCGGTGCAGGCTTGCCGTTTTCAATGGAATCCCCGCCGACTACAACAGAAAACAAATCCCTTAATCCTACATGCATAAGATGCACCTCTGCATTTTCAGTAGGTGTGGCTGTAGCCACAGCGGTCCGGATCCCATTTTCCCTGCAATAGGTCAGAAGCTCCATTACCCCCGGCTTCAGCTGAATGCCATACTGCTCCACCGCCTCGTGGATCCGCTCTCTGCGTCTGGCCCGTACTGCATGATAATCAAAATCAGCGCCCAGCTCCCGTTTCAGATATCGCTCTGCATATTTTGCACACAGACTCCGGATGGCAAGAGCATGCCTTGGCTTCATAGAAAAGCCGAATTCCGCTGCACTTTCCATCCAGTACCGGAAATAATACTTTTCTGTGTCGATCAGCAGACCGTCCATATCAAAAATCAGCCCTTGTATCACAGCACAGACTCCCCCTCTTCTCATATATATCATCCTTATTGTACACATTTTCCTCATTCTTGTCAAGGGATATACCATTTATAAATATTCTAAATTGCCACTTGCAAAGAGAGTCGTTTTATAGTATAATAGATATCATCATCAGAAGAAAGACAAGGTGAACATGCACCATAAGCGGAAACCACTCGTCCGCTGAACTGTAAAGGGTGCAGAAAAAGAAAGGAAAAGCAATGAGCAGAAATGAAAAAGAAATTTGCAGATTGCCGGTTGTGGCCATGCGGGGCGTCGTTGTGTTTCCAGAAATGGTCATGCATTTTGATGTAGCCCGTGAAAAGTCAATCAACGCAATTACTGCATCTTACGAATCCGACCAGAAGATCTTCCTCGTGGCTCAGAATGATGTGTTCGTGGAAGAACCGGCCGCAAAAGATTTATATAAATACGGCGTCATCGCTCAGGTGCGCCAGATCCTCAAAACGCCGGAGGGCGTTATGCGGATCCTCGTAGAAGGTACGAAAAAGGCCAGAATGGAGACCCTGTATAACGGGGACGGGTTTCTTTCCGCCGATGTGCAGCCTGTACCCTATTCCAGCCGGACACGCATTGACGAGGTGGAGCTGGAGGCTGTGATCCGCAGCGTAAAGGATCTGTTTGAACAGTACAGTACGCTGTTTCCCCGCATGCCCAAGGAGCTGCTCATCGCTGTGATGTGCCAGGATGACCCCTACAAGCTGTTTAACAGCGTGATCTTCAATGTGAATCTGGACTACAGAGACAAGCAGAGACTGCTGGAGGAAAACAATATCCTGCGGCGCCTGAATCTGCTGTACACCTTCCTGTTGAAGGAAACAGAGGTACTGACTCTGGAACGGGAGATCTATGACCTGACCAAGGAAACCATGGACAAGGGCCAGCGTGAATATTTCCTCCGTGAGCAGATGCGTGTGATCGCACAGCAGCTGGGCGAAGACGATGAGCAGGAGGAAATCTGCGAATATATTGACAAAATCGAAAAGCTGGGCCTGGCCAGCGAGGAACACAGCAAGCTCATGAAGGAGGCCGAACGCCTCACCAAGCTGCCGCCGGCTTCTCAGGAGGCCTTTGTGATCCGGAGCTATCTGGATGCAGTACTGGCCCTGCCGTGGAAAACCTCCTCAAAGACAGCAGTCAGCATTGAGAAGTCCCGAAGCATTCTGGACAAGGATCACTATGGCATGGAAAAGGTCAAGGAGCGTGTGCTCGAAAGCATCTCTGTACATGCACTGATGAAGGAAGTCACGGGACAGATCCTCTGTCTCGTAGGTCCGCCCGGTGTGGGCAAGACCTCCATCGGACGTTCTATTGCAAAGTCCCTCGGCCGGAAGTATGAGCGCATTTCTCTGGGCGGTGTGCGGGATGAATCTGACATCCGTGGTCACAGAAAAACCTATATCGGCGCAATGCCCGGACGCATCGTGGATGCCCTTACAAGAGCCGGCACAAATAATCCTCTGATCCTGCTGGATGAGATCGACAAGATGAGCAGCGACTTCAAGGGCGACCCTTCTGCGGCTATGCTGGAGGTACTGGACAGCGAACAGAACAAGGCCTTCCGTGACCACTACATAGAAGTTCCCTTTGACCTGAGTCAGGTACTGTTTGTAGCTACGGCCAATACGCTGGATACCATTCCGGCTCCCCTGCTGGATCGTATGGAGGTCATCGAGCTGGGCAGCTATACACGGGAGGAAAAGTTCCAGATCGCAAAGCGGCATCTGCTGGCCAAGCAGCTGAAAAAGCACGGCCTGAAGGCCTCCCAGATGAAGGTACAGGATGATGCATTCTACGACCTCATCGACCACTATACAAGAGAAGCCGGCGTACGTACGCTGGAACGACATCTGGCTTCCCTCTGCCGGAAGGCGGCCAAGCGCATTGTTTCCGGTGAGCAGAAGCGTGTCATCTTCTCCGCAAAGAATCTGGAAAGCTACCTTGGCCCGAAAAAATATCTGCCCGACGAGCAGGCCGGGGAAAACACAGTGGGCCTGGTGAACGGCCTTGCGTGGACATCGGTGGGCGGCGTGCTCATGCCCCTGGAGGTCATTCACCTGAAGGGCAAGGGACAGATCGAAATCACCGGCTCTCTGGGCGATGTGATGAAGGAGAGCGCAAAGATCGCAGTCAGCTATGTACGCAGCATTGCGTCGCAGTATGGCATCAATCCGGATTTCTACAGCCAGCGTGACCTGCACATCCATGCACCGGAGGGCGCAGTGCCCAAGGACGGCCCGTCGGCTGGTGTGACTATGGTAACCGCTATGGTTTCAGCCCTTTCCGGTATTCCGGTTCGGAGCGATGTGGCCATGACCGGTGAGATCACGCTCCACGGAAATGTTCTGCCCATCGGCGGTCTCCGTGAAAAGGCAATGGCCGCATACCGCAATGGGATCCGCACCGTCATCATTCCGGAAAAGAATGTACCCGACCTTTATGAGGTAGATGAGATTGTCAAGCAGAATGTACAGTTTGTTCCGGCAAAAACACTGGATACGGTTCTGCATACAGCACTGGTTTATCTGCCGGAATATACAGAAGAAGAACCGGAAAATGCTCCGGTTCTGATTCCCAAAGAAAAAAATACCCCGTCAAAGCCCCTGGCTTATGTTTGATGAGGAGGACGTATGAATTTTAACCTTGCTTCTTTTGAAGCATCCTACGGTCTGTTTTCCCAGCTTCCCCCGTGCAGCAGCATTGAGATTGCCTTTGCCGGCCGTTCCAACGTGGGAAAATCGACCCTGATCAATAAAATCATGAACCGCAAGTCTCTGGCCCGTGTCAGTGCCGTTCCGGGAAAGACGGCTACGATCAACTTCTACAAGGTCGATCCGGTGCGCATTGTAGACCTTCCGGGCTATGGCTATGCAAAGGTGGCCAAATCGGAGAAGCACCGCTGGGCCGATCTGATCGAAGGCTATCTGGATTCTGACCGTGATCTGCGGCTCATTTTCCTGCTGATCGATATGCGCCATGCACCATCCAAGGATGATCTGCACATGATCGGCTATCTCATCGAGCGTGAGCTGCCCTTTGTGATCATCCTCACCAAGGCCGACAAGCTCAAGGTGATGGAGCGCAAACGCCGTATGGAGGCCTTTGCGAAGGAGATTCCTTATTTTGATGAGATTCACATTGTTCCCTTCTCCTCCATGACACGGGAGGGTGTGGATGAGATCCGTTCTATTATTGCGGACATCGCCGAAGGAAATAATGAGGAGGATATTACTCCGGAGGACGAAAACATCGATGCTCCGGAAGGAAAGGAAGTATAAACTATGTTCGTATCTGAGAACCTTGGCACCAACGAGCTGGGTCATCTGACCATCGGCGGTGTGGACACAATTGCACTGGCACAGGAATTCAGAACTCCTTTGTATGTTATGGATGAGGAGCAGATCCGCAAGCACTGCCGCAGCTTTAAAAGCAGCATGGAGCAGTTCTACGGCGGAAATGGTCTCGTATGCTATGCAAGCAAGGCCTTCTCCTGTAAGGAGATGTACCGCATTATAGCCAGCGAGGGTCTGGGTGTGGATGTGGTATCCGGAGGCGAGCTTTATACTGCAATGGCCGCAGGAACAGACGCACGGAAGATCTGCTTCCACGGCAACAACAAGACCCTGGACGAGCTGAAGATGGCGCTTTCCTATGGCGTGGGACGGATCGTTGTAGATAATATCTATGAGCTGAATACGCTGGAGGCCCTGTGCAGGGAAACCGGAAAAAAAGCTGATATCCTGTTCCGCATCAAGCCGGGCGTAGATGCGCATACCCACGATTTCATCCGTACAGGTCAGATCGACAGCAAGTTCGGCTTTGCACTGGAAACCGGTGAGGCTTTTGAAGCCGTTCGTCTGGCTCTGGAATGCAAAAATCTGAATTTTGCGGGTCTGCACTGCCACATTGGTTCTCAGATTCTGGATACACAGGGCTTTGAAGCTGCTGCTGAAGTGATGATGACCTTCATCAAAAAAATCTGGGATGAGCTGGGCGCAGAGGTGCGTGATCTCAATCTGGGCGGCGGCTTTGGCATTCAGTACACGCAGAAGGACGATCCGCTCCCCTATGAGGCCTTTATGGAAGCCGTATCCGTTGTGATCCATCGCTTCTGCAAGGAAAATAATATGCCGCTGCCCTTCATTCTGATTGAGCCGGGCCGCTCTATTGCTGCTCCGGCCGGCATTACACTGTATACGGTAGGCGGCAAGAAGGTAATTCCGAATATCCGCACCTATGTTTCTGTAGACGGCGGCATGTGCGACAATCCTCGCTATATCTTGTATCAGTCTGAGTATGATGCACTCATCGCAAACAAGGCTGATCAGCCGAAGGACACCGTCGTTACCATAGCAGGCAAGTGCTGCGAAAGCGGCGACCTGATTGGTGAAAATATGCCCCTTCAGGAATGTGAGCCGGGCGATATTCTGGCTGTATGCGCAACAGGTGCATACAACTACTCCATGTCCTCCAACTACAACCGTCTCCAGAAGCCCGCTGTTGTCTTTGTAAAGGACGGTAAGGCTCGTGTAGCTGTCCGCCGGGAGTCCCTGGAGGATCTGATCCGCAACGATATGTAATTTATCAGATTATGTAATGCACCGGATGCAGTTCATCCGGTGCATTTTTATCTCTTAATAAGCAAAAAACCGCAATGGTCTGCATGTGCATTCCATTGCGGTTTCTTATTTCAATTAGAAGAAGGCTTTCTCCTTGTATGATCTCGGATTACTTGTTCTTCTTCCGGGCTGCGGCCGCCACAATCGCCAGAGCCAGAGCTGCTCCGCTCACGGTCAGTACGGACAGCATGCGGTCACTCGTCTTAGGTGCATTTATCACATTCGTAGAAGTGCCCTTCCGCTTTGTGGTAGTGGTGGTCTTTTTGGTGGTGGCTGCAGTTGTCGTCGTGGTAGAGCCTGCTGTAGTCTGAGTAGACGTTGTTGTTGCAGCGGTTGTCGTTGTAGTCATAGTGGTTGTCGTCGTTGCAGCAGTCGTTGTCGTTGTAGTCGTTGTAGTCGTCGTTGTTGTTGTGGAGGTCGTCGTTGAAGTAACCGGTACATATCGGTCAAACATTACAACAGTCATATCCGTATTCGGAACACGAGCGCCTGTATCATCGATAATATAGAGCATCTCGTCTGTAATGATGAACCTGATGGGATCAGCCAGCGCATAATTCAGAGGAGCCTGAACCTCTACCAGCTCATATTCTACATCGGAGGACAGGCCCTCGATGTAATGAGGCTGACCGTTGGATGTCCATTCCTCGATGACACCAGCCGCATTCCTCAGCTGAAGGATCGCACCGACCAGCTCCTGGCCGCTTGCAACGCCGCCCACGATTTCCTGCTTACTGATATTTACACCAAAGGTGATCGGACGAGTAGTGGTCGTTGTGGTCTCAGAGGTCTGTGTATCCGTGTTGGTTGTTGTGGTCGTAGTCGTTGTAGTCGTTGTCTCCGGAATCCGCTGGTCATACATTACGATCCGGCCATTGGTTGCCGCCGTCATGGTGTCATTTTCACCGAGCACGTAAATCTCATCACCGATTACCTTGAACTCAATAGGAGCTGCATAGTAATAGCCAGTGGGAGGTGCGATCTCAGACAACGTGTATGTTACGCCATCCTTCAGCCCTGTGAGCAGATATGGTGTACCGTCTGTCTTCCAGGATGCAATTACAGCACCGGATTCATCGGTTACCTTCAGGTAAGCCCCGATAACCTCCGTTTCAGTAATCTGACCATCATAGATTTCATGCTTAGCGATGTGAACCGCTGCCGTCTTTTCTGTTGTTGTGGTAGTCGTTGTGGTCGTGGTCGTGGTTGTTGTAGTAGTCGTTGTCGTGGTAGTCGTTGTTGTAGAGGTAGTGGTGGTTGTGGTGGTAGTCGCCGTCATGATCGGACGGGTCGCAGTCGTTGTGGTTGTGGTTGTGGTGGTCGTTGTTGTGCTGGTCGTCGTTGTAGTTGTATCTTCAGTAACCAGCGGTGTCTGTACCGTGGTGGTTGTTTTTGTAGTTGTCTCGGTCAGAATCGGACGGGTGGCCGTAGTAGTGGTCGTAGTAGTTGTGGTTGTCGTGGTAGTGGTAGTAGTTGTTGTCGTTGTAGAGGTTGTTGTAGGTGTAGTCGGACCGATGGTAGACATGGTTGTGGAAACGGTCGTTGTGGTAGTCGGTTTTGTAGTGGTGGTGGTAGTCGTAGTTGTGGTTGTTGTGGTCGTTGTAGTTGTAGTGGTGGTGGTAGTCGGTTCAGTGGTAGTCGTCGTAGTGGAGGTCGTTGTAGGTGTAGTTGGGCCGATAGTAGACATGGTTGTGGAAACGGTCGTTGTGGTAGTCGGTTTTGTGGTGGTAGTAGTTGTGGTCGTGGTCGTAGTTGTAGTGGTGGTCGTTGTTGTAGTCGTAGTTGTAGTGGTGGTCGTTGTTGTAGTGGTCGTCGTTGTGGTGGTCGTAGTGGTTGTAGAAGTAGTTGTAGTTGTAGATGTAGTCGTGGTTGTAGAAGTAGTCGTAGTTGTTGAGGTGGTTGTGGTTGTAGATGTAGTCGTAGTTGTTGAGGTGGTTGTGGTTGTAGATGTAGTCGTTGTTGTGGAGGTTGATGTTGTCGTGCTGGAGGTCGTCGTGGTTGTGGAGGTTGATGTTGTCGTGCTGGATGTAGTTGTGGTTGTTGAGGTCGATGTCGTTGTGCTGGATGTAGTCGTGGTTGTAGTTGTAGAAGCAGATGTAGAAGTAGAGGCCGGAGCTGTCGTTGTTGTTTCAGTCGTCGTTTCAGTGGTAGCCTCTGTTGAAACACTTGTCGTTGTTACAGCCTTTCTGACATCTCTCATAACAACCAGAGAAGTGCCTTCCTCAGCAGCCGTCTTCTCTGCATCCGGGTAATTTGCTGCATCTTCCTCTGCAATTATAATTTCCTTTACAGTGCCGTTTTCTACCTTGAAGAGAACAGGCTGTGCGGTCTCGTGGGTTTCCGGAGCCGCTGCTTCTGTCAGCGTATAAGTACCATCCGGAAGTCCAACCAGCTCAGCTGCTGTCTCACCGCTGTACCATGTGATCGTATTGGCAGCACTGTCATACTTATAAACCGTTGTATTGCCCTCCGGAAGCTCTCCGGTGATCAGGGCCGTACGTCCGGTCATTGTAACATTGGCCAGGTTCAGAACAGAAGCCGATGCATCATCTGTAGACGGAGCTGTACCGCTGAGCGTCAGAAGCGCACCTTGCAGCTCTGTTGTCTGCTCTTTTTCCTTCTTACTGATGGTGATCCTGCTCTTTGCATCAAACACAGTAATGACATTGCCGATCTTTTCCACGCCTGCTGCATCATCTGCAATGCTTACATCACTGCTTGTGATCTCACCGTCTGCTACAGTAAACTCGAACGATCCGGTAACAAGGGCATAACCATCCGGGGCAATCGTCTCCTTCAGAATGTATGTGCCATCGGGAATCGGGCCGAGCTTTGTGGATTCTGTACCCGTAGTCCAGCTCAGTACATGGGCGGGAGTCGGGCCAGTAAGCTTTGTACCGCCGGAGATCTGCGTCCTGCTCAGGTCGATGGAAGGATCCTTCGCTTCCAGAACCATGGCTGCATTTTCGATCTCAGGGCCTCCGCCGACAGCCTGCTTGCTGATTTCGATCAGCTTGGCGTTATCCTCAACGATGAGTGTCAGCTGCGGTTCTTCTGTTGTATAGGCATAGGTAACGGTGTCGGTTATCACGCCATCCTTCAGTACAAAGGTAAACTCTGTAATAACATTATACGCATTGGGCGCATCTGTTTCGGTCAGTGTATAGGTACCGTCTGGCAGTCCCTTCAGGACCACATCATTCGTGCCGGATACCCAGCTGATCACATTCTTTTCTTCCACAGAGGCCAGCGTGATCTTGAAGCTGTCGTCCGTTACTTCCTCACCGGCGTCATCCACCAGAATATATGTTACCTTGCTCAGGTCAACATTCTTAGCATCGGCCTGTGTCAGCGTCAGCTTCAGGGAAGCGCCAGCCAGCTCAGCGCTGTCGGCTGCATCTACCTTTCGGAACGCCACATCATTCAGAGAAAGCGAATCCGTCATGGTGATCGTCCGCTCATCCTGCTGAACGTACTGTACGGTATCAGACGGAGGAGCAAATTTTCCATCCTCAGGCTGATAGGTATAAATCGTATAGGTCGTTTCCCATGTGAAGTAATTCGTCTCTCCTTCAATATAGAAGTAGATGGGATCAGCCAGCTTATAGCCAACAGGAGCCTGCGTTTCTTCCCACTTGTAGTATCTCAGACCAGTCCAATTGCCCTCAAACACATCTGTACCGATCAGAGCAGAGGAGATACCGGTCGTATCCTCCCAGGTCTTCACAACGCTGAGGGTATTGCCGCTTTCGTCGATCTCAGAAAGCTGGAAGGTCTTTACACTATCAATAAGAACACCGTTTTCGTCTGTTTTCTTCAGCTCAATCGCAGTATCTGCAATATTCTGCAGAATAACAGAAACCTTTCCGTTATCATTGTCAATAACAAACTTGTCACTGTTGGTCTCGCTGAAGGCTGCATTGCTGCTCTGGAAGTAGAAGACAGCCTTCGTGATCCGGCCGTTGTCCCAGTTGTTCAGCTGGAACTGTGTATTCAGCCAGTCGGCCTTGGCTACAGGCGCATCAAAGGTCACTGTATTATAATACTCAGAGCCGCTCGGTACAGCTGCACCGACTGTACAAGCCATGTCATTGTCTACATCATTATGCTTGACGCCAGATGCGTCTGTGGAATAAATATCGATCTGTGTCAGGGAAACATCAGAGCTTGGATAGATGCCATTTGTAATAAGAACCTGATTGTTCGTATTGGATCCATTCCAGTTAAAACCGTTGCTGCCTACAGCGGCTTCTGTAGTGAATATCTCCAGAATACCCGGAACCGCCGTCTGGTCCGCATTCAGCGTGAATATATTCAGAACGCCGATCTCATCATCCTTGAAGCCAGACGGAGCCTTGGTCTCCACCAATGCATAGCAGCCGGCTGCCAGATCGCTCTCCGGCGTCCATACAGAGCTGGTATCTGTAATCTCTGCAATGGTCTCATAGTACGGATCCGCAGTTGCATCCAGATCCGCAATATTCAGCTTCTCAGAAGGATTTGCAGCCTGAAGCTCTGTCAGCTTCTGGATGCCCAGCTCTGTCAGCTTGATCAGCTTCATTTCTGCACCGCTGACCGGAAGCTCTGTAGAAACTGCGATCTTCATAAAGCCCAGCTGCGGCTTCTCGGTATCAGACATTGTGATAATGCGGTTTGCTGCACCCTCAGCCAGGGAGGCCTTCGTCCAGCCATTCAGATTCTCACCTATGGTCACAGTGATGCTGTCCCCAGGCTGCGGACGCCCTATCTGGCCTGCGTTTGTCTGGAACTCAGGGAACTGAACGGTAGAGTCCCCTGCGGCCTTTGTATAAGTATACAGATACGGTACACCGTCCTCCTCCAGCACAAAGAAGTAGATAGGAGCAGAGCGGTAATATCCGGACGGAGCATGCAGCTCATTCAATGTATAAACATTGCTGATGCTGATCGTTGTGCTCACACCCTGATTGGCGCTCAATGTCGCATACTGAATATCCGGCGCAGCAGTCTCTGCATCCGCAGGCTTTGCTCCTACGCTGAAGGATTTGCTTATGTCACTGGTGATCCAGCTCTTTGCTTCGGCATTTTCAGCTCCGAATCCATAGGTCATAATCGTACCATTCCGTCCGCTGGTAATGGTAACTGTACCCACACGATCTGTCAGGGACAGCTGTGCACCGGAAAGCAGTGTGTTTTCTGTGCCGGCTATCACCTTACGCACGGTGAGGCCTTCTTCATTGACGATCTCAAAGGGACCGATCTCTGCATAATCCCTGCTGAAGTCGATCAGCGGATTTACGATCTTCCGGCCGGACAGAACCACACCATGCTGAATGGAATCACTGTAAATAAAGTGCAGTGTGATGTTGTCTGTCACTGTGCCTGCTTCGGTAACATAAGTAAAGGTCAGGTTGGCCTCACTATATCCCTGGATGCCATTCAATGCGAATGTAACCTGACGGCCAGTAATTACAGCAGACTCGCCGTTGCAGTCCGCACTTGTAAGCTGCATATCCTCCGGAATCGTTACCACAGCCTTGCAGCCCGGAATGATCCCGCTGGTATTGGTTTCAATCGTACCCGGCATCTCAAATGTGTAGATACGCTCCTCAACCAGATAGGAATTCTTATTCAGATCGGTCAGCGCTGCTGTCGCCGTCTTTTCCTGTTCATCCGTCTTTACAATTGTTTTAAAGGTCTCATCTGTATAGACTGTGATCGTGGCATGCTCGGAATATTCAACAGTCGTGAACTGTGAAGACCATGTGGTAGTATCTACGTAGCCGTCTCCGTCATCATCCCAGTATCCATCGTCCTCTGTCTTTTTCAGATAGTATACATTATCATTGGGATCTGCGCTGATGACCGTGTCCTCCACATTCTGATCATCCTTATAAGAAATCACAATGCTCTGGATGCCTGCAGGCTCTGTCTGTGATGGGAAAACGATCTCCGTGAGCGTACCGTTTGTGATCTGACTTTCCGTGAAAACATACTGATTGTCAACACGGTCGGCCTTGATGGCTGTATTCCAGTCCCCGCCGCAGCGAAGCTCCACACTGCTGTTGAAGTCGTCTGTTACACTCACGATAACAGAATCCACATTATCTGTCTTGATTCCGCTCAGCGGTACGTTCCACCAATATTCCTTACCGCCCAGGACTACAGAAGCCGACTCGATCAGCACATAATCCTCAGGATTCTCAGCTGCATCTACGTCCGCCTGTGTGTAGCGATCGTTTACAGTCGTACTCTTCTGGCCAAGATAAACATTCTCAGGCGGATTCGGATCTGTCTCAGTAAGCTCAAAATAATGCTCTGTATCAGAAAGCTTATAGCCATCCGGCGGTGCGATTTCCTTCAGAACATATTTGCCTGCACTCACCTTGAATTCAACGGGTTCATTGTCCGTTGTTACCGCAGAGGATACCAGTGTAAGCATCAGCTCGCCATCTTCGTTTGTCATAAGCTGGCCGTTTTCATCCACTGTTATAGAATAAAGCCCTACGGTCGCACCCGGCAGAAACTCTCCCGCAGTGTCCACCTTGTTCAGATCTACTGTATATTCAGCTTGTACGCCGAGGATATCGATCGGGCCTGTATACGGACGATAACCGAACTCAGTAGAACCGCTGAAGGATTTTGCGATCAGTGCACCGGAAAGGTGACCATAGTTTGAGCCGCCGCTGTAGGCTGCATCATCCGTTACATCCGCAGTCGGTGCAAATACCGTACCCTGGAAGTTCTTGCCCAGCTTCAGGGTGGTGGCCTGATGGAAATTGTAAAGCAGACTGGTTACGCCAATATCATTGTTCTTCTTGCCGTCCAGTCCTGTAGAAATGGAGACCCCATTGATCCTTGTATACACATCACCATTTGCAACCTTCAGGTCTGTACCGGCTACATTTACTACGATGTAAGCATGTTCCCAGATCTTCATAGTGCCTGTGGAAGAATCCATGACCTGTCTCGGCTCAGAAAGCTTCGGGATATTCTCAAAATTCCAGTTCTGGCAGGCTGCGATCTGAGACCACTGCTCCGCTGTGCAGTTGAATACAACTACATCCTCTGTATCCCCGTAGCCCGAAGCATCGAAGGTAACGGTATTGCCGTTTATGTTTACTGTACCCAGGGAGGAACGCTTGGCCAGTGTATCACCACGGTTATTCAGAAGGGCAAACTGCTCGTCAAAGTCAAAAAGCTTTGTAACATACACCTGTGAGCGGTCTACCTTCTGCCATGTACCAGAGGAGGACACCGGAATATGGTCACCCAGATTGCCGGTAAAGGTGCTGTGATTGAGAACCAGCCGCTTGTTCTTTCGGGTGGGAGCATGTTCCCCGGCGCCCATATTCTTTCCGTTTTCAAAGTAAGTATCGTCCAGCTTACCTTCCTGCACAGTTCCGCCTGTAATAACATGAGCAAAGCCATTGTCCTGAAGCAGCGTCTCCAAAGAAACAGAATTCAGATAGTCGCCCTTACCGATGGCATAGCTGCTGTCCTTGTCTCTCAGATAGAAATCGCCACCCACAGCCACTCGGCCCTCTGCATCCGAGTTGTACTCTGTGAAATCATCATCCAGAAATACGCAGAACTGAGAGGCAATGCCCAATGCATATTCATTGTTGGCATTATTGATCGTCTCAACCGTCGTCGAGCCTCTCAGCGAGCTTTTCTCGCCTATGAGAAGCGTCACGTCGTCTGTCGTTTGTGTTTTTGTCATATTCCATACAGCATTTGCTGCAGCTGCCTCAAATACCGGCAGCGCTGTCACTGTCTCTACTACAGCCAGAATCGCTGCTGTAGCAAGACTCAGAAACCGATGCTTTTTACGTTTCATAAACATCCTTCCTCTCTAAATATATTACAGCACTGGCCTTGGCTGCTTCTTTCCCCTTATACAGCCCTGCCTTTTTGCTTTATACTATCATACCACATTTTTCACAAAGTGTCAACGCCTTTCAGAGAAACCATCATAATTGTACATTATTTCAGATTATTTTTATGCATTTTCACTATTAATCGAGAGAGTGCTATGTACCTGAATGTTTAAAAATGGGTGAAAAAACCAATTTTTAGAAACATTTGTCTATTCACAGCAATATCATCCTGTTTCAGAGAAAACAACCCGTCTCCCACGGAGTACGGGCTGCTGATGTTATTGAGCGATCGTCTCTGTAACGGTGGTTCCGGATGTGGTAATCACCAAAGAAGCAATGGTCGCAGCCGTTGTCGTTAGAACCATGTCTGTCGTAAAATCTGTAAATGTAATGGAGGCGCCCATATTCTTCATGGCAAATCCGGCCAGACTGCCATCCTTGTTCAGGCAAAGCTCATAAGGGCCGGTTTCCAGCTCCCCCTCCATTACGATCAGTCCATCCTTTTCTGTGCCGGTCACATCCGATGTATCTGCAATTTCGTCCACGGCCTGAATCAGATGTACCAGCAGCGCCTTGGAAGGCATAGCGGCCTGCGGTACAGAAAAGGCCAGCCCCTTGTAGGAGGCCGTTACCTCCTCGCCGGAAAAATCCAGCAGCACACCGGACACCTCAGCCGGACTGTCAAAATACACACTCCAGATTCCGCTGTCATACCGGGTGAGCACACCTTCGCCTGTAAAGTCCTCCATTTCCAGCACCATATTCGCCGAAAAGCTGCCGCCCAGCTTCTGCTGTACCTTAGCCGAGGCGCCTCCGCCTCCGCCGCAGGCTGTAAGGGCCGGAATCATTGCCAATACAGAAATCATGGATATAAGACGCTTCATACCATCCACTCTCCTTTTGTCATTTCAGATGAATTTCGGTTTGAACGTCCTTTTTTTCAGCGGTTCTCCTCTACACTCCGGAACACCTCCGGGATGCAGGCGATCAGATCCCTGGGAAGCATTGCGGCCTGGCTCATCCTCCGGGCTGCGATATCCCCGGCCATTCCATGGAGATAAACTCCCGCCGTAACAGCATCCAGAGGAGTCAGTCCCTGAGCCGCAAAGGAAGCGATCATTCCAGCCAGCACGTCGCCGCTGCCGCCCCTGCTCATGCCGGGATTGCCTGTAGGGTTCATATACATCCTTTCGCCCTGTCCCACAATCGTATGATGCCCCTTGAGTGTGATCGCCGCTTGCGGCAGCATCCGGCAAAGCGTTTGCAGCGCTTCCGGACGAGACTGCTGAACCGTTTTTGTATCCGTTCCCAGCAGACGAGCCATCTCACCGGGATGGGGTGTCAGGATCACAGGCGCTTTCCTTTCATGGATTATATCTATGCAGCTGGATGCAATGTTTAGACCATCTGCGTCCAGAATCAGCGTCCCCTCGGTTATTGCGATGACACGCTGCACCAGAAGGGCGGTTTCCTGTGTCTGACCCAGACCGCAGCCTACAAGAACTGCATCGGCCTTTCGGATGGCTTCTGTCAGAATCGATTCATTCTCCGCCCATGTGATAAATCCTTCTGTATCCGTATGCAGCGGCAGATACATAGATTCCCAGCAGGCAGAGGCCAGAATGGGAACGTTCCGCTCAGCGGTGGCCGTGGTCAGAAGTCCCACGCCGCACCGCAGTGCGCCAAAAACAGCCATACAAGCAGCGCCCGGCATACGCATGCTCCCTGCAATGCACAGAAGCCGTCCGAAGTGTCCCTTGTGGGAGTCAGCCTTCCGCTCCGGGAACAGCCTGCATACCGATTCAAAATCGATCATTTCCATGATATATCCTCCTTCGTAAAAAAAGAATGCCTCCGGCCCGCCGGAAGCATTCCTCAAGTTCTTATCTTTCACCCAGGCACTTTGCATACACCAGGCAGCGCATACCGTCGTTGTTTCCGGAATTGCAGGTCTGAAGCCCGATGATACGGTCACCATATTCCGGCACATTGTCCTCACCGTACCAGATCAGGGAGGTAGACACAATATTGTCAATATACTCCTCAAATTCTTCCTCATCCAGCTCCAGAGAAGAAGGCTCCTCCGGACGCCAGTAGCCGAAATCTGCCCCGGCCATGCCATAGAGCACATTTACAGAAAAGACCTCATAGAGATATCGTGCTTCCTCAGAGGCCACCTCAAAATAGAGATGCTCCCGGCCCCATTCCTCATTCTGATAGCTGCGGAGCGTACTGAACATAGAGCCATCCGCCATGTTATGGCCATACATCAGAACCAGATTGGACTTATCGATATTGCATCGGAAATCCTCGTAGATACAACCGGAATAGCTGTAGTTGCCCATCCAGTCTGAATGAATGTATGTATCATTGTCGCCGCACTGGATCACAGGGTAATCTACGATCGTTCCATCAATGAGAATCCATCCGGCCACATCGGAATTTGTTGCATCATACTGCTCTACATAGGACGGATCCAGCTTCATATCATAGTCCACGACCTTCTGGGTGGTGGTGGTAACTGTAGTCGTGGCCGTTGTAGTCGGAACCGTTGTTGTAGTGGTGACAGCTGTTGTTGTCACAACAGGCATCTCAACCTGAGCCTGCTGGATCTCACGGCTTCCGCCGCACTGTCTGGACAGAATCAGAAAAAGAATCGCCGCAGCTGCTGCAACCAGCAGAAGCACCGTCAGCAGAAGCTTCACCCAGCCGTTCTTTTTTTTATTTTTAGCCATGAATGATATTCCCTCTTTCTTTAAAAGCCGTTGAGCTTGTTATAGATCATGATCCCGGGATAATCATTGTAGGCATAGCTTAGCCTTACCTCTGTGCTGATACCCGGTACGGTGCCGGTGCAGGAGAACTGCCATATGCCGTAATTATATGCAAAATCAGGCACATCTGCATCATAATCCGCAATGTATGTATCATAGTCCTCGTACACGGACGGCTCGATTCTGTCATTCAGAAAATCCACATGGCTGCTCAGAGATACATAGTACCCATAGGATTCCATTCGCTCACAGAAGGCCTGGATGATCGCTGTGCTCTCCTCCGGTGTCAGTTCATACTGTTCGCTTGTCTCATAGTCAAGGAATACAGGATATTCAAACTGATAGCCCTTGATGACCTCATAGAATACATCGGCCTCCAGAATGGCTTCCTCCGGAGTCACTGCATAGCTGAACCAGTAGGCTCCGCAGTCGATCCCAGCCGCCTTGGCGTTCTGCATATTGACATCGAAATACTTATCCTCCTGATTCAGGTGCCGTCCATAGCCTGCACGGATGATCGCAAACTCCACGCCGCTGTCCTTTACTGCTTCCCAGTCTACTTCTCCCTGATAGGCAGAAACCTCTATGCCATAGGTCAGGGGCGTACGGGTCACAGGAGCAGACACAGTTGTAGTTTCTGCAGCCTTGGTTGTAGTCCTGACTGTCGTCGTTGTGGCCTTGGTCGTGGTGGATGCAGCCTTTGTTGTGGTCTTGGTTGTCATCGTTGTAACCGCTGCATCTGTTGTAGTCTTGGCCGTTGTTGTTGCAGCCTTGATCGTGGTAGTTACAGCCTTTGTTGTGGATCTAGCCGTTGTCGCAGTGGTCTTAGCTGTGGTAGTTACAGCCTTTGTTGTAGTTTTAACCGTTGTCGTTGTTGTTTCCGCCGGAACGATCGTTGTTTCAGTAACCGTGACACGCTCACCAAAGCCATTGAGATCATAATTCAGCATGATCTGCGGATAATCCTTATAAGCGTAGTTCAGATCTACCTCCGCATCGATTCCCGGTACAGTGCCGGTGCAGGAATACTGCCACATACCATAATTATAACGGAAATTCGGAACATCTACATCATAATGAGCGATCCATGTATCATAATCATCAAATACGGCCGGCTCAATTCTGTTGTTCAGGAAATTCACATAGCTGCACAGGGATACATAGTATCCATAGGATTCCATCCGCTTACAGAAGGCCTGGATGATCGCTGTGCTTTCCTCCGGCTTCAGCATGTACTGCGCACTTGTCTCATAGTCAAAGAATACAGGATATTCAAACTGATAATCCTTGATAACCTCATAGAACACATCCGCCTCCAGAACAGCCGCTTCCGGGGTGGTTGCATAGCTGAACCAGTAAGCCCCGCAGTCAATTCCAGCCGCCTTGGCGTTCTGCATATTGACATCGAAATACTTGTCCTCCTGATTCAGGTGCCGTCCATAGCCTGCACGGATGATCGCAAACTCCACGCCGCTGTCCTTTACTGCTTCCCAGTCTACTTCTCCCTGGTATACAGAAACATCTATGCCATAGGTCAGGGGCGTACGGGTCACAAGCTCCGTTGCAACGGCCGTTGAGGAGGCAGTGACTACAGCAGTGGTGGTTTCCGTATATCCAGCTGCACCGCCGAGCTTACCGGTCGTTGTGGACGCAGTAACAGCCGCTGTGGTCGATGTACTGCTTCCGGACACAGCTGTTATTTCACCGGATACAGCGGTTGTCTGTACATCCGCAGTCGTCTGGGATGAGAAAATGGTGGCCGGCTTGGCCAGCACACTTGTATTTACAGGAACTGCCGTGGTCACAGTGCTTGTAACAGCTGCGGTCCTGGATGAAGCAGTTGTTATATTTACCGTTTCAGTTGGAACAGTCGTGCTCTCCGAAACCGGAGCAGTTGTTTCTGTGCTTCCCTCTGTTATGGAAGTCACAATAACCTCATCTGTTGTGGTTACAGTTGCAGTCGGTTCGGTTTCCTCAGAAGAACCGCTCCCATCCCGAACCGGAATGTATCCCTCATAGGGCACACTGGCTCCATAAAAAGCATAGATCTGCAAAAAGCAGGTCGCATCCGCCAGATCGATCACACCATCCTGATTTGCATCGTAAAAGGCTGTATCGGCCTGGCTGGCTTCCGGATTCAAGCCGGCTGCATACTTTGCATAATAAGTCAGAACCTCTGTCGTTACAGAAAGCCAGTTTTCCCTCTCGATAGAAGGAATTTCATCTGACGGCTCTGCAGCAGCTTCTGCTTTGCCTGTTTCTTCAGCGGCTGTGTCTGCGGCCTGCTCCGCCGCTGATACCGGACTTGCCAAAGCACTCATTGCAATCAGCCCGGATAAAAGCAGGCACAGCCCCTTCCTGCATAAAAAACGCATAACTCATTCTCCATTCCTATAATCAATTTACACAATACATTATATTATAGCAAACAACACAGAGTTTGTACAGCGATTCACCGGCTTTCGCCGATAATTTGGGCATTTCTTACAACTTAACGTGCTATATTTTAGTCATATTCAACATCAAAAAAAGGCAAATCCATCTGTAAATATGTACAATGCAATTACACCCACCAGCTCCAGTACGAAAATCACCGGAAAGCCGATGGCAAAATACCAGTGCTTGGTCTTGTGCCGGAACAGATACATTCCCGCAAGTCCGCCTGCGCCGCCGCCGAGGATGACAAACAGAAACAACATCTTCTCCGGGATCCGCCACTGCCCCTTCCTGGCCCGGCGCTTGTCAAGGCCCATCGCTGCAAATGCGATCACACTCATGATCAGCACATAGATCAGAATCCACTTCAGCATAGCAGTCTCCTTCTTTATATTCCATGCTGACTGCGGTATCTCAGTGTCCGGGGCAGCGCCTCCTCGATATAGGACACCATCTTCTCACTGGGTGTGAAAATCAGGCGTGTCTCGCCGTATTCCTCGGTGATAAGATCTGCATAATACTCACCCTCGCCGGTATTGTCGCTGCACAGTACCAGTGTGGCCTCGGGCTTGTCCTCAACATCATCTGTCAGTGCACCGAAGGCCTCAAATTTGGACGCATCCACTGTGATCAGATTGGTTCTTTTCCGCTTTCCCATGATCTTGTCCACATCCAGCTCGCCGTTGGTGAAGGTATACTCATACTCGATCCCCAGGCCGGACAGGATATAGTAGGCTCCATAGATCACACCCATTGTAAGGGTCAGAATAATAAGCCAGCCTGTGGCCAGCGCCATATAGGCTGTACCGACCGTGAGAACGATGGCCGCCAGAACCATCAGAAGCTGTTTTGTTTTCTCCTGAGAGGTAGGCACCTTCTTTACCAGATGCTCGGTAAAATGGTCTGTCATAGTAAAAATCTCCTTTTCTGCACACTGAATTTCTGCCAGCATGCCCTAGAATAATATATAGAACCATTTTACCATAAAAAAAGAAAAATTTCAAGAAAAGACTTGATTTTTTTTGAGAGATTGACTATAATACTAAATAGAACACTGTGACGGAGAGAGTAGGAGTCAGAATGAATCCCTCAGAGAGGCGCATCACGGCTGTAAATGCGCTGTTTTCATTGATTCTGAAGTTCACTTCCGAGTGGTCCGGCTGAACCTTTTTGCTGTAGGCCGGGACGTTATGTCTGCGTTAAAGACAAGAGAGTGATGGCTCTTGGGAAATGGGTGGTTACAAGCAAGCTGTGTCTTGTCCTGTTTTCGGGACAGGGCTTTTTTTATGCCGTTTCCTGGCGCATCAAAAATTATATACGGCAACGCCGTGAAAGGATGATTGATGATATGAAAGAACAACTGGAAGCAATCCGTGCAGAAGCTGATGCGGAGCTCAGCGCAGTCAAGGACGCAAAGGCTCTGGATGCCCTGCGTGTAAAATTCCTGGGCAAAAAGGGGGCGCTCACCGCTATCCTCAAGCAGATGGGAAAGCTCACCGCTGAGGAACGTCCGGTTATGGGACAGCTGGCCAATGAGGTGCGTACCTTCATCGAGGAGGCCATTGCTGCAAAGCAGACAGAGATCACCCGGCTTGAAATGCAGGCTCGTCTCGCCTCCGAAACGATCGATGTGACCCTGCCGGGCCAGAAGCAGTCTCTGGGCAGCCTGCATCCGCTGGCAATCGTAGAAAATGAGATCAAGGAAATCTTCCTGGGCATGGGCTTTGAAATTGCAGACGGCCCTGAGGTAGAATACGATTATTACAACTTTGAGGCCCTGAATCTGCCGCCGGATCATCCGGCCAGAGACACACAGGATACCTTCTACATCACAGACAACATCCTGCTGCGTACACAGACCTCCTCTGTGCAGGTCCACGTTATGGAAAATCAGAAGCCGCCGATCCGTGTTATTTCACCGGGCCGTGTATTCCGTTCGGATGCAGTGGATGCCACACATTCTCCCCTGTTCCATCAGATCGAGGGGCTGGTTGTAGACAAGGGCATTACCATGGCCGATCTCAAGGGCACACTGGAGATGCTGATGAAGCGTCTGTACGGCCCGGACTGCAAGATCCGTCTGCGTCCTCACCACTTCCCGTTCACAGAGCCGAGTGCTGAGGTCGATGTCATGTGCTTTGGCTGTATGGGTAAGGGCTGCCGCATCTGTAAGAACGAGGGCTATATTGAGCTGCTGGGTGCAGGTATGGTTCACCCGAAGGTCCTGGAGGGCTGCGGCATTGACAGCAGTGTGTACTCCGGCTTTGCATTTGGTCTGGGTCTGGAGCGTGTGGTTATGCGCCGCTATAACATCAGTGATATGCGTCTGCTGTTCGAAAACGACTACCGTTTCCTGGAGCAGTTCTGATCAGCTATTACGATGTAAAGGAGGAAGAAAACAATGAATTTATCTATGAAATGGCTTTCTGATTATATCAAGAAGGATATCCCCGCAGCAGAATTCTGCGCAGGGATGACCATGAGCGGCTCCAAGGTGGAGTGCTATGAGACTGAGGGCAGCGAAGTGAAGAATGTCGTTGTGGGACAGCTGCTGTCTGTTGTGCCCCACGAAAATTCGGACCATCTGGTCGTATGCCAGGTAGATGTAGGCCAGGGCGAACCGATTCAGATCGTAACGGGCGCACCCAATGTAAGTGCTGGTGACATCGTTCCGGTTGCGCTGGTCGGTGCAGAGCTGCCGGGCGGCATCAAAATCAAGAAGGGCAAGCTGAGAGGCGTGGAGAGCTGCGGCATGCTGTGCTCTCTGGGCGAGCTGGGTCTGACTACCCACGATTTTCCCTATGCCATTGCGGACGGCATTTTCCTCATTCAGGAGGATTGCAGAATCGGCCAGGATATTCACGAGGCAATCGGCCTGAATGATACATCCGTTGAATTTGAGATCACCTCCAACCGCCCGGACTGCATGTCTGTGGTTGGTCTGGCCAGAGAAGCCGCTGTGACCTTTGACACACCGCTCTGCGTGGAAGAACCGGCCTTCACCGGCACGGATGAGGACATCAACGAGATCCTCAAGGTGGATATTGAAAATGAAGTGCTCTGCCCTCGTTATGCGGCAGGCCTTGTCAGGAATGTAAAGATCGGCCCGTCTCCCAGATGGATGCGTGAGCGTCTCCGTGCAAGCGGCGTTCGTCCGATCAACAATCTGGTAGATATCACCAACTACGTTATGCTGGAATACGGCCAGCCGATGCATGCCTTTGACCTGCGCTATGTAAAGGATTCTCACATCATCGTGCGCAATGCAAAGGACGGTGAGGAGATCACCACACTGGACGGACAGGTGCGTCGGCTTTCTCCGGAAATGCTGGTCATTGCCGATACAGAAAAGCCTATCGCAGTCGCTGGTGTAATGGGCGGCGAGTACAGCGGCATTATGGATGATACCACTACAGTCGTGTTCGAGTCTGCATACTTCGAGCCGGTACAGGTTCGCCGTACGGCAAAGAAGCTGGGCATGCGTACCGACGCTTCTGCACGCTATGAAAAGGGCCTGGATGCGGAGGGCTGTCTGCGTTCGCTGACCCGTGCCCTTCAGCTGGTTCAGGAGCTGGGTGCAGGTGAGCCTGTGGCCAGCCACATCGACGTGGTAAAGAGCATCAAGCCGAGAAATGAGATCCCCTTTGATCCGGCGTGGATCAATGGCTTTCTGGGCACAGACATTCCGGAGGAGACCATGGTACGCACACTGAATGGTCTGGGCATCGAGGTCAGAGACGGCGTCTGCATTTCCCCGAGCTTCCGTATCGATCTGGAGCGTCCGGCGGATATTGCAGAGGAAGTTGCACGTATCTACGGCTACAATAACATCCCGTCCACCGTTCTGACCGGTGCGGCCAATGCAGCGCTGACTCCGGATCAGAAATTCCTGCGCACCATCGAGAACACCATGGTATCTCTGGGCTGCTACGGCATTCTGACATACTCCTTCATTTCTCCGAAGTATTTTGACAAGATCGGTCTGCCGGAAGACAGCCGTCTGCGCAAGACCATTACCATTATGAATCCGCTGGGTGAAGACACCAGCATCATGCGTACGACCACACTGCCGTCTATGCTGGAGATTCTGGCCGGCAACTACAAGAACCGCAACGCAGGTGTGAAGCTGTTCGAGGTAGGCAAGGAGTATATTCCTACAGAGGAGGGCCAGCTTCCCAGTGAACCGTCCCGTCTGACAGTGGGTATGTACGGCGAGGATGTTGATTTCTTCGAACTGAAGGGCACGGTAGAGGCTCTGCTCAGCGAGATCGGCATTTCTGATTGTGAGTATGTACGTGCTTCTGAAGACAATACCTTTGATGAGGTTTGTGCACTCCATCCGGGCCGAAGTGCAGTGATCCTCTGCAAGGGACAGGCCATCGGCTATCTGGGTGAGATTCATCCGGCGGTACAGGAGACCTATGGCTTTGGTACAAGAGTATATGCTGCAAAGCTCTGTGCAACGGAAATGCTGCCGCTGGCACAGACGGAGGTTACCTACAAAGAAACACCGAAGTTCCCGGCGATCACAAGAGACCTGAGCCTGCTGTGTGAGGACACACTGCCGGTAGGTACAATGGAGAAGGCCATCAAGGGCGCTGTAGGCAAGATTCTGGAGAAGGTGACTCTGTTTGATGTATACAAGGGTCAGCAGATTGCCGAGGGCATGAAGAGCGTATCCTTCTCCATCAGCATGCGTTCCAGCGAGGGCACGCTGACAGACGAACAGGCTGATGCCGCTATGAAGCGTGTACTCAAGGCTCTGGGCGATCTGGGCGCAAGTCTGAGAGAATAAGCCTTCATCAATCTATATAATAAAACAGAAGGGCTGCTGCAAGATTTGACTTGCGGCAGCCCTTTTTCACTATTTCATTCTCCTATAAAATCGGAATTGAACAATACGATTGAGAAAGTCTATGATATCCGTTCCTAAAACTGTTGCGCAAGGTACGGTATCAGCATAAATTTTGCCGGATTCACCCGCGAGCAGCCCGATACAATCATTGATAGAACCGATAGGGTAGGCTCTTTCATGAACAAGAATATGATATTCTCCATAACAATCATACATCCCGGAGGCCATATTCATTACATCAAAACGCACATCCCCATAACATTTACTTCGCTTTGCATGCAATGCTTTAAGCTCATCTAAGCTGAAAATAATCTCTGTATTCAAGAAGGATCGCAGGATCTCCTCAGCACAATCAAAAATCTGATAACCTTCCTGTTCCAATGCTGCTACAGTTTCAGTAATATCATACTGTATATTTTCATTCCATCCGCAATCATAGAGTTTCTGTCTAATGAGCGGATTGATTTTTTCTGTAGCAATCATACTCAGATTCTGCTCCTTCTTTATTTCAGTATAGCTGCCGTGCGGAACTGCATACTCCAAGCTCCGCCAGTATTTTTTTGCCAAAAGACCCCCGTCCTTAGGATACGGACCGAAAAAATCTTATACCTCTTCCGCTTCCTCCAGCTCGGACTCCTCCATGAAAATATCCGGCATCTCCTGCAAGGTCACCTGCATGCCGTTCACCTGAATCTGCGGCTCGTCCAGATCGATCAGCAGATACCGCCGGCCATCGATAAACTGCGTCCGCACCTTACTGGTTGCATCCTTGGCGATCTGGATCGTGATCCCTTCCGCTGTCAGCGTTGTCTTGTTCTCCGTCAGATTGCAGACCGAAAGCGGCTTCTCACGGGTCATCTCCCGGTACAGATTCTGCACCTTCTCCGCCTTCTCCTCACTCACACCGGAATCCAGCAGAATATCTCTCATCTGAATATCATCCACCGCCGGCAGATCTGCATCATTCCGGTATTCCTCTGCAATGCTTTTCAGCTTCTCATTCACATCCGTGATCACCGTGTAGCTCAGCTCATCCGCCACTACATCCTGCATCAGCGTACGGAAGCTCTCCTTTTCCTGCACCGATGTGCACACAAACTTACAGCCCAGTACATTCTCCACAATGGAAACGTTTACCTCCTTGGGCTTGCGCACCGAATACAGCACATGGTTCACATCCGGACCCCGGCCTGTAAAGGTAGGATACAAAAAGCCGTCGGAGGGCACTTCGGATACAATGCGGTCATAGGCGGTCTTGCGGACAATGGCATTGTCATCCTCATTGTAGATCAGACCGTCCACACGCACCTCCACCGGACAGATGGCCGTCACCAGGAAGGAATATTCCACGCTGTCATAAGGGTTGATCTCATCATTCTTCGTCTTGTTGAAAACCGTGTATGTACAATGCCCGATGAGAATCGCATAGGTGGAAACATAGTCCATATTCTTCACGATCTGATCGAGCATCAGGGACACTGCACTGTCATCCTTCAGTTTGCAGGTCAGCGCACCATACAGGATATTCTGCGCCCCTGTCTCCTCATAGGCTTCATTGGGAAACTCATATTCCAGCAGACCCTTGCCCAGCGTTCCGGCCAGCACCCGGCGGAGGGTTTCCATATAGCATTCGCTCTCCTCAGACGGAATGTTGTGGAATGGGTTTGATTTGATACAGCGGATATTCTTCTCTGCATCCACAAAGGCCGATACCACATGGTTCAGTGTAAACAGATCGCTTGCTTCCGAAAAATTCTTCCGCAGCTCACTTAGTTCCTTCTTATTCATCTTCAGTGTCTCCTCTCATCTTTTTCAGCTCACGGGACAGAGCCGCAATGGGCAGTCCCACAACATTGTAATAATCGCCTTCGAGGCCCTGTACAAACAGCGCCCCCTTCCCCTGAATGCCATAGCTCCCGGCCTTATCAAAAGGCTCTCCGGTGGCAAGATATCCGTCAATTTCCTCCTCCGTCAGCGGATAGAAGGTCACACGGGTGATTTCGGAAAAGGTGCGTGTCTTCCCTCCTGCGATCAGAGCTACACCAGTCACCACCTCATGGGTGCGCCCGGAAAGGGCTTTCAGCATGCGTCTGGCATCGTCAGCATCCAGCGGCTTGCCCAGGATCTGTCCGTCCAGCAAAACAGTTGTGTCACAGCCGATCACCAGTGCGCCGGGATACTGTGCCGCCACAGCCTGCGCCTTTTGCAGGGCAAGATCGGCCGAGGCCTCATGAGGAGCTGTCCCCTCGGGAATGACCTCATCTGCATCCGATGTGCGGATGATAAAATCATCTGTAATATAGTGCATCAGTTCTTTTCTCCGGGGTGAGCCGGAGGCCAGAATCAGTTCCATAGCTTCAATCTCCTTTTTCTTTACTGAGAATATATCATACCACATTCTGAGAAAAATTGCAAGCGACTTAGCGCCTTACATTCCCGATATCTGTCACGATCCGGCAGCCGGCTCTCTCCACACGCTTTTCCAGACAGCCCCGGCACTGAGCCGATTCCTCTCCCGTGCAGATCTTATCATCATAAAGGGAATAGAGCTTCCGCACAGACACAGGCGAAAGATTCGGCATGACTACATTCGCCCCGGCCTTCAGACCCATTTCCCGTCCCTCCGGGTGGATCGTTCCCAGAGCCGTTGTCGCCGGAATCAGCGCATGGGGCAGCATAAGCCGGAGAATCGAGATCAGCCGCAGTGTCCTCTCCAGGCTGCCGTTTTCATAGGGACAGAAGGGCGTATCCTGATGGCGCAGATAGGGCCCGATTCCCACCATGTCCGGAGACAGCGCCTGCAAAAAGCGAAGATCCTCCACAAGGTGTTCTGTGGTCTGAAAGGGCGAACCGACCATAAAGCCTGCTCCCACCTGATAGCCGATCTCCTTCAGATCATAAAGACACCGCTTCCGGTTTTTGGAAAGCATCTCCGCCGGGTGAAGCCTGCTGTAGTGAATCTCATTGGCCGTCTCGTGGCGCAGAAGATACCGATTTGCTCCCGCCTGAAAATAAGCTCTGTAGCTGTCCTTCGGCTTTTCTCCGATGGAAAGGGTTATGGCGCAGTCGGGATACCGCTCCCGGATGGAGGATACGATCCTGCAAATCCGCTCGTCCGTAAAATATGGGTCTTCGCCGCCCTGCAATACAAAGGTACGATAGCCCAGGGCATACCCCTCCTTGCAGCATTCCAGAATCTCCTCCGTACGCAGACGGTAGCGAACGGCTTTTCCATTGTCTCTGCGAATTCCGCAGTAATAGCAGTTGTTCTTGCAGTAATTTGTAAACTCGATCAGTCCGCGGATATAGACCGCATCCCCATATATCCTCCTTCGCACGCCATTTGCGGCCGGGAACAGAAACGCATCCGCCTGCTCTGATTCAATGAGCTGTACAAGCCCCTCGTCCGGCAGATCCCGCTTTTCCAGAAGCTGCTGCACATGCTGCTTCATATTATTTTCCATTTCCTTCGCACCTCCTTGTTCTCTCTATATTCAGTATACATCATCTGTCAAGCGCACGAAAAAAGCGAACCTGCCTGTGCCTTGCAGATTCGCTCGCTGTATGGGATTATTCTTCCAGAGTGACCTTCCATCTTGTAGGCCGCAGGCAGATTTTGGGCATGGCTGACCGGGAGATCCGGGGCTTTTTTTCATTAAGAAATACCCTCAGCCCCAGAGCCACGGCGATCGGAATCAGCAGATACCAGAATAAAAAGCCGCTGATCTTCATAAAACCCCTCCCCTCCGGAAGCAGCCTGCTCCGGGATAATATTCTCTGCCATAGGTCATAGAAGCAATCCGGAGCAGACGATTGTATTTTGCTGTACGTTCACTCCGGCCAGGTGCGCCGGTCTTGATCTGTCCCGTGCCCATGGCTACCGCAAGATCGGCAATGGTCGTATCCTCTGTCTCACCGGAACGATGGGAAACCACGGCCGCATAACCAGCACCATGGGCCATACGGATGGCACGGATGGTTTCAGACAGCGTTCCGATCTGATTGGGCTTGATCAGAATGGCATTGCCGCAGCCTGTGAGAATGCCCTTGTTGAGCCGCTCTGTATTTGTTACGAACAAATCATCTCCCACCAGCTGAAGGCGCTGTCCCAGCCGGGAGGTCATCTCCTTCCAGCCTCTCCAGTCCTCCTCATCCACGCCATCCTCCAGGGAACGGATGGGATAGGATGCTGACAGATTCTCCCAATATCCGATCAGCTGCTGGGCAGTGTATTCCCTGCCGCTTTTAGGCAGACGATATCGTCCGGACTGACCGCATTTCCATTCGCTGGCAGCGGCATCCAGCGCAAGAACAAAGTCCACGCCCGGTACAAAGCCAGCGCCTTCGATGGCCTCCAGCAAAAGCTCCAGCGCCGCTGCATCGCTTTCCAGATCAGGGGCAAAACCGCCCTCATCTCCCACAGCTGTACTGAGTTTCTTCTCACTAAGCCGCTTTTTCAGGGTATGATACACCTCTGTACACCACCGTAAGCCCTCTGCAAAGGATCTTGCACCCACCGGCATGATCATAAACTCCTGGACATCCAGATTATTGGCTGCATGCGCACCGCCGTTGAGCACATTCATCATAGGCACAGGCAGTGTGGCTGCATGAACACCGCCCAGATACTGAAACAATGGCATACGATGAGCCTTTGCGGCCGCTTTGGCTGCTGCAATGGACACGGCCAGCATGGCATTTGCGCCCAGCCTAGATTTATCCTTTGTACCGTCCAGCTGGATCATGGCTTCGTCCACAGCTGTGAGATTCTCACACTGCATGCCGGTAATACATTCCCGGATCTCCCGGTTGATATTGCATACGGCGGTCAGTACGCCCCTGCCGCAGTAACGGGGCTCCTCCGTGTCCCGAAGCTCCAGTGCCTCAAACTGTCCGGTGGATGCACCGCTGGGTGCTGCACCCCGTCCCCGTGAGCCGTCTGTCAGAACCACCTCTGCTTCCACAGTTGGATTGCCCCGTGAGTCCAGAATTTCCCGTCCGATGACTGTCTGTATTTTCATACTGCATCTTCCTTTCTCTATAAACTGCCCTTAGTATATACAGCATTTTCGCTAATATTCAACGGTTTGAATGCTCAGAATTGCTACAGAATTTCCGTTGATTTTCCAGCGGATTTGTGCTATAATGGACAGAGAAGATTTTATTGATTTTTACGGAGGTTTTGGTATGAAAAAATTGACATCTGCTGTACTGGCTCTGACAGTGGCAGCTGCCGGCGTTCTGAGCACAGGCTGCGGCGGCGTAGACAGCAACTTCTCCAGCGACTATGTGGCTGGTATTCTGGATGCATCCTACAAGGGTGAATTCGATAACTACATAAAGATGACCGATGCCAGCGAAGAGGAAGCACAGGAGATCTATGACAGCACAGTAGAATATTATGCTTCTGCAATTGCATACTACTGCGAGGTTTATACAGAGGATATCAGCGAGGAGCTGAATGCACAGTACACCGATTTTGCAGCTGAGCTGCTCAAGGAAGCCAAGTACACCATTTCCTCTGCTGAGAGCGGCAAGGAGAGCTGCTATGTAAAGGTTTCCATCAAGCCGATCAATCTGCTGACACAGGTTGAGGACGATATCACCGCCTGCGTTGACGAGTACAATGCTGCACTGGAGGCCGTAGAGGATCTGGACAGCATGACAGAAGAAGAGTATGCTGCTCTGGAGGAGGATTATGCTGTAAATGTTCTGGAGGCACTCAAGAGCTGTGCTGAGAATCTGGAATATGGCGACAATGTAGACTTTACCATGGAGATCACCATCGATGAGGACGGCTACTACGGCCCGGCCAACGAAGATGACTGGAACACCATTGATGACTACATCATGGGTCTGTCCTGAGAATAATCTGTAAAAAACATAAACGGCCTTGTTTTCCACACAAGGCCGGTTATTTGTTGAATCATGAAACACAGAAATCCTCCCGAAGCTGAAGCACGGGAGTCATAAAGAAGTAAATCCAGAGAAGAAATTAGATCTTCTCTGGATTTTGCTTATCACTTCATCGATAAATTGGAATTTGTAAAGGTTGGTTCTTATGAAATTAGAAACAAATAGATTATATATACGGAATCTGTATGAAGCGGATTGGCAAAAAATGAAAAGTATATTTATTGATTTCAATAATTCCAAATATGCCGTTTACGATGTCCCCTTGCCAATTGACGATGAAGAAACCAGGGCATTGACAAAGAAGTTTGCTGAAAGTAATCTGTTCTTTGCGGTTTTTCTGAAAGAATCGGATAATATGTTAGGATATGTTTGTTTTCATAAAGATAAGGATAAATACGATTTGGGGTATTGTTTCCATTCTACGTATCACCTAAATGGTTATGCTTATGAAAGCACAAAGGCACTTATTGAATATCTTGTTGATGAACATAATGTGGTAAATTTTACAGCAGGAGCAGCTATTGACAACATACCTTCCTGCAGGCTATTAGAAAAGCTTGGTTTTGTTTGTGCTTCAATTGAAACGATATCATTTAATAAAGCATTTGCATTTCAGGGCGGTAACTTTGTGTTGACTTTAAAGCGAACAAATCACCATTCATCGATGATGTGATAAATAAAATCCAGAGAAAAATCAAATTTTCTCTGGATTTACTTCTTTATGATCACTCCACTTAAGCCTGGGAGGATCTCTTTATGCTATATCTGATTTTACAGACTTACTTTGCGCCCACCAGGAACTTGGCAAATGCAACAATATCGGTCATATTGAAGCTGCCATCCTGATTGTAGTCCTGAGGAATGTCTATCGGATACACAGCCGGCCACGGCTGATGGATGTCCATCTTCAGCTGTGCAAGGTCAAATACATTCAGCCGGCCGTCATAATTTACATCGCCCGGTACATATGCAGCGGCTGTAGTTGTGGTAGTTGTCGTTGTCGTTGTTGTTGTCGTTGTTGTACCTGTGGACTCAATGCCGTCGATGATCGCATAGTATGCCGGCTTTGCGCTGTAATCGCCATTGAACAGCAGCGGACACTTTGCAGCACGCCAGCTCTTGTCATCCGTTGTACCCCAGAATACGACTGCGGAAATGCTGTCTGCATATTTCACGCATGCATCCATGATACCACTGTAAATTTCAGCCTGCTTCTCAAATCCTGCCTCGGAAGTATCTGTAGTGGTGATGTCAAGCTCTGTTACCTGAATATCCAGACCGGTAGAAGCAAACTTCTCCAGTGCCTTTTCATAGGCCGATACTGTCGGGAAGCCTACATCCAGATGAGACTGCATACCGATACCATCGATGAGACCCTTTTCCTTCAGATCCATAGCCATATCATACATGGCCTGTGTCTTGCCCGGCTGATATTCGTTAAAGTCATTGTAATACAGCTTACAGCCCTCCGGAGCATATTCTCTTGCGAACCGGAAAGCGTGCTCAATAAAGGAGTTGTCGCCAAAGATCTGCACCCACGGAGAGGTCTGCTGAGAACCGTCATTTGCACCCGGCTGACGGGCAGAGCCGTCGTCCAGATAGCACTCGTTTACAACGTCATAGGCGTAGAAGTTTACGGTAGGATATTCCTCCTCCAGTGCGGCAAATACATTCTTAATGTAATTCTCCATACGCTGAAGCATAACTTCCTCAGAGGCCCATGTTCCGCCTTCCTGATAGTCCTCACGGAAGAACCAGTCCGGAGTCTGCTGGTGCCATACCAGAACGTGTCCACGTACCGGAATGTTGTTGTCACGGCAGAAATTCAGGATGCTTCTTGCACTGGCCAGATTTACCTGCGGGTCTACATTGCTACCGGTTGCAATGGTTGCATTGTAGTCCAGCAACGCATCCGGCTTCATCTCGTTGCCCGGTGTCAGGCTGTTGTAATGCTTCAGGATCAGATCCTGTGCAGTCTGAGGTGCCAGCTCGCTGGCTGTTACCGCACCGCCGATCTTGAAGTAGTCTGCATACACATCCTTCAGGGACTTGATATCCTCCTCGATATCATAAACGGCGGCAGATTCCAGTGAAAAATCATCCACATAAATGTCAACCTGTGCATCGCTGCTCTCAAAATACACATAAACATCCGTCATATCGCTTGTAAAGGTAATCTTTACATCGGAAAATTCCATCCAACCGTCACCGGACACAGAACCCAGCGGTGTATATTTCTGCGTACCTGTGGAATCGTAATATTCCAGTGTCATGCTGATGGTAGAATACCACTTGGACTTAACCATTGCACTTACAGAATACTCCACGCCGGCCTGACCCCGCTCGCTCAGTGAGATCTTGGCACCGTGCCATCCGCTTGTACGTCCACCGATACACATGGACTGACTGCCGGAATAGGCCTGCTCCGTGGTAGCCGTGATCGTCTCATTGCCGGAACGTCCGATAAATCCGCTTACATCGCCGTCCTCAAAGCCTGTTGAGTAGATGGATACAGCCTCAGCGGCCGCTTCGGCCGGAATCGATCCAGTAAAAGACGGCACCATGGCTGTACAGAGCATGACCGCTCCCATCAGCCCGGATAAAATTTTTTTCCCCTTCATAAGTAAAACCTCCATTTCGTTTTCAGAGAATTCCGCAACAAATTCCTCCATTATATATTTTACTCTATTCCGCCGCAAATGTCAATAGTTTGCTCCTATTTTTGATAGTTTTTGTTAAAATAGCAGCATCCTCTCACAGAAAAGCGCAGCCGGGATTCACCCTGGCTGCGCTTTTTCTTATACCAGCTGCTTCAATACCGCCATATCGAAAATATTCACACAGGAATCGGTCTGAACATCCGCATTTGCAAGCTGCTCCGCAGTCAGCGTCTCCGGCCCGGTGAGATACTTCTGCAAAAGCACCGCATCCAGAAGCGATACAGCTCCATCCAGATTCACATCCCCTCGAACAGGCATATCCTCATAAACTGCATTCACAGTCACATCCCCTGTCAGGGTCAGATTGATCGTTTGGCTCGTCACTTTACGGGAACCAAACCCTGCAGCGATCTCCCAGTACAGGAAGGTCCTTCCCTCGGCCGGTTCTGCTGTCAGTGAAATGGCATAATCCGAATAGTACGAACCGGTCCATGTGCCATCGCTGAAATCAGGCTGGGCTGTATTGACCGTCACATCACCAAAGCCGGCCGGACTGTTCACGGTGACATCATACAGCTCCCCGTCCAGTCCCAGATGATAGGAAAGCTGAGGCATTGCATAGGTGCTGCGGTTCTGGAAAAATGCCTCCGGTGTAGCCTTGTTTTCCTCATAATAGCTATACTGCCAGCTTGCTACACCTGTACCGCCCCAGAACCGATTGATCGTATCCACCATCATCTCCCGGTTGGTTTCATGATATTCATCCAGCAGAGCCAGTGTGCGCTCCTCGTCCATCACGATGCCGCAGTAATCCTGGAAGGTCAGGCAGAAATTCTTCTTAAAGGTTTCATTTTCCAGAAGATGCTTCAGCAGCCAGCCGGGATAGCCGTCGTCCCGCTCATTCAGAACACGCCCCAGGTAATCATAGGCGTAGCCGGCTACGCCGCCGTAGCTTTCATAGGTATAGCCCTGTGTATAGTCAAAGTCATAGGACATAAAGCGCCACCGACCGTCTGTGTAGGGATTGTCCGGATCCGTTTCCCCGTTGCTTCTCCATACACCATAGTTCCAGTTGGGCCAGTCCCATGTTCCCAGATAGAGACCGATACAGAAGAAGTTGATCAGGCTGTCCACATCCATCTCCGAGCAGACATAATCATAATTAGACGCCAGGGACATATCATTTTCCCGGACAAAGTCGCACAGAGCCTGGTAGTCTCCATAGTCCTGATCCGTACCCTCCTTCAGCTCATACTGCTTGATATAGGCAATATCCTCCTCAGGAACATCATAATGAGATTCCAGATAATACTCAGAAATTTTCTCCTGGATGTAGTAGAAGCCCCAGAATTCACCGTCCAGGAAAACCACACAGGGCTTATTGAGCAGAGTCGCATTCTCCCGGCCGCTGGCCAGCTCCGCACTCAGGGCATCGGTATAGCCGTTCTTGTCGGCCCAATGGCGCAGAGTAAAGGAATCATACTTATCAATGACCTCGCCGTTTTCATCCAGATTTTCTCCGTCAAAGAGATCATAGCGAACCTTGCCATCGCCGTATTCGCTCCGTGCGTAGATGTTGAAGCTCTTCTGATGAGAATTCCTCGTAGACGAGCCGTGAATCTGAATGCCGATATTCTGGGAGAAAACCGCCTCTCCGCTTTCAAAGATCGCAACGCTTCCGGGGCGTTCCCAGTCCCGGCCGTCACTGAAGAAGTTGGTGGGCAGATTTCTGTCCCATACATTCGTTACCGGCACATAATCCTCACTGGCCATC
This sequence comes from Ruminococcus sp., assembly GCA_017472145.1. Lineage (GTDB taxonomy): Bacteria > Bacillota > Clostridia > Oscillospirales > Ruminococcaceae > Ruminococcus_C. Next base: position 53,829 of record JAFUQX010000021.1, on the reverse strand, counting down.
CACTCATAATACTGGTTGCCTACAACATAGATGCCGGTATCCGGGTCAAAAAGGTTATCCGGGTCCGTAACCAGAGAAACCACTGTCACATCATCATAATAGGTATCCTCTCCCACATGCCCGACAAAATAGGTTTTTGTGACGATATCGCTGGCCTGGTTTTTGCTGTTCCTGGCACAGGCCCGCACGATCATCGCCTTGTCCACAGGCTCAGCCGGAACATAATACTCAGAGAGCGACATCGCCGTTGCGCCGTCATCAAAGGCGTGGGCGGAATGTACATTGGGCTGACTGGAGGGGTCATAAATTCCGATGCTTTCCCCTTCATAGAGAATAGCCGTTTCCGATGTGGTGGGATCGCTGCCATCCAGGGTATAGTATATGTCATAGCTTTCATCACCGCTGAGGGTCAGGTCAAAGCCCTCACTGTAGAAGCCGCTTTCAGCAGAAAATTCCGGCTCCGGAATATAGACTACCGCCATGACATTCATCTGTCCGGGCGTCTGGGTCATCTCCGCAAAGGTGTCTGTACCGTCCGGCTTCCGGCCATAGCTGTGATCCTTCAGCAGAGAACCGAAGGTCAGGGTATCCATGAGCTGACCGGATGCATCTGTCAGGGTCAGAGTCTCCCCTGAATCAGACAGCCCAAAGGACGCAAGATACATACCTTCCGATGCAGCTGCATTTCCATCACAATAAACGAGAAGGTGTCCTCTGGCCGGAAGAACCGTTCCCTCCGGGAAGGTAAAACGATAGGGGGAATCCTCCTTGTCTGAAAGCCCCCATCCGCTCAGGTCAACGGCCTCCGTCATAGATGAATTATAAAGCTCTATATAGTCGTAATATCCTCCGTCGGGTGCAGCCGCCGACTCATTTTTCGCACAGACCTCATTCAGGAAAATGGTGCTTTCGCCAGATGCACCAGCCATCATCATTTCCCCATACACAGACAGCCCGGATACTGATGTTACACTGCTGACCGCAAAGGCCAGTATCCTTTGTTTACACTTCTTGTTTTTCATGTGCTTCCATCCTTTCTCAGAAAATCCATAGCAGTTCTGATCTTCTTATGTATATTATACCATATTCTCCCTCATACTGTAAATAGTCTCCATCATTTTTCACAATAAAGAAACAGACCCGGACACATCGTTCCGGGTCTGTGCTTTTTTACTTGCTTACGATCTTATTCTTCAGAACAGCCAGATCAAAGACATTTACCGTCTTGTCAGTTTTCACATCCGCAGCTGTTTTCTGCACATCGCTCAGCTCCGCAGCTCTCACCAGATATTTCTGGAGCAGTACAGCATCCAGCAGACTTACGACCTTGTCCTGATTCACATCGCCCTGAATTTGCAGGTCGCTTTCCGGCTCAAGGCCCCACACCAGCTCATCCTCCACATAAACCGGGATCAGCTCTGTCCGCTTCAGTGTATCCTCGCTGATCTCCAGTCCCTCACGGCTGTAGTCATCCGTGGGATCCCAGTTTGTTTCAAAGTTGGCATCCATATCGGCGATCAGACCGAAGTGGAAGGTTCGCTTTCCATAGAACTCACAGCCCTTCCAGCTGATCTCTACATAGTATGTACCATTGTTATCCCATTTGATGGGATCGGAAATCGTGGCGAAGGATTCGCCATTGGTGTTGGCATTTTCCTCGTCATAATAAATTTCCACGATGACATCATTGATCGTCTGTCCGGCTGCAAACAGCTCGTTTATATTAAAGAAATAACGGCACTTGATGTCATCCACATATCTCGGAGGAATGGAGGTATCGTTGTAGACCTTCACCTCGACCTGGGAACGGGCTTCGTTTTCCTGAACCACTCTGGCCTCAATGTAAAACTCATTGATCTCGCCCTTGTAGCTTTCTTCAGAAGGCGGGAAGTTTTCTTCCGGCTTGTGTCCTGCATCCCGTCCGTAGAATTCATACAGACCGGCACACGCACCTGTAAAGCCGGCGTTATAGTCCACCGCAACCTCATTGTAGATATAGTCCTTGGTAATGTCGTTGTGGTAATCATCCTGATCCGGGCCGCCTACCAGTGCACCCCAGAGCACATGCGTCTGATCTGCCGGCTCGTCCATATTCAGTGTCTTTGAGCCGTGAGCCGCACGATGATGAGGATGAGAAGTACCATTTTCAAGGTCGTATCCCACAATATACGCACGGTTCAGAGGATTGTCGCCCATGATATACTGCATCTGGCCATAGGCCCAGTCTGCAAAGGTCATATCGCCTGTTTCCTTGGCATAGACCATAGCGCACATCTGCGCCGCTGTATCGTAACGGGCTGAACCGTAGTTATTCAGCATAGAGAAGCCGGCCGGCGTCTTTGCAAGGAAAGCACCGTCTGTCTCCGGCAGGTCCGCGATCTCCTCTGCTGTAATCGTTGAATTCCACAGCGTATCATCCGGGCCGAAATACTTATGCGTGGTAACGGTCGGTACATTTGCAGCGATCTTAATATTATTCTCCTCCGCATTGGCCGTCATCGCAGCAGCCTCGGCCTCCGTCATACCAGACCAGTATTCCAGATTCCAGCGGAAAATGTACCAGTCACGGGAGCAGTTGGTGATGGGTGCCAGCTTTGCAAATACGCCGCCCCATACGGTATCCCAGCAGTGCACCCAGATATTCTGCCAGCAGTTGCCGGTGTCAGAGATGATTCTCTTGAGATAGCCGGTATAAGGATGCGCTCCCATATCGCCTACTGTGGACTCATCCACAGAGATGATGTGGTCGATGTAATCATAATTGCCTGTACACTCATACAGCCATACAGCCGCCCAGGCCAGCTCATCATAATCATAGCTGGAGGTATAGAAGCCGCCGTCATAGCCAAGGCTGGTAACGGTAAGGCCCTCTGTCTCGGAGTGGGTCTCTCTTGCGAATTCATAGAGCTTGATGGCTGCATTCAGAGACTTGGCCGCATAGGACGGCTCTGTATCCTTGAAATTCAGATAGTTGATGGCCAGGGAGGCTGCAACACCTGCGCACATATCCGAAGCTGGTGTCTCCTTTGTTGCAAAATAGGCCGGTCTTGCAAAATCCAGCAGATTCTCATTCTGAAGCTCCGGTGCATTCCAGTAGTTATGATCGATATTACCTTCGCCGACCTGATAGCAGAAGGCCAGGATATCGCCGTTTTCATCATAGTAGGTGCAGTCCAGATAATAGTCATTGATCCAGTGAAGTGCATCCTCAATATGCCACTGCTGTCCGGAATCAATATAGGCATCCCGGAACTCATAATAGCCCCAGCCTACAGTAGAAGCTGCATAGCTGCCCGGCAGACAGAATTTTACATGGTCACCTGCATCATGCCAGCCGCCGGTAAGATCCATTGTGCCATTGCCGTCCGGGTCGAGAATATCCCTGTTTTCATCAATGAATTCCTGGGACAGATTCGTGCCCTTGAAATCCTCGCCCATCGGAATCAACGGGATCTCTGCATCCTCCACATGACAGTCGCCTCTCCATTCCAGATTGCCATCTGTAATACCGTCACCGCACTTGTTGGCATCATAGAAGTATAAGGACAATTGCAGCCGCCTTGGCAAAGTTGACCTCAACCTCAGACCCGGTCTCCGCTGCTGATACGGGTGCGCCCGGAAAAACCGGAAGCAGCATCGCAGCACCGGTCACTGCGGACAAAATCCGCTTCAGAAAATGTGTTCTCATCATAATGCTCCTCTTTTCTTTTGATGTTCCACTTTTCACTATTTTTCCCACAACAATTGTAAAACATTCTGTCACAAATGTCAAGTAGTTTTGCCAGAAAAAACATACAAAAAGAGCGCAGCTTTTCACTGCACTCTTTTTGCGGAAAGTATAATTTATTGCGGACAATAGCATCCGTCGATACTGTGCTCTTCCAAGGGCGTACTATTCCTCATCACCGGACTTGCAGCCGCATGAGCAGGAGGCCTCGCCTTTTTTCGCACTGCACGAGCAGCCGTCGGGACAGCCGATGCACTTCTTACCGCTTTTCTTTGCTTTGTACACATAAAAAGCAGCAAGGCCTATAATTGCGATCAATATTACAATAATAATAATATTTTCCATAGGAATCTCCCAAAGATCACTTGCCGGCCGATACAGCAGAGCCGGCCTTCTTTCCGTTCAATGCATATTCTTCCTTCACCTTGCGGCTGGAGCGGATGCACAGGTAAACCACAATCGCAGCCATTGCAGCGACTGCAATCAGACCCGGCAGGAAGCCTGCACCAAATGCGCCTGTAGTAATCAGTGTGCCGATCTGGTATACCAGATAGCCTACTGTATAGCCAACGCTCAGCTGAAGAGCAATACCGCCCCAGAGCCACTTTGCACTCTTCATTTCGGAGTTCATCGCACCGATCGCTGCAAAGCAGGGCGGTGTGAACAGGTTGAACATAAGGTATGCCAGTGCAGCTGCCTTTGTGATCGCAAATACAGATGCAACCTCAGCACCTGCGCCCTCCATGAGCGCCAGCTCCTCTGTATCGATCAGGTTTTCAAGGCCTACAAAGCATACAGCCAGTGTGCCGACAACATTTTCCTTTGCGATAAAGCCGGTAACCGCTGCGGCGGCCATCTGCCAGGACAGAACACCTACGATCGGAATGAGCAGATAGGCAAACGGGCTTGCAATAGACGCCAGGATAGAAGAATCTGCGGTCTCTGCAACCTGGAAGCTCCAGTCGAAGGTCTGCATGATCTGAACCGCCGTGTTGCACAGCAGGATGATGGTTGCAGCCTTTACGATATAAGCCCAGCCTCTGCTGCACATGGTCTGGAAGGCTCTCAGCAGAGAGGGAGCCTTATACTCCGGCAGCTCAATGATAAAGAAGGACTTTCTGGCCTTATAGCCAGCGATCTTGTTTACCAGCAGTGCGCCGACAAAGATCAGCACAATACCGGAGAAGTACATGAGCGGGCTTACCCACCAGTCATCGCCAAAGAAAGCACCTGCAAAAAGTGCAATTACAGGCAGCTTGGCACCGCACGGCATAAACGGAGCCAGCATCGCAGTGGCTCTGCGCTCACGCTCATTGCGAATGGTACGGGAGGCCATGACGCCTGGGATGGCACAGCCGGTCGTAATTACAAAGGGAATGACAGGCTTACCGGACAGCCCCACCTTCTTGAAGATCGGGTCAAGCACCACAGACACACGAGCCATATAGCCGCAGTCCTCCAGCAGTGCAATGAGGAAGTACATTACCATAACCAGCGGCAGGAAGCCTACAACAGCGATCACACCGCCGATCACACCATCGACCAGCAGCGCATAGAGCAGCGGGTTTGCATTTTCGAGCAGACCGCCAACCCAGCCCTGGAAGATCTCAAGCCATGCTACCAGTGTATCAGCCAGGAACGGGCCTACCCAGTACTGAGAGATCATCAGCACAAGCGTCATAACAACCGCAAAAATCGGAATGCCTGCCCACTTGTTTGTAAGTACAGCGTCGATCTTATCGTTGATGTTCTTTTCCTTTGTGAGCACCTTACGGGTTTCTACATCGGATACGATCTTATTTACAAAGGCAAAGCGCTTTCTGTCCGCTTCTTCAACGACCTTCTTATCAGTCAGATCAATAGCGCCCTGAACATAAGGAGCGGTCTGAGACCGGCCAACCTGTTCTGCAGCCGCCTTTACAACCTCACGCAAGCCATCAGCAGAAGTGGAAATCGTATCGATTACAGGACAGCCCAGCTTCTTGGAAAGAGCGGCTGTGTTGATTCTTGTATCCTTCTTCTTGTTGATGTCAGCCTTGTTCAGCGCAACAACGACCGGAATGCCCAGCTCCAGAAGCTGTGTGGTAAAGAACAGACTTCTGCTCAGATTGGTAGCATCTACGATGTTGATGATCACATCAGGATTTTCATTCTTCACATAAGAGCTTGTGATGCTTTCCTCACTTGTAAACGGAGACATGGAATAAGCGCCGGGCAGGTCCACTGCGATCAGCTCCTCGCTTCCGTTATAGTAGCTCTTTTTAATCGGGTGCTCTTTCTTCTCAACAGTAACACCAGCCCAGTTACCGACCTTTTCGTTCCGTCCAGTCAGCGCATTGTACATCGTGGTCTTGCCGCTGTTGGGATTGCCTGTTAAAGCAATTCTCATTTTAATAACCTCCTCTGATGATGCATTCTGTTTTACAGCCCCAGCTGCAATTACAACAGTATATGTTAGGTGTAGCTAACTTCAGTCCTAAAAAAATAATCCGAAGATTATTTTTTTTAGCCGGACATCAAATAACAATAGCTGCTGCAAGCTCCTTGTCAATGCTGTATCGGCCATCTTTAATGGACACCATGCAGCTGTTTTTTTTGTGCGAAACCACAGTTATCGGCTCGCCGCTGTAGCATCCCAGGGAAAACAAGAATGCATCAAGCTCCTCATCATCTGTTTCGATCGCCTTGATGATATATTCTTTTCCTTCCTCCGCAGCACATAAATTCATAAGCTTCTCCAATCTGCCTTGGCCTGTACTCAGCTCTCGTCAGCGTCTGCTAACCAACTGCTTTTTAAAGAAAGTTAGAACCACCTAACCTTATCAATTGTATTATAGCACAGCCTGTATAGTTTGTCAAGACTTACCAGTCACTTTTCCAAATTCGGCACATTTCTACAAAATCGACCACTGATTTTAGCTATTTTTTATACAGCCGCTGCACGTTCCCTCAAAAACGCCTGCAATGCAGATACACTGCTGCTGGTTACACGAGCCACCGGCACATTGTTGCGCTTGGCGGCCTTCATCGCACCCTGCACCATCTTATGGGAAACGGTACTGGTAAACAGGATCATCAGATCCGGTGAACCGATCTTTTTCTCAATCGGGCCGGTAGTCTTGGCCAGCACCTTGGCGCTGCATCCATGCTCCCTGCAAATCTCCTCGTACTTCCCGGACATGCGCTCATTCCCGCCGATAATCACCACACTCATGCTCTTTTCCTCTCTTTCTATATTCCAGCTGATTTATTTCATCTCTTGAGTTAGTCTAATCTAACCATATACAGAATACCATATCTTTTTCCTGTTGTCAAGGGGGTGCGGAGAAAAAATATCCTCTTTTCCGATTGTATCCGCCGGGAAAATGTGGTATAATACAGTCAATACAATAAGGGAGGTATCAGAATGAACGATCAACAGCCTGTAAAGCGCTGCGATGTGCAGCCGGAAAATACGTGGAATCTTCAGGATCTGTGCGAATCAGACGCTGTTTTTGAGCAGCAGCGTCAGGAGGTGCAGGAGCTGCTTCCGGAAATCTCATCCTATCAGGGACGGCTTGCCGAGGGAGCGGCGGTACTCCTGGAATTCATTCAGCTTACAGAGAAGGCCGAGCAGAGGTTCGACACGCTATATGTATATGCGAATATGCATCTGCATGAGGATATGAATGTGACCCTCTATCAGGGCTATACGGCCCAGATGCAGACCCTGGCCGCCCAGCTCTCTGCGGCAGAATCCTTTTTCGAGTCGGAGCTTTTGTCGCTGCCGGAGGAGCAGCTGCGTTCCTACACGGAGGATGCATCCCTCCGACAATATCGTCTGCTTCTGGAGAGGATCCTCCGCCGGAAGGCGCATACCCTGTCTGCCTCTGAAGAGGCGATTCTTGCCAGATCTCTGGAAATGTCCTCGGCGGCGGACGATATTTTCAGCATGCTCAATGATGCCGACCTGAAATTCGGGGAAATTACCGATGCAGACGGGCAGAAAAAGGAACTGACCATTGAGCGGTATGTGGGCTTTATGGAGTCACCGGATCGGAATGTCCGAAAGGAAGCCTTCCAGAAACTGTATGCTGCATACGGACAGTTCAAAAACACTATCGGAACGGCCTATACAGCGAATATCAAAAAGGCCCGTTTTTACTCTGAGGTCCGCAGATACGATTCCACCCTGGAGCAGTGTCTGACCGCCAATGAAATTCCTCTGGAGGTATATGACCAGCTCATCGAAACGGTGAACGCCAATCTCCCGAAGATGCACAGATATGTTTCTCTGCGGAAGAAGGTGCTGGGACTGGAGGAGCATCATCTGTATGATAATTATGCACCTCTTGTACCGGATTATCAGAGAGAATTCTCCTTTGAGGAGGCAAAGGAGCTGGCCCGGAAGGCCCTGGCTGTCATGGGCGAGGATTACCTGCGCCGTCTGGAGGAGGGCTTTTCAAACCGCTGGATCGATGTATATGAAAACATCGGAAAGTGCAGCGGCGCTTATTCCTGGGGAGCATACGGAACACATCCTTATGTGCTGCTGAATTATCAGGGACACCTGAACGATGTGTTTACGCTGGTGCATGAGATGGGTCATGCACTCCATTCCATGTACTCCAATGAAGCACAGCCCTACACCTATGCAGGCTACCGGATTTTCGTAGCAGAGGTGGCCTCCACCTGCAACGAGGCCCTGTTGATGCGGTATATGCTGTCCCAGAGCAAGGATCGGCAGGAGCGGGCCTATCTCATCAATCATTTCCTTGATCAATTCAAGGGTACGCTGTATCGTCAGACCATGTTTGCCGAATTTGAAAAAACAGCCCACAGCTTATATGCGCAGGGTGAGGCTCTGACACCGGATCGTTTATGTGAGATCTACCGGGAGCTGAATGCGAAGTATTTCGGAGAGGATATGGTGATCGATGAGGAAATTGCGCTGGAGTGGATGCGGATCCCGCATTTTTACAGTGAATTCTATGTGTATCAGTATGCCACGGGATTCTCAGCGGCCATTGCACTGTCCAACCGCATTCTCAAGGAGGGTGCACCGGCCGTTGCGGATTACATCCGTTTTCTCAGCGGCGGAAGCTCTGCTTCGCCCATTGAGCTGCTGAAGATCGCCGGTGTGGATATGACCTCTCCCCAGCCCGTGCAGGATGCACTCGATCTGTTCGGCGAGCTGATCGAGGAGCTGGAGGGGCTTTTGTAAAAGCAGCAATTTGCGGCCTATGGTTTTAGTGCTGCATATTGAAGCCAGAACACCTTTCTGTTCTATTCGCATTGTTGCCCAATACCAACAGGCGCCAATGGATGCGCCCGACACAAAGAGCTGCTGCAAATCCCACCTTGCAGCAGCTCTTTAATTTGATTTCGGACAAAATAAAATGCCCCCTGAACCTGTATCAGGGGGGGCTATGGTTGGAGTAGCTGGATTTGAACCAGCGAATGACGGAGTCAAAGTCCGTTGCCTTACCGCTTGGCTATACCCCAATATGAATCACATTGCACAGCAACACAATTTATTATACCTGATATAGCCAAAAAAGTCAAGTCTTTTTTTGCCGGCCCGTCCGGAGCGCCTGATACCGCTTTGAAAAAAACAGGGCGGAAAAGCCACTGAACAAACCCGCCGCCATACCGCACAGCACCAGAACAGGGAGATAATAAAGCACCGCCCATGTCTGCATGAGAACCGCAGCAGCGACAATTTGCCCGAGATTATGAAAAACACCCCCGGCCATTCCCGTAAACCAGAGCACTTCCTTCCTGAAAATCCAGCTGCACAAAGCCATCATCCCAAAGCTCAGCAGTCCTCCGGCCAGAGAATAGATCAGCGTCATCATCTGTCCGGTAAAAAAACAGCCCAGCAGTATACGGGCCAGAAGCACAAGAACGGCATCCCGTTTTGTCTCACAGGTCAGCAGAAATAAGGTCACGATATTGGAAAGACCCAGCTTTATTCCCGGAACTGCGGGAAGGAGCGGCGGCAGCTGGGCTTCCAGAATGAAGATCGTCAGTGCAATGGCAGTATACAAGGCCAGCCGCACCAGATGCTTAGTTGACTTCAGCGTCTGTGCCATGCTTTTCTCCCTCAACTGTAACGACAACCTTATTGGGCAGGCATACGATGGGCGAACCGGGACGATCCTTCCAGCCGGCCTTCACGCACAGCTGATCCGGACAGGAGGCCGATTGCATAAAGACTCTCTTTCCGCTGACCTCAACGATATTTTCCGCGCCGTTTTCGCCCTGCACGACTACAGTCTGACCGTCCGCCGAACCATCCAGAGGGATCCGGGCGATCTCCTTGCCATCCTGATACACACAGGCCACCTCACCCTCCGGAGCCATCTTCCACAGCGCAATGGCTGCTGCACATCCGGCCGCTGCTGCTACGGCGATTCCAGCCGGTATCAAAAGCTTCTTTCCCATCTTTCCTGCACCTCACATTTTCTCAATCTCCGTATAGTATAGCCATTTTTTCAGTAATCAAACAAATCCGCCCCAAGCGATTTATAAACGGCCGGGGCGGATATTTCCAGATCAATACAGCCAGATTACCCCTTCAGATGATAACCCAGATCAAAGGCCTTCACGTTCATCTCCACAAACTTCGGCGGAACGGTGCTGCGGATCGTAGCGATCCAATCCTCATAGGGAATGTCCGTAGAGGTGGCCATTACACCAATGAGCACTACATTCACGGCCTTGATGCTGCCGGCCTCAGCCGCCAGAGCTGCTGCATCCACCACCGTCAGATCACACGCCTCAGCCAGCTTTTCACAGATACCCTCCGGATATTCAGCCGCACCGGTAATGACCGGCATGGGATTGATCTTCTGATTGTTTACGATCATGCGGCCGTCTTCCTTCAGATACGGAAGGGCCCGGTAAGCCTCCAGCTGCTCAAATGCCAGAATGATATCTGCACAGCCCTTGTCTACAATGGGAGACTGTACCTTTTCGCCGTATTTCACATAGGTCACAACGCTGCCGCCGCGCTGGCTCATGCCGTGCACCTCGGATACCTTTACATCCAGACCTGCGCCAATGACCGCATTTCCAAGGATTCGGCTGGCCAGCAGGGTTCCCTGTCCGCCAACACCTACAATCATAATATTTTTTGTCATCTCGTCAGTCCTCCTTCTTAATGCAGCCAAAGGGACATACGCCAGTGCACAGGCCGCAGCCGTTGCACTGAGACTCATCAATAAATGGCTTGCCGTCCTTGATGGAGATCGCCGGACATCCCAGCTTCATGCACAGCTTGCAGTTCTTACAGTCCGCACCGATCGTACAGTGTCCGCTGTACTTCACACTCTTGAGCAGGGCACAGGGACGCTGTGCGATAATCACAGACGGCTCCTCACGCTGCGTTTCTTCCTTCACGACCTTCTCAAAGCCCTTCAGGTCAAAGGGATCCGCTACCACAACATGCTCCACTCCCACAGCTTTGCACAGAGTCAGCAGATTCACCTGCTTGGTCTCCTCACCGCGGATGGTATAGCCGGTGGTCGGGTTATCCTGATGCCCGGTCATACCTGTAATGGAGTTGTCCAGAATGATCACCGTATTGATACCCTTGTTATATACGATATCGATCAGGCCCGTGATACCGGAATGAATGAAGGTAGAATCACCGATGACGGAAACCGTTTTCTTGGCAAATTCATCTCCTCTGGCCTTGGCCATACCCATAGCAGCGCTGACAGACGCACCCATACAGATGGTGGTGTCAATGCTGGAAAGCGGCGCAACTGCACCCAGTGTATAGCAGCCGATATCGCCGCAGACATTCAGGCCCAGCTTCTTCAGCACATAGAATGTACCGCGGTGGGGACATCCAGCGCACATTACAGGCGGACGCACCGGAATCGGCTCACCCAGCTCGGTTACCTTGCCGCCGTCCTCTCCGAGAACCGCCTTGGCGATCATACGGGGTGTATACTCTCCCAGCAGTGTGAAGGCTTCCTTGCCAATCACCTCAATACCCAGACTGCGGCAGTGCATCTCCAGAACCGGATCCAGCTCCTCGATGACATACACCTTCTCATACTTTGCTGCAAAATCGATGATCTTCTTCTCCGGAAGAGGATATACCATGCCGAGCTTCAGGTAGTCGGCCTTGTCCCCCAGGGCTTCCTTTGCATAGAGATAGGCAATACCAGCGGAGATCACACCGATTTTGCTTCCGTTCTCCTCGATGGTGTTGATGGAGGCCGTCTCTGCATATTCCTGCATCCTCCGCAGACGCTCCTCCACATATACATGACGCTTGATGGCATTGCCCGGCATCATAACATATTTTGCGGGGTCCTTCTTATAATCCTTCAGCGCATCGCCCCGGCGCTCCTCCAGCTCCACAATGCTCTGGGAGTGGGATACTCTTGTGGACAGGCGCAGAAACATAGGGCAGTCATACGCCTCACTCAGCTCATAGGCCAGCTTTGTAAATTCCTTGCACTCCGCAGAATCAGACGGCTCCAGCATGGGGATCTTGGAGGCCTTTGCATAGTGACGGGAATCCTGCTCATTCTGAGAGGAATGCATACCCTGGTCATCGGCCACACAGAATACCAGACCACCGTTTACACCGGTATAGCTGACTGTGAACACCGGGTCAGCCATTACATTCAGGCCGACATGCTTCATGCAGGACATGGCTCTTGCGCCGCCGATAGAGGCACCGATGGCTACCTCCGCAGCTACCTTTTCGTTGGGAGCCCACTCTGCATAGATCTCCTCGTACTGTACGATATTCTCCGTAATTTCGGTACTGGGCGTACCCGGATAGGAGGATACGACACGCACACCGGCCTCATATGCACCTCTGGCAACCGCTGCATTGCCAAGCATTAACTTCTTCATATTCGATTTTCCTTTCTCACTGAACACCAGTTGCCTTTGCAACCAGGTTGTCTACGCTGTACATCTTACGCAGCTTGGGCTTTTCGATCTTACCCGTGGGATTTCTCGGAATCTCAGCAAAGATGATCTTTCTCGGACGCTTGTATCTGGGCATGGAGAAGCAGAAATCATTGATCTCCTCCTCAGTGGCGGTCATGCCTTCCTTCAGCTCAATAATGGCTGCGGTGATCTCACCCAGACGTACATCCGGCAGACCAATACAAGCCACATCCTTGATAGCCGGATGCGCCCGCAGGAAGTCCTCGATCTGTACAGGATAAATATTCTCACCGCCGGAAATAATAACATCCTTCTTGCGGTCAACCAGATAGATGAAACCGTCCGCATCCTCCTGCGCCATATCGCCTGTAAACAGCCAGCCATCCTCCAGAACCTCAGCCGTAGCCTTCTCATCGTGATAGTAGCACTTCATGACACCCGGGCCCTTGACAGCCAGCTCACCGACCTCGCCCTGCTTGACAAGACTGTGGTCGGGATTTACGATCTTGACCTCCCAGCCGTAGCCGGCCTTGCCGATCGCACCCACCTTATGGATATTGCCCATACCCAGATGCACACAGCCCGGGCCAATGGATTCACTCAGGCCGTAGTTGGTATCGTAGTCATGATGAGGGAACACCTTCAGCCAGCGCTGGATCAGACTGGGCGGAACGGGCTGTGCACCAATGTGCATGAGTCTCCACTGATCGAGACGATAATCCGCAAGGTCAATGTCTCCTCTGTCAATGGCATCCAGAATATCCTGCGCCCACGGCACAAGAAGCCATACAATGCTGCATGCTTCCTCAGAAACCGTCTTGAGAATCCACTCCGGCTTTACGCCCTTGAGGAGAACGGCCTTGCCGCCTACCCAAAAAGAGCCGAACCAGTGCATCTTTGCGCCTGTATGATACAGCGGCGGAATGCACAGGAATACATCATCCTTGGTCTGCTTGTGGTGATTCTGCTCCACCTGAGCAGAATGCATCAGGCTCTGGTGTGTATGTAAGATCGCCTTAGGGAAGCCTGTTGTTCCCGACGAGAAATAGATCACCGCATCATCCTCATCTGTCAGCGGGATACCCGGATTCCGGGAAGTGGCATATACAACCAGATTGTTGTAGCTCTCCGCAAAGGTGGGACAGTCCCGGCCTACATACAGCAGATTCTTCACCTTCGGGATACGGTCACAGATCTCCTCGATACGGCCTGTAAACTCCGGACCGAACACCAGAATGCTGGAGTCGGACAGATCCAGGCAATACTTGATCTCCTCCGCCGTATAGCGGTAATTCAGCGGCACAGCAATCGCACCGATCTTCAGGATGCCAAAATAAATGGGCAGCCACTCCAGACAGTTCATCAGCAGAATGGCGACCTTGTCTCCCCTCTTTACACCGCGGGACAGCAGGAAGTTGCCAAACCGGTTGGCCTGACGGTTGAACTCCTCCCAGGTGATGGAGCGGCGGAAATCATTTCCCGAACCAGACTCGATGAGCGCATATTCCTTCCATGTAAAACGGCTCTTTGTATCCGGCGGATTGATCTCCACCAGGCTGACATCCTCGCCGTATTGTTTTGCATTTCTTTCCAGAATTTCAGTAATTGGCATAGTGCAGTTTTCCCTTCTAAGCATTCGTTCTCATGCAGGCCTTCTACGCACTGCAATTAGTAACATTATACCATACCTTACCGGAAATTACAATATCTTCAAGGACATTCTTTACAAAAAAGCATCCTCATTTTCCGTTTGTTCGTAAAATGTACCAAATTACAGAATTGATTTTTGTGCAACATTTTCAGTAGTTCTCCTCCGGCTGTCTTGACTTTTTATAAAATCTGCTATATAATTATAATGGTAACGTGTGCGAGGTATCACACGTTATACTATATGAAAAGATTTGGAGGATTTTTTTCATGCAAAGCAAACGCAAATTTGCCGCAAAAGCGACATCCATGATCATGGCTTGTACGCTGGCTGTTTCAGCCTTCGGCACACCCTCTTTCGGATCTGTATCTGCTGCTGAGATGACAGCGGATCAGATCACAGAGGAGATGGGACTGGGCTGGAACATCGGCAACTCACTGGACGCGACCCCGTCCACATCCGATGTCACAAAGCACGAAACCGCTTGGGGCAATCCGGTGGTAACACAGGAGCTGATCGATGCAGTTAAGGCCAAGGGCTTCAACACCATCCGTGTCCCCACAACATGGTATCCCCATGTAACAGAGGAAAACGGTACCTACACCATTGATCCGGCCTGGCTGGCTCGTGTAAAGGAAGTTGTAGATTATGCATACAATCAGGATATGTATGTTATTCTCAACGTACATCACGAGAACTGGATCAACCGCTCTGATTTCACAACCGCATACGATGAGATGTCTGCGAAGCTGACACAGATCTGGGAGCAGATCGCAACCTACTTCAAGGACTACGACCAGCACCTGATTTTCGAGGGTATGAACGAGCCGCGTGCAGTTGATACGGACTATGAATGGGGCTGGGGTGTTCCTCAGGAGGGCTACGATGTTGTTAACAAGCTGTGCAGTGATTTCGTCAATACTGTCCGCTCGGTAGACTCTCCTTACCAGGATACTCGTCTCCTGATGATCCCGGGCTATTGTGCATCACACGAGCTTCACGTTATCAGCCAGATCGATTTCCCGGAAAACGATGCGTATGTAGCCGCTTCTGTTCATGCGTATTCTCCGTATGAATTCGCAATGGGCGACGGCGATCATACAACATTCTCAGAAACCTATGAAGCATCTCTGGATACCATCTTCAAAAATATCCAGTCTACACTTACGGACAAGGATATCCCGGTCGTTATCGGCGAATTCGGTACTTCCGACTATGACAATACCGAAGCAAGAATAGACTGGGCCAAGTATTACCTCACCTGGACAAAGAAGCTGGGTATCCCCTGCGTTCTGTGGGATAACGATGCAGTCGGCAACAGCGACAAAAGCGAATGTCACACCTACATCAACAGAGATACCTACGAATGGTACGAGAACGGCGGTGCTGTTGTAGACGCAATGGTATCTGTTATGAACGACAGCTCTGTTGTATGGGATTCCGAGGAACACAAGCCCTCTTATGAGCACGCAGACCTGAGCACAGGTGATGTGATCTGGGAAGGCTCTAATTCCATTACAGGCTCCTCCACTGGTGTTTCCATTACACCGGAGCAGGTAGCAAAGGGTGAAATCGCTGTCAAGTACACAGGTACAACTCCGGTTCTGGCCTTCATGAACAGCTCCTGGGGGAACTGGACAGAGGTCGGTTCATATGATGTTGATGAAGAAAACGGCATCGCTTACTATGACTCGGATGATATTGCCAGAGCATGGGGTGAGGATGTTTCCAGCATCGCTTCTATCTGCCTGAAGGTGACCAGCGGCGAATGTGCATACACACTGATCACCGCTCTGGGCGAAGCTTCTGTTTCCACCGGAACAACACCGGTTGAAACGACTACAGCGACCACAAAGGCCACCACTACTGCAACGACAGAGACGACCGTTTCCCAAACTACAGAGGCTACTACTACCGCAACTACCGACAGCGGCGAGCAGCCGTCGGCCGGCAAGTCCTATACACAGGAGCTTGGCGAAATGTACAGCTATTCTGAGCTGCCCGAGGACGGCCGCATGATCGGCTGGACCTATGAATCCTTCGGCATTGGTGCAGATGAGAAGGTAACTCGTGTAGAGGTGAACATTTCCTCAATTGCATCCTCCATCGGTAAATGGCAGGGCGCATTTGGTTCTTCTACTACTGTTGATCCGGATTACTGGACTCAGACCGATCAGATGGAGCAGACCTTCGACAGCAAGACCGGTACAATTGTATGGGAAGTAGACGCTGCAACCTCTGAGATCATTCAGACTCAGTACGGCGGCGAGGTGAAGTTCGGTATCTGGTGGATCGACTGTGACACCTTCATTATTGATTCTGTTACAATCTACACCGACGGCGAAGGCGGCACAGTTACAACAGCCAAGCCGGACGAAACAGAGACGACCACAACGACCACAACAACCACTGCAAAGCCTGTTGAATCCACCACCTCAGCCACAACAACAAAGGGCGGCTCTGAGACCGAGGGCGGTGTTTACACCAAGGAAATCGGTGATCTGTACAGCTATTCTGAGCTGCCTGAGGACGGCCGTATGATCGGATTTGCTTATGAAGACTTCGGCATCGGCGCAGACGAGAAGGTAACACGTGTAGAAATCACCATCTCCTCCATCGCTTCCAAGATCGGTAAATGGCAGGGTGCATTCGGCTCTTCCACCACTGTTGATCCGGATTACTGGACTCAGACCGATCAGATGGAGCAGACCTTCGACAGCAAGACCGGTACAATTGTATGGGAAGTAGACGCAGCTACCTCTGAAATCATTCAGACTCAGTACGGCGGCGAAGTAAAGTTCGGTATCTGGTGGATCGATTGCGATACCTTCACAATTGATTCTGTTGCGATCTATACCGACGGTGCAGGTTCGGACGTTTCCCAGTCCTCTGCAACCACTACTTCTACCACCCAGACTACCACCACTACAACCAAGACCACGACCTCTGCTACCGTTACAACCACCGCTAAGACAACCACTGCTACAACTACAACAAATGCTCCGGCTACCTCCACTCAGGCTCCGGCTACAACTTCTACAACTGAATCTACAACCAAGACTCCGGTTGAAGTAACTGTAGGCGATGTAAACATGGATGGTAAGGTTTCCATCAAGGATATCATCCTGCTGAACAAGGCTGTTGTAGGTATCATCAATCTGAATGCAGACCAGCAGAAGGCTGCTGAATGCTGCACAGACGGCACACTCGATGTAAACGATGTAACCGCTCTGATGAAGTATGTCGTAGAGCTGGTATCGGCTCTCCCTGTAACCGAGGTTTAATCCTCACTTAACCCAACCCAACACACACATATTCAATGCTTTTGCCGCTGTACTTCCGTGCAGCGGCACTTTTTTTGCTCAGGCTTTAAAAATAAAAAAACCGGGAAGCATGCATCTCCGTATGCACCTTCCCGGTTCGTTTTGTTTTTTGTATCTCTGTTCTACATTCTTGCAAGAACATCTCTCAGCTGAGCCGCATTGCCGCCGTTTGAACCATACATACGACAATATTTCTCCGCATTCTCCTCATCACCCAGCAGCTTATACGCCATAGATGCTGCACCCATCGCCTGATAGAGCTTGGAATTCAGCTCAATGGCTCTGAGCGCACTTTTCAGTGCTGCCTCCGTTTCGCCATTCTTCATGTAACAGGAGGCAATGTTGTTATGGGCATAGGCATTGTTCGGATCATGCGTAACTGCATTCTGAAAGGCCCGGAAGGCCTCCTGGCCTTTTCCCATATTCTGATACAGAATGCCCAGATTGGACCAGGCTGTAGCATGCCCTGTGTTGTAGGTGAGCAGCTCCTCATAGCAGGCGGCCGCCTCCTGAAACTGCTTCTTTTCCTCCAGGCAGAGCGCCTTGAAAAAAAGCACAGCAGAAAAATCATCTGCGCTCGCACAGCTGGCATAGAGCTTGTTCAGAATCCCGATCGCCTTATCCGTTTTGTTCCGGTTAAACCATGTGAGAGCCGCCATAAGCCGGCGATAGCTTGCTTTGTCCGTGCGGAAAGCTTCGCCCAGAAATGGCTTGTACTGCTCCTCATAAACCATATAATCCAGAGGAGAACGCTTCCTGCGGATTCCCAGAACCGCAAGAAGATAAACCACCAGCAGCACAGCCGCCTTTGCAATAAGCTTTATATCCCGTTCCTGTGCAAAGAAGAACTGCCACACAAGAATACCGGCTGAACCTGCAATGATCAGGATATTCAGCACAAAGAAAATCTTCGTTTTCATTTAGTCTTCCTTTACATAGCACTCGAATACTGCGTCTACCTGCTGCGCATCCGGCTTCTTGGTAAACTTGCTCACGGCCGGAACGATGATGATGGACAGGATCATTGTGATCGCACCGGCATTGATGGGAGAAGCCAGATTCAGCGGACAGAGTCCTGCAACCGTGGCCTTCAGCTCCGGGAACCAGCCGAATCCGAACAGTATCATGTGCCCAATTGTAAGCGCAAGACCCAGCACAAAGCTTACCCAAACAGAAGCCTTGGTAACCTTCTTGCTGAACAGACCCCACATATACGGACCAAGGAATGTGCCGGCCAATGCGCCCCAGGAGTAGGACATCAGAGTCGTGATGGAAGCATTCTTATTGAAGGCGATAATGACAGAAATCACCAGGAATACTGCGATCAGCACACGCATGATCAGCATTTCCTGCTTTTCGTTTTCCTTCTTCATGCGAGGCTTTACAAAGTCGATGGTCAGCGTGGAGCTGGAGGTCAGTACCAGAGAGGACAGGGTGGACATGGATGCAGAGAGAACCAGTACCACAACCAGGCCAATCAGAACATCCGGCAGGGCCTCCTGCAGCATAGCCGGAACCATGGAATCATATACCGGTGTTTCGCCCTCGCCTACGGTGCAGTACAGACGGTCAAATCCGCCCATCAGGTAGGAACCGCCGGCAACTACCAGTGCGAAAACAGTGGAAATAACGGTGCCCTTCTTAACTGCATCATTGTCCTTGATGGCGTAGAACTTATGTACCATCTGCGGCAGACCCCATGTACCCAGAGAAGTCAGGATCACAACACCGATAAGGTTGATCGGATCCGGACCGAACAGACTTGCAAATGCGCCCTTGCTGCCATCCGCAGTTTCAATCTCAGCCATCTTGGAAACGGCCTCAGACCAGCCGCCCTGGCCATTGATAACGCACAGTACAACGGCTACAATGCCGATCAGCATAACGATACCCTGTACAAAGTCATTCAGGGCTGTTGCTGTATATCCGCCCAGGATCACATATACAGCGGTGATCAGTGCCATTGCAACAATGATCATCTGATAGGCAAAATCAGATTCCAGTCCGAATGCCATTGCAAACAGACGGGACAGACCATTATATACAGATGCTGTATAGGGGATCAGGAATACGAAGACGATCAGAGCGGCTGCAACCTTCAGGCTCTTGGAATCAAATCGCTTCTCAAAATATTCCGGCATGGTCTTGGCATTCATATGCTTTGTCATCATACGTGTACGCTTGCCCAGAACGATCCAGGCCAGTGCACTTCCCAGGATGGCATTGCCTACGCCGATCCAGGCCGCAGAAATACCGTAGCTCCATCCGAACTGTCCGGCATAGCCGATAAATACAACCGCTGAAAAATAGGATGTACCATAGGCAAAAGCAGTCAGCCATGAGCCGACACCTCGTCCGCCCAGTACAAAGTCACTGACGGATTTTGTTTTCTTCGCTGTGTAAACACCGATGCCCAGCATAACAATAACATACACTGCAAGCATCGCAATTGTAATTCCGATCATTACAACTGCCTCCTTTGAAATAATAATATTGTTCGATTCAGGACTTTAAAGACCTAAAGCGCCAAAACACCTATAATTCTACCAGATTCTTCCCCATTTGTCAAGAGGATTTTTGCGTTTTGTATCAATTTGTGCAATTCATTACGCACTCTTTATGCACTTCACCAAATAAAAAAACGGTGCAGCTTGAGCACTGCACCGCTTCTTGATAAATTCAAGCAGGAATCTATATTTTCAGATTAAAGATATGTCAGGAACTGTGTGCAAAGAACAACCAGAATCAGCGCGATCGGATAGGTTGCTGCATAAGCAGATGCAACATTCGGAGTACCTGTCAGATTGATCAGAGAACCCAGAGCCGGCGTACTGGTCATACCGCCAGTGATCGAACCCAGGTTGTTGAACAGACTGATCTTCAGAACATACTTTGCAACAAAGAAGCCGATGAACATGGGAACGATGGTCATAATCGCACCCCATACAAACAGCATTGGACCATATTCAGTCAGAGTGGCCACAAAGCCTGCACCGCCATCAACACCTGCACCGATCAGGAACAGTACCAGACCCAGCTCCTGGAAGATGCTCAGCATGTGCTCATTTACCTTCAGGCTCAGCTTGCCGATACGGCCAAAGTGACCAAATAACAGACCCATGATCAGCGGGCCGCCGGTTGTACCCAGATTAAAGGAGTTGCCGCCGCCCAGCGGAATGTTTACGGCCCCCAGCAGCAGACCGATCATAATTACCAGCGCAAAAGAGCCCAGACCAAACTTATCCATTTCAAAGAGCTTGAGATTCTTCTTCTCGTCAGATGCGCCTGTGTCAACAACAACCAGCTTTGCACGCTCTTCGTCCATGTTGGCCTTGAGCACCTTCGGAACGATCTGTACAAACAGAACAACGCCGATTACGCCGAAAGGATATGCTACGGCATGTCCAACGGAAATTTCCTTGAACTGTGCATCGGAAATGATACCTTCCAGCGCACCCTGTGCAGCAGCAAAGGCCGGTGTGCTCGTCAGAGAACCAGACATCAGACCCGTTGCCATTGCAGAATTCATACCCGGTACGAGCAGAATGATCAGTGCACAGCAGGCTGCACCGGACAGAATAATGATCGCACCCAGAAATACATAGGACTTAGCATTCTTCTTCAGATTCTTGAAGAAGCTCGGTCCTGCAATCAGACCCACAGAGGTTACAAACAGTACCAGTCCCAGATTCTGTACCAGACTCATATAGTTTGCAATCGTGCCGGCGCTGTCCGCCCATGCACCGCCCTCGCTGGTCATAATACCATTGAAATGACCTGCAAACAGAGCTACCAGGAAGATAGCCGCTGTACCAAGGGATACACCCTTAATGGAAATCTTACCAATCAGATAGCCGATAACAATAATTGCGAAGATGAAGAACAGCACGATGGCCATAGCCTTCATATTGAAGATATACGTACCGGCTGCTTCCAGAAATTGAAATTTCATACGCCTCTCCTTAATAAAAATAATTTTGTCTCAGGGCGTATCGGAAAACGATGCAGCCACGCTTTCCGATACGTCCTGCGCCCGTAACAATAACAGAGTGATTCCTGCTTAAAATCATCTGTCCGTCCCGAAAGTACAGGATGCATAAAAAATAGCCATCACGCAGACAGCCTGTACCTGTTCCCTCAAAACCCTTTGATTATAGCACAGTTATCCGATCTTGTCAAGCCTGAAGCCCCATTTTCACCCCCAAAATCGGTACTTTCTTTAGATTTATGCGTTAAGATGCGTAAAGTATTGTTACATCTGCAAAATACATCCGCTCCTTCTCCCTGCTTTCATTCGAGCGGTTTTGTGAAAAAATCTGAAAAATCACGAAAAACCTATTTTCTTTTCTGAGATTATGTGGTATAATATAAGCAGACGTTTTTCCAGTATTACAGCAGAAAGGAGCTATAACCCCTGTGGAAAAGAAAAAACAGACAAATACACCTGCTTCTGCAAAGAAGCAGACACATATACCTCAGAAGCCTGCCGATTCCCATAAAGAAAATCCCCGGCCGGCCAGACAGCAGAAAACAGCCAACAAAAAGAAGAACCGTACCCTCTTTAAGATTCTGGATGTTCTGGCTGGCCTTGTACTGCTGGGCGGCTTTGGCACAGCGGTGGGTTATCCCCTGATCACCGGTATGACACAGATCGACTCTATGACCGGAGACGAAGCAATTCACTCTGTTCAGGTCTCTACCGATGAGGAAGGAAATACCGTGATCGAACCCGTCCCCGAGCCTGAAGCAAGTATCTTTGACAATGTTTCTCTGGATAATGATGAGATTTACAAAGGCTCTCTTTTGCTGGTCAACAGCGATTATCCCTTCCAGAGTGCAGCTGATGCCAAGATTTCTGCGCTTTTTGAAATGAAAACCGACTCCTACAGTGTAAGCGGTATGGACATCAGCATGCAGGAGGAGGCCATCACCCCTCTTAACGAGCTGCTGGACGGCTTTTATGCTGCAACAGGTCACAACGACATTTTGGTGATCGACGGCTACCGCACCCTTGAACAGCAGCAGGCCCTTTATGACGCCGATCTGGAGGCTACCGGTGCAGAAACATCCACCCTGGTAGCCAAGCCCGGACACAGCGAGCACGAGACCGGCTATGCACTGGACTTCTCTCTGTTCTACTGGGACGGCACATCCGGCGATTATGACGGCACAGGCGATTATGACTGGATCGACCAGCACTGCGCCGACTACGGCTACATTCTCCGCTATCCGGAGGACAAGACGGAAATCACCAAGATCCAGTATGAATCCTGGCACTACCGCTATGTGGGCAAGCCCCATGCATACTATATCATGCAGAGCGGGATCTGCCTGGAGGAATATATCGAAGAGCTGAAGGGCTATTCCGCTGAAAGTCCTCTTGAGATCGTTGACAGCGACGGAGCCGCCTATGCTGTATACTATGTGGCTGCGGATCCCGAAGCAACGGTAACCTATGCGCCTATTCTGCCGAACCATCCTTATACGGTTTCCGGAAACAATGTAGATGGCTTTATCATCACGGTAGATCTGGAGGAGACCCGTGAGCTGGTATCCTATACCAAACCCATTGAGGAGGTCACAGGAATCACTACCGATATAAACGGCAATGTTATTATACCCGAGGATACGGACATTATGGCTTCAACCACAACAACCGCTGTTGAAGCCGTAGGATAAAAAATTATACAACCGAAAGGAAGAAGCATCATGGCAAACGAAGCAAAAAAAGAACCGGAAAAGAAGTCCAAGAGCATTGTTGCAGAGTTCAAGGAATTCATCTCCAAAGGCAATGTGCTGGATATGGCTGTAGGCCTGATCATCGGCACAGCCTTTACCGGCATTGTCACCTCTCTTGTGAATGACATCTTCACACCGCTGATCGGCATTGTCATCGGCGGCATCAACTTTGCCGGAATTTGCATCAAGCTTGGAGAGGCGACATTGAATGTCGGTCTTTTCCTCCAGGCCATCATCAATTTCCTGCTGACAGCGTCCTGTGTATTCATTGTAGTAAAGACGATCAACCGCTTCCGCCGCAAGAAGGAAGAGAAGCCGGCTCCGCCCAAGCCCACCAAGGAAGAACAGCTCCTTACAGAGATCCGTGATCTTCTGAAGGCCCAGCAGAAGAAGTAAAATTAAAATCGCTTTTTTCTCTACTATTCTACATATTTTCGGAGAGCCGTCTGTACAGTACAGGCGGTTTTCCCACGCTTGCCGATATGAAACTTTGATGAATTGGTGATTTATTTTATCTTTAACACAATTTTATCTTGCATAAAAGTGTGAAACCGTGTATAATAAAAGCAGGTGTGAAACACACTTTTTCTTTTTCTTTTTTTATTGACGAATGACCTCCGTCGTGACCCGATGCCTGAACCGTATTTCGGCATCGGGATTTTTTTATCATATGCACGCAAAAAGGCCGCAGCGTTCACTGCGGCCTTTGTTACTTATTTTCATTCATTAGAAGAATGCGATGTCCTGTGCGATCTTGTGCAGCTTCTCATCGTACGGCTTCTTCATAGACAGTGCTTCCTGAATATCAAAGTCAACGATCTTATTATTCTGCATACCAACCACACGGTTGCCAATGCCCTGCTCCAGCAGCTCAACTGCATAGTAGCCCATTTCGCTTGCTACAACACGATCCCGAGCGGTAGGAGAGCCACCTCTCTGTACATGACCCAGAATGGTTGCACGAGCTTCAATACCCGTCTTTTCCTGGATCGCAGTTGCGATCTCCTGAGAATGGCCTACATTTTCAGAAACAACAATAATGAAGTTCTGCTTGCCGTTCTTCTTGCACTCCAGCATGTCCTTTGCAATCTGATCCAGATCGTAAGGCATTTCCTTTGTGATAACCTCAATCGCACCGCAGGCTACAGCTGTATTTACTGCGATAAAGCCAGCTCCGCGGCCCATAACCTCAACTACAGAGCAGCGATCATGAGACTGGCAGGTATCCTGAAGCTTGTCCACCATCTCCATAGCGGTGTTCATAGCCGTATCGTAACCGATTGTGTATTCAGTACATGCAATATCATTGTCGATCGTACCCGGCAGACCTACTGTCAGAATGCCTCTTGCAGAAAGATCAGCTGCACCACGGAAAGAGCCGTCTCCGCCGATTACTACGATACCCTCCAGGCCATACTTCTCACAGTTGGCCTTGGCAATCTGCATACCCTCTTCTGTGCGGAACTCAGAGCTTCTTGCTGTATACAGCATAGTACCGCCCTTGTGGGTGATGTTGGAAACGCTCATCTCATCCATCTCAACAATGTCACCATCGATCAGTCCACAGTAACCGCGACGGATACCATAAACCTTGATGCCCTTCTTCAGAGCTGCACGAACGACCGCACGAATGGCTGCGTTCATACCCGGAGCGTCGCCGCCGCTTGTCAATACACCAATTGTTTTAATCATACTATTCTCCTCCGATAATCTACATAATTTCAGGCCGCACAAAGCAAATCCCTGAACACATAACTTTACATGATACTCTAATTATACCCCATATAATTATTTTGTCAAGCATCAACCGAGAAATTTAACATTTTTTTGCAATTCTGCCGCTAAAGCACTCCCTATATAAGGCCGATCTGCCCCTCTCCCAGAATGGGTCTCAGCTGTCCCATCAGCTCCTCTGATAGTGCTGCTTTCAGCGGGATTTTGGGCGCAACCAGCTTTTTTACATCCGTCAGATAGAAGCAAACAGGCGTATCCCCGGGATTTTCCAGAATCACCGACATGACCTGCTGCCGCTTAGCCGTATCTGCTGTACACAGCTTACAGCAAAGACGTCCGTTCCGAAGCTTCTGCTTCAGATCCTGCTCATCCAGGATGCTGTCACAGATCAAGCTCACACTTTCCTCCTTCTGACTGATCTTACCTGTTATGCAGAGGATCCGGTCGGGTGTAAGCAGCTGCTTTACCACTGCATACAGCTGAGGGAATATCACGCAGTCCATCTCTCCTGTTCTGTCCTCACAGGTCATAAAGCACATAGCATCGCCTTTTTTGGTGAGATGCCGCTTCACCTCCTGCACAATGCAGATTGCTGTGATCTTCGTACCATCCGGGTATTGCTGAGGATCTTCTGCAATCTCCCCAAAATCTGCTGTATGCAGCAGAGAGGAGGCCAGACGATAATGGGCCAGAGGATGTCCGGACAGATACATTCCGGCAAACTCCTTTTCCATTTTCAGAAGCTCCTCCTGGGGAAATTCCGGCATATCAGAAACGGGGGCATCAAAAAGACCTGTATCGATCGTAGTGCCGAAAAGATTCATCTGTCCCTCCAGCAGAGACTCCTCCTCCTCTTTCACTGCAGACAATATGCTTTCATAGCTCTGAAGCATTTGCCGGCGGTTCAGCCCCAGTCCATCCAGAGCCCCACAGCTGATCAGGCTTTCCAGTGCACGCTTGTTGAGATCGCATCCGGACAACCGGCGGCAGAAATCCCGCAGCCCGGTGAAGGCCCCGTTCTTCTCACGCTCCGCTATGATCCTTTCAATCAGATTTTTTCCCAGATTCCGCACAGCCAGCAGACAAAACCGGATATTCTCACCGCTGGGCTGGAAGACTGCGCCGCTGTCATTGACATGAGGCGGCAGAATATGCACGCCCTCTGCTTCGCACTGATTGATATAGGTCATCAGCTTTGTACCTGCACCAATAACGCTGGTCATCACGGCGGACATGTATTCAAGAAAATAATATCGTTTCAGATAGGCTGTCTGGTAGGACAGAAACGAATAGGCAACTGCGTGGGACTTGTTGAAGGCATAGGAGGCAAATCCTGCAATCTCATCAAAAATCTGATTGGCGGCCTCCGGGGAAACGCCCTTGGCCACTGCGCCGCAGCAGGTCTCCGAGCCGTCTCCATAGAGGAAGACCTGACGTTCCTCCTCCATGATCTTATGCTTCTTCTTAGCCATCGCACGGCGTACCAGATCGGCCCGTCCATAGGAATATCCAGCCAGTACACGGCAGATTTCCATTACCTGCTCCTGATAGACGATGCCCCCGTTTGTCACCTTGAGGATCGGCTCCAGCAGCGGATGGGCATAGACGATCTGCTCCGGATGCTGGCGATTTTTCAGATATTTCGGGATCGAATCACGAGGGCCGGGTCTGTACAGGGAAAGCACTGCGGTCAGTTCCTCCAGATTCTCCGGCTGAAGCTGTGCCAGAACCCGGCGCATGCCTTCGCTTTCAAACTGGAACACACCTACGGACTCTCCCATGGACAGCATCTTATATACCTCCGCATCCTCCATAGGAATATCATCAATGGAAAAATCCGGCTTCGTCTTCTGAATCATCCGCACACAATCCCGGATAACCGTCAGATTCCGTAGACCCAGAAAATCGAATTTGAGCAGTCCCAGCGCTTCCAAGGTATTCATCGTATACTGCGTTACTACAGTATCATCATTCATCTGCAAGGGCACAAGCTCCTGGATGGGAATGGCGGAGATGATCATTCCAGCCGGGTGAGTGGAGGTATGTCTGGGAACACCTTCCAGCCGCATAGCCATATCTATCAGCTTTTTGGCATTGGTATCTGACTTATAGACCGCTCGCAGATCCTCCCCGTCACGGGCCTCCAGTGTCTCCCGGATGGTGCGTCTGGGATCGATCATCTTGGCTATTTTATCACACAATGCATAGGGAAGATTCATGGCCCGTCCTGTGTCCCGGATCGCACCGCGTGCCTTCATCGGGTCGAAGGTTATGATCTCTGATACACGCTCTGCACCGTATTTCCGGGTCACATAGTCCTTTACAGCCTGACGCCCTTCTATGCAGAAGTCAATATCAAAATCCGGCATGCTAATTCTCTCCGGATTCAGGAAGCGCTCAAAGAGCAGGCAGTGCTCAATGGGATCGATCTGTGTAATATCCAGACAATAGGCGCAGATGCTTCCTGCACCGGAACCTCGTCCAGGGCCTACCGGAATGCCGCTGCGCCGGGCAAAGCTTACATAGTCCCACACGATCAGGAAATAGTCAACAAAGCCCATCTGCTCGATCACACGCATTTCATATTGTATGCGCTTTCTGGCTTCCTCCGGCGGATCGCTTCCATATTTCTGATGCAGCCCCTCCTGACACAGAGCAGCAAACAGAGCCTTTGAATCCGTCACACCCTCCATCTCAAACTTCGGAAGATGAAGCTTCCCCATCTCAAAGTGCATCTGACATCTTGCAGCAATTTTTCCTGTATTGTATACCGCTTCCGGTACCGCCGAAAACAGCTCTGCCATTTCCTCTGTGCTCTTGAGATAGAATTCCTCTGTCTCAAATCCCATGCCGTCCTCATCATCCACCGTTTTTCCCGTCTGGATACACAGCAGTACATGCTGCATGGAGGCCTCCTCCTTGGTCAGATAATGGGCATCATTGGTAGCCGCCAGGGGAATTCCCGTCTCACGGGACAGGCGGTACAGCTGGGACCGAACGGTACGCTCCTCTGCAAGGCCGTGATCCTGCACCTCAATATAAAAGCTTTCCGCACCAAATATCTCCCGATAGCGCAGCGCCGTTTCCTTTGCTTTCTCATACTCTCCATTCAGAAGCAGTCGCGGAATTTTTCCGGCTATACATCCGGAAAGACATATAAGCCCCTCATGATATTTCTCCAGCAGCGCCTCATCCACACGGGGACGGTGGTAGAAGCCCTCCAGATGCGCTGCTGTCACCAGCCGCACCAGATTCCGGTAGCCCGTTTCATTTTCGCACAGCAGCACCAGATGGTCACTCTTGCGGTCAAGCTGATGCTCCTTATCAAACCGTGTGCGACTGGCCACATACACCTCACAGCCGATGACAGGATGGATTCCTGCACGCTCCGCAGCCTGTGCAAAGGTCACCACCGCATACAGATTCCCATGGTCTGTTACGGCCACAGCGGTCTGCCCCAGCTCCTTTACACGCTGCACCAGCTCCTCGATCCGGCAGGCTCCATCCAGAAGGCTGTACACACTGTGCACATGCAGATGTGCAAATGCATCAGCAGGGATCGGATTTCTTTCCATTTTCTCTCAGCTCCTTTGCTATGGCTGCAATCTTCTGAAAGCGATGATTCACGCCGGAGCGCCCGATGGGCACTGTCAGCATCTCACCGATTTCCTTCAGACTCAGCTCCGGATTTTCAATTCTCAGCTTTGCGACCTCCTGTATTTCCGGAGACAGATGCTCCAGCTCTCCCGACTTCATCAGCAGCAGGATGTCCTCTGTCTGCTTCATGGCCGCAGCTACCACCTTGTTGATGTTGGCCTCATCGCAGTTGCGCAGGCGGTTGGCCTTATTGCGCATATCCTTACGAATCTTGATATTCATCAGCTCAATGGTGCACTGCTGGGCGCCCATAAAGGTCAGGGTATCCTCTATGCACTCACTGTCCTTGAGATAGAGTATGTAGGATTTTTTCCGCTGAAGCATCCGTCCGGTCACACCAAACGTTCCGAGTATGGCATTCAGATCCTGACAAAGCAGCTCCGAAGGCGTTACAAATTCAAGGTGATATTCCTTGTTGGGATCGATGGCACTGCCGCAGATAAAAAAAACACCGGCCAGAAAGGCGCTCATGCTGTTGTTCACCAGATTCCGCAGATTGATCTCACGGCACTCCGGTGTGATCTGATAGGTCTGCTGTATCTTCTGCATCATATCCGGGTCGGTAATGGTAAAGCTGTACAGCGAACTGTCCGAGCGCTTATCCGGCTTCAGCTGCACGCCGAATACGGAGTGAAACAGCTCCGGCACAAGAGCCGCCGCCTCATCGCTCTCACTCTGTATGCAGATCTGCTTCTCTGTGAATACTCTGCAATAGAGCAGAATGCCATAGAGACAGGCAAAACGCTTGTCCCGGTCTGTGATCGTTCTGCGCATCTCTGCACGTATTTCATTGGAAAAAGACATGGAATCCCTCCTGTATAAAAGCAGCCGTCCCTAAGCAAAACAGGACGGCTGAATCATGTATCTGATCTTTTCTTACGGGCGATCCTTCCCGATGTCACGATGCTGCCGGATCACACGCATGCCCTTGGCAGCCAGATGATTTCCGATCTTCTCGGCAAAGGTGATGGAGCGGTGCTTTCCGCCGGTACAGCCAAAGGAGATCACCAGACGGCTCTTGCCCTCATGAATGTAAAGCGGAATCAGGAAGTCCAGCAGATCTTCAATTTTCTGAAGAAGCTCCCTGGACTGCTCAAAGGACATGACATAATCCTGCACGCAGGCATCGCAGCCCGTATGAGCCCGAAGCTCTTTTACATAGTAAGGATTGGGCAGGCAGCGCACATCAAATACCAGATCCGACTCGGTGGACACACCATATTTAAACCCGAAGGAGGTCACCTTGATCGACATGGAGTCAGAGGCCTTGTCGAGGAAAAGCTCCCGGATCTGCTCCTTCAGCTGAGAAGCCGACAAATAGGAGGTCTCTACATAGTAATCGGCGATCCCCTTGATCTGCACCAGCTTTTCACGCTCAAAGGCAATGGCCTGATGCAGATTGCCGCTGAACTTTTCATCCAGCGGATGCTTCCGCCGGGTTTCCTTATACCGCTTTACCAGCATCTCATCCTCTGCATCAATGTACAGAATCTTTACCTCCAGATCCTGCTGCCGTTCCAGATGACAGAGACAGTGGTATGCATCGGCAAACATCTCACCGGAGCGCAGATCGGCTGCAATAGCGATCCGTTCCAGGCGATTCTCCGACTCCCTGCAAATTTCCACAAAACGGCTCATGAGCTGAGGCGGAAGATTGTCGATACAATAATATCCGATATCCTCCATCACATCCATAACGCAAGATTTTCCCGAACCGGACATTCCGGTTACAATCACGACCTGCATTTTTCGCATGCCCTCCTTCTCCGTTACCGAAGCACCACAGGCTCCAGTTCCAGCTGATAGCCTGTTTTCTCCTTTACAGTTTCAATCACATAATCGCACAGCTCCAGCACATCCCTGCAGGTAGCCTTGCCTGTATTCACCACGAAGCCGGCATGCTTGGTGCTCACCTGTGCATCTCCCACGCTGGCTCCCTTCAGGCCGCACTGATCAATAAGAAACGAGGCATAGCTTCCCGCCGGACGCTTGAAGGTGCTCCCTGCACTGGGCAGCTCCAGGGGCTGCTTGGCTCTGCGCTGATTCAGATAGCCTTCCATTTCTGTTTTGATCGCATCATATTTTCCGCTGTGCAGCTGCATAGTCACACTGGTGATAATGCGCTTTGTACCGCTGAACATGCTGTGACGGTAGGAAAGCTCCATCTCCTCGCCGGATATGGTTTTCAAAAGACCGTCCTCGTCCAGATATTCTGCCGAAACCACTACATCCGCCATTTCACCGCCGTATGCACCTGCATTCATATACAGTGCACCGCCGATCGTTCCGGGAATGCCGGCCAGACATTCCATACCGCTGAGGGATTCCTCCAGCACCATTTTAGCCACACTCATAAGCAGTGCACCGGCCTGACAGCGCACCAGACCGCCGTCCAGAATCTCCACTCCGGAAAACTGCCGTCCGACAATAAAAACAACGCCGTCATAGCCCTCGTCCGATACCAGCACATTGCTTCCGTTGCCCAGTACCGTCCAGCGGACCTGATTCTGATTGCACAGCTGCACCAGCTTCTGCAAGCCCTCAACGCTGCTGATATCCACAAGTGCGGTACAGCCGCCGCCGATCCGGAAGGTGGTGTACTTGCGCAGCGGCTCATCCCTGTGCAGCGGACAATTATATTTACGGCATACTGTCTCCAGCTGATCTATCCATTCCATCAACCTATTCTCCTATAGTCTATTTGATTAAAAGGCATCGTAATCCTTGACAACTTCCTTGCTCTCCATGTCCAGTCCCAGATGCTGAAGCAGATCATTGGCCGCATTATAGCCCATCTTCTTCTGACGGTTGTTCATAGCTGCTACCTCAAGGATAACAGCCAGATTTCGGCCCGGACGCACCGGAATGGTCAGGGACGGGATCTTTACTCCCAGGAGGGATACATACTGGATATCCGTACCCATACGATCATAGATCTTCTCCGGATTCCACTGCTCCATCTCAACGATCAGCTCAATGTTCTCACGATTCTTGACCGCACCGATACCGAACAGCCGGCGTGCATTGATAATGCCAATACCGCGCAGCTCCAGGAAGTGACGAATATTGTCCGGAGAGCTTCCCACCAGTGTATCATTGGATACCTTACGGATCTCAACTGCATCATCTGCAACCAGACGATGGCCGCGCTTGACCAGCTCAATGGCTGTCTCGCTTTTGCCGACACCGCTTTCGCCTGTGATGAATACACCCTCACCGTAAATCTCGATCAGTACGCCGTGACGGGTAATACGGGGAGCAAGATTTACATTCAAAAAGGCAATCAGACCGGAGATGAAGTTGGAGGTACTCTCCTTGCTGCGCAGAAGCGGCACTTCATACTTACGGGCCAGATCCAGCATTTCCTCAAAATAGGGAAGTTCTCTGGAGATGACCAGGGCCGGGATTCTCTTGGAGATCAGGGCCTCCAGACGCTGCTGACGGGTCTCCTCATCCAATGTGGACAGATAGGCAAACTCCATCTTGCCGATGATCTGGATCCGCTCCGGATTGAAGTATTCGTAAAAGCCCTGAAGCTGAAGCCCCGGACGGGTAACATCCGTCTGGTCGATCTGAATATCTGCGGCCTCCTTGGGCATATAGATCGTCTCCAGCTTGAATTCATCAATAATCTTATCAAGACCAACTGTAAATCTGCTTGCCATAACAATTCCTCTTTTCTATGTTACATCCCTTTTTGATTCAAGGCGATTTTTTTAGTAGTTAATCACACAATGTCCGCTGCCGCTTCCGTCAGAATAGCTCAGAGAAACAGACAAATCGCCGCTGTTGGACTGAGCCCAGCTTGCAGCGCTGGAGGCCTCAGATGAGCTGGTATTCAGAAGCGCATAGGAAACATCCAGCTCATCCGGCTGATATACCAGCTCCCAGCCGTTCATGGCATAATATGCACTCAGATCCAGAACGATGTCTGTGGTATCCGGAACGGCCGCACTCAGCGTATTGGCCAGCTCTACCATGGAATCCGGATTCTTTGCATATACCTCCGGGTTCAGATACTGCTCATCGGCCGGACGGAAATCCGGATAGGTAAAGCCGCTGCACAGGATCGCTGAGAAGCCGCCGTCAGAAAGCTCCTGCACCAGCCCCTCCAGATAGGCAGTCGTTACGGAGCTGGCCGGATCGAGCCACGGCTTGCCGCCCTGATCCGCATAGTTATCCAGCCACTGATCGCCTGTCAGCACGCCGTTCTTTTCAATCATATAGCTTGACGTGCGGTAGGAATATACACTCGGATACAGATTATCATCCAGCAGACTGCAGGACGCATAGGCATAGAGACCGGACTCCCGTACGATCGAGGCGATCTCCGAAGCTGTCATACTGCCCTGGCATACAACACCAGCTGCATCACCTGCCGCAGAAGAAGCAAAATTCAGCGCACCGCCGGACAGCTTCATGGGAATAACCACCGCACCTGCATTTGGATACTTGGTCTTCACATTCTCCAGCATGGCCTTCAGAGAGGCCGCATCTGTCACAGCGCTTTCCGGAAGACGGACAGAACACTGCACTGTGCGATATACATTCGCAACCGGAGCCGGCGCATCAGAGCTTCCGCTGCCCTGGCTGCCGGAACCTGTTCCGGATGAGCCCTCGCTTCCGCCGGACGTACCTACACCTTCGCTTTCACCGGATGCACCTTCACTTCCGCCGGAGACCTCATCTCCGCCGGATTCCCCGCTGATTTCCTCACCGGAAATTCCGACAGTCTCTGTTGTTGTAGTCACGCCGCCGTTTACGATCACCACATTGGTAGTTCCGGCAGTTGTTACCGTTTCTGTACCATCCTCAGCAGTCAGATTCTCATCCTCAGGCGCAGTCGTGGTGTGACCCTCTCCGGACTGAGAGATCTCCCCGTTTGCAGGCGCATCTCCGCTGTTATTTACGATCGGCTTTGCAATGGAATAGCCGAAAACGCAGATCAGACCGGCCGCCGCAATCGTAACAATGGTCGGAACGACTGCATGAGAGGAGGAAAATCCTGCCTTCTTTCTTCTCTTGGAACTGTATACAGTGGGTTTTCTTTTATTATTCATCTTGATACTCCATTCTATTCAGCACGATGCTGCGTATGCTCATGCAAGCGCTGCCGCTCTGAGCTTCTGCACCCCTTCGGAAAGGCTGGGCTGCCTGAACAGATAGCTGCCCACAACCAGCATCTCCGCACCTGCGGAAACTGCTTCACCGGCTGTCCTGTCATTGATACCGCCATCCACCTGAATCCGAACCTTCAGCTGCTTTTCATCAATATACGCACGCAGTGCTCTGATTTTATCGAGCATATCCCGCATAAAGGACTGTCCGCCAAATCCCGGCTCAACAGTCATCACAAGCACCACATCCACAAGCTCCATAAAGGGAAGGGCGGCCTCATAAGGCGTACCCGGCTTGAGGACGATCCCGGCCTGTGCACCTCCGTCCTTGATGGCCCGGATGGTTTCATACGGATCGCTCTGGCTTTCTAAATGAAAAGTGACCAGATCCGCTCCGGCTGCAATGGTCTGAGGAATATAGCGCAGCGGGTCTGTGATCATCAGATGCACGTCCAGAAACAGGTCCGTGCTCCGGTCCACCGCCTCCAGAATCGGAAATCCAAAGGAAATGTTGGGCACAAACACGCCGTCCATTACATCAAAATGCAGCACCTCCACACCGCTCTTCTCAAGCTCCTTTGACACCCTTTCCAGGTTCGCCATATCCGCATTCAATATTGAAGCGCAGGTAAGTATCTGTTTCACTTTAAACTCCTCCATCCTATATCTGTAAGTCCCGCCTCCCGGCAGCTTCCCGCCGTATCACAGGATTATACACCTTTATTATATAATAATTCCCCTCTCCCGTCAATAACCTTTTCCCCAAAAATCACTATTTTTTCAAAATTGACAGCTTTTTTACCGGGCTGCTTTGTACAGCCATGAAAAATATTTATATAGCAAAGAAAAAGCACTGGACAAACTGCACAAAAAAGAGTATAATGTAAGGTAAGGCTGAGAAAGCCTGAAATGAGGAAATCGAATCTGCACCATTCTGAAGCATTCAGACGATGCAGCTTCTGCGACCAAGGAGGAAACACATGACTGAAATCGAAATCAAAGACCAGATCTGTGACATATGTCATAAGATGTGGCAGCTGGGATGGGTTGCAGCCAACGACGGCAATGTCTCCGTAAAGCTGGAGGACGGCACGTTTCTGGCCACACCCACCGGTATGAGCAAATGCTTTATTACCCCGGACAAGCTGGTGAAGATCAATGCCAAGGGCGAGGTGCTGGAGGGTGCGCCCGGACTGCGTCCGTCCTCGGAAATCAAGATGCATCTGTGCTGCTATGCCGAACGTGACGATGTAGGCGCTGTTCTGCACGCACATCCGCCGACGGCCACAGGCTTTGCAGTAGCAAACAAGGCCCTGGATGAATACACGATGATCGAATCTGTCATCGCCATCGGCTCTGTTCCGGTAACGCCCTACGGCACGCCCTCCACAGAGGAAGTGCCGGATGCCATCCGCCCTTATCTGCCATACCACGATGTAATGCTGCTTCAGAATCACGGCGCACTCACTGTCGGTGCAGACTTGATCACAGCATATTACCGTATGGAGACGCTGGAAATGTTTGCGAAGATCACCCTGACCGCACATCTGCTGGGCGGCTCTCAGGAGATCCCCCGTGACCAGATCGACCGCCTGTGCGGCATGCGTCCGAAATATGGCGTAACCGGCAAGCATCCGGGCTATAAGAAATATAACGAAGAATAAAATCCCAAGGAGGCATCCTGCTATGCTGAAGCATATTCCGAGCATTCTCTCTCCGGAGCTGCTCAAGATTCTCATGGAAATGGGACACGGTGATGAAATCGTCATTGCGGACGGAAACTTCCCTGGTGCAGCCATTGCACAGCGTCTGGTTCGTCTGGACGGCCACGGCGTACCGGAGATCCTGGAAGCCGTCATGAAATTTTTCCCGCTGGATTCCTATACAGAAAAGCCGGTCGCCCTCATGGGCGTTGTACCGGGAGATCCGGTGGTCCCCACCATCTGGGATATATATAAGGAGATCATTACTGCACAGGAGCCGGAGCGCTGCAAGATCGAGTTTGTGGAGCGCTTTGACTTCTATGAGCGTGCGAAAAAGGCCTATGCAGTTGTGGCTACAGGCGAAACTGCGATTTATGCAAATATCATCCTGAAGAAGGGCGTGGTTTTGCCGGAGGAAGAAGCATGATGCGCCACGTACTCGCCTTCGACTTCGGCGGAGGCTCCGGACGGGCTGTTCTGGCCCACTTTGACGGCTCTAAAATTGAGCTGGAGGAGATCCACCGCTTTGACAATGAGCCGGTTATGGTCCAGGGGCATCTCTATTGGGATATACTGCGCCTGTTCCACGAGCTGAAAACCGGTCTTGTCCGTGCAAAGCACATCTGTGAGGTGGAATGCATCGGCATTGATACATGGGGCGTGGACTATGGTCTGCTGGACAGCTCCGGCCTGCTGCTGGGCTGCCCCTTCCACTACCGGGATACCAAAAACAACGGCTATGCAGAAAAATCCGCTGCTGTTATGAAACCGGAGACGCTCTATGCAGAAACCGGCACACAGATCATGGACATCAATACCCTGTTCCAGCTGCTGTCTGCTTATGACATTCAGCCCAAGGCACTGGAAATGGCCGAAATCATGCTGCCTCTGCCGGATCTGTTTGCCTATTTCCTGACCGATGTGAAGACCTGTGAGCGCTCTATTGCCAGCACCACCTCCCTTATGAATGTGCGGTGCGGCCGTTGGTCGGATATTGTTCCCAAGGCCTTCAGCATTCCCAAGACGCTTCTGCCGCCCATCGTAGACAGCGCCACGATCAAGGGGGTGCTGTCTCCCTCCATTTGTGATGAGCTGGAAACAGATCCGATTCCGGTGGCGGCTGTCTGCGGACACGATACACAGTGCGCCGCCTTTGCTGTTCCCTCAAAGCCCGGACAGGACGTGATCTTTATCAGCTGTGGCACATGGTCTCTGTTCGGTACAGAGCTGGATGAGCCGGTACTGAGTGAGGAATCGGCCCGGCTCGGACTTTCCAACGAGGTGGGACATGATGGAAAAATTACATATCTGAAGAATATTATCGGCCTGTGGCTGATTCAGGAGACACGCCGCTATCTGCGCAGCAGCGGTGAGGACTATACCTACGCTGAGCTGGAGGAGCTGGCGCTGAATGCAGAGCCGCTGCAATATTTCATCGATCCGGACGATCCGGTATTCACACCGCCCGGAAATATTCCTCAGCGTGTACAGGACTACTGTGTCCGCACAGGACAGGGAAAGCCCGGCTCACTCGGCTCGATCGTGCGCTGCATCTATGAGAGCCTGGCTCTGAAATACCGCATGGCCCTGGAGGAGATCCGTACCTGCACCAGGAAGGAATTTTCAGCGATCCATATGCTGGGCGGCGGAACGAAGGATCGCCTGCTCTGCCAGATGACAGCAGATGTATGCAATCTGCCTGTATATGCCGGCCCTAAGGAGGCCACGGTCTACGGCAATGCGGCAATGCAGCTCATGGCCATCGGTGCGATCGTCAGCCGTGAATATGCCAAAAACGTAATTGCTGCATCCGAACCGGTGCTGCATTATTTCCCCCGTGAGGACTGGTTCGATGCTTATACAAGATTCAAAGAGATCATCCAGAAAAAATCTGAAAGTGAGTGAATAAAAATGAATTACCCGAAGATTGGGATTCGTCCGGTTATCGACGGACGTCAGTTTGGTATCCGTGAAAGTCTGGAAGAACAGACCATGAATATGGCAAAAACCGCCAAAAAGCTGCTGGAGGAAAATGTTTTTTATCCGGATGGCACTCCGGTACAGTGTGTGATCGCTCCGTCCACCATCGGCGGCGGCGCAGAGGCCTACGCTGCGGAGACCTATTTCCAGACGCAGAATGTAACAGCCACTCTGTCTGTAACACCCTGCTGGTGCTATGGCAGTGAGACTATGGATCTGAACCCCACCACCATCAAGGCGGTATGGGGCTTCAATGGCACAGAACGTCCGGGCGCTGTATATCTGGCCGCCTGCATGGCCGCTCATGCACAGAAGGGTCTGCCGGCCTTCTCCATCTATGGTCATGATGTGCAGGATATGGGCGATACAACCGTTCCGGAGGATGTAAAGGAAAAGCTCATCCGCTTTGCCAAGTGCGCCGTAGCCGTCGGCATGATGCGCAACAAGGCTTATGTAAATCTGGGCGGTGTCTCCATGGGTATCGCCGGCTCTCAGTGCAATGTGGATTTCTTCCAGAACTACCTGGGCATCCGTGCAGAATTTGTGGATCTGGTTGAAATTCTGCGCAGAATCAAGCTGGAGATTTACGACAAGGATGAATACGAAAAGGCGCTTGGCTGGGTGAAGAAAAACTGTAAGCTGGGCTTTGATGTAAACGAGGAAACGCCCGTTGACAGGGAGATCGACCCCTTCGGCATCAAGATTCCCCGTACACCGGAGGAAAAGGACAAGGAATGGGAATTCATTGTCAAGTTCACACTGATCGTTCAGGATATCCTCTTTGGCAATCCCAAGCTCCGCACCATGGGCTGGAAGGAAGAAAGCAACGGAAGAAATGCCATCCTCGGCGGCTTCCAGGGACAGCGTCAGTGGACAGACTGGCTTCCCAACGGTGACTTTACTGAGGCGATCCTCAACTCCAGCTTCGACTGGAACGGTAAGAAGGAGCCGACCATTCTGGCTACAGAAAATGACGGCCTGAATGGTACTGCCATGCTTTTCGGCAAGCTGCTGACCGGCAGTGCATCTGTTTTTGCCGATGTTCGTACCTACTGGAGTCCGGAGGCTGTAGAGCGTGTAACCGGTCACAAGCCCACTGGCCGGGCCGAAGGCGGCTTTATCCACCTGATCAACAGCGGTGCAGCTGCTCTGGACGGCACAGGCGCATGCAAGGATGAGAAGGGAAATCATGTCATCAAGAAGTGGTGGGATGTTACTGACGAGGACATCCAGGCTATGCTGGATGTAACCGACTGGTGTCCGGCCAATCTGGGCTATTTCCGCGGCGGCGGCTTTTCCTCTCACTTCCGTACCCGTGCCGAAATGCCGGTTACTATGATTCGTGTGAACATTCTCAACGGCACACAGCCCGTACTTCAGATTGCGGAGGGCTATACCGTTGACCTGCCGGACGAGATCCACACACCGCTCGATCTGCGTACAGACAAGGCCTGGCCCACCACCTGGTTCGTTCCGAATACCACCGGAGAAGGCGCATTCCGTGATGTATACAGCGTAATGGCCAACTGGGGTGCAAACCATGGCTGTCTGGCCTATGGTCATATAGGTGCGGATCTGATCACGCTGGCCAGCATGCTGCGCATTCCGGTGTCCATGCACAATGTTCCGGAGGAAAAGATCTATCGCCCGCACACCTGGTCGGCCTTTGGCACAAAGGATCTGGAAGCGGCCGACTACCGTGCATGCGAAAGCTACGGTCCGCTGTATAAGTAAAATGAAATGGATGTCTTTTCAGAAGCATCCGCTTATATAAAACAAAGAGCCTGCGGCAGAAACCGCAGGCTCTTTTCATATACATCCAAGCGTGATCATACGGGGCCGCCCATGATCTCCTCGGCCTTGGAAAGCGGCAGAGCCGGGATCCGTTCGATCAGAAAATCAAAAATCAGCGTGTAATCCACGGCGTTGATCCGTCCGTTTTCGTTACAGTCAGCGTTGGCCAGAGCATAATCATTCAGGGAGATGATACAGGCTGTATATCGCTTCAGTGCGATCACATCGGCCAGTGAAACCTGACCGTCCAGTGTAACATCACCATACATAACCTCAATCGGCTGAACAGGCGCATCCTGAACCTCTGTCTCGTACTCACCGTCATTGTCTGTATCGGCAAGAATACCGATCGTTCCGTCACTCTTTGCATAAATCAGTACCGAGGTATACAACCGGCCGTCGATCTCGCCGCTGAGATCCCGGCTGATCGTTGCGCCTTCATAATCTGCATAAACAGTCACGCCCGCAAGCTGATCCCCCTCAAGCCGAATCCCATCATCTATATGCTGGAGAGAGATCACCTCAGAGGATTCTCCCCGGACGGTAACCGTATCCCATGGAAGCTCCGATTCCTTTATGATGCTCGCCTCAAAGCAGCCGCTGTTGCCTGTAAAGGAAATCGCTGCATCCGGGCTTATAATGATGGTATCAGCCCGATCTGCTGAAACAGAAAGCAAACAATCCTCAAAGGAGATCTGATAGGACACTGCTTCTGTTGTAGTCGGTGTGATTTCATATCCGGAAGCAAGATAGTCCAGAGCTGCTCTCTTGTGTGTCACAACAGAGGCCACCGTGCTGAACCATGAGAGACTTGTGCTCTCCTGTACAGCCTTGTCTGTTCCCAATGAAGTCAGGTAGAAATCCGGCGAATCTACAGATACTTCCAGAATCGGAATGAAGGAACGGGAGCTCATATCATCCGCTGTCCCCATAAAATATCCGGCGTAATTCATCATGGAGAGAGAATTGGAAGCCAGGCCGATGAAATTCCCCTCGCCGGCATCGCTTACACCCCACATAGGTACGCTCCATTCCAGTGTACTGGTCTTGAAATACAGGCAAACCTCGGAGGAGAACGCACTCATATAAGGGTCAGCCACGAGAACCCGTCCATCATAGACCTCTCCGTTCAGTATCCATGTACCATATTCCACGTCATAGGCAATACCTGCATGCGCCATTTCATTGCTGAACAGACAGACCAGAACCATATCTCCGGCCTTTGAAGCCGCTGCGGCCTGGGAGATCAAAGTGGTCAGAACTGCCTTCTGGGGCATATAGGCACTCGTCCATGCAATCTGCTGCTGTACTGCATCATTCTCCTGGAGAAGCTGATAATAGGAAATCAGCGACAGATTTCTCGGATCAGTCAGATCCAGATCATAGATCGTCTCCGCACGGGGATCCCATTTGGAAACGTCAAACACGCCGCTCTTGGCCAAAATTTCTGTAACAGCCATACCATATTCCGCACCCAGCCACTGATCATTTTCAAGCTTCTGGATACGGGCCCGCTCCATTGCATTCAGGGAAGCGTTCAGATTCTCGTTATGCTCCTCCAGCAGACCATATCCGCTTGCAATGTATTCCGGAACGAGCAGGTCATGTGAAGCTGACCAGTTATCCTGACCCCACTCAAAGAGTACCTTTGTAGTAGTTGTAGTCGTCGTAGTAACCGGCTTCGGAGTGGTCGTCGCCTTTGTGGTGGTCGTCGCCTTTGTGGTGGTAGTAGTAGTCGTTGTTGTTGTAGTCGTCGTTGTAGTCGTGGTAGTTGCTGCGGCCGTCGTTTTAGTTGTCTCTGATACAGCCGGCTGAGAGCCGCTGGTCGTTTTAACCGTTGTGGTAATTACCGGAGCTTTTGTGGTGGTGGTCGTCGTCGTTGTGGTGGTAGTAGTTGTTGTTGTCGTCGTTGTAGTCGTGGTAGTGGTCGTTTTTTTCGGGGATACTATAATACATATCTCACTGGCCATGGTAAGCGGATATTCGGTCAGATCATACTCATTGACATAGTAGCAGCTGGTTTCACTGAGGTTAAAGTAAATGGGAAACGCATAGTAATTGCCATACTCCGGATCGGTCTGCATGGGAATTCCATATTCACCAGCTGTGGCGATCACAACTTCCTGGTCTGCTGCATCCATCTGGAAGGAGATGATCGGCATATTCTCCTGACCCTTTGTTGCACTGTAGGAATTCTGATTCAGGATATTGGTATAAATCAGCTCCTTGGCATTGGCCACCTGATTAAACAGACTATTTGAAAATGCACGTCCGAACTCGTAGGAATCGTACTCATAACTCAGCTTCAGAATGGTATCAGCGGACTCACTCAGATCAATATTGGCGCTCATACCAATGATTTCCGGCAGACCGGATTGTGTAAATGAAATCGGGATATCGTAGTCACCCGGATAGGCAAACACACGGTCGATCCTGAATCGCGGCAGCAGGGACGGATCATATCCACCCTCACCCAGCACCTCTGCATCGCTGATCACAGCACCAAGAACGGCCCCTGTCTGGTCAGAAAATCCCATCTCCGGAATGCACCAGGCTCCGGTACCGGACTGATAGTACAGGCAGGCCTCCTCAGAAAAAGCCTTATTTTCCGGGTTGGCCAGCAGGATCCGGCTGTCATAGCGAACAGAATCGTAGCTCCAGGAGCCGGTTTCCATACCATAAACAAGAACGGTTTTCGGACGGCTGGATTCACTTTCGTGAAGCCGCAGAATGGATAAGCCCTCTCCGCTTGCCGCAGTTTCCGCTGCTTCCTCCAGCTGCACCAGGGAAACCGCTGCATCCGCCATGGCAACGGCCTGTGCATCCAGCATGGAAATGGTATCTGTATGCTGAAGCATATTGTAGTATGTAATCCATGCTACCAGTACATCCTCACGCACCGGCACAGAAATATCATTCAGAGTCTCCGCTGTATCCGAAATATCCAGAGCCTGCCACTGGCCAGCCTCATGAAGAAGCGCAAGCACAGCCAGACCATAGGTCAGGTCAGCCTGCTCCTGCTGAAGCTGACTTATAAGATATTCCTGTTCTTCAGCCTCACGATTTTTCAGAAGGCTCTGTCTCAGGACGGAGGTCAGATAAGGCTCTTCTCCGCTGCATATCTCAGACGAGGAAAAGCTCCACATATCCTCCTCATAAACAAAGGCCCCGGCCGCCTGCACCTTTGGAATACTCCAGCCCTCACAAAACACAGGCAGACCGCTGAGCACAAAACAAACGGTCAGGATCATGGTCCATATTCTATTTTTCCTCATATATACGCACTCCCTTTCAGGTTTTGACAATTATCACAAATTCATTCTATCATTCTTGAACGTAATTGTCAACAGATACAATGTGAACGTTTACCCGATCCCCCCTAAATGCGCAAAAAATCCTATGCCTGCTTTCCAGACATAGGACCTTTTCGTTATTCTTCACCTTCAGTTTCGAGATAAAGCTTCCTTGCGGCCAGGATAGATTTCAGCGACACATCAGATTCCCCAACGGAATTTTCCCGGACATCCAATGTCACATCCGCTGAGGTGATCGTACCCTCATCATTCTT
Source organism: Ruminococcus sp. (assembly GCA_017472145.1). Taxonomy (GTDB): domain Bacteria; phylum Bacillota; class Clostridia; order Oscillospirales; family Ruminococcaceae; genus Ruminococcus_C. Next base: position 10,938 of record JAFUQX010000021.1, on the reverse strand, counting down.
TGCCGTAACGGTCAGTATATACTGGCCGCTGATCAGCTGCTCCTGCGCTGCAAAGCCCTTTACATTCTCCTTCTGTACGATCGCTTCACCATCTGCTGCATCGCAGATCTTGTAGGAATAGCTGTCCGCATCCATGCAGCGGTTCCAGTAGAAAGAAACTCTCCCGGCTTCTTCGCTGATTTCAAGGCCGACAGACGGCCGCTCCGGCAGGTTCTTTACGGAAAAGGATACACTTTCACTGACCTTCCGCTCACCTGTCACGGCGCTGACTGCGGATACAACAGCAGTGTATTCGCCCTCATGAAGCGTCACATCCGCCTGAGATGCTCTGTCCCGGATCTGGACCGTGGCCGCAACCAGCCCCTCTGCGTCCTTCACCTCCAGGAGATAGCCCTCCGCACAGTCCGATTCGCTCCAGGTGAAGTGTACAGGTTCCAGCACGCCGCCCGATGCATCTGCTGTAACCACAGGCGCTTCAAAGACATAATCGGCGATCTCAAACCGCTGACCGGTTACCTCTGCAAATTCTCTTGCTTCAAAATCATTGCCTTCCGCCACGGACAAAACCAGCTCCTGTGCAGCCGCCTGAACGACATAGCCCTTTTCTCCGCTTCCGTAGATCACCCAGCTTTGGCCCGACAGAAGCTCCGCCGATCTTTCCGCAGCTTCAATCACATCCTCCTCTTTCAGAGTCAGAGCCGATGCCTTTTCCTGCCCTGCATAGATCTGATAGCTGCCGTCCTCATTGCGTACAAACTGCCACAGCTGATCCTCCTGATAATCGGCCGCATTGGAATGTACATTCATATCCTCTGTCACAGTCAGATACTGTGTACCGTCCAGCCAGGAGATCTTCGCATAGAATTCCTTCCCCAGATCCACCGGCTTCTGCTGCTGAATGGTAAATGTCACCGGATCTGCGCTGAATGCACCGCATTCATTTACAGATTCCAGCACAGCTGTATAGGTACCGGCCGGAAGAACAAGTGCATATTTCAGCTCCCTTCCGCACTCTGCCGATGCATAGGGCAGGCCCTGTACAGTGCTTCCGCTGTATACCTTCAACCGGTAGGAATCGGCCTCAGCGGCCGCCTCCCAGCTGAACACAGCCTCAGAGGGTGCTGCTTCATATTTCACATTCAGCTTCGATGCGGAAGCCGGCTTCACAGCCGAAAGCTGGAAGCTCTGCCAGCCAGAGCCGCCGCCCACCTGGAGCTGAACTGTATTTCCCTCACTGCATCCCAAAGCATTCTCCGTCCCGGCCTGCTTCAGCATGTATCCGCTTCCGGTTTCATAAAACAGCCATTCTGCTGTACTGCTGCCCTCGGGACTGAGCTTTTTTCCAGTTGCGCAGTTCACCGCAGTATATGTATCAGCACTCTGTCTGACAAAATGCCAGATCTGATTGCTGCCGCCGCTCTTTTTCTGCATTTTCAGGCTCTGACCCTCATCGGCAAGAACCAGTCCCGTCTCCGCATTGCCGAGCACGGCATAAAAATCATTCTCAAAAACAACCGCCGAAGCCGGGGCATATTCCAGATAGGCCGGATAATAGTAATCCCGGGCCAGATTTGCACGCACCTCAAAATAGGACGAGCTGCACACCTCATACCAGGCGGCCCAGAAATAGGCGGCATCATAAGCGCCCTGCTCTGAATGCTCTACTTCATACAGCAGGTAATCATAATATCCTCTGTATGCTCCGTTCAGGTCGTATTCCAGAAAGGCCAGCTGTCCCTCCAGCGTATTATAAGCGTAGCCATTTGATTCGCAGAAGCGCTTCAGCTGTTCAAATCTCGGCCCATTCCACTGCATAAGTCCATAGCTGATCTGTCCATTGGTATCCACGCAGGATGCTGTCGGCAAAAAGGCACATTCCTGATCAATGTTTGCCATCAGGCCGCTGGCCGACGCATGGGGAAGCTCCAGCTCCTCTGTCAGAAATTCGTATACATACCGGTCGTTTGTCAGGACCTCCGCAGAGGCCGGAGCAGCTGGTATCATCTGAACCGTCAGCAGCATACTCAAAGCGATCGCCGGGATTGATTTATAATTAAACTTTTTCATATTTTCACCATATTCTTTAGTCCCCTTGGTCTGTACTTTCCTTTCCCCGCTCTTTCCCTTTCTCATTGTGCTTTTTATTATACCGAATTTTGTATGCTCTGTCAACAGCCCTGCCCAAACTTTCCTTTATTTTTCACATAATGCCAATATTTACCTCACACAGGCTCTGTGTATGGCTTTCGGGGTGATCGGCTTTACAAAAGAAGGTTTTCCATCTTCCAGAAAGATAATATTATTTTTTTGTTGCATATTGAGAATAGGTATTGACAAGTGAAAGGAAATATGCTATACTGTAACTGTAATCAAACATTACAAATCAATCACCTTCAGGAGGATTCTAAAAATGAGTAAATATGTATGTTCAATCTGCGGTTATGTACACGAAGGCGACAGCGCACCGGACACATGTCCCATCTGCAAGGCTCCGGCTGAGAAATTCACTGAGCAGAAGGCCAATGAAACAGAATGGGCTGATCAGCATGTGATCGGCGCTGCACAGGGCGTAGATGAAGAGATCATCGCAGGTCTGCGTGAGAATTTCACCGGCGAGTGCACAGAGGTTGGTATGTATCTGGCCATGGCTCGTGTAGCACATCGTGAGGGCTATCCGGAAATCGGTCTGTACTGGGAGAAGGCCGCCTATGAAGAGGCTGAGCACGCTGCAAAGTTTGCAGAGCTGCTGGGCGAGGTAGTCAGCTCCTCCACAAAGAAGAATCTGGAAATGCGTGTAGCCGCTGAGGCTGGTGCATGTGCCGGAAAGAAGGAGCTGGCCGCAAAGGCAAAGGCTCTGAACCTGGATGCGATCCACGATACCGTACATGAAATGGCGAAGGACGAGGCTCGGCACGGCTGTGCATTCGAGGGTCTGCTGAAGCGTTATTTCGGCTGATCCCATCTGAATACAATACACACAACAGGCTGTCGAAAAAGTCGAATTTTCCGCACAAGGCTCCCCTTACTAAGGGGAGCTGTCAGCGATAGCTGACTGAAGGGATTGCAAGTAGAACGGAAAACTGCAAGCTTACTCGCTGCTTACCAGCCCTTCCACCACAGCAAGCTGCGGTCCCCCTCCCCTTACTAAGGGGAGGCTTTCAGAGTTTTTTTGACAGACTGAAACGCCCGGAGCTTCTCTGGGCGTTTTTCTATGCAAAAAATCTTAACAAAAGAAAGCGCGGCCATACTTGACATTCAGCTGAATCTCCGGTATAATAATATCGCTGGCTCGGAGGGCAGAACATTCATAGGAAATGGTATGCCGGATAAGGCTACAGACTGAAATGTCTGTGACTTTATCCGGCTTTTTTGCTGTCCGGCCCATTTACAAATATTCATCCGGAGGTATTCCCATGACGATCCAGTTATCAGAACACTTTACCTACAAAAAGCTTCTTCGCTTTTCTCTGCCGTCTATTGTGATGATGATCTTCACATCCATTTACGGAGTCGTGGACGGCTTCTTTGTTTCCAATTTCGTAGGCAAAACACCCTTTGCAGCCGTTAATTTCATCATGCCCTTCCTGATGATCCTGGGAGCGGTGGGATTTATGTTCGGTACAGGCGGCTGTGCACTCATCGCAAAAACAATGGGTATAGGCGATCAGAAAAAAGCCAACGAGCTTTTTTCCTTGCTGGTTTACACCTCTGCTCTGAGCGGCCTTGTAATTGCCGTGCTGGGCATTCTTTTCATCCGGCCGGCCGCCTCCTTTCTCGGCGCAGAAGATGGAATGCTGGAGGACTGCGTAACCTATGGCCGCATCATTCTGACCGCACTCCCCTTCTACATGCTGCAATTTGAATTCCAGAGCTTTTTTGTTGCAGCTGAAAAGCCGCAGCTCGGGCTTTGGGTGACAGTGGCCTCCGGACTGACCAACATCATACTGGACGCCCTGTTTATGGCCGTATTCCAATGGGGACTGGCTGGCGCAGCGATCGCTACCGCTGTCAGCCAGGCCGTCGGCGGTGTGATTCCTCTGATTTATTTTGCCCGTCCCAACACAAGCCTTCTGCGGCTGACACGAACCCGCTTTGACGGAAAGGCCTTGTTCAAGACCTGTACAAATGGTTCTTCGGAGCTGATGACCAATATCTCTTCCTCGGTTGTCAGTATGCTCTATAATGTGCAGCTCATGAAATATGCCGGAGAGGACGGTGTGGCGGCTTATGGCGTACTGATGTATGTCAATATGATTTTCCTGGCTGTCTTTATCGGGTATTCCGTGGGCACAGCGCCCATTATCAGCTTCCATTACGGTGCGGAGAATCACTCCGAGCTGAAAAGCCTGCTCCGGAAAAGTGCGGCTGTGATCGTCTCTTTCTCCGTTTGCATGTTCCTGCTGGCACAGCTTCTGGCCTATCCTCTGTCCAGTCTCTTTGTCAGCTACGATCAGGCCCTGATGGAGCTGACCCTCCGGGGCTTCAGAATCTTCTCCTTCTCCTTCCTGTTCGCAGGAATTGCAGTTTATGGTTCGTCTTTCTTTACAGCTCTGAACAATGGCCTGGTTTCGGCTCTGATCTCCTTCCTCCGTACACTGGTTTTCCAGATCGCTGCGGTGCTGATTTTTCCGGCCTTCCTGGAAATTGACGGCATCTGGATCTCCATCTCCGCCGCTGAAATGATGTCCGTTGTGATCACGATCTTTTTCCTTGTGAAAATGCGGAACCGCTATCATTATATGTAAAACGAAAAAAGCGCAGACGCTGCATTGATATAACCCCCTTAGAGTTTTCACACTCTTTGTTTTTTAGTGTGTCTACTCTAAGGGGATTATATCACACAGCATCTGCGCTTACTTTTATTATTTCGTGCGGCGAAGCTTTACCAGCTTATAAACAAAGACCTCCACTGCGATCAGCGCAATGAGTCCGGCCGCCAGAAGCAAAACGGTCTTCAGCGGGAAGCCCTCTCCGCCGGATGCAGATACACGGCTTTCCTCACCGCCTTTATAGCCGTCAGAGGCTTCATCCGATACGGACGGAGAATCCGTATTTTCCGCCTTCTCCGAATCCGGTGTAGCGGCACTGCCCGCACCCACTACAATGCCGCCGTTTTCTTCACTCAGGAAGCCGGACAGCCATGCAAGAGGTGCATTCCAGTTGATGGTGCACTCATTTACAGACCAGGCCTCTACATGATCCATGTAGCACTTGGCCGGGGCGATCGCACCCTTGACCCAGCCGGAGCCCATTACCCACGGATCCTGCATACCGGAGTTCGGGCCGCCTACCAGTACGCCGGCCGGAGCGGACGGGAAGCCCTCTACCGCCTGTGCACACCAGTAACGATGATGCGGATTCTCAGCAGCATGTGCGCCATATCCGGTTACATAGCTGTAGTCCATGGGATTGCGTCCCAGCAGATAGTCCACTGCACTGACAACGCCGTCCATATATTTGGAGTCCTCGGTCAGGTCATAAGCCGCTGCAATGACAATGGCATTGTCTGCAACAAAGGAGTTTGAGCCCCATACATAGCCTACCGTATCATCCTCATAGCTGAGCTTGCTCTGGCCATACGGCTGACCGTAGCCCTGCTCTGCTTCCAGCTCCAGATAGGTGTCCGCTGCCTTTACAACTGCATCCTCCAGATCAGAGGCATCGCCGCCGTCCAGACAGGATGGATCCAGCATCAGTCCCAGACTACCCAGTGCAGCGGTATTGCCCCAGTCAAAGCTGCCCACCACACCATTGGTCTCACCGCTGCTCAGAGAGGTGGGAACCTCCATAAACCAATCGGAATCCTTCATATCATCATAGTAATCATCATCGCCGGTGGTGCGGTACAGCTCACAGGCGGCCCAGTAGAATTCATCGCTGGCGTCATTGTCACCGTATGCACCGCCGCCTACAGACTGATCGAGAGGGGCATACATATCCGGGTGCTCCTTGGCTGCATCATAGGCCGCCTCGGCCGCTTCCAGGCACTGCTTTGCAAAATCGGAATCATATTCCTCCCAGAGACGGGCGGCCTGTGCACAGACAGCGGCCAGATTCAGCGTCGCACAGGTGGTCGGCGGCTTGATGATACGCTCCTCTGTATCATCGGCCGGAGCAAGTCCCAAGGCGGTCCACTTGATGTCATGCACCTTGTGGTAAACCATATCCTCATACTCGCCGTCCTGCACCATCATCCTGAGCATCCACTCGATTTCCCAGCGGGCTTCGTCCAGAATATCCGGATAGTTGTTGCTGTTTTCCGGAACAGACATGACACCGTCTGCATAGGCGGCCTCTGTACCGTTCTTCAGGGCCCGCTCATACTGATTCTGCATGAGCCATACAGAAATACCGCCGTTGACGATATACTTGCCGTGGTCACCGGCATCGTACCAGCCGCCGGTAACATCCTGTGTACCGCCATTGCTGTTTACATCGTCCCAGTCTGTCGTGATCCGAGCCACATCGCTTGTATGACCAGCCGCATGGGCCAGCGCAGAGGTATCGCCGGAGGTGATATACTTGCTTTCGACCTCAATGGCACTGCGGTTCTGATAGAAATAGTTCAGGGCATCATACATCATACCGGAATAAACCTCTGTACCGCCGATGGTGAAGGGACGGCTTTCAGAATCTCCGGCTTTGAGTGTATATGTCCCCTCCTCATTGAAATCGGAGAAGTCCAGCACCTGCACAGAATCGCCGGAATCAGCGTCTGTTCCCATAGGCTCCGAATCACCACTGTAGACCTCCTTGCCGCTTTCGTCCAGAAGGACAAACTCCGTGCGGTCCTTTTCTTCGGTGATCCATGTGGCCTTCTTGGCGGCTTCTGTGAAATAGCCCACCTGATTGGTCACGATGGCCGCTCGGTTCCATTCCTCTGCGGCAATATAGTCATTTTCATCGCTGTTGGTGCAGACAAGAGACATATTGTCAAAGGTAAATATAGTTCCGACCGGAACGCTGTCCCCGCCGATGTGGAAGGCCCACTCGACCTCAGCGGTTCTCTTTGCGGTAAATGTGCCCTTGACGGAAACCTTCTGCCCCGCCTGGAGCTGCTGTACATTCCAATAGCCGTCAAAAGAGCCGTCATCGGGGTTTCCGTGCCAGTCCTCGGTATACGGCTCAGCCATATCGCCGATTTTTGTATAATAGGAGCAGCTGTTGCTGGCCATAATATCAAAGGATACCTCATAGGTACAGCCGGATACCAGGGTCAGACCTCTGTGGCGGAACTGACAGTCCCAGCGGTCCTCGCCGCCATTGGATGCACCGCCCGGGTTGACAATGGTGATCTCATAAGCCCCATCCACAATGGCAAATTCCATCTCACCCGGTGCAGATTCGCACACATGCCACGGCAGGCCTACACCGTTTTCAAAGTCCGTCTGGCCCAGCTGCTGACCGGCGGAAGCCGTCAGACCTCCGGCCATGCTCATTCCTGCACAGCCGGCACTCAGTAAAGCAGCCAGAGCGATGCAGGCTGCGGAGCGGATTCCTCTTTTCACTCGATTCAATCTCCTTTTCCATAATTACTGCGCACATACGCACATACACATATTATATTGCATTTTTCCGGCAAAGGAAAGGGGAAAAGGCATTTTTCTCCATCTTTGGAGCACTGCACAATTTCCGTTTCTGTGTCCCGGAATTTTCGTATTTATTGACCATGCATTTTCGGGGCTTTTACACATACTTTACAAAGCACTCCCCCATACGGCATCTGGTTTCTGTAAAAAAAGATACCTCATTCTTGACATTTTTTTGAAGGTGTGATATACTTGATGGTATACGTTTTTAGCCTACTACTATTATAAAAGGAAGTGAAACTCCATGCTGCTCAGCAGATTTTTACCCCGTACTGAATTTGACAGCTATGAAGACTTCAAGGAAAACTACCGTGTAAATGTTCCGGAGGACTTTAACTTCGGTTTCGATGTCGTAGAGGCCTGGGCCAAGGCCGACTCCGAAAAGCTGGCTCTGGTCTGGTGCAATGACGATGACGAAGAAAAAAAGCTGACCTTTGCAGATATCAACCGTCTCTCCAATCAGACTGCAAATTACTTCAAGAGTATCGGTATCCGGAAGGGTACTGTGGTTATGCTGATCCTCCGCCGCCGCTGGGAATACTGGGTATGTGCCACGGCCCTCCACAAAATCGGTGCGATCCTGATTCCCGGCTCACTCCAGCTGGCAAAGAAGGACCTGATCTATCGTGGAAACAGCGCCGGAATTCACACGATCCTCTGCGTAAACGACCCCTATGTTCTGGAGCAGGTGGAAGCAGCCGAAAAGGAGATCCCGTCCATTCAGAACAAGATCATTGTAGCCGGCGAAAAGGACGGCTGGCGCACATACTCCGAGGAAATAAAGGCCTTTCCGGAGACCTTTGAGCGTCCCACCGGTGCGGAGGCTACAAGGGCCGATGAGACCTTTCTGGTTTATTTCACATCGGGCACGACCGGAAACCCGAAGATGGTCCAGCACAATCATGCCCATCCCCTGGGACATATCGTTACTGCAAAATACTGGCAGCAGGTTCAGGAAAATAAGCTTCACATGAGCGTTTCTGACTCCGGCTGGGCCAAGTTCGGCTGGGGCAAGATTTATGGCCAGTGGATCTGCGGTGCTGTTATTTTCTGCTATGATATGAAGAAATTTGTACCTACCAAGCTGCTCCAGAAGATCCAGGACTACAGGCTGACCACCTTCTGTGCGCCGCCGACCATGTACCGCTTTATGCTTCAGGAGGATGTGGCCTCCTATGACCTCTCCAGCGTGGAGAATTTTGCTACTGCCGGCGAGCCGCTGAATCCGGAGGTCTTCAATCAGTGGAAGAAGCTGACCGGAAAGGAGATCCGGGAGGGCTTCGGCCAGACGGAAGGCTCGGTACTGGTGGCGAATTTCCCGTGGATCAAGCCCAAGCCCGGCTCTACCGGAAAGCCTGCGCCCCTGTATGACATCCATCTGCTCACGGAGGATGGCAAAACCGCACTGCCCCATGAGCAGGGCAGCCTGACCATCTGCAATCTGAGCCGGTACTATCCCACCGGACTGTTCACCGGATATTATAAGAATCCGGAGATGTCAGAGGAGGTTCTGGGCAGCGGCGAGTACTGTCCCCACGATGTCTTCCAGCCGGATGAGGACGGTTATTATTGGTTCGTAGGCCGGAATGATGACGTTATCAAGTGCTCCGGCTATCGCATCGGGCCCTTTGAGGTAGAAAGTGCGCTGATCGCACATCCGGCTGTTATTGAGTGTGCCATTACCGCTGCACCCGACCCGATCCGCGGCAATGTTGTAAAGGCCACCATCGTTCTGGCCCGTGGATATAAGCCCAGTGATGCACTGACCAGGGAGCTTCAGGATTTTGTAAAGAAAAATACTGCGCCCTATAAATATCCTCGTATCATTGAGTATGTAGACGAGCTGCCCAAAACACTCGGCGGCAAGATCAAGCGTGCTATGATCCGCAAGGAGAACTATAAAAACTGACAAAACGCACGCCTGCACCGGAAGAAAATCGGGAAGCCGGCGTGCCTTTTCTTGCATTTACATCGGATTTGTGATATAATACCCTTATATCATTTCAGTTTGTCGAAAAACCTTTGAAAGCCTCCCCTTAGTAAGGGGAGGTGGCTGAGCGCAGTGAAGTCGGAGGGGATTGCAAAGCGTGAAAAAAGTCAGAGTTTACGCACTTTTTTCAATCCCCTCAGTCGTCACTTCGTGCCGACAGCTCCCCTTACTAAGGGGAGCCTTGTGCGGAAAATTCAACTTTTTCTACAGCCTGTTATGATATAATACCCTTATATCATTTTTATGGGAGAAAGTGAAATGAAACGTATCTATCTGATCTGCAATTTCTTTTCCGGAAAGGCTTCTATCGGAGGGCATCTTTCAAAGATCATCAATCGCTTTACCGCAGAAGGATATGAGGTGACGGTTCACCCTACACAGCATGCCGGAGACGGCTCGGAGCGTGCACGATATGCCTGTGAAAACGGCTTTGATATGATCGTATGCTGCGGCGGAGACGGAACGCTGAATGAGGTCATTCAGGGGTGCATGATGAGCGCAGGAGTCCTGCCCATCGGATACATCCCTTCCGGCTCTACCAATGACTTTGCACGCAGTCTCAGCATTCCCAAAGAGCCGATGGATGCGGTGGAAAGCATTCTCAGCGGTACGCCCTCCCTCTGCGATATCGGACAGTTCAACAATCAGTTTTTCACATATATTGCCGCCTTCGGTGCATTCACAGAGGTCTCCTATCAGACGGCCCAGCCGGTCAAGAACGTACTGGGACACACCGCCTACCTTCTCAGCGGCATGTCCAGTCTGGCCCGGATCAAAACCAGCCGCATGCGAATTGAATATGAGGATAAGATCCTTGAGGATGATTTCCTGTATGGCATGGTGACAAATACCTCCTCTGTGGCCAAGCTCCTCTCCCTTCCCAAATATCAGAAGGATGATGGTCTGTTTGAGGTCACACTCATCCGAAAGCCGCGGAATCTCGTGGATCTTCAGCACATTATCACAGGGCTGACGAACTTCAGGCTGGGAGCTGAGCGGGAATATTTTGAATATTTTCGTGCATCGGAGCTGAGCGTGACCTGCCTGGAGGAAGAACCGGTTCCATGGACGGTCGATGGAGAATTCGGCGGCCAGCAGGTCGTGAATACCATCAGAAACCACCGGAAGGCCCTGCCCTTTATTCTTCCACAAACACCGCTGCCGGAAACAGAAGCATAAAAAGAAAATGCAAAAAGGCCGCAGAGCATATTCTGCGGCCTCAGACTGTCGAAAAACCTTTGAAAGCCTCCCCTTAATAAGGGGAGGTGGCACGCCGAAGGCGTGACGGAGGGGATTGTAAGGCATGAGAAAACTTACGATTTTGCGTGCTTTTTCAATCCCCTCAGTCGTCACTTCGTG
>JAFUQX010000020.1 GCA_017472145.1 Ruminococcus sp. | reverse complement strand
CAGGAGTGGTGGTTGTAGTGGTAGTAGTTGTAGTCGGAGCCGGTGTGGTGGTAGTAGTAGTGGTGGTGGTTACTTCCTCAGTTGTAGTTTCTGCCTCAGCGGATGCTGTGTGGAGTACTACGTGAGAGAGGTTTGTATCGCCATACCACTTATGCAGTGTCATAGAAGAATACATCTTATCCAGCTCAACTGTCAGAGTTGTGCCGACCAGATCGCTCTGGGTGTAATTCTGCTGCAATTCCCAGTTACCAAATGCAGCGCATCCGTTCATACCATAAGGCGGTACGGAATCGAATACGAAGGATACAGCAGAGATGTCCATATCAGCATATGCGCTCAGATCGTACTGAACACCGATTTCAACATCTTCCAGAATGATGTCGTCGCCGGAGATCTCAACAGAAGCCTTAGTAGTGGTAGTTGTAGTAGTGGTTGTAACCGGAGCAGCAGTTGTTGTTGTCGTTGTTACAACCGGTGTTTCTTCCTCAGCCTCTGTAGTGGTAACTACCGGTTCAGCTGTAGTGGTAGTAGTTGTAGTAGTGGTGGCCGGAGTCGTAGTGGTAGCCGCCGGAGTGGTTACGATGGGATTCTCACCCAGGTAATTGCTGAGTGTATTGGCCCACAGCAGACCCATTTCAGAATAACCGGTTTCGTTCGGATGAACGCCGTCATACAGGCCAGCCTTTACATCTACAACACTATTGATGTCGCAGAATGCAACGGAATAACCTTCACTCTGCTTCTTTTCAACCAGAGCCTGAACGCCTGCATTGTAGGTATCTACGCATTCGTCAACCTTGGCCTTCAGAGCGGCAGAATCACTTGTGTCAACGCCGAGAACGTAACCGTATGCACCCAGCCAGTCTGCACGGATATCCGAATCAATATAGGGTACAGAAGCCATAAAGAGCACATCTGTTTCATCCATATTGGACAGAATCTCGTCGGCCAGATCCTCCAGACGTTCCAGAGCAGTGGTGCTTCCTGTGATGTCACTGCTGCTGCTTACAACATCCAGACGGGCATCCAGCAGGTCATTTGTACCGATCTGAAGCAGAACCATGTCCGGATCATATGTTTCCATCAGATTGCCATTTGCAAACAGGGTTTCATAGATACCGGTTCGGCCGGAGTAGCTCTTTACGGAATATCCGCTGTAGCCGCAGTGGCCGGGATCATAGGTGATGGTCGTGCCGTTCCAATCGTATGTAGCGGAATCGCTCCAGCTGTTGTTCGGGCCAACCATGTCGTGCTCAATGCCATTCTCCGTCAGGTAGTGGCTGAGGTACTTACGATAACCATTGTTGCCATCGATGTAGCCATGTGTGATAGAGTCACCTACACACATAATCTTCAGTTCAGATGAGTCGCTGGCTGAGGCCTGCATCACAGGGAAACCTGCACTCACAGCGGTCACACTCATTACGGCCGCAGCAGCTGCTGCCAACAATCTTCTCTTTTTCATGAAAACCTTCCTTTCCTTCAGTAAAACATAAAAATGCTTTTCAGATATACTTTCCTCGTGTATGATCTGTCATGCTTATAGTATACTACAAACTGCCTAAACCTTCAATGTATTTGAGGAGTATTTTGCATAAACTTACCAGCAATTTTCTGTAAAAGATTTTCGCATAGTAAAACAATGATGCGCTAAAGCGAAGAAATGGCAAAAAATCCGGTACAGCATTGTGTCAGCTGTACCGGATTTTTCAATCAGCTTATAAGATTTTTATTTCCACTCAATAAAATGATAGCTTTCCAGAATCTGGAAGAATTTGGCCAGTCTTTCATAGGTCGGCTGAGCCTTTTCGCCAAAGTGCGCCTCAAGAGGTTCGCCCATATCCGCAATTTTGCGTTCACCGTCGATCAGCGGCCAGATAAAGCTGCCGATTTCGTCCAGATGGATATGTGTTACCTTGGGCTTTTTCAGAAGCTTCTGGAAGATCCGGTTCATAACACCCTTGTTCTCAATATCCAGTGTAACAATGCCTTTTTCATCCTGTGACCATGTGAACCATGCAGGCTTTACCGGACATCTTTCAAGGTAGTTTTCCTGTTCCTGCTTTTTACTTTTCATTGACCGTTTCGCCAGCCTTCCGCTTCTTCCAGATGGAGAACTTCAGCAGAGAAGCAATGATCAATGCGAATACAATCAGACTGCCAATATTGGAAACTGCTTCCGGCAGATTCAGCAGATCGGAGATATCCAGCATTTCGCTTACACCGAATACAGCCAGCAAAGCCAGCAGAATGCCGACCAGGCCTTCACCGGCAATCATACCGGAGCAGAAAAGAATACCGTCACTGATGATAGACTTCTTCTTTTCTTCGTCCTTCATCTTCATCTTATCGAATACCAGACGGACGATACCGCCGACCAGAATACATGCATTCAGCTGTACCGGCAGATATACGCCGATTGCAAAGGGCAGAACCGGAATACCGATCACTTCGATCAGAACGGCAATAAATGCACCGATGAATACCAGATTCCACGGCAGCTCTGCGCTCATAACGCCCTCGATGATCATCTTCATCAGTGTAGCCTGGGGTGCAGCCAGCTCCTCGGAACCAAAGCCCCATGCGCTGTCCAGCAGATACAGTGTACCGCCGATTGCCAGTGCAGCTGCAACAACACCGATGATTTCACCGATTTGCTGCTTCTTGGGAGTAGATCCAAGCAGGTAGCCGGTCTTCAGATCCTGAGAGGTATCACCGGAGATGGCAGCTACGATACAGATAATTGAACCAATTGCAATTGCTGCGGAATAACCGGATGCTCCCTCAGCACCTGTAAACTTCAGGATCATGGTTGCAATCAGCAGAGTGGCGATGGCCATACCGGAAACCGGGTTGTTGCTGCTGCCTACAAGGCCTACCATTCTGGAGGATACCGTTGCAAAGAAGAAGCCAAAAATAACAATAACCAGTGCGCCGATAAAGTTTACCGGAATAGCCGGAATCAGCCATACAGCCAGAGTCAGAATGGCAATGGCGATCAGAACAAACTTCATATTGATGTCTGTTTCTGTTCTTACAGCGGCGGAGCTGCCGCCCTTCCCCATACCCTTGATCGCACCCTTGAAGGTATTTATGATCAGAGGGAGAGACTTGATCAGGCTGATGATACCGCCGGCGGCCAGTGCACCGGCACCGATATAACGAATGTAGCTGCTCCAGATACCGGATGCGCCGCTTTCTGCATAGATCTCACCGATCGTCTGATCTACGCTGGGATACATGATGATATCCTGACCGAACATAACGATCAGCGGGATCAGAACCAGCCAGCTCAGAACGCCGCCGGCAAACATGTAAGAAGAAATGCGGAATCCGCAGATATAGCCAACGCTCATTACAGCCGGATAGATCTGTGTGCCGATCTCACCGGCAAAGCCCTTCACACGGAAGGAAACCTCACCCGGAACTGCTTTGATACCATCGATAATGAACTTGAATGCAGCTGCAAAGCCCATACCTGCAAATACAGTGGAGGCATTTGCGCCGCCCTTCTCGCCGGCCAGCAGAACCTCTGCACAGGCCGTACCCTCCGGATAGGGGAGAATGCCGTGCTCCTTGACGATCAGAGCATTACGCAGCGGCACCATGAAGAACACACCAAGCAAACCGCCTACCAGAGCGATCAGTGTGATCTCAACGATACCAGGCTTTTCCATAACGCCCTCGGAAGCCCAGAGGAACAGGGCCGGAAGCGTAAAGATAGAGCCAGCGGCCAGGGATTCACCGGCCGAGCCGATAGTCTGTACAATATTGCTCTCAAGAATCGAGTTTTTCTTCATGATCACTCGAATGACACCCATTGCGATAACCGCAGCCGGGATGGAAGCCGAAACAGTCATTCCGACTCTCAGTCCCAGATAAGCGTTTGCTGCACCGAATACAACGGCCAGAATAACGCCCATCACGATGGATGTGACCGTAAGCTCAGGCGTGATCCTGGACGCCGGAATATACGGTTTGAATTCAGTTTTCTTGTCCATATTCGTCTCCTTCTGCTTTTTACAGCATAAATTTATAGTGGAAATAATAGTATTTCCATTATAGCATATTTAATCTGCTGGAATCAAGTCGGCGATCGACATATTTCATACACTACAGGTTCTTAATTGTAACCATATTGTTACTTTTGGCGCTTTGTTTTGAGCGATGATGCATAAGACCGGCGTAAAAAAACGGAAAAGATATGTGCTGGAAAACAATGGCATTTTGCTGAAATTGTGTAGGAATCTCCGTCTGGATACAGCGTGCATACCGCTGTGCGGAGGATGAACAGGCAAAGCGGCCGTGTAAAAAATAGCTGAATCGGCTTGACAATTGCTGCGGCCTTTGATATAATGTGTATAATTTCAATCTGTTGTTAGGGAGTGCCGATTATGGGTATCATCGATATGTTCAATAAGAAAAAGAAAAATAAAGAGATCGATCAGCTTGTGACTGATATATACACCTCTAATCCGGATCCGGAAAGAGACAGAAGGACTGTCCAGCTCTTTAAGGACGCAGGCTTTTCAAGAGAGCAGGCTGAAAAGGGAATTGCGTATCTGTATGGCCAGGGAACGGACGCTCTAGATATAGAGCTAACACAGGAGAATATAGATGCGGTCGGCCGTCAGACTTCTGAGATGACAGCGGATGCATATGATTCCGTAAAATCGAATTTGACGAATCTGGAAGGAGTATGGCGCAGTCTTGGGGGAAATACATCCCTGTCTGATTTGCTCTGGCATGATGTGAACCGGCTTGTGGCCTTTCTGTCTGTTCTGAATCTGGAAATTTCGCAGTATTCAGTGGATCTGGTCAATACAGTATTCCGCAGTGATCAGCGGCCGATTACGGCGGAGGTGCTCCGTCAGTATGCTTCTTCTATGAAGATCATGGAGCTAATATATACAAAAACAGTTACAGATGAAATTGATCGTGCCTTGTCGGCCTTTTCGGATAATGATACGCTGATTCTGAGTGCAATGAAGGCAGTTGGTACAGTGCATCCGGTCGCACCTGTGCTTCAGCTGTATTCGCTGCTGCTCTGTTCGATTGGCCTGAGTATGGCACCCAATCGGCGTACGCCGCAGTTTTATATCGGGCTGAACAACTATCTTCGTTATCAGTTTGCAGAAATTGAGCGGCATCATCATATTGTATTACCGGAGATCTGCTATCGCTGTCTGCAAATCGTCAATAAGAATATGGAAGCCGGAAACTAAAATGAAAAACGTGCTGTTACACATGAGTAGCAGCACGTTTTTTCTATGGGGAATTACTTTTTCTTTTTTGCAGCCTTCTGCTCTTTCTTTTCCGTCTTCTTGATATTCTCGATGATCTGCTGAAGCTCCAGGGCCTTGCCCAGATCGCCCTCGATGCGGAGCTTTCCGGTCGTATAGGCCATAACTGCATTGAGAGAGCCATTTACGATTTTCAGGAAATCCTTTGCAGTAGCGATGAGCTTTACGTGGCGGTCGTAATATTCATACGGCTCAACATAAAGCTGGCCGTCCTTCAGTTCTACATAGAATGCGCCCTCGCCTTCACCGATGATGTCGATCTGCACAGCAAGGTGCTGCTTGAAGCTGCTGACATCGCTTTTCATGAATTCAGTCTTAGCGGCTTCGAAAATTTCTTCGTATGTCATATTCTGAGTGTCCTCGTTTCTGTTTGGATTTTTTCATATTCTACCACGTTTCGGGCTGTTGTTCATGTTTATGGCTGAAACTTTTCTGCGATTTTCTTTGAACACGTTCTGCGCCGGATATCAGATGCATTTCCTTAAAAACACATAATGAAAGAGATGTTTTCCTTCATGGCCGGTATCGCACAGAAAGTGCACATTCATCAAGCAGCGTAAAGCATGGCAAAGATGCTTCCTTTTCCGGCTGTGAAAAGAATCTTGACCTGGACGGGAATTTGTGCTAAAATAAAAAGGAACATGTATTTTTATATTTGAAAGGTGGAATGCTGGAATGAAAATTCTGGTTGTGGGTATGGGTCTTATCGGCGGTTCCGTCTGCAAAGTGCTGAAGGCCCGTACGAAATATACCGTTCACGGATGCGATGTGGACGAATCGGTTTTACAGGCGGCGCTTGCAGACGGAGCCATCGATGATATCGGAAAAATGGAAGATGGTGTGTACGATATCTGTATCGTTTGTCTCCATCCCCGTGTGGCGCAGCCCTGTATGAAGCAGGCGCTCCCGTTTCTGAAAAAAGGCTCTATTCTGATGGATATGTGCGGGCTGAAGGGTCAGATGGTACTGGAGTTCACCAACGCCTGTCGTATTGCAGGTGTTGACTATGTAGGAACCCATCCTATGGCCGGACGGGAAAGGAGCGGCTATTTTGCAAGCGTTCCCAATTTGTTTGACCGGGCGAACTTTATTATCACGCCTACCTATGGTACGAATCAGGAGGCAGTGGAGAAGGTTTCTGCTCTGGCCAAGGAGATCGGCTTTGGCAAGATCGTTCTGACCACACCGCACCGGCATGATGACATGATCGCATACACCTCACAGCTGGCCCACATCGTATCCAGTGCCTATGTAAAGGATGACTGCATGGATGATGCGGTTTCCTTCTCCGGCGGCAGCTTCCAGGATATGACACGAGTGGCTACCATGGATGAAAAGCTGTGGGCCTCCCTGTTTATGGACAACCGCCTGCTGCTGCTGCATCATCTGGAGCTGCTGATTGCCCATCTGTCGGAGTACCGTACTGCTTTGGAAACACAGGATGAGGCGGCGCTTAAGCTGCTCATAGCCGACGGGCGGCGTGTGCAGGAAGAAAATGTAAGAAGAAAGAAGCATGACCTGGAAGAAAAGGAGCAGAACGCATGAATTGGACACAGGTAGATATTTACACCTCCACAGAGGGCATTGACATGCTTTGCAGCTGTCTGATGGATCTGGGAATCAGGGGCTTTTCCATTCAGGATGCCGAAGATTTCAACGAGTTTCTGGAAAATAAGGACGGCAAGTGGGACTATATTGATGAGGATCTGATGGGCCTTTCCAATTGCGAAAGCTGTGTGACCATTTATCTTCCGGAGGATTCTCAGGGTGCGGAGACTTTGCAGATGGTGCAGGAGCTGCTCCGCCGCATGAAGGCTGAAGATACAGCGCAGGCCTATGGACGTCTGGAGGCCGAGCTTTCCGGTATCTGTGAGGAAGACTGGGCAAATAACTGGAAGCAGTATTTCAAGCCCTTCTGTGTGGGAGAAAAGCTCCTTATCAAGCCCAGCTGGGAGGAATGTGATGCTCCGGACGGACGCACCATTCTGGAGATCGACCCGGCCAGCAGCTTTGGCACAGGTCAGCATCACACCACCCGTCTGTGCCTGGAGCTTCTGGAAAAGGAAGTACAGGCCGGCACGAAGCTGCTGGATCTGGGCTGCGGCAGCGGTATTCTGTTCATCGGCGGCATGCTGCTGGGAGCAGATGAGGTTTTTGCTGTGGACATTGAGGAGAATGCAGCCCGCATCGCTGTGGAAAATGCGCAGAAGAACCATCTTCCGGAGGAGCAGTACACCGTGCGCTGCGGAAACATCCTCTCTGACGATGCACTGGTGGAGGAGATCGGCGGCGGCTATGATGTGATCTGTGCCAATATCGTTGCAGATGTGCTGAAGGCCATGGCACCGATTTTCCCGGAATTCCTGAGAGATAATGGCATTCTGATCATCTCCGGCATCATCAGTGAGCGCAAGGATGAGGTTCTGGAAACGGTGAAGGCCCATGATTTTGTGGTGCTGGATGCAAGAGAAAAGGAAGGCTGGGCGGCTGTGAAGCTGCAAAAGATCGCAGGCTCTTCCTGCCATTGTGATGCCCAGTAATGTCATCAACTTAAGCAGGTTTGACAGGCTGCTATGCTGAAAAAGCCTTTGAAAGCCTCTCCTTGGCAAGGGGGAGGGGGACCGCAGCTTGCTGCGGTGGAAGGGATTGTAAGCAGCGAGTAAGATTGCAGCTTGCTGTTCTGCTTGCAATCCCCTCAGTCGTCACTTCGTGCCGACAGGCTCCACGAGTCGGTCCTCTTTGTCCTTCGGACATTTCTCCGCACTGCGGGGATCACTCCTTACTAAGGGGAGCCTTTCACGATCGCCTTAAGTTGATGACATTGACGGGGTGAGGAAATGTCAGCGAAGCAGACTGAGAGGACGGACTCGCTGAGGAGGACCAGGAGCTTCGGATGGCTGCTTTGCAGATATGACAAGGCAAGAAAGGAGCCAGAATTTTGGCAAGAAAAAAACAACCAGAGAAAAAGAGAGAAATCCAGTCCATTCCCAATGCCTATATTGAAGGTGCAGGCATTGTTGCAGAGGAAAAAATTACGGAAACGCTGGAGAAAAATTATATGCCCTATGCGATGAGTGTCATCATCTCCCGTGCACTGCCGGAGATCGACGGCTTCAAACCCTCTCACCGCAAGCTGCTGTATACCATGTACAAGATGGGACTTTTAAACGGCGCACGCACCAAGTCCGCCAATGTTGTAGGACAGACCATGCGTCTGAATCCTCACGGCGATGGTGCGATCTATGAGACGATGGTGCGTCTGGCCCGGGGCAACGAGGCGCTGCTGCATCCCTATGTGGATTCCAAGGGAAACTTCGGTAAGGCCTATTCCCGTGATATGGCCTATGCGGCCAGCCGTTACACCGAGGTGAAGCTGGAGCCGATCTGCCAGGAGCTGTTCCGGGATATTGACAAGGAGACAGTGGATTTTGTTCCCAACTATGACAACACGATGATGGAGCCT
Organism: Ruminococcus sp.; assembly: GCA_017472145.1. Classification (GTDB taxonomy): domain Bacteria; phylum Bacillota; class Clostridia; order Oscillospirales; family Ruminococcaceae; genus Ruminococcus_C. Next base: position 17,670 of record JAFUQX010000020.1, on the reverse strand, counting down.
TCGCTGTTTCCGGCTACATTCCCGTCTGTTCTGGTAAATGCCAATGTGGGCATTGCCGTTTCCATGGCCAGTGCCGTCTGCCCCTTCAATTTGGCAGAGGTGTGCGAAACGACCATCGCTCTGATGAAGAATCCGGAGCATGACATTCTGTCTACGCTGAAAGGCCCTGACTTCCCCGGAGGCGGCTTTTTGCTGACGGATGAGGCGGAGCTGCGCAAGGTCATCGACACCGGACGAGGCAGTCTGAAGGTCCGGGCCAAGTGGAACTATGACAAATCCGGCGGCTGTATCGAAATCACAGAGATTCCCTACAGTACAACCGTAGAAGCGATTATTGATAAGATCATTGAGCATGTCAAGAGCGGCAAGCTTCGTGAGATCTCCTATGTCCGTGATGAGACAGATCTGGGCGGTCTGAAAATCGCCATAGATCTCAAGCGTGGTGCAGATCCGGAGAAGGTCATGCAGAAGCTCTTTAAGCTGACGCCCCTTATGGACAGCTATTCCTGCAATTTCAATATTCTTATAAATGGCACGCCGAGAGTGATGGGCGTACGTGAGATTTTAAGCGAGTGGATCGCCTTCCGTGAGGAATGCGTCAAGCGCCGTGTATTCTACGATCTGAAGAAGAAGCGGGAGAAGCTGCATCTTTTGGAGGGCCTGGAGAAGATCCTCCTGGATATCGACAAGGCCATCCGGATCGTCCGTGAGACGGCAGAGGAGATCCATGTTGTGCCGAATCTGATGGCCGGCTTTGGTATTGACGAGGTTCAGGCGGAATATGTGGCAGAAATCAAGCTGCGTCACCTGAACCGGGAGTATATCCTGAACCGTACCAAGGAAATCGGCTCACTGAGGGAAGAAATTGCGGATATGGAGGAGATTCTGAACAGCCCCAAGCGGATCCGCAGTATCATTGCCAAGGAGCTGAAGGAGACTGCCAAGAAATACGGTCAGCCCAGAAGAACGCTGTTCTTCCATGCCGATGAGATTGTGGATGTGGACACGGATGTGGAGATCGCAGATGATCCCATGCATCTGTTCCTTTCTGACAGCGGCTATTTCAAGAAGATCACACCGGCCTCTCTGCGCATGAATGCAGAGCAGAAGCTGAAGGAAAATGACGAGATGCGCCGTCATGTGGAGACGACCAACCGTGCGGAGCTGATTTTCCTGACCAGTTTGGGACAGGCGTATAAAACACGGGCCAGTGCCTTTGACGTATCCAAGGCCAGCGTTCTGGGTGATTATATTCCGGCCAAGCTGGGCTTTGATGAGGGCGAGTATGTTGTAGATATGCTGGTGACCCAGGACTACAGCGGACAGCTTCTGTTCGTTTATGAAAACGGTAAGGCTGCGAAAATTGCCATGAATGCCTACGAAACCAAGACCAACCGCAAGCGCTTGTCCAAGGCCTTCAGTGATAAATCACCGCTGGTGGCCGTTCTCCAGCTTCCGGAGGAGTGTCAGGTTCTGGTGCGCTCCAGCGGAAACCGTGCAGTGCTGTTTGATACCGCTCTTGTTGCGGCCAAGGCGGCACGGGATTCACAGGGTGTGCAGGTGATGACCCTGAAGGCCAAGCAGACGGTGACGGAAGCCGTCATCGTGACATCTGAGCAGGCTGAGAGCCTGAAGAAATATCGTGTCAAGACCATTCCGGCTGCAGGTGCACTGGCCAAGGAGCTGCCGGATGTAGGGCAGATGACATTGTAACACCGCAAAAAATTCATGTTGTATAAAAAAGCCGGCAGCTTCATTTTGGAGCTGCCGGCTTTGTCATTATGTATTTACCGTTTCATCTCAACATGCATCGCATCATGCTGTCTGAGATTATCTTCTACATTTCTGTCATCTGCTTCAGAGAGGAGCTTTTCACGATCCTTGCGGTTCTTCAGCGGCTCGCTGTGACGGCTGGGGCCGCCTACGCATCCGCCGATGCAGACCATACCTTCGATGAAGTCTGCCGGAAGCCGTCCCATCTTCAGGAGCATGAGGGCCTTCTTGCACTCGTCCGCACCGTTGCACTTCTGAACATTCACCTCGTCTGTGATTCCCTGTTCCTTCATGCATTCCAGAACGGCAGAGGTTACGCCGCCGTTGTTGCCAAACCGCTTGCCGAAGATACTGCCATCCTGCTGCGTATTCGGCTCCGGCTTCAGCGTCAGCCCCTTTGCGCGGATGATGGCACGAATCTCACCAAAGGTCAGTGCATAGTCCGCATTGCCCTCGATATTGTGGCTGTTGACCTCGCTCTTTTTAGCGATGCACGGGCCGATGAATACGGTCTTTACCTCCGGGTCAAGAGCCTTCAGCATACGGGATACCGCACACATAGGAGAAATGGTCTCGGACGCTGCATCTATGAGCGTCGGATAATGCTTTTTGATCATATTCACAAAGGCCGGGCAGCAGGAGGTGATTTTCTTTTCGCCGTTTTTGTAGGCCTCCGCCCATTCAGCCGCCTCGGAATAGGCCGTCATATCTGCACCCAGAGAAACCTCAACCAGGTCGTCAAAGCCGGCGGCCTGCAGCGCCGTTCTCCAGCTGGCTACAGTAATATCCGGGCCGAACTGACCTTCCCAGGATGGTGCGATCATAGCCACAACGCGCTTGCCGCTTACAATATCCTGGCAAACCTGAACCAGGTTGGACTTAGAGCTGAGTGCGCCGAAGGGACAGCTGTGGATACAGTGACCGCACTCGATACACTTGGTCTCATCGATCTGACATACGCCGTATTCATCCATAGTGATGGCATTTACCGGGCAGCTTCTTTTACAGGGGCGAATCAGGTCGGCGATTGCATTGTAGGGACAGGCCTGAGCGCACTTTCCGCACTCCTTACACTTGGACGGGTCAATATGTGCACGGGTGCGTCCGATATCAATTGCACCGAAGGGGCAGACCTGCTGGCAGGCATGACCCATACACTTCTGGCAGTTATCCGTTACAACATATCGGGAGATGGGGCACTCCTCGCAGGCCGCCCGCACCACCTGTACGATCAGATCGTTGGGAGAGCCGTCCGCATTTTTCCCCTCAGCCAGTCGGATTCTCTGCCGGACGATCTCACGCTCCTTATATACGCAGCAGCGATACTGGGCCCGCGGGCCTGGCATCAGGCGGTAGGGAAGCTCATCCTTTTCCGCTTCAAACCGGCCGTCAAATACGAGCTTTGCAACTTCGCTTAATATTTCATGCTTGATTTTGATTATTGTACCATCATTTGTTACCATATGAATCCTCCTGCATCTGACAGAATTTCTATTTTTATTATAGCATGCCGCATTCAAAGTGTAAAGCGGCTTTACAAATATTTTATCTTTCTGAGGCCGGGATTCCCAAAGCGGAAATACTTCGGTTCAGGATGCCGTTTACAGCGGCAATGAGTATACCGTAGTTGGTGAAGGGGATATTCTGCTTCTGTGCGCTCAGCCGGCGGTGCTGCATCTCACGGACATTCAGCATACATCCTCCGCAGTGCACCGCAAGAGCAAAGGGACTCAGATCCTCCGGGAATTCATTCCCCGATGAAAAGGTGAAATTCAGATTCCGGCCTGTGTATTCTGAGATCCACTCGGGCAGCTTTACGGTGCCGATATCGCCGCACTGGCGATGATGGGTGCAGCCCTCTGCAATGAGAACGCAGTCCCCGTCCCTGAGTTTATCCAGAGCCTGGATTCCCTCCAGAGCCTGCTCCAGAATGCCCTTATACCGTGCAAACAGAATGGAAAAGGAGGTCAGGGGCACCTCCTTTGGAATCATGTCCTTGACTGTGGAAAACACCTGACTGTCCGTAATGACCAGATCCGGTTGATTTTTCAGCTGATTCAGAAGAAAGGGCAGCTGATCCGGCTGCACGGTGATGCACACAGCAAATACATCCAGAATGGCACGGATCGACTGAACCTGAGGAAGGATCATCCGTCCCTTCGGGGCAGATTCATCAATGGGCGTCACCAGGATCACAATGCTTTCCTTTGTGATGAGGTCTCCCAGAAGAGGCTGCTCGGCCTGTTTCCCCTTGCTTTCCAGATATATCGTGCAGATCAGCCTTTTCAGCAGAGGAATGTTGAAACCGCTCTCAGCACTGACTGCAACCGCATGTTCGGGGAGGGTGCTTTCCACAGGATTCAGATCCCATTTGTTGAAAGCGATTCCATAGGGGATTTTTTCCTGCCGGAGCTTCTCCTCCAGCTTCCGGTCAGCCTCTGTTATTCCTTTGACGGCATCAACGACCAGCACAGCCAGATCGGTATGACGCAGGATCTCATAGGTTTTTGCGGTGCGCTGCAGGCCAAGAGGGCTTTCATCATCCAGCCCGGCCGTATCAAACAGCATCACTGCTCCAAGGGGCAGCAGCTCCATGGCCTTGCGGACCGGATCGGTGGTCGTTCCCTTCACATTTGAGACAATGGAAACCTCCTGTCCGGCGATCGCATTGATCAGGCTGGATTTTCCTGCGTTGGTGCAGCCGAAAAATCCGATGTGGATGCGCTGGGCGCTGGGTGTGGATTCATTCATATCACTTCACCTGCCTGTATATCAGAACCGGAAATCCCGGCTTCCCTTTTCAATTTTCTGCAAATGCGCTCCGGCGACGGCACGCACGCTCTCGCTGGGGATTTCATCCAGCTGCTCTGCAATGAGTCTTTCGCCGATGGCCTTTGTTTCCGGAGAAGCATAGTCCTCCAGATATTCCTTCAGGGTCATGAGAGCGTTGGGATGGCAGCAGTTCTGAATCTGACCGCTCTTGCACAGGGACATAAACCGGTCTCCGGTGCGTCCCTCCCGATAGCAGGCGGTGCAGAAGCTGGGGATATACCCAAGCTCCATAAGCCAGCGCACCACCTCGTCCAGTGTACGCTGATCGCTGACATCAAACTGAGCGGAGCCGTCCTCCTCCGGGAGAGGCGTATCGTATCCGCCGACCGTTGTACGAGAGCCGCCGCTGATCTGGGACACGCCCAGACGGAGCACACGCTCTCTCACCGCCTTATTTTCTCTAGTGGAAATGATCATACCTGTGTAGGGTACGGCAATGCGTATCAGGGCGCAGATTTTTGCAAAGGTGTCATCGTCGATGCCGTTGCTGAAGGATTCCGGGTCGATCCCCTCCGCACGTTTGATACGGGGCACGCTGATGGTATGCGGCCCTACGCCGTAAGCTGCCTCCAGATGCTCTGCATGCATCAGCAGGCCGGCAAATTCATAGGCATACCGTTCCAGCCCGAACAGTACACCCAGTCCCACATCATCAATACCGCCCTCCATGGCTCTGTCCATGGCCTCGGTGTGGTAGGCATAGTCCCTTTTCGGGCCTGTAGGATGGAGCTGCTCATAGCTTTCCTTGTGGTAGGTCTCCTGAAAGAGGATGTATGTTCCGATTCCGGCCTCCTTCAGCTTCCGGTAATTTTCAACCGTTGTGGCGGCAATATTCACATTCACACGGCGGATGGCACCATTCTTGTGCTGAATGCTGTAAATGGTCTGAATTGACTCCAGAATATATTCGATGGGGTTATGGAGCGGGTCCTCTCCGGCTTCCAGCGCAAGCCGCTTGTGTCCCATATCCTGAAGGGCAATGACCTGCCGGCGGATCTCCTCCTGTGTGAGCTTTTTGCGTACAACACCACTGTTTCCCCGGTGATAGGGGCAGTATACACAGCCGTTTATGCAGTAGTTGGAAAGATAAAGAGGGGCAAACATGACAATACGGGAACCGTAGTAGTCTGTTTTGATTTTTTCCGCAAGAGCGTAAATTTCACGGATCACATCCTGATTTTCGCAGGCCAGCAGTACAGAAGCTTCTCTGTGGGAAAGGCCCTTTCCTTTTCGGGCTTTATCCAGAATGTCCCGGATCAGGGGGAGATTCTCTTTATTTTCCTGTGCATATGCAAGTGTTTGGAGGATTTCCTCATGGCTGATGAATTCCTCTGCCTTTTGTGATTTTGGATTATACAAAGCATTCGCCTCTTATTCTTATTTTTTCAGCAGCCGTTCCAGCATAACCTCACGGCATTCATTTTCCAGCGTATCATCAAGAGGAGCAAGGAAAGCCGGCGCATCCTCATGACGGCGCAGGCAGTATTCCAGAATGTAGTCGGCCAGCTTCGGATTTTTCGCCAGCAGCGGACCATGCAGATAGGTAGCAATGACATTCTTTTCACAGTAGCCCTCTATATCGCTCTGGAAGCAGTTGCCGTTTCCGCAGCGTACCCGGCCGAAGGGAGAGGTTACCCCGCTGGTCTGACCGCCGTGATTCTCAAAGCCGATGATATCCAGCGGCTCTCCGGTGATCTCGGTCTGTACTACGATGTTTCCGATACAGCGTTTCCGGCGGCTGTTGGGTGCGATGGTGTGGTAATCAAACAGTCCCACGCCCGGCAGGTCGTGGCCGTCTGCATCACGGTAATATTGTCCCATGAGCTGATAGCCGCCGCAGATCATCAGGAAGAATACACCGTCTGCATAGGCCTTCTTCAGACCATCACTGCATCGGGGCAGGTCGGTCGAAAGGATTTGCTGCTCCAGATCAGCGCCGCCGCCCAGATAGATCAGATCGTACCGGGAGAAATCCGGGACCTCTGAGGTGCGGGAATAGTGGTCGATCTCACAGGGAATGTCTCTCATTTTGCAGCGGTACTGTAAGATCTCCATGTTGCCGCTGTCTCCGTAGAGATCCAGCATGTCCGCATACATATGCAGAATTTTAATCGGCTTCATTTGCAGCACCTCCATGCTTTTCGATATATCGCTTCAGTGCGCTTCTTGTAGGCTGAACCGCAGTGTAGTTTGCAATGACAAACTTCTGGCCGGCGGTGCGGTTGAATTCCTCCACCGCCTCGTCCAGCTGAGGACGCACTATGATCCTGGAAGCATCATAGCCGGAGCACTTGATGCGTACGGCAATATCATGGGCACGAGTACCCGATGTCACCACCCGTGTCACACGTTCAAACACGCTGAAGTTGATATCCCAGATCCAGGAAACATCCAGACCGTCTGCAATGTTATCATTCAGTACAAACAGCAGCTCCTTTTCTCCCGGCATTTCGTTCATCACACGGAGGGTCATATTAGCCCCTACCGGATTCTTCGCCAAATTCAGCACCGCCGGATTCTCACCCAATGTGAAGGCTTCCATACGGCCGTTCTTTACGGTATAGTTGGAAACGGCATCGGCCAGTATCCCGTTATCAATATTATAGAGCCTGGCCACAGCGGCCACGGCGGTCATATTATACACGTGGTAGATGCTGTTCAGAGCCGGCGTATAGGTATTCTCTCCGATGCGGAACGAAGGCTTCTGAAGGTCAATATCCGATGCGGTGAGATAGGGGGTATGTGTGCCGTAGCCGCATTCCGGACAGGCAAACTTTCCGATATGGGAATACTGGTAGTAGTCATATTTTAGTGCACTTCCGCAGAAGGGGCAGAAGCGGCCTTCGCCTGCTTCAAAAAGCTCCGCTGTGGCATTGGCGTAAGGCTCAACGTGGAAATATTTTACATTTTTATTTTCAGGATTGGCTTGTCCCAGACGGGCTGTATTCGGATCATCGCCGTTGAGGATCAGATTTCCGGTAAAGGTCTTGCAGAACGCATTGATCTTGAGGATCAGTGTTTCCACCTCACCATTTCTGTCCAGCTGATCCCGGAAGAAATTCAGAACCACCAGGGTTTCCAGCTTCAGCTGGGAGTATACCACCGGAACATGGGACTCGTCCGTTTCCAGAATCAGATAGTCCGCATCCACCTGCCCCTTCCAGTTGCAGTGCTGGAGCAGGAGGGAGCAGATACCTGTATCCAGATTGTTTCCGGCCTTGTTGGTAATGATCTTCACTCCGTCCTGTGAAAAAAGCTTTGTCACATAGTTGGTCACAGAGGTCTTGCCGTTTGTGCCGGTGACTGCAATAATGGGACAGCGCACATCAAACAGGCTCACGCACTTATGACGGGTCAGCGTCCAGAGAATGCCGCCGGGCAGATTGCCGGCGTTCTTTCCGAGCAGCTGCAATACCTTGACAATCAGCTTGCCAAGGAGAATATAAAAACGTTTCAAAAAACATGCCTCCTTTACATATTATATATGATACTCTGAAAATACAGAAAAGTCAATAGGGGCAGCCCGAAGAAATGCTTTTCTTTTTGAAGGAAGATGATGGAAAAAAGCTTTACAATTAAGGGAATATGTGATATAATAACTATGTATAGAAGGGTGCGTTTGATTGATGAGGGGGACTTTATGAAAACACTGAAAAAATTTTTATGCGGGCTGTGTGCTGCGGTAATCGGCCTGCATGGAATGTGTTTGCCGGCGGCCCGGCCGCTGCATCCGTCAGCCATGCTGTCTGCTTCTGCAGAGACGGGAATTTATGATGGCGTGCTGCTCTATTCCATCGAATCCGGGGCCGCATCTATTACAGGGTGTCTCGACAATATCAGCGAGGATGTTGTGATTCCATCCGAAATTGACGGAGTGCCGGTGGAGCGGATCACCGGAACGGCTTTTACAAACTGCACAGCCATCCGCAGGGTAACGATTCCTGAGCGAGTGCTGCAAATCGAAAGCGGTGCTTTTGCAAACTGTACCCTGCTGGAGGAAATTATTGTACACGAAGAAAACACAGCCTATTCCTCATCCGGCGGAATTCTGCTGGACAAACACGGTGATGTTCTGCTGCGCTGCCCGGCTGGAATCCGGATGGAGCACTTTGTTTTTCCGGAAACACCGGTCATGATTGCGGCTACGGCCTTTCAGGGATGCGTGAATCTGACACAGCTCACAATTCCGGATACAGTGACCCAGATCGGCCGCAGTGCCTTTTCCGGATGTACCGCTCTGGCTCATGCGTCTCTTCCGGCTGGCCTCACCCAGATCGGAGAGGGTCTGTTTTCCGGGTGCACCAGCCTTCAGAAAATGGTGCTGCCGGATACGATTTCCCTGATTGGAGCAAAGGCGTTTTTCGGCTGTATTTCTTTGACGGAAATCGAGCTGCCGGCGGCTGTGACCAATCTGGAGGACCAGACCTTTTCTGGCTGTACAGCCCTTTGCAAGGTGATTTTTCCGGAGGGACTTACAAGCATCGGGAAAAGTGCGTTCAGCGGCTGTAAAATACTGGGGAATCTGAGCCTTCCGGAGCGGCTTGTATCTGTAGGCGGCTATGCTTTTTCTGATTGTGCCGGGCTTACATCTCTGCGGATTCCGGACAGTGTTTCTTATATTGGGGAGGGTGCATTTTCTGGGTGCTCTGCGCTTAGCGTACTTGAGCTTCCGTCGTCTCTTTCCAATCTGAATCCGGATACATTTTACAATTGCAAATCACTGCGTCAGCTCCGGCTTCCGGCGATGCTTTCTTCCATTGCAGATGATGCATTCCGGGGATGCTCGGCTTTGGAGATGATCATGGTAGCAGAGGAAAATACGGTTTATTGTACGGTGGACGGTGTTCTGATGAACGAGGCCCGGACACGGCTGGTGTATTATCCTGCGGCTAAGGCGTCCTCTTCCTATGTGATTCCCGAAACAGTGGAGCATATTTGTGCAGGTGCTTTTGAAAAGTGCTCCGGGGTCAGCAGTGTGGTGATTTCCGATTCTGTAAAATCGGCGGGGGTAAATGCTTTCAGTGAAGCGGCTTCTATTCAGAGTGTGACCATCGGTTCGGGTCTGAGCAGTATTTCGGATCAGATGTTCTATGGCTGCACCGGACTGCGGTCTGTGAACATTCCGTCCAATGTGATATCCATTGGTACAGGTGCTTTTTCCGGATGCAGCAGCCTGACAACGATTGCCCTTGGAAATGGCATTCTGAGAGTCGGGGACAGAGCCTTTTTTGGCTGTATGCTGAGCAGTGTGATGATACCGGCCAGTGTGCAGGAAATTGGCGTAAGTGCCTTTGGCTACCAGCTGGTAGAAGGAACGATCGAAGCCCCTGTGAGCGGATTTACCATCTCCGGCTACCGGAACAGTGCCGCTGAGCGGTATGCGCAGGTGTGTGGATTCCCATTTGTAACGCTGAGCGAAGGGACTGCGGTTACTACAACGGCTATAACAACATCGGAGACGGCTACTGCGTCTGTTACCACCACTGCACCGTTTTTTACAACTATAGCACCGCTTTCAACGACTGCATCGGAGGTGTATTCTACAACGTCGTCCGCTACCTCCACTGCGTCGGTTCTGACCGAAAATACAACAACGACAACCTGTACAACATCTTTCATAGGCGGAACTTCTACTGTTCCTCCAGTGGAGTCCGGCGATGTGGACAGGGATGGCTGTGTAGATCTTGCGGATGCCTCCTTAGTGCTTTTATATTATGCGATGCATGGCGCAGGGCTGAATCCCACCTTTGCTGATCTGATACCAGGTGCTTCTGAGGAAGCTGTTTTTGAAGCAGCTGATATGAATGGGGATGGGGCAATCACGGTAAGTGATGCTACTGCGATTCTTACTCTATATGCCCGGCGAGGGGCCGGACTGATTGAATAGAATGAAGAAAGGGACTGCTCCGGCGGTCCCTTTTTTGGGCAGCTGCATCTGCTAACTGCATGAAATTACTCCTCATTCTGAATAAATTTTTAGTGCGAATTATGCCGGCGCAGTTGACATTCTTCCAAAATGTAGTATAATAATAAGTAGTGTATGATTCATATACGATTTTTTATGGGAGGAATAAAAAATGAGTCTAATGAAAATTTCCAAAAAGCTGATTGCCGCAGGTTTAAGCGCAGCTGTGGCCGTAAGCACACTATCGGCTCCTACGATGACAGGATACGCAGCTTCAGAACTGGAGCAGTCTCTTGCCAATGATTCAGGTCTCGACTATGACTTTGCCCGTGCGCTCCAGTATTCTATGTACATGTACGATGCCAATATGTGCGGTACAGAGGTAGATGAAAACTGTGATTACGTATGGAGAGGGGACTGCCATACCTACGATGCAGCTGTTCCGCTCCAGCCGATGGACGGAAGCAGTATCGGTACGAATCTCACACAGGCTTTCATCGATCAGTACAAGGATGTTCTCGACCCGGACGGGGACGGCTGTGTTGACGTTGCCGGCGGCATGCACGATGCCGGTGACCATGTAAAGTTTGGTATGCCTGAAAACTATTCCGCGGCCGCACTGGGCTGGGGCTATTATGAGTTCCGCAACGCCTATGTGAAAACAGGTCAGGATGGTCATATTGAAACGATCCTTCGTTACTTTAATGACTATCTGATGAAGTGTACCTTCCGTGATGACAGCGGCACAGTTATCGCTCACTGCTATCAGGTAGGGGACGGCGACATTGACCACGCATACTGGAATTCTCCGGAGATCGACCAGATGGCCCGACCGGCCTTCTTCCTGACAGCAGATAAGCCGCAGACCGACTATGTTGTTTCTGCTGCCGCTTCTCTGGCGATCAATTATCTGAACTTCAAGGATACAGATGCAGAATATGCCCAGAAGTCACTGGACTATGCAAAGGCGCTGTGGAAGTTTGCAAATGATAATCCCAAGGAGCTTAGCGACAATGCAGACGGCCCTAAGGGCTACTACCGTTCGGAAAAGTGGGAGGATGATTACTGCTGGGCTGCGGCTTGGCTCTACCTCTGCACGGAGGATGCTTCTTACCTGGAGCTGGCCACTCCTTATGTAGATTATTATGCGCCTTCCGGCTGGTGCTTCTGCTGGAATGATGTGTGGAGCGGTGCCAATACAATGTGGGGCGTTATCAACCAGACGCATCCTGAGCTTGGTCTTGTGGATATGGTACGAACGGCTCAGGGCAAAAATCAGTATGTATACGATGATTTCTGGGATGAGGTTGAGAAGTGCTTCCCGAAGTGGCAGGCGCTTGAATCCGCAGGCGGCTATGCATTTTTGAACCAGTGGGGTTCTGCAAGATACAATACTGCTATGCAGCTGATCGCCCTGGTTTATGATAAGTATAACAATAACGGCCAGCCCAGCGAGTACAGCGAATGGGCCAAGAGCCAGATGGAATATCTCATGGGCAACAACCCCCTGAACCGTGCCTATATTGTAGGCTACAACGAAAATGCTGCAAAGTTCCCGCATCACAGAGCGGCTTCCGGTCTGACAAAGTGTGAGGATCCGGATGAGCATCGTTATGTTCTCTACGGCGCACTGGTAGGCGGCCCTGATGGACAGGATAACCACATTGACGTTACTTCCGACTATATCTACAACGAGGTTACCATTGACTATAACGCTGCTTTCGTAGGTGCGTGTGCAGGTCTGTATGAGTTCTTCGGCACAGAAGATATGAAGGCTACATCCAACTTCCCGCCTGAGCCTGCATACAGCGAAAGTGAAAACGGTGGAAACGGTTACTGGGTTGAGGCCTGCGGCATCGATGATCTCCAGACCACAGGAGCAGGCGTTACCAAGGTTTCCTTCATGGTTATGACCGATGCAACTAAGGCTCTGGACAATACGACGGTTCGTTATTACTTCAATTCCTCTGAAATGTCCAATCCCATGGGCATGGTCGGAAGTGAGCTTTATGACCAGTCTGCTACAGAAGCGGCCCCTGCGGACGGTGTCATCAGCGGACCGTATAAGTATGATAAGCTTGCGGACACCTATTATTTTGAGATTACCTGGGACGGCTACAATATTGCAAATTCTGCCAAGAAGTATCAGTTCACCGTTGGCACCTACTATGGAGACAGCTGGGATCCGACCAATGACTGGAGCTATCAGGGACTTACCATGTATGATCAGGATGATGCATTTTTTGGCACGGGCAACGAGGTAAGAAATGACTATATGTGCGTATATTCCGATGGTGTCCTGATCGGCGGTATTGAGCCGGACGGCACAAAGCCGGATACCGGTACTTCTTCCGAGACAGAAACAACAACTACGACAACAACCACCACAACCACCACGACAACAACGACCGCTTCGACTACAACAATGACAGAAACAACGGCCACAACGGTGAGCGAAACGACTGCTCCGGTTGAAACGACCACAGAGACTACAACGACCTCCGCTGCACAGACCAGTACAACAGCCGCTCCGCAGAATGTGATGTATGGTGATATCAATCTGGACGGCAAGGTGGCCCTGGTGGATCTGGTACATCTGAATAAGTATATCATCCAGACCCTCACACTGAATGAGGAAGCAATTGCCAATGCAAACTGCTGTGCAGATGATCGCATCAACAGTGCAGACGCTACCGCTTTGCTTGAGCATATTATTGAGCAGGTGAAGGAGCTTCCGGTATATCCGGACTAAAGAGGAGGCATTTCTATGCGTTTGAACCGAGGAATTGCCATTGCGCTGGCTGCCGCTCTGTGTATTTGCAGTGCGGCCTCACCGGGCGCAGCTGCTGCGGATACGGATGTGCTGAAATTTGAATTTGAGGATGGTGTACTCAATGGCTGCAATGTATGCACCTACACCTCACTGGATGAGGGCGCAAGCGGAAATCCCGTTGACATTTCGGGATTTTCCGGCAGCGGCTATGTGTATCTTGAGCAGAAGAACACCTCTGTTACAGTAAATGTAGACGTTCCGGCTGCCGGACTATATGAGCTGAAGATCGGCTATTGTGAGGCCTCTGACCCGAATAAGAAGGTGCAGTACCTCAATGTAAACGGTCAGAACCAGGGCGAGGTAACCTTCCCGTATTACGAGGGCTGGGCGGAGATCACAGCCGGATATGTACCCCTTCAGGAGGGCACGAACAGCATTGAGATCGCCAGCTACTGGGGCTATACCATGCTGGACTATCTGACGGTTCAGCCGGCCGATCCCAGCATATCCGATCTGAATCCGTCCCGTACCCTGTCTGATCCCGATGCAACAGACAGCGCAAAGCGGCTGTACAATTATCTGCTGGACTGTTATGGAGAGCATGTTCTCTCTGGTCAGCAGGAAAACTGCGGCAGTCATAACTACAACTATGCCAATGATCCCAGCACCTATATCAAGGACAACGAGGCTGAGTTTGAGTATATTGAGGAGCATACCGGAAAGCAGCCGGCCATCCGCGGCATTGATATGCTGACCTATAATTCCAGCTCTGACTACCGGGACGATGCCACCGGCCGGGCCATCGAATGGTCGCAGAAGTACAAGGGCATTATTACCCTGAGCTGGCACTGGAGTGTTCCCTCTGAAGAAGGCGGCACAGATCCGCAGTTCTATGTAGAATCGGCGAGTGCAAACTACACTACCTTCAGCATCTCCAGAGGTCTGGAGGAAGGTACATGGGAGCATGAGGTCATCATGAAGGATATCGAGGTGCTGGCTCAGGAGCTTCTGAAGATCCAGGAGGCTGGTGTTCCGGTGCTTTTCCGTCCGCTTCACGAGGCGGAGGGCGCATGGTTCTGGTGGGGGGCCGAAGGCCCGGAGGCCTGTGTGGCACTGTACCGTCTGCTGTATGACCAGCTGGTGAATGTATATGGCATTCACAATCTGATCTGGGAATGGACCAGCTATGTTACCCCGAATTCTCCCAAGTGGTATCCGGGCGATGAGTATGTGGATATCGTTTCCTATGACAAGTATAACTGTTCAGACGGTGAATGCAATCTCAGTGCCATTACCGGCACATTCTATGGACTGGTAGCCAGCACAAACGGCGTAAAGCCCGTGGCGATGTCTGAGAATGACAGCATTCCGGCTCTGGATAATCTGGTGAATGAAAAGGCGGCCTGGCTTTATTTCTGCCCCTGGTATGGCTGGTGGCTGACAGGCGAGCAGAATAATCCAGTGGAGAATCTCATAGAGATCTACCAGAGTGAATATTGTATCACACTGGATGAGCTGCCGGATCTGTCCACCTATCCCATTACGGAGGGAGATACACCCGTTACAAAGCCGTCCGTGACAACGACTGTTACGACTACGGCCGCTGTAACCACAACTGCTGCGGAAACCACAGTAACAACGGTTGAAACGACCGCCGCTGCGACTGAAACGACAGAGACCTCTTCCAAGCCCACATCCCAGCAGACAACGACAGCGGTTATTCCGCCCGGAGGACTCTGCGGTGATGTCAATCTGGATGGCACGCTCTCTCTGGTCGATGTGGTATATCTCAATAAATATGTGGCTCAGACCATTCAGCTGAATGATACAGCGGCAGCAAATGCAGACTGCTGCATGGATGCGCTGATCAACAGTGCGGATGCGACTGCGCTGCTTGAGTATGTTATAGAAAAAATTTCGGTTCTCCCGGTATATCCGGAATAAGAGGATCCAAATGAGGCATGCATGAACAATAAGAAACCAGATACAGCCCTTCGGGAGGTGCGGAATCTGCTCGCGAAAAAGCAGTTTTCCGCCTTCTTCCGGGGTCAGACAGACAATACCTACATTCAGTTTTTCCGTTATGTGTTCGTGGGAGGACTGGCCGCCGTGCTGGACTGGGGCCTTTCCAGTCTGATTTTCTTTTTTGTATTCGGAGCAGAGACAGGCGCAGTCTGTGCGTCCCTTCCATGGCTGACCTATTCCATGATCGCCAATGGTGCCGGATTCATCGGAGGTCTTGTGCTGAACTTTGTGCTCAGCACCTGCTTCGTGTTCCAGAATTCCAATGTGAAGAATAAGCTGCTGGAGTTTTTGTCCTTTGCTGCCATCGGCGCAGTGGGACTGCTCATCACCCTGCTGATCACACGAGGCTTTGAGCTGCTGCTGGCGGATAGAACGTCCATGTTCCAGATCCTGGGCAAGGCGGTATCCACAGCGGCTGCCTTCCTGTGGAATTTCTTCGCACGGAAGCTTCTGCTCTATCGTTCATAAGCGGAAAGCAATTCACCCATGAAAGGAGCTAAGCATATGAGAATGGAATTTATTGGTGCAGCTCATGAAGTAACCGGCAGCTGCACATATATCGAGGCCTGCGGAAAGAAATTCCTTGTGGATTTTGGAATGGAGCAGGGGAGGGATGTGTATGAGAATCAACAGATTCCCTGCGCACCGGGCGATATTGACTTTGTCCTGCTGACCCATGCCCACATTGATCACTCCGGTCTGCTGCCGCTTTTGTATGCCGGCGGCTTTCAGGGGAAAATTCACGCTACACAGGCCACGGTCTCTCTTTGTGAGATCATGCTGAGAGACAGCGCACATATTCAGGAATTTGAAGCGGAGTGGCGCAACCGAAAGGCCAGGCGGAGCGGCCAGGAGGCCTATGTTCCGCTGTATACCATGCAGGAGGCTCTGGGCGCAATTGCGTGCTTTACCGCACATCCTTATGATAAGAGATGTACCATTTCAGAGGGAATCGAGGTGCGCTTTCTGGATGCCGGCCATCTTCTGGGCTCTGCCAGCATAGAGGTCTGGCTGACAGAAGGGGAGACACAGCGGAAGTTGGTTTTCTCCGGAGATATCGGTAATTTCAATCAGCCCCTGATCCGGGATCCGCAGTATGCAGATTCTGCGGACTATGTCATCATGGAATCCACTTATGGCAATCGTCTCCACGAGAAGCCCAAGGATTACATGGAGCCTTTCGTAAAGCTGCTGAAGGAGACCTTCCAGCGGGGCGGCAGTGTGATCATTCCGGCCTTTGCAGTTGGCCGCACACAGGAGATGCTGTACTTTCTGAAAAAGATCAAGGATGCCGGTCTCCTTGGAGAATTCCAGGATGTCCCGATTTATGTGGACAGTCCGCTGGCCATTGAAGCCACAGCGGTATTTACAAGCAACAAGGAAAGCTGCTTTGATGAGGAGGCCATGAAATATGTGCTGAGCGGGCACAACCCCATTGGCGTATCGGGCCTGATCACAGCGACCACCAGTGAGGCGTCCCGTGCGATCAATGCAGACACCCGTCCGAAGGTGATCATTTCCGCAAGCGGAATGTGTGATGCCGGACGAATCAAGCATCATCTCAAGCATAATCTGTGGAAGCCGGAAAATACCATTCTGTTTGTAGGCTATCAGGCGGAAGGCTCATTGGGCCGGAGACTGCTGGATGGTGCACAGCATGTGACCTTGTTTGGTGAATCCGTCCGGGTCGCTGCGCAGATCGTATCTTTGCCGGGTATGAGCGGTCATGCCGATCAGAATGGCCTTGTAAAGTGGGTAGAAAGCATTCAGGATCCAAAGCCGAGAAAGGTCTTTGTGGTGCATGGAGAAAGCACCTCAGCGGATGCCTTTGCCGAGCTGCTGAAGGCCGGATACGGCTATGACACGATTGCGCCCTACAGCGGCGCAGCCTTTGATATGGTTACAGAGGAATATACAGCGGCTGAGCCTGTCCAGATCAGGAAGGCTGTAAACCGCAAGGCCTCGGCCACGTATGATCGGCTGAAGGTGGCGCTGGATCGGATATCGGCTCTGGTTCAGAGCAGCCGCGGGCTTTCCAACAAGGAGCTTGCAAAGATGGCCGACCAGCTCACAGAGCTTTGTGCAAAGTGGGAAAGATAAGTATACAAGCCAAAGAGGGGGATGCTGCACATAGCTTGCAGCATCCCTCAGCTTGTCAAAAAACCTCCTCATCAGCTTAAGAAGGTATAAAAGCTTTTTGGTGCAGCAATTTCTCGAAAATGCTGCCAGGGTCCAGGGACAGCGTCCCTGGTCGCTCTCCGCAGAGAGCGAACTTCCCTGCGCCGTACTTCCGGCGCACGGAGAAAGGGGGAATGAAAGCGACAGCTTTCATTGGGGAAGCGAACAAGACCGCTTCCCCTTG
>JAFUQX010000019.1 GCA_017472145.1 Ruminococcus sp. | reverse complement strand
TCACGAAAGAACTGCGGTACATCATAACCATCGGATATTCGGTTTTTGAGTGTAGAGAAGAAATCCTTAAATTCCATGATGTAACTCCTTTCTTGTGACTTGTACCATGCTGTACCACGCAGTACCAAACCATCCCCAGATTGAAAAACTGATTTTATATAATTTAAGTGGCATTTGGGACAGCCCTCCTTGTGGTTACAGAGATGCATATATATTATACCACAAACTGTCCGTTTGTCAAATCGCTCGTTTGAGATATGGACATTACGCATCTTCAAAGGACATTAACCCGGTGAAAAGGACACTCAAACAAGCAACCATCATAAACTGCTCCGACTGATCAACGGTGGCTCAACGGTTTATGGCGGACAAGTTAATACTGTAGCTGCCTTTTGAGCGGGTTTGCTGCAATCCGAAACGGAGGTTTCCGTTAGGACTGCGGTTGGTTTCCTATACCCATTTTCGGCAGTGCCCAGAGTCCTCCGTTTCGAGAAATCGAAAATCGGAGGATTATTTAATGAAAACCAATGAAAATCAGAAGTCAACCCGTGAGTACAAGGTTTACATCCACCGTCTCAAGACCTGGGTGGAAGTAACCGAAGAGCAGTATTATGCCTACTACCGTGATATTTGGGCCACCCGCAAACGAGTCCAGGCGCACGGTCAGTGTATGTGTCCGAAGTCCAAGACCTGGATGTGCGATGGCGACTGTCTCGCCTGTGAGTTCCGAGCCGCCGGAGATAGCCTCTCTCTGGATTACACTGTTGAGGACGGTGAGGGCAACCAGAAAAGTTGGGCAGATGCACGACTGGAACGACACCATCTGGACGGTAATGATTGAAAAGGCCATCGCCCACAGGAACGGCGAAATCACATTCGTTTTCCAGAATGGCACGGAAATCAAGGTTGGAGCGTAACTGCTCCGGCTTTTTTTCGTTGTCGAGGAATAATTAAAAAATGCACACCCTTTGAACCTTTACACGAAAAGTCCAAAGGGTGTGCATTTGGTATCAGAATAGGTCTCTACTTTCAGATTTTTAGCCTTCAAAGTCCTTGAAGGCTAAATTTATAGAATGGAGGTTATCGGATTGAATGATACTATTTTTTTGAATACTGCTGAAGGTGAATTAACTGAATTGAAGGAAACCTTGTATGATTCAGAAGATAATCTTCAGGAATTAATTGAAAGGAATCCTGTTCTGCTCGCAGGTTCACAAATCAATCCAGAAAGCCCTCGCAAATGACAGATACGATCGGTTGGTTGCAATATTCAAGGAAATGATTGAACAGTTCAGAACAACGAATACCCTTTCATAATATGAAAGCCGCAGATATGTGTGCCTGATGCTCAGGCGGGAGCAATATGGTATACAGCTTTAAAGGTGATGAAATCAATATGAAGAGCAGCAATCTATGGTTGAAAGCAAAAGAAACATGCATTCAAATGTCTAACGATATCGTTGGAAATTTTGACTTCGTTTATTGAAGCGATAACGTATTACTTTGTTCCGTACAAAGGGGATGTTGAAGAGGTTCTTCAGGAATATCTGTCCTTTCGGGAGAATTGCTAAAGCGTTGATATTGTCCTCTGAGATTGAAACAAACAGAACCCGATGAAAAAACATCGGGTTCTGTTTGTTTACTGATTTATTTGAGGTATAATTGGGAGGCATAAGTCATATTCATGCGAGTCGGATCGCATTTTTTTACTGCATTTTTATTATAGCATATGTGCATGAAATGAGCAATGATAAAATGGTGCGGTTTTGTTGCATTTCCGACTATTACAATGGTTAAAATGAAGGTGCGTCAAAGGCTCTCGGCCCAATGACTGACAAAAAATACTTTTTTGTTGCATTTTGCATACACCTGTTCTATAAATGCAAGGAAGACCCGACATCACATATCGGGTCTTCTTTGTTGCTGATTTATTGAGGTTTAACAGGGAGGCTGTCGAGAATCTCGATAATGAATTCGAGCAGTGTAGAGGAATCGGAGCTGTTGATTCTTGCATCCTCACAGCAATTTGCATTGGCCCTCTGGAGATCAGCCAGATTAATTGTCTGTGCGATATACTTGTTCAGAAGAACTGCGTCTACAAGCGAAACCTTGCCATCCAGATTTATATCACCATAAAGAGAGGGCGTTATAAATCCATACTCAGACGTAGTAGCAGTTGTTGTAGAAACAGTTGTTTCATCCGGCTTCTGTGTTGTTGAAATTGTAGTAGTTCCGGTTTCAGCAGGCTTGGATGTAGTGGTTGTTGTAGTCGTAGTGGCCTTAGAAGTGGTTGTAGTTGTAGTCGTAGTGGCCTCAGAAGTGGTTGTAGTTGTAGTCGTAGTGGCCTCAGAAGTGGTTGTAGTTGTAGTCGTAGTGGCCTTAGAAGTGGTTGTAGTTGTAGTCGTAGTGGCCTCAGAAGTGGTTGTAGTTGTAGTCGTAGTGGCCTCAGGAGTGGTTGTAGTTGTAGTCGTAGTCGCCTTAGGAGTGGTTGTAGTTGTAGTCGTAGTCGCCTTAGGAGTAGTGGTAGTTGTAGTCGTAGTAGTTGTTGTAGTTGTAGTTGTTGTTGTAAAGGTATTTGCCTTCCAGTCCTGACAAGCGTTTTCTGTAGGAGACCACTGCTGAACATTTGCGCCACTTTCCACGCTTGCATAGCCGACTTCTACCAGACAAGCATCCTTGGAAGCCCGGCTCATGATGGTGTATGTACCATCCAGATTTTTAGCAAACTTAAAGAGCATTGCACTGTCTTTTGTAGAATAGGAGAGGATGCTGATGTTACCGCCGTCACTGCCGCTTTCTGCACGCAGAACATACTGCGGATCAGCGACAGAACGAACATAATAATAGTTGCCGCCGCCGCTGAAGGCCTGGAGCGTCCACTGCTGGCAGGTAAAGTGACCAGTGGTCCACTGTTGAACATTTTCATTGTCAGCCATATTTCCGCCCGGAATATCCATAACCATTCCGCTGTTCACATTTTCAAATTCATAGATCACGCTGGTATCCATTTTGCAGCCCAGATTGCTGACCGGCTCCAGAATCCAGTCCTGACAAGCGTGGCCATTGATGGTCCACTGCTGAACATTTGCACCTGCGCCTGTTTCTGCGTTTACGATTTCGATACCGGATTTATCTCCGGAAACCTTTGTGCGGATCTTATAAGAGCCATCCGCATTCTTTGTGATTTTGAACTGCTGATTATCGCCGCCGTTGTACTGATAGATGCCAATATTTGCACCATCCGTGGCTTTCTTTCCGGAAACATCCAGTACATATGTGCCGCCGTCGCCGACCGCAGATGCAATATAGTAGTAACCGTCCCCAGCTTCAAAGAATCGGAATGTATTCTGAATACCCTGTTCGGATGCGCCCCACTGCTGTGCATTTGTGCCATTAGCCGCTGTTGCGCCTTCAATATCAATATACAGACCGCTGTTTACATTCTTGATCATATAAGCAGAACCATCGACAAGATCAGCCGCAGAGCCGCCGTCCACAACATCAATGCTGCTCAGATGCGGAGGATTGTGCTTTGTTACAACCTTGCTTACCATATCGCTGTCTGTGATGAATTTGATATTGCTTTCGCTGCTGAAGCATCCTGCATATGTCTGACAATAGGCCTTGGTACCATTTGTGCCGGTTGCAGCCAGCAGGGAATAGCCGTAGTGATTCTTGGGAACAAGTGTAGCTGCATAAGAAGATTCAAAATTCAACGCAGTACTGGAGGATTTGTATGAGCCGGAATCTGTGTAAAGGGAATTGCTTGCGCCGCCGCCTTCAATCAGACTTCCTGATTCCACTTCAAACATACAGTTTTCACTGAGCATATTGGAACCTTCGCCGCCGATAATCTGAGCAGAGCCTTCGCTGCCGGAGAATGAATAATAGTTGTTATAAATGTGTCCGATGCCGTTACCGATCTGCGGGCATCGTCTTGCGCAATTCTGCCACCAGTTATAGCACAATGTTGTACGGCATCGTGTAATTTCCGTGTTCTGAGTACCATAAGCCACTGTCCAGTATCTGTTGATGAACTTACAGTTGGAGATGGTAATATAGTCCGGGCTTCTGCCATTGTCCTTTGCATCCATGTAGCTGTCGTAGGGGGTATTGATCCAGATAAACTTACCAACCTCATCTCTGTTGCGGTTCAGCTGGCTGGTAAATGTACAATGGTCGATCCAGATCTGACGGGAAGACCAGATGTTTACCAGGATACGGTCTTCTACATTCTTAGCAAGGAAGTTGATATTGCGGATTACAATATTATCGCTGGGTTCATCGCCGGCCGTACCATATTCGTTATTTGTACGGAGGTAGCAGTCCTGAAGTGTATTGGCAGAATAAGAACCGACAATGGTCTTGTTATCACGGATTCGGGTATGCCAATCGCTCTGCATATCAAAATTACCATTTACAACGATCGTCAAAGGCTCTGTCTTATTGAGCTGTGTGATAAAGTCATCCTTTGTTGTGACAACAACCGTTGTACCCAGCAGACCACCGATGGTGCCAGCCTTTTCTCCTTCGGAGACGGTCGAATTTGCAGCAAAGCCTTCCAGACCATCCAGATTCAGCTTATACTTCTGATAGGCCGCACCGCTGTAGGAGCTGGTTGTGAAGTAGTTTCCGTCCGGCAGGAAGGTCAGGGCCTGACCGGTGGAGTTGTTTGTAATTTTGTAGTACAGATAGTAGCCGTCAAAGTCCTTCTGAACGCCTTCGATCTTCCAGCGCTGAGTGGCTCCGTCTGTATCGGCTGCAATGGTAACGGCGCCGCTGCCATTGCCTGTGATCACATAACCGGTTGCAGCGTTTACGATTTCATAAACACCTGCACTGATGTAGTTCAGCGTCCACTTTTCGTTGTCAACGCCGTTTGTCGTCCAGGAATTCAGCTGAGAGCCGGCGGATGTTCCGGCGATGTTTACATTACGGTCTGTATTGCTGATGCCGATACGGAATTCCTGTACCGGATAGGAAGCAGCTGCTTGAGCGGTTTCAGCTGCTGTCCAGCTTACCGCAGGCAGCGCTGTAAGCATTGTAACTGCGGCCATTAAGCCGCTAAAAAGTCGTTTTTTGAGTGCCATTGCAATCTTTCCCTCCTGATATTCTCAAAATGAAAAAATGTTTTTCCTGTCCCGTCTCCTCAAACAGAACAGGAAATGCGTATTCTTTTTCTTTGGTCAAAGGCTAACCGCTTTCCAGGCCTCATCTCCTCAAATGAAGCAGGAAAAGCTGTATTCTGATCCATGGCTGCATCCTTGACAGCGCTTCCTCAAACGAGTCAAGGGCTTCGGAATCCGACCCTTTTCGGCCGGCTTCCGAAAGATGATGTGCATATGTTTGAAGGGACTGAAGGGGGGATCAGTTGTTGCATCTGCACAAAATCTTCGCCTTACATCTAATAATACCATACCAAGCGATCGTAAGCAATAGCGAAAGCAATCATTTTTGTTGCAGATTCTGCTAATTTTTCTTTCATATGGCTTTTTGAACTGTCCAGCAAGCGCAGGATGACAGCATGATGCATTCATGTTGTTGCAGATTTAATCAAAAATTTGGATTTTGTGAGATAAATTGTATTGACGCTGCTATATTATATATGGTATAATTACAGTGAAATCAGCTGAAGGAAAAGCAAATTTTGGGGGGAGCGCAATATGAGCCGCAATATGCGAATTGGAATTATCATGAATCGTATTTATCGGGAAACAAATCAGCAGATTCTGAAGGGGATTCTGAAGCAGGCCTATTCTCTGGGATATAGTGCGGCTGTTTTTTCCACGCAGGAGGAAAATCAGGATGAGGATGGCCGCTACGGTGAGAATAATCTTTTTTCGCTGATCAATTTTGAGCTTTTTGATGGATTTATATTTGTACCGCATACCTTTATTGTACCGGATACCATTCAGAAGATCGCTGATTTTCTGACGGAAAAATGTACAAAACCAGTGCTGTGTCTTGGAGAGGAATATCCGCAGTTTCCCTGTGTCTGGCAGGATGATCAGGCAGAATTTATAGAAATTGTCCGTCATCTGATCCAGGTGCACAATTGCAGAAGCATTCTTTGTCTGACGGGGCCGGAGCATGTTCAGGCTGCCCTGGCCAGAGAGACTGGATATCGGATCGCCATGAAGGAGGCCGGACTTGAGGTAGGCCCGGAGGATGTGATTTACGGCGACTTCTGGCAGTCCTCTGCGGAAAAGCTGGGACATGCACTTGCAGATGGGATACGGCCCATGCCGGATGCTGTCGCCTGTGCAAATGATGCAATGGCGATGAATCTCTGTAATACGCTGAATGAGCGGGGGATTCGTGTTCCGGAGGATATCCTGGTGACCGGATATGACGGCACCATCCAGGCACAGTACCACAAGCCGGGAATCAGTACATACCGCACCTCCTGGCTGATGCTGGGTGTCCGGGCGATGACAAGGATGTTTGAGCTGATGGACCCCGGCGAGGAATGTACACCCTGCTGTATCGAGCATGGTCTGCTGCTGGAAAACAAAAGCTGCGGCTGTACGCCCAATTCTCGGATTTTTTTAAATAATTCCATGATAGATGATCATGTGATGGAGCAGCGATATCTGGATAATAATATGTCCAATCAGCTGCTGATGTCGGAGAGCCTTACAGATTTCTCAAGAATCGTCAATCATTGGGTGTACTATGTATTCAGTCCTAAGTATTACGATAAGGAGCAGTTTGTCATCTGCCTGTGCAGTGACTGGGATAAAGTGAATGCAGACGGGCTTGCGCAGAACCATCGTACAGACCGTTACTCCAGGAGAATATTTTCCCTGCTGGATACGATAGAAACTACGCAGCAGTCCTATTTTTCATCCGATGACATGTTTCCTCCTGGCTATCTGAAAGAGGATACTGTGTCTGTCTCCTTTTTTGCTCCGATCCATTTTCAGAAGCATTGCTTTGGCTATGCGATTCTGACTCTGAATGAGGTAGCGGATGGCTTTAACCTTCATTTTCCCCGGTTCTGTAAGGACGTCAGCAACGGACTGGAATGCCTTTGTATCAAGAACCGGCTCAAAAGCATGACCTATCGGGCCTTCTTGTCCGATACGCGTGACACCCTGACTGGTGTGTACCGCAGCTCCACGCTTTCCCGTTTCTGGAAGGAGCTTGCAGAAAAGGGAGCGACTTACGGTGAAACGCTGCATATGTGCATGGTTTCTGTGAGCGGTCTCCAGCAGATCAATGAGACCTTCGGACAGGTAGAAGGAGATCAGGTTCTCATGCAGATCGCTGCGATCCTCATGGGCTGCTGTCAGAATGGTGAGATCTGTATCCGCTCATCCGGCAATGAATTTATGCTTCTGGGGAGCCATAATGAGCAGAACGATGCCGAGACGACCCTTGAGGAAATGATCGCTGAGCGGGTCGAACGCTATAATCAGACCTCAGGAAGGCCGTACCGTGTTCAGGTGTTTACGGTATCAGAAAAGGAAGTACCGCAGCTTGCGCCGGACTCAGATACGATGTATCAGCACATGAAAAAGCTGATGCTGGAAAAAAAGAAAAGCGGACATTCGAGAGCCGAGCAGCTTTACTATGCAGCCTTTTCCAAGCTGCGCCGGGATATTTATCAGAATCCGGAGGAGGATTGGTCGGTGAACCGATGCAGTCAGATCCTGGAGATGAGCGTATCTCATTTTCAGCGGCTCTACCGCAGTGTTTTTGGAATCAGCTGTATGCGTGATGTGCAGAACAGCAAGCTGTGTCATGCAAAGAATCTTCTTTTGCATACGAGTGATACCCTTCAGAGCATTGCAGAAAAATGCGGTTATGATTATTCCCATTTCATGCGTCTGTTCAAGAAGGAGGTTGGCATGACACCGACCGCTTATCGCAGCGGCGTACAAATTGAAGGCGAGGAGGTCTGAAAAAGACCTGTAGCAGAAGGAATGTATAGCAGCCGGAACAGAGAATGGATCTGATCCGGCTTTTTTATGTGCATAATGCTTGAATTGAAGGGCAGACTCTGGTATAATAAAGGCAATGACGATATCAGGAAAGGACGGGGACGGATATGCGAGTGCTTCTGGCGGAGGACGAACGGGATCTGAACCGGATCATCACAAAAAAGCTTATATCAGACGGCTATTCTGTGGATAGCTGTTATGACGGAGAAGAAGCGGTGGATTATCTGGACGCAGCAGATTATGACGCTGTGATCCTGGATATCATGATGCCCAGGCTGGACGGCTATGGCGTTCTGCGGCATTTGAGAAACCAAGGGAAAACTACGCCCGTACTGTTTCTGACTGCACGGGATTCCGTTGCAGATAAGGTGAAGGGGCTGGACAGCGGCGCAAATGACTATCTGGTCAAGCCCTTTTCCTTTGAGGAGCTTGCGGCCCGGCTGCGGGCGATGACAAGAGTCTCCTTCGGGATGGCAGAGAATATTCTGCGTGTGGCCGACCTTACACTGGATACCTGCTCCCGGATCGTCAAAAGAGGAGACCGTGAGATCACGCTTTCTGCAAAGGAATATAAGCTGCTGGAATATCTTATGCGCAACAGCGGTCTCGTCCTTTCCAGAGAGAAAATAGAAAATCACATCTGGAACTTTGAATATGAGGGCGGAACCAACGTAGTCGATGTATATATCAGCTATCTCCGCAAGAAAATTGATGGCAGCCGTTCGGATAAGCTGATTCACACCATTCGCGGTAGCGGCTATGTACTGAGGGAAAAGAAATGAAAAAAGCATCACTCCGGATAAAAATCACAGTCTGGTTTTCTGTGATCATGATGTTGATCACGGCTGCGACCTTTGGTGTGATTCTATGGGTGGATTATTCTGTGATTCAGAAAACGATTCAGGACAATCTCATTGAAACGGTAGAGGATAATGTGGACGAAATAGAGTTTTACATCCGTATGGATCAAGAGGAAGGGGAGCATAATTCTGATCAGTATATCCGTTATGAGGACGGATTTCTTGAAATTGATGATGATTTTCTTGATCAGGTAAACGGCATTTCCACAGCGCTCTATCAGGAAACAGGGGAGCTGCTTTATGGTGAAAACCTTCTGGCCAAGGAAACAGCCGGATATGCTTTTTCCGACCGTACGATACAGAATATCCGGACGAATGGCGTTACCTACTATCTCTTTGACTGCGCACTGTCCGCAAACGGGATAGAGGGGCTCTGGCTTCGGGGTATTGTTTCGGAAAATCAGGGTACGCACCAACTGAAGTCTGTCGTGCGGATTTCATCAGTGGTTCTGCCTGTATTGCTCCTGCTTGCAGTGATCGGCGGCTATTGCATCGCATCTCGAGCTATGAAGCCTGTGCATAAAATAACAGAAGCGGCTGCACGGATCAGTCAGGGACGTGATCTGAAGCAGCGCATCCATCTGGGAGAGGGCGAAGATGAGCTCCACCAGCTGGCGGCGGTTTTTGATGATATGTTTGCCCGTCTGGAAGCGTCCTTCCAGGCGGAACAGCAGTTTACATCGGATGCCTCCCATGAGCTGCGCACGCCCATGGCTGTCATTATGGCGCAATGCGAATATACATTGGAGAAATCCAGAGAGCCGGAGGAATACGAGGAGGCCCTTCAGGTCATTCAGCGGCAGGGCGGAAAGATGTCCCGTCTGATCGAGGATATGCTGTGCTTTGCGCGTCTGGAGCAGAATCGGAATGTTTACCCGAAGGAGCCGGTGGATCTGTCCGGGCTGGTTGAGGATATATGCAAAGATATGGCCTTGCTGAAAACCAAAGGGATCACGCTGACATGGGAGACTGAGCCTGAACTGACCCTCTCAGGGAATCATATGCTTCTCAGCCGGATGCTGACCAATCTCATCAGCAACAGCTATCGTTATGGCCGGGAGAACGGACGCATAAAGGTCCATTTATATCAGACTGCTTCAGATCGGATATTGACAGTAGAGGATAACGGAATCGGAATTCCCGATGATCAGCAGGAGCGCATTTTCGAGCGGTTTTACCGGTGCGATTCAGCCCGTTCTACAGAGGGCACGGGTCTTGGACTTGCTATGGTAAAGGAAATTGCCGAGTATCACGGCGGACGAGTCCGTGTATCCTCTGAGCCGGACAAGGGCAGCTGCTTTACGGTCTGTTTTCCAATTTGAAAAAAATATGGAAATTCATTCGTTCTAATGTTTCTTTAATCTTTACAGGGTATACTTGAACCATAACAAGAAGCAATACACCCATACCCGGATAGATGAAAGGAGCGACTCTTATGAAAAAACTGTTTGATACTCCGAAAAAGGCGATTCTCTCTACCATTGGCCTGACTGCAATCGTACTGACAGCCGCTGTGGCTGTTCCGTCTGTGATTCTCAGCAGCACATTGATCGGCAAGGCCGAAGCGGAAGAAGCTGCACGAAAGGATGCGGGGCTCACCGTAGCGGAGGTGTCCGGAAGCCGCACAGAGCTGGATTTTGAAGATGGACGGTTTCAGTATGAAGTGGATTTTTACAGCAACGGTGTAGAGTATGAATATGTGATTCTTGCCAAGGATGGTACTGTTATCAAGAGAGATACAGACGGAGAGCGTCTGGAAAATAAAAACCAGCAGAGCACTTCTTCCAAGGAGGAAAGGAAGAATCTTACAGCAGGCAGTGCAGAGGCTGTTCCGGCGGTGGCCTATGAGGAAAGCAGCAGTGATACTGCTCAGCTGACGGCAGAGCAGGCGCAGCAGGTCGCTCTGGCTGCGGCCGGACTCACACAGGATGAGGTGACCTTTACAGAATCTCGTCTGGACAAGGAGGATGGACTCTGGGTTTATGATATGGAATTCTATTCGGTCGATACAGAGTATGACTGCGAGATCGATGCCGTTAACGGTACTGTGCGTGAATGGAAGGTGAATTCCTTCCAGCGTGCTGTCCTCACATTGGAGGAGGCCAAGAAGGCGGCCCTGGATGATGCCGGCTTTACAGAAGCCGATGTTACCTTTACCAAAGAGCGTCTGACCAAGGATGATTCTGCGGAGGTCTATGATATTGAATTTTATACGGCTGATGCGGAGTATGATTATGAGATAGACGGTGCGGATGGTACGGTAAAAGAGCGGAAGGCCGAGGCTTTTCTGACTCAGGCAGATTCCAATAATGCAGCCGGTGCCGATTCGTATATCGGAATCGACAAGGCAAAGGAAATCGCATTGAACCATTCCGGACTCCTTGCGGCGGAGGTTCAGTTCTCCAAGGCCAAGCTGGAAAATGATGACGGCCGCACAGAGTATGAGGTTGAGTTCTATTCCGGCCGTACAGAATATGACTATACCATCGATGCAGTATCCGGAGCAATTCTGGAATATGATACAGAGCTTGACTGATGTATGATTTCTGAAAAAGCAAAAGTGCGGAGCACCTGAGCGTGCTTCGCACTTTTTATTTTACGCTTTATTGTCTGCTGTAATCTTACAGGAAAATATATTTGAGAATGAACAGCACAGCAAGAACATACATGATGGGGTTGATCTCCTTGGCCTTCTTGCAGACCAGGCCGATCAGCACATAAGAAATCACGCCGATGGAGATACCCTCTGAAATACTGTAGAACAGCGGCATTGCGATGATGCAGAGGTAGGCCGGGATCGCTGTGGTGTAGTTCTTTTCATTCAGCTTAAGCTCTGTGATATTGCTGAACATGAGGAAGCCCACAATGATCAGAGCCGGTGCTGTTGCAAAGGAAGGAATCGCCGTGAAAATAGGTGCAAACAGCATAGAAATCAGGAAAAGCACAGCGGTAGTCAGAGCGGTAAGGCCGGTTCTTCCTCCGGCTGCAACACCAGCAGAGGATTCTACAAAGGTTGTTGTAGTAGAAGTACCAAGTACAGCACCGGCTGAGGTTGCAATGGCATCCGCCAGAAGAGCCGGCTTGATTTGCGGAAGCTTTCCGTTCTTATCCAGCATGCCGGCCTTGGTGCTGACACCAATGAGTGTACCCAGCGTATCAAACAGGTCTACAAACAGGAAGGAGAAGATAATGACGATGAAATTGAAAATTCCCACGCCATCAAAATCTACATTGAAACACTGGCCAAATGTCTCACCCAGCTTGGAAAAGTCTGTCATAGCAAAGGTAGGCAGCAGCGAATAGTATCCATTATCCGGATCCGGAACATAGACTCCGGCGAGCTGACAGAGGATTCCTATGATCCATGTACCCAGAATACCGATCAGAATGGCACCCTTCAGCTTTTTTATGTACAGAATAGCCGTAACGAATGTTCCGATGATCGCCAACAGTGCGCAGATTCCGGTGGTAGAGAAATTGTCTGTAAAGCTGACAATGGAAACCAATGTAGAGGAGTTCGGAATGCAGAGCTCTGCATTCTGGAGACCGATGAATGCAATGTACAGGCCGATACCAACTGAAACAGCATTCTTCAGCGAGAAGGGGATAGCATCAAAAATGGCCTCTCTGACCTTGGTCAGGGAGAGAATGATGAAAATAATACCCTCGATGAACACAGCCAGGAGCGCTACCTGCCAGGGATAGCCGAAGCCCAGGACAACCGTATAGGCCAGGAAAGCATTCAGGCCCATGCCTGCGGAAAGAGCGAAGGGCATGTTCGCCATGAAGGCCATACATGCAGTACCGATAAAGGAGGCAAGACAGGTTGCCAGCAGAACCGCAGTAGGATCCATTCCGGCCTCGCTCAGAATGCTCGGATTGACGGCCAGAATGTAGGCCATGGTCATAAACGTGGTAATGCCAGCCGTGATTTCCGTTTTTGCATTTGTTTTGTTTTCTTTTAATTTAAATATTTTATTCAGCATATTACTTACCCCTGTTCATCATATTCGGCTATGTACGGAAGATTCCGGAAATATTCCCCGCAGTCCAGGCCGTATCCGATCACAAAATAATCGGGAATGGTAAACAGGGCCAGGTCGGCTTCAAAGTCTACCTTTCTGCGGGCAGGCTTATCCAGCAGGGTAACGACCTTTAGAGAAAGCGGATTGCGTGCTTTCAGCAGGTTTACCACATCATTCAGTGTACGTCCGGTGTCGATGATATCCTCCACAATGACCACATGATATCTGCTGATATCCTGCTCGAGATCCATTGTGATTTTAACCGCACCGCAGGAAACAGTACCGTTGTAGTAGCTTTTTGCGCACATAAAGCCGATTTCGCAGGGTACCGTGACGGCCCGGCTCAGATCCGCCATGAACACAAAAGCGCCCTTCAGGATGCTCACCAGTAAAATGGGATGGCCATCATACATCGCATCGATTTGCTTGGCAGCGTTTTGGATTGCGGTCTCGATTTCTTCCTTGGAAATGATAACGCGCTTGATTTTGCTGTTGAATTCTTCAATTGAGTGGAACTCCATTCTTTTACATCTCCTCTGTATTATTTGCCCGGTATGGGATAGGCACTAAAATTATACCACTTTTTTCTGTTTATATCAAGCGTTTTTGATAAAAAAATCGATTGTTCAAAAATGATTCTGCACTTAGCGCCCAGGAACTGAAAAATGCGGAGTGCACACAGGCTCTCCGCATTTTCGTTATGACTATACTTGATTATACCAATTCCAGAAGCCGCTGTATCAGCAGCACAGCATCCCAGATATTGACCCGTCCGTCTTCACAGCAGTCAGCTGCATCCAGATTCAAAGCCTCCTTTTCCACGGCTCTGACCAGGAATTTCCGCAGAAGAACAGCATCCGCCAAGGAGAACTGATCGTCCTCATTGACATCACCCCAGATATCCTCTGGCTTTGTTGTGGCGGCTGAGGTCGTTTCTGTAGTGGTTCCGGCTGTAGTGGTTGTAGTTTCCGTTGTAGTTGTTGAAGGACGGCTGCTTGTCGTTTCTGATGTTTCTGTTAAATGGGTGCTGGTTGTTTCACTTGTGGTCGTTGTCTCAGCTGTAGTTTCAGAGGTGTCAGAAGAGGTAGTGACAGCTGTAGTCGTTGTAGTGGTTGTTATTTTTTCAGTTGTAGTTGTAGTCGTGGTTGTGGTCGTAGTTGAAGAAGTTGTTGTCTCTCCGCTTCCGGAAGGAATGTAATCTGTTTCAGAAAGCTCCGGGAAGGACATTTCCATAATGGAATAGGGGCTTTCCGGGGTATGCTTCTGGTTGAATGCAGCTGAGCCGCGCATAAAATAGGTTCTTGCGCTCAGAGAATCATCCCATGTGGGATCACAGGCATACCACGCTCCGTCCAGATACACATAGTTCCACATATGTGCTGTCAGTGTTTCGGCATCATAATTGCCCAGAATGGTCAGGCAGGGGATACCCTCCCGGTCGCACAGTATCTTAAAGGTCTTGGCGTAGCCCTCACATACGGCATTGGTATCGTAGAGTACGCCGGCCAGTCCGTGTGCATAGGGTGCGGTGGTGTCATACGTTACAATATCGCAAATGCTGTCATAAATGCTCACGCATTTCTCATAGTCCGTTTCGCCCTCAATGACAAACTGATCCACGGCCTCCAGCACACTCTCCCGTATCTCCAGAACCTGATCAAAATCGGTGAAGTTGGTGTCATAGTTCGGAGTGAGGGCGATTTCTGTAATGTAAATGTCATATTTGGTTGTAGAGCCGGTTTTGTATGACATGCCGCTGTCAGTAAGGCCGCAGGATACTTCGGCAAAATTCAGCCAGAATATCTCGGGATAATCCAGCGTGCAGGCAACCGTTCCCGGCATAACAGCGTCGATCATTGCGTTTGCATATTCGTTGTACTCTTCCTCCGACCAGTTGTTCATATTCCTGGATGAACGAGCCAATACGATCGGGTCCTCCAGAACCACAGTCAATGTTGTCTCGGAAGGATCCAGGGCGTAATCAGCCATGGCCTCATAGGCCAGCTTGTTGTTTGCGTCCAGCTGGTCATAGAACAGGAAACCAGAGTCCGCATTGGAGAGGACATCTGCGGTAACATAATCCAGATCCCCGAAGGATATGGATGTGTCCCCGATCAGAGACCCCTGGAATAATACATCATCGGATTCAGCGGCGGCCGCAGTTATGTTCAGAGACAATACACTGCAGGTCAGCACAGAAAGTGCCGACAGGCCCAATTTTTTTGCACGCATAAGCGTTCCTCCTTGTAATAAATGTATATATTCCCTTCTCATTCTTCTTTTATTTTATCATATTCCTCCAAAAATGTAAAGAGGGGTTTTTGAAAACAGGCTGGATTTTACCTGAATTTTACAAAAAAAGAGCTGTGCCGCTGAAAAAAACGACACAGCTCTTATCCTGAATTTACGATTTGTGCTGTATAGTAACCGCCTTTTTCCATTTGCCCTGACGATAGCGAATGATGCTTGCGGCGGCGGTAATCACCCAGGTGAGTCCGGTGGTAAGCCAGATGGCCCATACATCCAGAGCCTCGATCTGAGAGAGGATCAGGGAAAATCCGACACGTCCGATGACCTCCACAAAGCCGTTGATCATAGCATAGACTGCATCGCCTGCGCCATTGAGAACATTCCGTGTGATGTAGATCATGCCAAGGGGGAAATACATGCAGCTGGTGATACGCATAGCGGTCGCACCCATCTGAATAATTGCATCATCATTTACGAAGATCCGCATGATCACACCGCCGGCCAGCCAGATGGCCGCAAGAGAAAGAAGGGCATAGATCACCACCAGAAGAATGGCCTTGCGGTATCCGGAGATAACACGGTCCTTCTGCCCGGCACCGATATTCTGTCCGGTAAAGGTGGCCACGGCAGCACCAAGGGAATTGAAGGGCTGATGCACCACCTGCTCCACCTTGTTGGAGATGGAGTATGCGCCGGCGGCGATTTTTCCATAGCTGTTGGCTACGCTCTGAAGCACCACGCAGGACAGAGCGATGAGCACATTCTGAGCAGCAACAGGAACACCGATCTGGATGCATCGCTTCATGAGATTCCGATTCGGTGCAAAATGACTTCGTTCAAACCGGAAATAGGGGTTCTTCAGCAGGCAGAACACAAGACATCCCACTGCGGAGAAGGCCTGAGAGATGACGGTGGCCCATGCTGCACCGGCCACGCCCCATGAAAAGCCAAGGATAAACAGGAAGTCCAGTCCCACATTGATAACGCTGGCCGCTATCAGGAAATACAGCGGTGTTTTTGAATCTCCCAATGCACGCATATAGGCGGAGATCATGTTGTATCCGGCTACGGCCACGGTGCCGCCGGTATAGATCTGCATGTAGCTTACTGCGTCCTCCATCAGATCCGGGTCTGTTCCCATCAGGGTCAGGATGGGACGGGCTGTAAAAATACCGAGAACGCTGAACAATACACTTGTCAGCATGATGATGTATGTACAGCTCAGGATGGATTTTTTCACAAGCTCTGTCTCACCAGCGCCGAAATACTGGGACACCAGAATGCCGGCTCCCATGGACAGGCCGAACACCAGGGAGAAGAACAGGAAGGTAACCGAGCCTGTAACGCCGATGGAGGAAAGGGGATCCGCTCCCAGATAATTGCCTACAATGATGGAATCCACCCAATTGTAGAGCTGTTGGAAGATGTTTCCTACCAGCATGGGCAGCGTAAAGGAAAGCAGCAGCTTCATTTCGCTTCCACGCGTCATATCTTTTACAAAAGCAGCCATAATCAAAGCCTCCAATAAATCAGATTGCACCTAATTATAGCAGGGAAATTGAAGGTTGTCTATAGCCTAACTTGACAAAGTGATGGGTCATTCTTGACATTTTTCCGTATGTGTGCTATAACTTTATGGAAGGGAGTGAGAGGCATGGAGCGGTATATTCACGAGGTCGTTCCGGATACGATTTGTTTACCGGTGCACTATAATTATTTCTCTGAAAATACAATGTTTGTTCCCAGCCACTGGCATGAGCATCTTGAGGTGATTTTTCTTCTGGAGGGAGAGCTGAGTATCTCAGCAGGCGGAAAGACGGCCTTGCTTCGGTCGGGTGAAATTTATCTCATTAACTGCCGGGAAATTCACGAGACTCACAGCAGCGGCTGCGCTTCGGGGTATCTGCTTCAGATCCCGCTGGAATTTCTGAAGCGTTATCTTCCGGACATAGAGGACATTCATTTTCGGGAGCTGTATATGCAGGGGGATGCGTCTTTTCCGGAGCTGTCGAAGCTATTTCAGGAGATGAGCGAACGATTTGAGCGGAAGGAGAGGGGCTACCAGTTTCTGTTCAGCAGCCTGCTGCTTCGGTTTTTATATGTATTATATCTGGATGCTGAAAAAACGGAGAATACAGCGAAAAACAAACGGGATCAGCGGAATTTCAAACGCATCGACCAGGTGATGTGCTATGTCCGTGCGCATTACGATCAGCCGGTTTCTCTGTCCGATGCGGCCGGAATGGTGGCCCTCCAGCCGGAGTATTTCTGCCGGCTTTTCCGTTCCTACACAGGGCAGACCTTTCTGGAATATGTCAGTGCAGTGCGGCTGTCCGCCTTTTATGAGCTGCTTCTCCAGACGGATGAGGATATAACGGTTCTGACGGAACGCTGCGGTTTTTCCGGATATAAAACCTTCCGGAAGCGGTTCTATCAGGTCTATGGCTGCACCCCATCGGAGTGCCGGCGGAAATATCAGAATGAGAAAAGAGCGTGATACATATGGGAGAATTTACACAGAACCTGGTGTTCAGCCTGAATGCAACCATACCTGTGTTCCTGATGATGGTGCTGGGTGGATTTTTTAAAAAGGTGCATTTGCTGGATGATCACACGGTAAAGAAGATCAATCAGTTTGCCTTTAAGGTGCTGCTGCCGGCCTTGCTGTTCAAGGATTTGTCGGCGGCGGATTTCAGAAAGGTCTGGGATACAAAGTTTGTCCTGTTTTGTTTTTTGGCAACGGTTTGCAGCATCGGAATCGCTTTTCTATTTTCCCTGATTCATAAGGACAAGGCCGAGCGCGGAGAAATTATCCAGGCCTCTTATCGAAGCAGTGCTGCTATATTGGGTATTGCCTTTGTCAATAATATCTATGGTCAGGCGACAATGGCGGCTTTGATGATCGTGGGAACGGTGCCGCTCTACAACATCATAGCGGTGGTCGTTCTGTCTCTGACAGCCACTCATGACGGTGAAAAACAGGATCGAAAGACTCTTTTGCTGAAAACGCTGAAGGATGTGGTGACCAATCCCATTATTCTGGGTATTGCGGTAGGTCTGCTCTGGTCGGTGCTGGAAATTCCCCAGCCTGTTCTTCTCAGTAAAACGGTATCCTACCTGGCTGGTATGGCTACGCCCTTGTCTTTGATTGCGCTGGGAGCTTCCTTCCGTCTGTCTGAGGCCAGGGAGAATATGGGACTTTCCTTCGGGATAGCAGGAATTAAGCTGGTGCTGTTCTGTATCCTGTTTCTTCCGCTTGCTGTCTGGATGGGCTTCCGTTCGGAGAAGCTCATTGCCATTCTTGTTATGCTGGGCAGCGCCACTACCGGAAGCTGCTTTGTCATGGCCCGTAATCTGGGGCATAAGGGTTCGATCACCGCTTGTACGGTAATGCTGACCACGCTGCTCAGCGCCTTTACATTGACAACATGGCTTTTTATTCTGAAAACACTGGGCTATATATGAGAAAAACCGCTTTCCGAATGCATGCTGCACGGGAGAGCGGTTTTCTATGCGAATGTTATTTTTTCTTTTTCCTGGGAGCAATACCGAATTTATATCCGAATATGGCAATGAGATTCGGAAGAAAGTTGTGCACGAGAGAATAGAAGATCGATTCCAGAATCGTAGGGTTGTAAAACAGTCTGGAGTTTTGTGTAAGGAAGAAGCAGCCGATAATAACCAGAACAGATGAAATGGCCGCACATGTGAGAAGCCTTTTCGAGAGAAGCTGCCGGAAGCCGTCACTGAGCTGCTTTTTAAATACGGAAAACAGATACAAATTAACGGCCAGAAATACAGCATGAGGGATTATCATCATTATTGCAGATCCGATAAAGGTTTCTGCTGAATGGATGCAGACTCTGCATAAAAGAAATCCGAAAAAAGTATACGAAAGCTCTGTCAGCACCATACCCCAGCAAAGGATCTGATTCCATTTCATTCCCGGAAGTATGCTGTTATTGGAATCGGATCTGCATTTTTTATTCAGAAGTCTATAGCAGAATACAGCAAGCACGGCCGGAGGGGCGTTTAGCATGGCCGAAACCAGAAGCTGCCAGCCTGTCCATTGCAGATCGGATGCATAATAGAGCTCTCTCGAATTTACGGCGAAATTGAGAATCGCACTGAGGGGCTGCATATCCATAAGCAGAAGCGGACATACAGCAAAAGCAATAATAGAGGAGAAAACGGCACTGATCAAAAGGCTTTTTGTCAGATCATACTGTTCGGGACAGGAAAGTGCCTTTCCTTTTGAGCGATAGAGAAGCGTGTTTACAAGGACGATCCCGCCATGAACGATGAGCATGATCAGCATCAGCAGTCCTGGGTTTTGTGTGATCTGCGATGCGCCCCGGAAACAGAGCGGGCCGAACAGAGCGAAGGAAAGCTCCAGGGCGATTATTCCCCAGAACAGCCATTTGCCTGATCGATCTCTGGTGCTTTGCAGAGAAGAGGGTAAAGCGGGTATCTTTGTGCTGCGTACCGGCTTTTCAGGCTCAGAAGCAGCCGCCGAAGGCTGAACATGCTGCGGCTTTCCGTTGGCCTCCAAGTCCGTCTGCGGCCGGAAAGCGCTGTCTCTGCAATTGCTGATCAGCTTGGCCCGGCAGACTGCTTCCAGGAACTCCTCCTCAGACCGGAAATTTTTCTTGTAAACAGCCTGGTTGAGTCCCAGCTGCATCTTCATTCCATCGGTCAGGTTCACTTCTTTTATGTAGATGTTGAGAAGCGGTTTATTCATTTCCTGGGCAAAATTCAGTTCCCTCCGGCAGTTATGGGAGTTTACAAAGGATTCGGAAATAAAGGTCAGGACACATCCGCTGTTTTTCAGATGGGATGCGATATATTCCGGCCATTCACTTCCGGCTTCAATTCCGGCATCAAACCATACCCTGAACCCCTGCGCCTGCAAATATTCAATTACAGGCAGGACTGCATGTGAATCCTTGTGAGCATAGCTTACAAAAATGTAGGGCTTATCACCCTCATATGCGAAAGTCATAATGATCCTCCAGCTTGTCAGCAATTTTCTATCTGTTATGGTAAATGCTGACAAAATACATTCCTATATACCATTTTAGTCTACCATAATTTCCCCGTTATGTCAAGATATATTCTTGTTTCAATTCCGGACTCCGGGCGAAAAAGATCTTCTGGATCGTATTGAACTCCAGAGAAAAATCTGGTATAATGGATGTGAACGATCGGATCGGAAAGGAGAAGATACAGCATGGAACGAATTCTGATCATCGAGGATGACACAGATATCAACAATCTGATCGCAGCAGCTCTGGCCAAGGCCGGATATACCTGTCAGCAGGCCTTTTCGGGAACGGAGGGCCTGCTCTATATAAAGGCAGAACGCTTTTCACTGGTGATACTGGATCTGATGCTTCCGGGGATGAGCGGAGAGCTGCTTCTGCCTCAAATCCGGGCGATAACTCCTGTTCCGGTGATTGTGCTGTCGGCCAAGGATAGTCTCGACAGCAAAGTCGACCTGCTCAGCGCCGGAGCGGAGGACTACATGACAAAACCCTTTGAAATCAGAGAGCTGGTGGCCCGTGTCGGTGTACAGCTCCGGCGGAATGCAGAGAAAGGAGCTTCTTCAAAGACGATGCTGAAGCACAAGAGCCTTGTGCTGAATCCGGAGGAGATGTCCGCCCGTCTCAGCGGACAGGCTATTTCCTTCACCAAGCAGGAATTCAAGATTCTGGAGCTGCTCATGCAGCATCCTGGCCGTGTCTTTACCAAGCAGGATATCTATGACTATGCATGGGATGATATCTATATCGGTGAGGATAAGACCATCAACATGCATATCAGCAATATCCGGAAAAAGCTGAAGGCCGTCACAGAAGAGGACTACATAGAAACGGTCTGGGGCATCGGCTTTAAATTATCCGAGAAGTAGCCCTTGGAGCTTTCTTTACCTTTCCTTTACCTTTTCTTTGCGTTATCTTGGAACATGAGGTGTATGATAGGAAATGTAAAGAAAAAGGAGGTATGCGCAAATGGAATATTTGCTGAAAACAAACGCCCTCACCAAACGCTATGGCCGGCATGAAGCGGTCAGCCGTGTCAGTCTGCATGTGCGGCAGGGGGATATCTATGGTCTCATCGGCCGGAACGGAGCAGGCAAGACCACGATCCTGAAAATGATAAGCGGTCTGGCTGCACCTACAGAAGGGGACTTTTCCTTGTTTGGCTATAGCGGAAAGGCTGCAAAGCAGGTTCTGCACCGGGTAGGTACACTGATTGAAAATCCAGGGATCTACCCGAATCTGACCGCAGCGGAAAATCTCCGTCTCAAGTGCATTGCCATGGGCGTGCGAAATTCAAAGGAAATGATCTCATCGCTTCTAAAAATCGTTGGCCTTTCCGATACAGGCCGGAAGCGGGCTGGAAAATTCTCTCTTGGCATGAAGCAGCGCCTGGGCATTGCACTGGCCCTGGTCGGAGAACCGGATCTGGTGGTGCTGGATGAGCCGATCAACGGCCTGGATCCGCAGGGCATTGCAGAAATCAGAGAGGCCATCGAAAAGCTCAACAGGGAGCAGGGGATTACCTTCATCATTTCCAGTCACATTCTGGAGGAGCTTTCCAAAATGGCCACGAGCTACGGAATCGTTCATAATGGAACGCTGCTTCAGGAGCTGACAAGAGAAGCGCTTCTCCAGAAATGCAGTGAACGCATTGAACTGAAAGTGGATGATACCGCCAGGGCTTGTACCGTTCTTGAAAAAATGGGCATTCATGAATATAAGGTCGTGGATATGGATACCATTCAGATTTTCGAGCGGCTTGAGGACAGCGGAGAGATCACCGTACAGCTGGCACAGAACGGCATTAAAACGATGAGTATCACAGTGAAAAATGAGGCACTTGAAGACTACTATCTGAATCTGACAGGAGGTGCGCAGAATGACAAACTTGATTAAAATGGATCTCCATCGGCTGGTTCGTTCTGTATCCTTCTGGGTGATGCTGGTAACCGTTATCGGGCTTGCATTTTTCAGTACCGGTATGACAAAATATGATCTTGATACATCGACCGAACCGTCCCTCTCACTTGAAGCAGATGCAGATGTTCAGATCAGTCTTGGAATTTCTGTGCCAACCAACTACGAATGGATCGATGGCGAGATCCCATGCAGCGAGCTGGTGAATATAAATTTTGCAAGCCGTCTGATGCTGATTCTTTGTGTTATCTTTATTCCGCTGTTTGTCAATGGCGAATCAAAGCACGGATTTATTAAAAACATCGCAGGGCAGCTTTCCAGCCGGGGTTTGCTGATCCTCTCCAAGCTGATCGCAGCGGCTGTGCAGGTTTTCATTATCCTTGCTGTGTATGTCGTATTTACGGCTGTGGCCGGACGCATCTGGTGGGGCGAAAGGTTTGTGCCTGGTCCGATGACGGATCTTCTTGAAATCTTTGGACTGCATTATCTTCTGCACTTTGCTTTTGGTGCAGTTGTACTTATGCTTACGATCCTTTTCAGAAGCTCCGCACTCAGTATGACCTTTGGTATCCTGTGCAGCAGCGGTTTTTCTGCGCTTGCGTACAATGTGATCAATATTGCTTTGCATTCGGCTGGTGTTTCCAAAAAATTTGACTTTGGCCGATATATGATCGAATCCAATATCGGCTGTGTGACCAGCGGGCTGGAACAGAATGACCTGCTGAGGATCATAATCGTCGGAGCTGCATTTACAGCTGTTTCGGTTGTGATTTCAATGACAGTGATTCAGAAACGGGATATCCGATAGGAGGATAAAAATGCTCATTCTGGGAATACTTATGACAATATTAAGTGTTCTTCTGATTCTGCTATTTACCGCTTACAGGCGGCAGGTGAAGGCAGCCTGCCGCCATATGGTGTTTCTTCAGAAGAACAGGACCAATCTCCGGCTGCGGTCAGGTCTGCCCTTTCCGGAGCTCAGTGATCTTGCTGATCAGGTAAATATCGTACTGGAACAGTCAGAGAAGCTGAAACGGGAGGCCGCAGCCGGAGAACGGGATCTGAAGGAGGCCATCACCAATATCTCTCACGATATCCGAACGCCTCTGACCTCTCTGGATGGCTATTTTCAGCTGCTCTCTCAGGCTGAATCAGAGGAGGAGCGGCAGCAGTATATTTCTGTGATTCAAAGCCGTATTGAAAGTCTCAAGGATATGCTGGAGGAGCTTTTCACATATACCAAGCTCCAGAACGAAGCGTATACCCTGCAAACAAAGCCGGTTGATTTCTACAGCTGTGTATGCAATGCACTCCTTGCCTTTTACAATGATTTTCAGGAGAAGGGGATTACGCCGGAAACAGATTTCTGCGAGGGGAAAATTGAAATGATAGGCAATACCGAGGCGATCCGGCGCATTGTACAGAATATCCTGAAAAATGTGCTGGAGCATGGAAGCAGTAAGGTGTTTCTCCGGATGAAGCAGGAAGAGGGTGAGGTGCATTTCTCCTGC
The DNA here is from genome assembly GCA_017472145.1 of Ruminococcus sp. Classification (GTDB taxonomy): domain Bacteria; phylum Bacillota; class Clostridia; order Oscillospirales; family Ruminococcaceae; genus Ruminococcus_C. The sequence continues at coordinate 5,588 of JAFUQX010000019.1, read as the reverse complement.
TCCAACAAATTGAAGCATCCGGAGAAGGTGGAGATTGCACAGGTTTTTGATCGATTTTATAAAGCAGATCCGGCCCGCACCCATTCCTCGGCCGGATTAGGACTTGCTATTGCCAAGGGCCTGGCCAAGCGCATGAATGGCCGAATGGAGGCTGAGCTGGACGGAGAATGGTTCCGGCTGCACGTGTATTTTCCTTTGGTCAAGAGGTGATCAGATAAGGGAAAAAGGAGAAATATCGTATATTTTGATATTGTACAGGCCGCAGGAGAAAATTTTTTTCAAAAAGGACTTTACATTTGCGCTTTAATATGCTAAAATATAGATATCAGTATAGAAAGCGAGCGACGGACCATGAAAAAAGATCGGTTCAACAAGGATGTTGACACATTATTCGAGGCGATTCTCCAGTTGAAGGATACTGATGAGTGTCGTGCGTTCTTCAAGGATTTATGTACATACCAGGAGCTGAATGCGATGGCGCAGCGGATGCATGTGGCCATGATGCTGTATACACATCATGTTTTCACAGATATTGTTGCAGAGACAGGCGCAAGCACAGCGACGATCAGCCGTGTAAATCGTACGATTAAAGATGGCGAAGATGGGTATCAGATCGTTTTTGAGCGCATGGGAATTCATAAGGATGAGTGAGTTCAGCATTTTGTAACGAATTGTTAAATCTATACCTATAGACAAGAAGCTTGCGATGTGATATAATAAATGACCAACATATCAGAAAGGAAGGTGCAGAATGATCACAAAGGGCACAAAGCTGATCAGCGAAAACCGTCAGGCGCGGCATGAATACTTCATTCTGGAGGACATGGAAGCCGGCCTTGAACTGAAAGGCAACGAGGTAAAGTCCATTCGTCAGGGAAATGTAAATCTGAAGGACAGCTGGTGTGATATTGAGAATGGGGAGCTGTTTCTGAAGGGAATGCATATTTCGCCTTATGAAAAGGATGGTTTGTCCCGTACGGATCCCAGAAGAGTGCGCAGGCTTTTGATGCACAAGCGTGAGATTCTGCGTCTTTTCGGGAAGGTAAAGCAGGATGGTCTCACATTGATACCGCTGTCTCTTTATCTCAAGGACTCCAAGGTAAAGGTAAAGGTAGGCTTGTGCAAGGGTAAAAAGCTTTATGACAAGCGTCAAAGTGCGGCCAAGAAGGATGCCCAGCGTCAGATTCACCGTGCAGTTAAGGAGAGCTTTCATTAAGAATGGGGGCGTAACGGTTTCGACGGGGATTGTGCAGTGAGATAAGCGAGCAGAGTTTGCTGTGACTCTTAAAAAACATGGCACGTTTAAAATTAAACGCTAAAAACAACATTTCTGTAAGCTTTAACAAGAGCGTACAGGTAGCTGCCTAAGTCAGCTACTGTCGAGTGCAGGAGTACCACGGCCTGCATTGCGGCATCATCGCAGTGGTGAACGTTTCGGCGGCCTGTTCACACCGCAGAAATGTATTTGAACTACCTGCTGTTTCAGCCTGTTTATCGGCGGCTGCAGCGGGGAACTTGAGTAGATAAACTACGCTCGTAGAAGGTTTCATGAATCGGTTTTCGGACAGGGGTTCAATTCCCCTCGCCTCCACCAATTGAATATATTAAGGAAATCACGCAAAATCGGTATTTCGCCGAAAATGCGTGATTTTCTTTTTGTTGCCGCCGAAAAACATTTCCGCAGAATCAGCCTTTTTTCGCAGTTTTGATTGATTTTTCCCAAAAAGTTGTGGCTTGTCACGCAAAATGCAAAAAACTGACACGCAAAACGCAAAACCCACGTTTAAACACTGTTTGCAGCGCACATAATCGCGCATAATTATATCAAATAGACCCTGCCCCCAACCATCTAAGATAGTCAGGGGCAGAATCTATAAAATATAGCTACGAGCTGCATCGGCCCGTAAATATAGTATAACACATATCACATAAATTGTCAATGTATCAATGAGCTTACTATCGAAATGCACAATTTATATACCTTTGATTTATGCAATCATACAAACTTAAAAAAACAGTGTAACAAAACGTGCGCTATCTTGATTATATATAGCGAAGGACAATTTGAAAGAATTATGTTTTACAGGAAAACAAGTATAAAACAAAGAAAGAGGTGAGTCCAATGGGCCGTACATCTGTTCGTTTATGCGCAGCCATATAAAAAGCAAAGACTACAATGTATTGAAAGGATGTTTACTATGAAAAAGTTTACGAGAGCAATCGCAGCTGGTCTGGCAGCTATGACCCTTATCTCCGGCGCAAGCCTGTACGCAGACGCAGGAAGCTACTATCGCTATGGCGATGTCAACAACGATGGGCTGATTAATATCAGCGACTGTACCATTGTTAATAGCGCAATTTCAAAATTCAGCTCTTTGACAGGAGACTCAAATCTTCCTGTTGAGTATGCTGTAGCAAGACCGGCCGTTTACTTCCCGGATGTGGACACCCCTGTACCGCAGGCCGCAGACACGAATCAGGATGGCTACATCAACCAGCAGGATGCGGATGATATTATGAGCTATTATGCAAAGTCTGGTGCTGGCGTCCTGGATCAGTACACAGGTAACTGCGGCGTATACTTCTACGTTCCGTAAGTAAAAAATCAAGCGGACGCAAAATTGCCATTTATGGAAAGGATGAATAATATGAAAAGTGTACTTCGTAAGGTGTTTGCGGTTAGTTTAGCTGCTATATCCCTTGTCTCTGGTGCTGGAATGTATGCCAATGCAGGGGTGTACCGCTGCTACGGCGATGTTGACAATGACGGACGTATTGGAATGAGCGATTCCAGCGCTGTATCCACCGCATCCATAAAATACAATGCACTTACCGGAAGTAGAAATCTTCCTGTCAGTGTAGCCGTAGCCAACCCAGAGCTGTATTTCCCGAATGTAGCCACTCCTGTACCGCAGGCGGCGGATACCAACGGGGACGGATATATCAATCAGCTCGATGTGGACGATATCCTGGCGTATTATTCACATTCAGGATCCGGCACACTGGATCAGTATACAGGTAATTGTGGCGTATACTTTTACATTCCGTGATCTGTAAAAGCCCTGGCAGCTGCTCACATTGGATAGCTGCGGTATAAACATACAAAAAAACGGCGATACCGGGAAAACCCTGGTACCGCCGTTTTGTTGTCTTGTGCTAAATTTTAGTGGCATAATTCAGGCTGATCCACCCGGCCCCCGACTTGAGCCGGCCCCATGTACCCTGCGTTTCGACGATGGTAAACACGCCTCGGCCGGTGAATTTACCCGTAGTCGGATAATTCGTACCCGGGCCGGTGCGGATGTTCAGATCATCGATGGTGACACGCACACGATAGGACGTGGTTGCCGTATCCGGTGCGCTGGCAGCCGGTGCGGAGGGCTTTGCAGTCGCCTTTGTAAGCCCATAATGCTCCGCAATGGTTTTGGCTTCCGCAGCGGCCAGCTTCCGGAGATTTGCGTCCACAAGCAGCCAATCCACAGCCGCCCGATTCGTATGAAAGCTATGCTCCATCAGCACACCGGGCACACCCACAGAGGCCGCTCCATAAAGCACGGTGAACCAGTCGTTGCCATATGTACCTTTTTTCTTCCGGATTCGCCCCTTTTGCTTTGTTTCCATGGTTTCTGCAACTGCGTCTGCAAGCTTCTGACCGATGCTGTCGGCCTTGCCTGTGATCGTGCAGCAGGCCAGAGGATGATCGGCCGTCTCGTCCTCACAAGCGTTAGAGTGCACGCTGATAAACAGATCACAGCCCTTGGCCGCCTGGCCGCGCTGCATCAGAGAGAGATCCTTTGCCTGTTTTGCTCTGGTCGTCACGACCTCCACGCCATAGGCTTCCAGCTCGGCCTTGAGATACAGGTGCAGCTTCCAGGCCATGTCAGATTCGTAGTATGCGCCGTTTACCGGGCTGCGGTTATATTTTCCGTAATGCCCTGCGTCAATACAAATTTTCATTACTTATCCTCCTCCTTATTCTTTCGCTGTAGAATCTCGATCATATTGGTCAGAGTCGCCGGCAACGGTATGCCCAGAAGCCCGGCATTTTCCAGGATGGAGATCAGCTCATTTGCCATAAATGCAAGGCATACCGCATCCCGGGTATAGCTTGTACCCAGCATGATATCCAGCCGGGCGGCTACCAGCACCAGCAGCAGGACAACACATTTCTTGGCAAGCCCCTTCAGGCTGATGGCGCTGGAGAGACCGCCTGTGCTGCTCTTGGGAGATCTCCTTGCAGCCGCAACGATCAGCCCTGTGATGTAGTCCACGCCCATGAAGATGAGCAGTGTGATGATGGATGCGTCCCATCCCCCAAACAGTCCGGCGATAATGCTCCCGGTCACGCCCAGGATGGTGCAGAGGGTTTCTTTCATGTGGTTTACTCCTTTCCATGAAGTGAAATACTAATTTTTTGTAAATTACAAGAGAATCTCTTGACACACGTATAAATACGTGTTATAATATATACAGGAGGTGAGGAAATGACAAAAAGGGAATTGGAAAAAATCCTCAAAAAAAACGGTTGGAAAATCGTTCACGGCGCAAAGCACGATGCAGCCGTAAAAGACGGAACAGGAACAAAAATCCCGATTCCACGGCACAAGGGAGACCTTGATAAACGCACTGCTGAAACAATCCTCAGAGAGGCAGGGATTTTATAATCTCTGCCCCCTATGGGGGATAATATAGATAACATTAAAAAAGGAGTGGTATTATGAAATATGTATACCCGGCAATTTTTGAAGAGGAAAACGGAAAATACTATGTCCGTGTACCTGACCTGAGCGGATGCTGCACAACAGGCGAAGACTTACAGGACGCAATCGAAATGGCACGTGATGCCGTGGAAATGTGGTTGTGCATTGCGGAAGACAGAGGTGAGGAAATTCCTGCGCCTACTCTGAATCTGAGGGCCGAACAGGGCTTTGTCAGCCTTATTGATGCGGATACAACCTTGTACCGCAAAATGACAGATAACAGAGCGGTAAAAAAGACGCTTACAATTCCATCATGGCTGAATGCGAAAGCAGAGCTTGCCGGTGTGAATTTCTCTCAACTGCTGCAAGAAGCACTTGTCCGCAAGCTTAATATCAAGTAAGACAAATCCGTCTGGAGTGATGCTTCAGACGGATTTTCTTTATTATGCAGTCTCTTCGGTGACTTCGGGAAGTCCCTTTACACTTGTAAGAAGGGACAGAATTCCCGCAAGAGCAGACGCACTTGCTGTATAAATCCAGTCAACATCGCCTATTGTAACGGCTATACCAATTGATGCTACAGCCGTCTGTGCTACAGTTTTCGCAGCCCGGACGGCCGCCGCCTTAAACCATGCTTTCCAGTTCCTTTTCATATTACACCTCCGTTTCTGTTTCTGCGGTCGTTACCGCTGCCGCCGCTGTCATAGCCTGCTGCATCCATCCGCTCCAGGTCACGCCGCTGTCCGCAGAAGTACGCACAAACACGCCGCCCTTGGATGCAAAGCCCGTGGCTGAGCAGTTTGCATAGGCCGTCTGGACAATGTAGGCATCCAGGCCCATCACCGTGAGGATACCGTATTCCGTGGTGTCGGAGGTGATGGGGTGATT